>QQRW01000009.1 GCA_003602605.1 Candidatus Poseidoniales archaeon | reverse complement strand
TTTTTCTGTGTTTGACGTAGTTTCAACATTTCATAAGAGGCATATGTTCTTCAATTATGCCTTCGAGGACTGTTTGGGATGTCTATGCGCCGACCGATTGCCTTGCTTCTTTTTGCCCTTCTCATGGGGCCAGTTACCGGATCTCTCACTGTTTCGAACGACACTGAACGCTCATCATGGGATTCCGTCGATTCAGAGGGCATTCAATGGATTCAATCTGGACATACATTCGATATCCCTCAACAAACATCTCCGAATTGGGTCGAAGACAACACTCCATGGTGGGAGCGGACCTCACTGGACCTAGATCGCAACGAAATTCACGACTCTATAGAATCGAGAATCGGCGTTACCGGAACTGCGCTGGTGTATCAAACTGATGTGACTGATGTTCACCTCGCTGCCTTGTCGAACCTTGGACTGAATGATGTCGATGTCCTTGAATCAGTAAACGGGGTTCTTTTGGGACAAGTCAATACGACACTTGCCCCCACTCTCGCTGCGCTTGATGATGTAGTTATGGTTGAAGAATACGGTAACGTAGTCTTCTATGGTGATGTTCAAACTCCTGCAGTTAAAGCGAGTAATTCCAGTTTCTATCCTATGGGTGCTTGGGACCTCGGCGTGTCGGGAGCAGGAGTAAATATCGCTATGGTTGACACCGGCGTCGATAACGAACATCCTGGGCTCAGCGAAAAGTTCGTTGCAGGATACGATGCGGTTTGTTACACACCTTCTGATCCGATTTGTATTGCAGCAGGCGGGGGTTTCAGAGAAACCGACGGCACGTTTGACCCTGATGACGGTAATCAACACGGAACTGCATGTATGGGCATGGCAGCTGCGACTGGAATCGACGCAAGTGGAGCGCAAACCGAATTTTACGGTTCAGCTCCAGATGCAGCACTCGTCGATGTTCGAATTGGAACTGATGCGGGTGCAGGACCGTTTGAAAATTATGTTCTCGAACAGGAATTTTATGAATCCGCAATGAACGGTATCCAATGGATTATCGACAACAAAGACACCGAATGGCAAGGTGCTGATGGCGAAAACTATGGAATTGATATCTTGTCTCTCTCTTGGGGCATCACTTCTCATGAAGGCGGAGGTTCGGACGGTAACGACATGCACAGCCAAATCCTCAATGAAGCCATGGAAGCAGGGATTATTGTCAGTGTAGCTGCAGGAAACGATGGCCCTTCCAACGATGGTTTGTCTGGTATGGGTTCTTCTGACCTCTCACTCACCGTCGGGGCGACCGATGACCGCAACACTGTCGACCGACAAGACGACACGATTGCAGATTATTCCTCTCGCGGTCCTCGCAGGGACAACGGTGATGGAAACCCTCTCAACGAACTCAAGCCTGAAATTACTGCACCAGGTACCAACATCATCCAAGCCGAAGGCTGCGTGACCAGTGGCTTGTGCAACAATTTCCTCGGCGATGACGCATCCAATAACGGCTACACTGGTCGAGGCTCGGGGACATCGTACGCTACTCCTGCCGTCTCGGGCATCCTCGCTTTGATGATTGAAGCGAATCCAGACCTCTCTCCGGCTGAGATGAAAGAAATCATCAAACTCACTGCAGAACGCCGTGGAGAACCGACTCAACCAGATGTGGACCCGTTCTGGAACCGTGATTTCGGATGGGGCATGGCTGATGCTTACGAAGCGACCAAGATGGCACTTATGCTCAAGGAACAAAACCTTACTGGTTCAATCGATGTATATGCTCAAGTTCACGTGACCAACTCTTCAATCAATGCGTCCAACGGACTTCATATCATTGAGGGAATGGCTTGGAGCCAGGCTGGAACCATTTCAGCGGTTGAATACCGAATCGGTGATGGGGAATGGAAGAGTGCAGCATTTGATGAAACAAGCAGTCAATTGGCGGCATTGGAACGGTTCACGTGGATTGTAGCGCTCGACCTAGATGCTTTGGCGGAAGGAAACCAAACGGTAGAGTTCCGTGCTCTCAACGAACAAGCAGTCCAATCCCTTCCGGTCTCGGTTTCAGTGATGGGTACCGGTAAGGGTGTCTCAAACCAAGCGTCAGGCTTGTTTGCTGCACTGCCTACAAGTGGCTATTTCATTCTGCTTAGCATCATTGTAATCGTTCTTCTTTGGAACTCTCGAACGGATGCTCCATTGGGCATCTCAACGAAGGAATCAAACGCTTCAATCGATGCGGCAATTGCCGAAGATACTGAGATGGCTGAAGTCATCGATGGTGTTCTGGTAGCCGAGATCGGCGATGGGAAATGACGATACGGAGATTCAATATTGGCCTCGCCTTCAAAAGGACCACTTGATTCGGTGATAACATGCGAACATTCAGTGACAGAGCATTGAGTATTCAGCCTACAGGTGTTCGCAAAATGTTTGACCTCGCCGGAGACGACGTAATTTCGTTCGGTCTTGGGGAGCCCGATTTTCAGCCACCACCAATCGCCATCGAAGCCTTTCATCAAGCAATGTTGGACGGCCGTAACAAGTATACGACTACCGCAGGTTTGCCTGAACTGCGTCAAAAAATTGCTGACTCATGGGAATCCTATCAACCGGGTATGGACGAGGGTAACGTTTGCATTACCATGTCCGGTACCAATGCACTTCTCAATTTATTTTTGACCCTGGTTAATCCCGGAGACAATGTATTGCTTCCTGAACCATATTTCCCACTCTATGGGCCAGACGTGACCATTGCAGGAGGGACTGCGCGCTATTACTCGTGTCTGTTTGAGGACGAGTTCATTCCTAATGTAGACCATCTTGAATCGCTTGTCGATGAAAACACCGTTGCGATTTTGTACAACTTCCCGAGCAACCCTACCGGCGGAACGCTCAACGATTCACAACGTGATCGATTGCTCGAGTTTGCAAAACGGCACAATCTTTGGATTATTTCCGATGAAGTGTATGACCGAATCGTTTTTGATGGCCCTCATGTCTCTTTTATGGGGACTGATTACGATCGTGTACTTGTCGTCAACTCGTTTTCCAAAACCTTTGCTATGACGGGTTGGAGAATGGGTTACATCGCTTCTACAAACCGTGAGGCTATGCAGCAGATAATCAAGATGCAATATTACATTACGGCGTGCTCAAATGATGCAATGCAATATGCAATTCTTACTGCAATGGACGAGGCTGGTGATTATCCGAATGTTCTAGCTGAAGAGTTTAGACAACGATGCGAGTTAATCGTCAACCGATTGAACGCTATGCCAGGAGTCGAATGTCACAAACCAAAGGGTGCAATTTATGTGTTCCCTAAGGTCAATGTCCCCAATATGACCTCACAAGAAGTCGCAATGGAGTTGCTTCGTGACGGCGTGCTTTGCTCGCCAGGTTCGGCTTTCGGACCATCCGGTGAAGGGCACTTACGTTTCGCTTACACCATCAGTCAGGAAGACATCAGTAAGGGCATGGACATTGTTGAAAAGACACTTCTTCGCCTCCAGTCGAACGAGTAGGTGAATGCATGAGTTTGTTATCTGCTACAGGATTCTTTCTTCTCGGGATTCTTTTTGGAACACTCTTGCCTCGTTTTCCGTTTTTGATGTTGTCTAGGACTCGTGGTTTTAACACGAAACTGCCGCCCCACCCAGAGCCTTTACCATTGTCACCTCACCTCACTCAGCGTGTTCTACACATGCGCATGTTCTATTGGATGGGGCTTGTCGTTGTCATACTCCCATTGGTACTTGGTATTGCCTCAGTTCGTTGGGGCAATGCAGCTTTTGGGTTCGGACTTTGGGTCTCCAGCAGTTGGCTTATCCTCAATCGCCTGCAGTATTTTGTTGGCGGCATGTCACCTCCTTGGACGAAGGAAATGGCTGTTGAATTGCAGGTTCTCGCTGACAAGGCTGAAAGTTCTGATAGCTGTTGCAACTGGGCTTCTCCGCATTGGGGTGTCTCTGGAGTTTATTGTCCCAATTGTAATTCAAAACTCTCCGATATGCTCCGGCCAGATCTCGGCCGAAAACGAATCGATCGTCGACCTTTTGGATTTCTCTATCTCCTGTTGACAGATGGGCATTCTGTACTGACTTATTTCGATCAGATTCCTGTTACTGAAGAAGAATGACGGCCTCAACTTGCATTACCAAAACCGTCGATTTTCTCCAATTCAGAGGGGCAATCTTTGAGATGGGATTGAATCAGCGTCACCCATGGGGAGGTATGCGCGCCGGAAAACGCTCATCCCCAGAGTTTGGTTGACCATCATTGCTTTTTGTCAGGTATTTCTTACGCCATTGGCTGCCTTCCTTATCACATATTTCTTCCAATTTTCACTTGAGGATGAAAGCGCTGCTATCTCATTCGGCTGGGATATGTTGCCTTGGATTGTTGCTGCCTCGCTGATGTACGGAATGATTGCTCTGTTATTGGCGTTGTTGATTGGTGGATTCATGCCTCTACGAGTCGTTGAAAAGGGTGGTTGGCTGCAATTTTTGGGACTCAGTCGGGGAAAATCTGATGCCTTTTCACGTCGGATTCTACGTAAGAAATACGCCCAATCACCTCACGGCAGATTGACTGTTCTTGCTCATGAACGATGGGTTGATGGTCATACGATTCTTTCAACCCATGGCGGTTTGATTCTACTTGCAGTGCCTTTCCAAGTAGTTTTGGCAACTGTCCCATTAATGCTCGTTTTGCTTATTCCTGATACGGTGATGCATTCCGAGCGGAGGCTCGAAATGGCACTTCTTGTCTATATTTTTGGCCTCTTGAGCATCATGAAAGTATTTCCTCGGGTTGCTGAAAAATACATCGGAATTGCCTCTTTTACACGAAAATGGCTCATCTCAATGACGAAACTATCGTGGCTTGCCCCAGTTCTCGTTCTGTGGCTCCTTGGGCGTGTGGCAAGTGTTGCAGTAATTGGCTGGATGGGTCCAGACCTCAACCTCAATATCAACCTCGAAAAAGAGTTGTTTGAATCATCCTTGTCCATCGCTTCGATTCCAGAAACGTCCTTCCTTGATCTACTCACAGCTCTTGCAGTTATGCCGCTTGCAGCTTTTACCACAATTGCGGTACTGGGTGCAGGTTCGTCAGACCCTCCCGAATGGATGTATGAATTCCAAAATCCAACCGTTGCAAAGAAACCCCCATCGAAAGCAGTGAGTTTGGTCGGTAAGGGCGCTGGAATTGCCGCTTCTGCAGCAACGACTGCAGCTGTGGTCGCTGGAACTGCTTTGGCGAGTAAGGCCACCACGGCTGTACAAGCTGCCAGTGCTGCTGTTGGTGGTTCAACATTAGCAGTCCAAGCACCCTCGCATCTCGAGGCTGCATCGAAAGGAATTTCTGCAGTTGGTGATGCAACGGATGTCCTTGATTCAATCCCGCCTGAGGCTGAAGATATATCGTTTGACGGAATCAGTGAATTGTTTGATCAAAAAGATACAGTGAGTCATCTCAGTGACGGTGTTCAAGAACTCACTTCCACGCCAGCATACGACCAGCCTGCGATAACCGGACTTCGTAAATCCAAGTGATTGGGTAGCAAATCCTCGTGACCCCTACGGGGTCATCAAAAGGCCATCTCTATATGCCGCGTGAAACTCGGAGGTCTCGTTGGTCTTATGCGTCGTATCACTCCGTTGACCCTTGTTGCCCTAATGTTGCTCCAAACTCTTGCCTTAGGAATGGCTGCACCCGCAAGTGCTGCTGCTGGCCGTGGTGGGGCAAACGATGATTTCCGTGTCGTTTCAATTTCAATTGGTAACGCAACTGATGCGGCTGAAGAATGGACGCAATCAGACGGTACAATCGTCGATTATCTGTTCGAAGGAGATTCAATTGAGATTGGGATGGAAATTCAACGTGGAGGCAGTTCTTTCACCGGCAAAGACAGTATTGCCATGATTCAGGTCATCCACCCTATCGGGTATGTGATGGAAACATTCACTTGGACTTCCGGAGTTCTCATCGGTGGTCAAAGTGATTCCAAAACATTCGTCTGGACTCCAAGTGCAGCTCATTCAATTCTCGATACAACGACCAACGACCTTTCCGGTGGGCTCATCCTTCGCGCCATGCTTGACAAGGACTCAAACGGTGACGACCGTAATGAAAACGACGTGTTGGAAAAGACCGTTCCAGTAGCGATAATGCGAGATTCCTTTGACGGAACAAAGTTGGGTACATCTTCAACTTTCATTTCTGCTCGCTACCCAGTCAATGGAGGCAACGCAAACGGCGATGGCTCATGGACAGACCTTTCTGGTGGAGCAGTTGGTTCAAAGCATTGGGGCAATGCTGAATCGGGTAATAACTATCCATCGAATGCACACGACCGTCTGGTTAATTCGTTCATCTCTACCAACGGTAACAACTGCGGTGCAAACGCTCAACTCGACGCTGGAATGTCTCAAGTCTACGGTACATGGATTTGCCGAAATCTGTTTTACGCACAAAACTACATCTCTTCGCAGATTCACATACAAGCTTGGGGTAGTGTTGCATCTGGCGACAGTGTTTCAATTGAAATGTGGCGCGGTTCAGGTAGCCAAGACATCAACGAATCGATTGTTTACGATATCACCCAAGGCAACCCAAGCCAAGCACCCGATCAATGGACCCGTATCAGTTGGGATCCTCAAGTAACATATCTTCAGAACCCGTATGTGACAAATCAAAATATTTTCCTCGGTGGTAACTCATTCTCAATGGGATTGGTCCTTCGCAGCGACAGCAGCGGAGCAACAGAAGGATTTCATATTGATGACTGGATTCAATTTGGAGTTCGCAAAGTGCAAGAGTTTACCTTAGATGTCGACTGTGATGCTCCAGAAAACGGTTATTCTGCTCCACCAAGTGACCTCCTCACTCTGTATTGTACGGTTACCAACAACGGATACGCTCCTGCGACAATTCGCTCGGAGTCAAACATCTCAAACCTTACTTGGATGAACCCTGCAAATCCAATGATACGACAAGACGCAGTCTACGTGAACGGCGCAGGCTATTCGACATTGGTCAACGACCACGACACAAGCATACTCATCCCTCCAATTCCAGGTGGCGGTTCTATCGACCTCTGGGTCAATCTCACAATTCCTCCCGGTGCCGATGTCCAGCAACTCACTTGGCAACTGTGGTTTACGGATGCATCCGGGCAGAACTCCGGTGAGAAGGCAAGACTTACCTCGTCAGTGGGTGTTACTGAACAATTCGGTGTGTCTCTCACTTCGACCGTTGGTCTCCAAGCGGGCTCATTCGGACCCGGCCAATCGGGCATGGTTCCGTTCCGTCTGCAAAACTCCGGAAACCGAGATGCTTCATTCAACCTCGCTACAACTTTCTCTGAGGATGATTGGTCTGCGCTCCTTGTCAACGATACAGGCGCTTCCGTTTCAAATCCAGTTTATGTCGGCCGTGGAGAAAGCGTTAATCTCCAGTTGAACATTACTGCAGCAACCCAAGCAAATCCAGGTACTGTTTCCTTCACTTTACGCGCAACCTGTCCATCTTGTGGTGCTTTGTTTGGTAACGATGTACTCTCTCGCAACATTGAGGTGCCAGTTCTTCGTCAAGTCTCTCTCGAAACCGACAATACTGATCTTTCAGGTCCAGCGAATGGCGTGGCAAAGAAAGTCTACATCAGCATCTACAATACCGGCAACGATGACGAGCAATACGACCTCTCGTTAACTCAACAAAACTGGCAACTTGGTGCAAACTTGGCAAGCAGTCAAACTGCTGTTATGGACGCTTGGGATGGTTCATCTATTATTCAACTGAATTTACCAATGCCTATCGGATTGGCCCCTCAACTGTACAGTCTTACAGTTACAGCTACGAGTGTTGACGATTCATCGGTCAAGGCGTCGATCACACTTACTGTCGACATCCTTGACACGGCAGCAGTTCGAGTCTCAGACGAAGATGCCGATCAGTCATACATACCGGGTCAATCTGCTCAAACCATGCAGTTTGAAGTGTTCAACGATGGTAACAATGTGGACCGCTTCACGATGACTTCCAACACGCCTGATGGCATGAACATCGAGTTCACGAATCTCTTCGATGGAATGACGCCAGAAATTCCTACAGGAAGCAGTTACAACGTTTCTGTTCGTTTCTCCTTCCAAGACGGTACTGAAGGTCAATTGGTCTTGAATGTGATTGCGACGAGCGTCAACGATGATACCATCAGTTCTTCTGGTTCTGCGATTTATCTTGTTGGTTCACAGAACTGGTTGAAGATTATCCCTACTGAGATGCTTGTCATCGATGAGGCAGAACCTGTTGATGCTTGGTCAATGACCGTTACCGTTCGAAACCAATACACGACTGCTCAATCCGTATCTATGAATCTCGACAGTGGAGATTCATCGAACTGGGTACAATCCAAACTTGCTAACGGCGACAGGACCTTCTCCTTGGATGTAGAAGAAGAACGACAAGTCACGGTTATCTTCACAGTATCTTCGACCACCCTCAACAACCTCGGCAGTGACTCTCTGTTCACCAACCTTACTCTATGGGCTGAATCCCAGACTGTCAGTGATGCATCAAGCACCACTTTACAACTTCAGTTAATCAAGACAGGTTCTGATCTTTCTTCGGACGGTGCCAGTGGAGATTCCGACGGAGTTGACATCGGTTCAATCCTTACTTGGATCGGCTTCATCGCTATTCTCCTCATCGGTGTAGGGGTCATCTTCCGAATCCTTACCGTAGAGGAAGAAGTAGACGATTACGGAGGCTGGGGAGAAGAAGGATACGAAGGCAGTGTTGAAGCAACCTATGGCGCTGTTGCCGCAGCACCAACAGTTCCAGTCGCTGGTTCAGCATATGATGTGCCTAAGTCATTGCCATCAATTTCACCTCCAGCCGGTGCACCACCTGCAGCAGCGCCTCCAATCGCTCCTGCCCCAACGGCCCCATCCCCTCAACTCAGTACAGCTGCAACGGCTCCACCGGTTCCTGCTGCAGGTTTGCCTGATGGATGGACCATGGAACAGTGGAATGTCTACGGCCAAATGTGGCTTGAGCAAAATGAACAGGCTTAATTCTCGATTAAAACCCAAGCGTAGGGTTCAAGTCGTACTCGCCCTCGGCAGAGATGTACGGAGATGTTCACATGTATGGAAACGGACAAGCACCTATCTTCATTTTGAAAGACGGAACACAGCGAACTCGCGGTCGAAGCGCCCAATCAAACAACATTGCTGCTGCTAAGGCCGTAGCTGACGCAGTTCGATCCACGCTCGGCCCGAAAGGCATGGACAAGATGCTGGTGGATTCGATGGGTGATGTCGTCATCACGAACGACGGAGCGACAATTCTCAAGGAAATGGACATCGACCATCCTGCTGCCAAGATGATTATTGAAGTCGCTAAAACACAGGAACAGCATTGCTATGATGGTACGACTTCTGCCGTTGTTCTTTCAGGAGAACTTCTCAAGCGCAGCGAAGACCTCATTGAACAGAACGTTCATCCCACAGTTATCTGTGAAGGATTCCGACTTGCAGCAGAGAAAGCAGTGGAATTGCTTGAAGCGCATGGTATCTCGACTGAGAATCAAGACTCCGTTTTGATGGAAGTTGCGAAAACTGCTCTTACCGGTAAGTCTGCTGGTGCGGTCAAGAGTTTCATGGCTGACATTTGCGTTCGTGCAGTGAACGCCGTAGGAATCATCGAAGATGAAGAGAGAATTGTTGATCTCTCCGACATCAAGGTCGAAAAGCGTCAAGGCGGTTCTATCAAAGATTCAACACTCATTGACGGGATTCTTCTCGATAAGGAAAGAGTTCATGCAGGAATGCCACGATCAATTTCTAATGCAAAAATTGCCCTCATTAACTCGGCAATAGAAGTGAAGAAGACCGAAGTCGATGCAAAAATACAGATTACGGATCCAAACCAACTCGCTCTTTTCCTCGAGGAGGAAGAAAACTACATCCGTGGACTTGTTGAGAAAATTCAAGCCTCTGGAGCAACCGTTCTTATCTGTCAGAAAGGGATTGACGAGCTTGCTCAGCATTACATGTCGAAAGCCGGCATCTTTGCCGTCCGTCGTGCAAAGAAATCGGATATGGAAGCCCTATCAAAGGCTACTGCTGGTCGAATTGTTACCAACATCGATGACCTCTCCGGTGAGGATCTAGGCCATGCTGCTAAGGTCGAAGAACGAAAAATCGGAGAATCCGATATGACGTTCATCACTGGATGTCCTGAGGCGAAATCAGTTTCAGTTCTTCTTCGTGGAGGAACAGAGCACGTTGTTGATGAAATCCGTCGCGCCTTCGATGATGCGGTCGGTGTTGTTTCAGTCGCTTGGGAAGACGGCGCAGTCTTGACCGGTGGCGGCAGTGTCCTTGCTGCACTCTCTCGAGATCTGCGTACCTACGCTGAGACCGTCGGAGGCCGAGAGCAAATGGCAATCGAAGCCTTTGCATCTGCATTGGAAATCATTCCGCGAACACTCGCAGAAAACGCAGGTCTTGACCCAGTAACAACGCTCATCGAACTTCGCAAAGCTCACGCTGACGGTCAGTCACATGCCGGTATCAATGTTTACGAAGGTGGCGTAGTTGACATGAAGCAAGCCAATGTTGTCGAACCAATGCGAGTTGTCGAACAGGCGATACAATCTGCCACTGAGACCGCAATCATGATTTTGAGAATCGACGATGTCATTTCTTCCAAGGGCGTCTCAATGGACGGCGGCATGGGCGACATGGGCGGTATGGGCGACTTCCAAATGTGATGTCTGCTCGCATTTGGGATGATGTTTCGGAAACTATTTTTCCTGAAATTGTCGACCTTCTTTGAAGGGAACAAAAGCGAACCTTGAAAGGCCCCTCCTTGGTGGGAATAATTGCTTACGACGCGTAAGCGAGGGTGACGAACATGACCATCGTAGCAAAGGTGTGGATTGAAGAAGATTGCATCACATGTGACGCCTGTCAGGATATTTGTCCTGAAGTGTTTTTGGTTTCCGATGATTCATCGAAGATTGTTGCTGCAGTCCGCACGGATGGTGTTCTCGACCGAAACGTCGGTGGAGCTGCAATGGCCGGTACTTTCGGTAGTGATTACGGAGAGATGATTCTCGAAGCAGCTGATGCATGTCCTGTCGAGATTATCAAGTTCGAACTTCAAACCGACGGCGCAACTGAAACAGTCGCAGAGGTTGCACCTGCTGCTGAAGTTGCTGCAGAACCTGCCGCAGCAGTCGCCGTGGCCACTGGAGGAAGTGCAGAACTCCAAGCTCTTCTTGGCGGAGGGGATCGTTCACTTGCCATACTTTTCGGCTCCCAAACGGGTAACGCAGCAGGTCTTGCCGAAAAAACCGCAAAACTTGCTGCAAACTATGGACTTGTTCCTACCGTCTACGACATGGACGGATTCGATGCAGCGACTCTTCCAAATCACAAGCGTACACTCATTATCACGTCCACTTGGGGCGAGGGCGAAATGCCAGACAATGCCGAATCGCTTTGGCAATCTGTTAACTCTCAAGCACCATCGATGTCTGGTGTTTCATTCAGTGTCTGTGCCATTGGCGATTCCTCATACGATGAGTTCTGCAAGGCTGGAACTGACTGGGACGAGAAGTATGTTGCACTGGGGGCGAACAAAGTTCACACCACTCAGTTGTGCGATGTAGACTTCGACACTCCATGGGCTCAATGGGTCGCTGAAGCCCTTCCTATCATCGCTTGTGTTGATGAATCCGGAACATTGCAGGAAGTTCTTCTCGATGAGATGATCGAATACGGGTCTGGCTCCGGCGAAGATGTTGTAGAAGGTGATTTCACTCCCGGCTCCATTGTCCAGGAAGATCTTTCGATCACACTTTCCTTGTTCCGCTACTGCCCTGAAGCCGCAGATTCTGGATGGGATACCATCGCATGCGCAGTACCCGGTCACGCTACGGTTGAAGACTTACTTTTAGCTGTCCAACAAGATGTAGACGGAAGCCTTGCCTTCCGCAGAGGAAACGGTAATGGTTCTCCAACTTCGGGCGTACGAGTCAACGGCCGGATTGTCTTGTCTGACCTCGCTCAAATCAGTGACTTGGTCAATGAAGGAGGTGTCCTCAAGGTGGAACCAATCCCCGGATATCCTGTCGTACGAGACCTCGTTGTCGATTATACTTCGTTCGAAACAGCACGTTCATCCAGTGAACCGTGGATGAAGGCAGATCCTCGCGACGGTCATACCCTCCTCAACGGTAGCCCAATGGGCACAATGGAGGCTGCAACTGCGAACACCCTCCACGCGATTGGAGATGTTGTCTCCTTCCAACTTCTGCAGTCCATGTCCGATACATTTGCGTATGATTCTGAATATATGGGTCCCGGAGTCCTCCTTCAACAATGGAATCGTTGTGTAGACCCCCGTACCGGCGAATCTCAACGCGATTCCTTGATGGCTTCAATTGGCAGTGAAAACGGTGTTTGGGCAGAGGCTGACTTCACCTCAGTTGCTCGATATGGCTCAGATGGGCGTACTGCTTCAAAAGCCCTCAACACTGCTCGTGGCAAGTTATTGAATTCCACCAATTATTCTGGACCTCATGGACGACTCGTGAAGTGGTACGGTCGCAGTGTAAAGTGGAGCGGTAATGTAAACGAAACCACTCTTTATCGACAAGTTTTGGGACCAGTTGGTCTTCTGAGCAATATTTTCGATGGTGTATCTGCTCGTATGTTCCTCGGCTTTACCCGAACCGGTGCACCTCCATTCCGAAGTTTACAAGCACTTCTTGCGCCACCAGCAGGAATTGGTAAAATTCCGAACATGATTAACACGAAAGTCGAGTCGCACCACGAGGTCGTTAGCCTCTTCAATGAGATTGATCAGAGATTCTGAGGTGAAATTATGGCTGTCAAAATTGCATATTATCCCGGCAATGCTGCCCGAGCTGCATCATCAGAGGTAGAGGACTGTATCCAACCGCTTTGCAAAACACTCGGTATTCAACTGATTGAACTTCCAAAAGCCAGCAGCGATGGTGGGAACATCATCAAACAATCATCTCCAAAACTCCAACATGCATTGGTTGCACGAAACTTAGCGCTCGCAGAATCGAAGGGTCTGGATGTCCTTACAACGTGTGCGACAAGCCATGGTATCATGTGTGACACAATCGATGAATTCAACGATGATCTAGGTTTTGCTAACCATGTGAACAACATAGTGGCCCGGACTTCGGGTGTTGAATACAACGGAGAGTCTCAGTCACGCCATCTTCTCCATTTCTTGGTTGAAGAGATTGGACTGGATAAGGTGCGAGATGCCGTTATTAATCCACTTCGCTTGAATGTCGCCGCTTACTATGGATCCAGCATGCAACGCCACGGAGCCTGCGGCGATGATGACCCATTCATGCCCACATACATGGAACAACTCATCACGGCCCTCGGCGGCACTCCAGTTGAATACGATCTCAAATGCCAAAGTGTCGGCGCACCTTCTTTGCTAACGATCAACAAGCCAGTGATGCGCATGACTGCAGCAGTCCTTTCTGATGCTAAGTCAAGTGGAGCCGACCTCATCGTTTCGGCATGTACCATCTCACATGCAAACCTCGATTCTTACCAATCCAAAGCAGGTAAAATTGCGCGCAAAGATACCACAATGCCAATTCTTCATCTCGCTGAGATGGTTGCTTTTGCTTTGGGTCACTACCCCGATCGTTTTGCACAACTTCGAACCCGTGCACTGGTCATAGGCGGATAATCACCCGTGCAGTGTTTCGAAAACCCTTAGGGCGCTTGCCGACCCTACGTGTTCACACACGCTTAGTTCCTCAACCGATGCTGAGAACACGCCAGAAAGAGTGGTGAAGGTATTCACAAGCGATTCTGCTTTCTTGATGCCTATGCCAGGTATGGCTGACAATACATCGATTGATACTTGTCTTTGATGTACATTCCATCTTCCAGCTAGCGGTGAAGATGCCTTGTTATCAAGTTCAATGGCCTTGATTTCCGAGAGTGCGGCGGAGATTGCCCTCTCAATACTTCTTTCATCTTCGTAACTCGCAGTTCGGGCTTTCGCAAGAGATGCCATTTTCTCAATCATGTCGTGTTCTCTCCTTGCTGCAACAATGATGAAATGTGCAGTTTCCTCAGGGCTTTTGGTCATCATGATTGGAACTCCCAAATCGAGGCTCACGTGAGCAAGAGCTCCGTGGACTGCATTCGGATGGACAAACTGTCCATGGCCTTCTCCTACCTCGATAAGCAACATAGGTCTTGATGAGGAGGCAATAAGGCGTCGACACTGGCTTAGCAATCGTCCGTCAGTGAGCGAATTGACGAGGTCTCTAGCGGTTTTACGCTCAATAAGTATGCGTTCAGATATTCGAATATCGCCTTCCTTGAGGTGACGAAACTCAACAGTAGCCCCTTGACTTCTAAGGTAGGCCCCAAGTGTAGAGGATGATTCCCGGTGGTCGAGTATTACTGATATTTTCTGTTTCGGAACTTCATCCATTTCGGCGACTACTGCGGATGCTGCTGCCGCAGCCAGGTCTTCCTGTTGCCGGTGAGTTTGACCATCGAGGATGGGTTTTGGCCATGCAGTACGAATAGTAGGTGTACTTTTCTCGACGGTTTTCGTTTCCTGCCTAGTCTTGCTAGTAAATTGTTCAAGCCCCATTTGATGACTGTGTCGGCGTTCTGAGGGCGCGATGACGGGCACACCCCTCTCTTTCTTTACGGTCGCTTTTTCTTCAGATTTCGATGGTTGTGGTGCGGGGAGAAGTGCTTCGATTCGTTCTTTTTCGCTTTCAATGAAAGCAGGAACTGTCATCTCGTCTTGGCCAATGCGTATTCGGAATGCATCGAAAACCGCATCGGAGGCTGGAGGTCTCGATGGTATCAGCCCACGCTTGCGAATACGCTTCAACAGTCGATACATCCTTTCTTCTCGCTTTCCAGCGGCGCTGTTCACAAACTCATCACGTGTTCGCTCAGCAATGAGTGTGTGAACTGTTCCTGCCTGTTGTCGAGCGGTTCTTCCACGGCGTTGAATGGTGCGTATAGCACTTGCAACGGGTTCATAGAGAATCACAAGTTCAGCAGCAGGAACATCTAACCCTTCTTCTCCAACTGATGTAGCGACCAAGATATTGATGTCACCTTCTCGAAAGCGTTGCAATTGCTCGAGTTGTTCTTTCTGCGACATTCCTTTTCGCTTACCTTTGCCCGATTGTCCAATGAAACGGTCTGGTTTGCCCCCTTCTATAGATTTTAAAATCGATACGAGATTATCCACAGTATCCCTGTATTCTGTAAAAACAATGATCTTACTTTTCGGGTGTTCTTGGAGCTGTTTGACTACCAAGTCCCGTACGTAGCCAGGTTTAGGATGAAATTCTTCGACCTCTTTCGTAGCGATTCGAAATTGGTGTATTGATGGCTTGGCAACAAAACGGTTTGTTGTTCTTTCTCCACTACGCCCGTCTTCTTCAGCCCTGTCTAAGAAAGATACCGCTGCTTTGAGCCCTTGTGTTTGGATGAGGTCCAGAAGAATATGCATACGCCTTAGGTCACCAATTCGTCTTGCAGCATCATAGCCTCGTACATCTCTCTTCTGAATAGCTTGGCTTGCTCTTCGTTGTGCTTCGTTAATCATTTTTCCAGAGATGTAAGATGTTGGGGAAAGGAAGCCCATGTCTTGGAGGTGTTTTGCTTCTTGATCGAAATGGTCTTGTAACGGTTTCATCAATAGATAAAGTTCCTCTGGTAATGGCAACCTGTGAGGTATGGTGTTCATTTCAACAGCATAGGGCTGCAGCATAGGATCTTCCTTGCGAGATACTTCAAGGTAATCAAAGTCGTAATTTTTAATCACTTCAAGAATACTGCTCTCGGTTGTTCCAGGGCTTGCGGTTGCACCGAGAATCTTCGGTGATGTTTGTCCTTCGCAAGCTTTGCGATACATGTTGCCGACTTGTGCATAGGCATGATTGCCAGTGCCATGATGGGCCTCATCAACGATGAGTATTCCAACTTCAGACAAGTCAATGCGGCCGTTGGATGCATCGTTACGAATTACTTGGGATGTAGCCATTACCACTCGCGCTGACTTCCAAATCGATGGCCGCTGGGCAATTGTATTTTCACCGGTATAGGTGACGATGAGATCATTGTCCAGCTGCAACATTTCTTGCGCCATTCGTTGTTGCTGTTCTACGAGTCCAGTTGTTGGAGCGATAAGTAGGATTTTTCCGAGGTTTAATCGCAGTGCTTCTGCCATGGCCATCCATTCAACTGCGGTTTTTCCAAAGCCCGTTGGCATCACCATAAGAGTGGAAGCAGCCAGTGTATTTCGCAAGACCATCATCTGGTACGCTCGAGCCTGTACGCCCTCTTTGAGGAAAGGATGTACGACTACTGCCATGGTTGTTGTTTTTGGTCGAGGGTTCAAAAGGATAGTGTGGAGTGCGTTTGTGAAAGTAAAATGAAAGGAAACATGTCAAGTGAACAAAACGGATATATTCCTCCGTCATTCAAAGGGTGATGGATTCTATGTAACCACTACACCTCACCGCATTGAGTGACCGAACCACTCATATACGGGAGGTAAGTCGGATGGTTGCTCAAAGGTGAGCAGCCAGACACAATGGGCCATCCCCTGAGGACCCCAACTGTCTCGTTCCCCGGTCGTGGGAATGGGGCGCAGTGTCACGGCTTCTCCTTTCCTGAGAGCCCTCGTACGCCCCCCACGGTGGGGCCAATTCGTTGTATAAAACACAGGAGGAATCCGACATGGCAAAGAAAAGTCACCCACGAAGAGGATCGATGGCGTTTAGCCCGCGAAAGCGTGCAAACCGTCCATTTGGTCTGGTTAAGTCGTGGCCTACAACCGATGCAAGTGAAGTGAGAATGCAAGGATTTGCTGGCTGGAAAGCCGGTATGACCCACATTCTCGCTCGAGACCTAAACCCGCGAAGCCCATCTGCTGGACAAGAAGTACGTGTCCCAGTAACTGTGGTTGAATGCCCAAAGATGCGCATTCTTGGTGTCCGCGGATACACAATGACTCCATACGGCAAGCAGGCCGCTGGTGAAGCATGGGCAGACGCTGCTCAAATCTCTGAAGCATTCCCTGACTTGTTCAAGCGATTGCCTGAACGCAAGGAGCATGACGCTGAGAAGCACTTTGAAAATCTCATGAAAGCAGACCTTGTCGAAGTTCGTTTGATTGCTGCTACTCAACCAGCTTCAGTTTCTAGCCTTTCCTCAAAGACACCTGATGTCATGGAAATCGGACTTGACGGAGGTAGCATCGGAGATAAACTCGCTTACGCTAAAGAAAAGATGGGCGAAGAATATTCATTCGCAGATGCATTTGAAGAAGGCAACCTTACAGATATTGTAGCCGTTACCAAAGGATACGGATGGCAAGGTGTCATCAAGCGATTCGGTGGTAAGTTGCAATCTCACAAGAACTCCAAGAAGCGCCGTCAACACGGTAACATGGGTGCATTCGGTGACGGATATGTCCGAAAGACAATTCGTCAAGGTGGGCAAACCGGTTACCACCAACGCACAGAATACAACAAGCGTATTCTTCGTGTTGCGTCTCCTGAAGACCACGCTATCACTCCATCAGGCGGTTTCCTCCACTACGGTGAAGTCAATTCAGATTACATCCTCGTCAAAGGAAGCGTTCCAGGTCCTGCCAAGCGCCTCATTCGATTCCGTGATGCGACACGTGGCTCTGACAAGACACTTCACCCATACGAAATTACGTATGTGAGTACATCATCCAAGCAGGGGGTCTGAACTTGAAAGTAAACGTCATCGATATCACCAACACAGTCAGTCAAGACGAAGTTGATGCTGGCCGTCTCCAAGAAAACTTCGAAATCTCTGTTGAGAGTGGAAAGAAAGTTACACTTTCTGATGCGTTCTCCACAGAACTTCGTACTGATCTCATCAAGTTGGCAGTGGCTTCGAGCCGTGCTAACCGACGCCAAGCGTACGGTTCGAGAGCTCACGTTGGAAAGCGTGCTCCTATGGCCGGTATGAAGCACTCCGTCGAATGGTGGGGTAAGGGAAGAGGTGTCTCTCGTATCATGCGACGCACCGGACAAAGCCGTGGTGCTCAAAA
>QQRW01000008.1 GCA_003602605.1 Candidatus Poseidoniales archaeon | reverse complement strand
AGTGCAGTTGAATCTCTCATGAGCGCAGCCGACTACAAGTCAGAAATTGGCGAGTGAAAAGTGTGAGCAGTGAGCGTTGGAGCCTCTATGTTGACGGCTCTTGCTTAGGCAATCAAAACGTCGATGCTTCAACACCTGCTGCTTGGGCAGTCGTTGTCGTAACTGGCGATAATGGGCTAGGCCGTGGAAGTGGCGAATTGCATGAAGAATTTGCTGATGCGGTGATAACCGACCCATCACAGACTGATTTCATCGGTGCTGAGGTCGGTTCGAACAATACTGCAGAGCTTTCTGGCTTCGCAGCGGCACTCCGATGGCTTCTCATCGAAGGTGGAGATTTGCCGGCTGTTATCCGTGCAGATTCGCAGTATGCTGGAAACCTGGCTTGCGGGGCATGGAAGGCGAAGGCAAACCGGGAACTGGTCGCACATGTTCAATCGCTTTGGGACGCAGTAGCCGCTGTGCGAACACTCTCGTGGGAGCACGTAAAAGCGCATCGAGGACATCGATGGAATGAACGCGCAGACCATCTCGCACTTCGAAAAGCGCAGGGTGAGTTGCCGGTCCCGCTAACCTTCTGGAAGCCTGGGCAGCGTTAGTTTTCACCAAGTCGAGCCATGAGCCAAGAACGGAATTCTTCACTCAGGTCGCTCCTTCGCAATGCATGATCCACCTGAGCTTGTAGCCAAGGAAGGGGTTTTCCAGAATCGTACCATTGGTAGCCGCTTAATTCAACACCCAACAAACCATCATGGCTCATCCAATGCTGTTGGAGAGCGATGGACTGGAGTTCCCCGTGAGTTTGGACATCGTATTTTTCCAGCAGTGATTTAGCATCAGAAGTGAACAAATAACGACCACAAATCACCAGATTCGAAGGGGCATCTTCAGGATTGGGCTTCTCACATATTTCCAATATCCGTTGGCCATCGAGACGTACCACCCCGTAGTTGGAAACCTCAGAGAGAGAAACTGGAAGAAGACCTACGCAGGGCAAACCATTGGATTGGAAGTGTTCGACCAGTTGCAGACTTGCATTTGAGGGAGTGAAAGCATGAGGTGGCGTGTGTTGATCCAACAGAATATTATCTCCAAGGAGGACCAAAAATGGACCGTCAATTGAAGCAAGGGCGCACTCGATTGCATTTCCAAGGCCAAGTGGTTCGTGCTGGATATGAACGTGAACTTCGACATCCGTAAACGGTGAAAGAAGCTGCGGGTCGAGATCTGGTCGGCGGTCCAGAAGCCACGCATGGTCACCAAGAAGAGCGTTCATGTCTTTGCTAGGAGAGGAAATAATGTGCAACCGTTCAACACCTGCGGTAACGGCTTCTCGGGCCAAGTGAACGAGAGCTGGAACATCGACCAAGGGGAGTGCCTCTTTGGGTACAGATGCGCTCGTTGGTAGCATTCGAGTTCCCAATCCACCGGCAACAAGCAATGCGTCTCGAACCGCCGTCATGTTGGCGGCTGTGTGGCGTAGGCTTTCAAGCGTAGCCCTCCTACGGTCGTTCATGGGCAGAACTGTTGAGTGGCGTTGGTTCGCCATCGCAGGAATCATTCTTGTCGCTCAATCCTTCGTAGACATTACTCCCGAAGGCCCCTGGAACTCACGCTCCTTTTCACGGGGTCTCGTTGGACTTGTCGGACTGCTGCTGATTTACTTGAGTTGGTTCCGGTGGGCGTTCGATAAGAAAGGCGTTGCGCCGACTGTTAATCTGTGGAAGGACCCCAGTGAAACATGGCAGAATGTCCTCTTAGTCGGCCTTTCAATGATGGTGTCTGTCAAAGTTCTTGTTTGGACTGGAAGCGATGCATATACGCCTGAACCAACCGGAATGATACTCACCTTAGCGGGTAGTCTGGTTACGCTCAATGCCATTTACGTCGGGCTGATAACAGTCGGACCACTCGCTAAATCGGACGAAGAAGAGTAATCTAATCGTCGATAAAACCGAGTTCTTGATCGAGGAGTTCGTAGGCATCTTCGACCGAAGGTAGTTCGCCCGAATCATCCATGTCGCTGAATGGCGCTGGAGGAGGTGGCGGTGATGTCGGTTGCTCAGCTTCGCCGGCAAACCATGCTTGCCAAAGGCTACTGCGTTCGGGTCTGCGGTGTGTGAGTGACTCCCAAAGAGTTTCTAATTCACACCCTTGTTCACGGAAATCATTGAGCCGTGCAGCAAAGTGGTCAGGTGAAACTTCTTCCATCCGCAGCAATAATTCACGCATCCGGGTTCGAACAACTTCATCGCCGTCTTGCCATAATTGCGGTAGAAGGCAACGTTCGTCTTCGGGGTACTGTTCAATGTAATCGCGCAAGAACGGGACCAAATTTCTTCGTACAATCGCCAAGGAGTGAGTTGCAAGTTCAGCCATTGTATCCGCCCAAAGTTTAGAATCAAGGAAACGTAAGTCGCCAACAGTTGCACTTGCAGCTGCCAAAACTCCTTCATCTTCATCCTTCAACATGTCATTGAGAAAGGGAACTGCATCCCATTCAAGTCGGCGGAACATCCGAGTGAGAACGTCTGCCATACCTCTTCGAAGTAATTTTTCCTTGCGTTGGTGAAGTCTTTGAGCGAGTTCAAGACCAATGTCACGGTCGAATTCAATAGTTTTGGCGAGGCACAATGTGACGCGAGCCGCTACCTCGGGTTCAGTATCTGATGC
>QQRW01000007.1 GCA_003602605.1 Candidatus Poseidoniales archaeon | reverse complement strand
TGGCCATGGTCGAAGTAACAGTACTTGGAGTCGCCCAAGACGGCGGCCATCCCCAGCCTGGCTGTTTGAGGCCATGCTGTGCCAATGTGATAGAACAACACTATCCGGTTTCACTGGGTCTGCGCAGCGACGGTGGCACAAACATCCTCGTCGAAGCGACCCGTCACTTAGGTGATCAATTCACCTTATGGGGTCAAACCGAAGTTCACCATTTGTTGTTGACCCATGCACACTTTGGTCACATCGATGGGCTTGGATTGTTCGGCCGTGAAACACTTGCATCACGCGGCATCAATTTACATGTCTCTAACGCAATGCATCAACTTGTCAATCAAACACCGCAGTGGAATCTCATGGTTCAGCAAGGCGTTTTTGAGATTCATACGTTCAATCATGGCGAGCAATTGTTTAACGCTGAAAACCTCATCATTGAGGCTGTTCAAATCCCACACCGAGATGAATTGTCAGACATGCATGCTTTCATTGTTCGTGGCCCAAATAAGTCACTGTTGTTCTTGCCTGACCATGATACGTGGAAGGAAACACTCGCAGTTCACTCTGCCTCATCGATTCGAGAATGGCTTTCAAGTATGCAAATCGACATTGCTTTACTCGATGGAACTTTCTGGTCGAAAGACGAACTCGGAGGACGAGACCAGTCCAAAGTCCCCCACCCGCCAGTCCTTCAAACGCTGAACATGCTTGGAACCCGTGAAGATGGCGACTCTGAAGTGTATTTCACTCATCTCAATCATACCAATCCACTGTATGACGCTGAAGGCGAACAGATGAAGCAAGTGATTTCATTTGGCTGGAAAGTCGCCCATCAAGGTCAGCGCTTCACTCTTTAATCTCAATCACAGTGTATTCAAGAGCGATGAGTTCGACGACATAGTCGACGTTTTCCCCGTTGTCTTCGTGGTCACAACCATTTCCACCGCCCGTACTAACATCAACTGAAATTTCGAACGAGTAGCCGCCAAGCCCAGCACCATCGGCGTTGAGCCCTGCCTCGATATCTGCCATTGATACACCGGTGACGTTTCCAATAAGAGATGCGTCGTACCATACGATCTCCGTTTCATGCGATGAGGGGCCAGCATCTTGGTTTTGTCCCGTTGCTGAGCCGTTGTAACTGCTGTGCGATAGAACACCAGTTATCGTGTCCGCACCGGAAGTATCGTCTGTTATTGCGCAGGTAAGTCCACTGCGCGTCTCGTCTTCCGAATACGTCATTACCATCCGGGCGCCAACGATGTTCTTTGAATCGTCACTTAGTGAATCCGTTGATAAATTGAGAGCGTATGAGCCGCCGTCTTCGATATATTCCCCTCCATTGTCAAGTTCGATATATTCGAACTCTGCAGTTACTTCATACGAGCCAGGAGTGGTCGAAATCGATTTCGAAGCTTCCGGTTCAAGAACGAGGTAGGATGCCTCGACGCTCGCTGCGAGGAGGAGGATAACAACGGCTCCAATACCCATCGGTTTTGGAGCAGGAACCGCGTAGCGGCCAAATGGGTTATTCTCGGAACTGTCTCGGAAGGCACACAGTAGGAGGTGCGTTGCAAATGCAGCACTCATAGCTGGAACGGAAGGAAACACATCGTCGCCGTAACCAAGAATTGTCCAAATTATAACACCTGAGAGTGCGGCGATCATCATTGCAATGGTGTGTTGAGAATCTGGTTCATAACCCGTCATACGAACCAAGAGCAGCGGTACGAAAATGCCACCGAGGCCGTAAACGGCAAGAACGACAAGTTGGAAAACGGAGTCTCCGAAACCCGGCATCTGTTGCCCGACCAATGAGATCAGTGTTGCAAAGACAGCGACCCCTAGAGTTACTTTCTTTGTGGTTTTATGGTCTTGACTCCATTCGGGCTTTACATCATCAGTTATGGCAGCAGTACAGGCGAGAACTTGGCTGTCGGCGGTCGACATCGTAGCTGCAAAAATAGAGGCGAGAATCAAACCGCCGAGGAAGGGATTCAGTTGTTCCATGGCGAGTTTCGGCAATCCTGTTTCGGCCCCATCGACTCCAAGTTCGGGCAACAGAACACGACATGCTAGTCCAATAAGGAACATGAGCGCAATGAATGGCGTTTGCCAAACAAAGAACCAAATCATTGCTTGTTTGCGGTCATTGTCGTCTTTCAAAGTCATTACGCGTGAAACCACTTGAGGTTGTCCAGCAACGCCAAGGCCGCCGAGGAAGAACGCTGTAATCCACAGCGTAGCACCGAATTTGAGCCCAGTAGGGAAGAGGCTCACCATTGCAGGATCAATCCCTTCCAGTTGATTGTGAAGGCCTGAAAGACCACCAGATTCCCCAATCGCTACGAGACAAAGAATCGTTGAGCCGACAATCATGACGCAGGATTGAGCAGCGTCGGTCCATATTGAGGCACGGATTCCGCCAGCGTAGCAGTAAGCGACTACTAGGACAAAACCGATGAGAATACCGACCGTTGGCGCCCAATCGAGCATGACTTCGAGTGCAACACCGCCTGCAGTGAGTTGTGCGGCAGCATAGATTGAAAGGAATACAACCGAAAGGACAGCAGCAACCTTTGCTTCGGGAGAACCTGTCGTATTGGATACCAGTGAGGAGAGTGAACGTATACCGCGTTCTTCACCTTGTTTCTGAATGTACTTGTAAAGCCAAATCCATGCAACAAGTTGTCCGATTGTTGAGACGAGCGCAATCCACACAGCCGAATAGCCGTTGAGGAAAATAAACCCGATAAATCCAATGAACATGTATCCGGAATTCCAGGTACTGACCGCAGAAAGAGCGGCTAAAGCGGGATGCATCCCTCTTCCTGCAACGAGATAATCGTCGGTAGTGTCTTCCTTCACTCGCATGGAGGCAAGGCCCACGCCGGCAAAGAACAGCATGAAAAATAAAAATGAAGCCAATAGTAGTACGCCACTTGCCATAGTATCACTTATCCTGTTTCCAACGAAGAAGGGCTTTCTCTTCAACTTCACTCGTCCGTGCAGGAACAAGGAGGCAATTCAACCGCCCACCATTGAGATGCTCCAAGCCCCCTACTGTCGTGAATATGATTTCTTGGTCTTCTGTCCCCATATCAGCACACAAGACTACAGGGAACTCTTCCATCTCCCCATCCAATAGAGATTTGAATGCAGCATTCATCATATCCTTGTCCTGTATTTCGGAAGACTCGAGTTGTTGTTCGCTTAATTTATCCCACATGAGCTCCATTGATTTCTTCGCGTCAACAGGTCTCATTGGACGTTGGTCACCAGTACCTTGGCCGGTTGGGTCAAGGTCCAACAAAACAAGCGTGTGGAGGCCACGGAATCGATTAACTGCGACTACTTCGAGAGGAGAAGTGGCAATCCATCCACCGTAGGGGTATGTTAGCGTCGTTTGTCGTCCAAATCGGTAATTGGAAAGGCCGACAGCACCGGTGACAATTGTCGTAATCGATACGCCGTGGAATACTCGACATTCAATTTCGTGCTCCATGGCTTGGAGTTGTAAGTCGACGTGTGTTGTCGCTTGAAGCGGGTCGCCGACGACCAGTAAAGCAACAAGTGAGTTCTTTGCTAGAGCAAATAATTCATCAGGTTGCTCAACTTCAGGGCGCATGACTCTCTGAATGTTACCGATTTGTTGTTCCAGTAAATCAAGCTCTGATTCGGGCCACAGCGCAGTATATGCCTCGTATCTGCGGTGCGTCGCTTTTTTGGCTGCTTGAATTGCTTCAAGCGTCATTCCAGTTACGGTACCGGGCCCCATCCCAATCAGCAATAGCCCTGTGTCGGGAAGATTTGGTAAAACAACAGTATCCTCCGCCATACTCAAACCTCGGGCTCGCTTGGATAGAGCGAGTGCCATGCGTCATTTGAGTGTGCCGAGCGCGCAAACCCAACACTGGCTGGAATTGTGCAGGGGCAACCGTTGGAACAGCAACCAAGCCGGAGTCACTCGTTTGGAAGATGGACGAAACGCCATCCCGCTTGCAGATACAGCTCCGAACGAATCCGATCCGGTCTGGAGCGGCAATCCACATCTGGAAATAGCGGTTCAGCCCAAACCCTCAAGTCATTGGCTCGACCATTTTGATACGGAACTCGCCGCTAAATTCAGCGAGGAACTTCCCCGTTCATATGAGATTCAAGGCGATATTTTGATTGTCAAGATTGAAGATGAAGTCCAAGAATACGGTGAGATGATTGCGGATGCTATGCTAACCCAACTCCCAAACATTCGTCTTGTTTGCGCTGATTTGGGCGTCAAAGGCGAATTCAGAGTGCGAGAACTCAAACCTCTAGCAAGCCGAGATGGAACTGTAACTACAAGAACACGCATCAAAGAGAACGGATATTTGCTTTGGGTCGACCCTTCTGCAGTTTATTTCTCATCACGGTTGTCGAATGAGAGAGTCGAAACTCTTGCCACTGCGAAGCAGCTCCGTACCCTGTTGGGGCGACCGTTAGTCATCTGTGACCCGTATGCGGGAGTCGGGCCGAGCATGGGTGCATTGCTTAGCGAGACCGGCCTCGTTTCAGGTTGCTTGGTAGGAGATTTGAATCCTGCCGCTTACACTCTGCTTGAATTGAATCTTGAACACCTCGTACGTCGTCGCAAAGATTCCAAAGGCAACCCTTCCTCCCTTCTTCAACCGATGGAGGTGGCATGCCGTGATGCCAAATCATGGTCATCAGAAACGAAGAACATTGGAACAGTAGACCTGTTACTGGTTAACCTCCCTCATCACAGCATTGAGCATATACCGGCCTTACTGCCGCTACTGAGGACCAATCAAACAACAGTTCTTCGTGGCTGGGCAATTGTTGAAAGGTCGACGATAACGGAGAAAGAAATTGAGATACGGCACGCGATTTCATCACTCGATGGTGCCATTGAAAAATTCACCTTTAACGAAGTCAAAGGATTCTCGACGACGAAGAGTTTCATGTGTTTTGAACTATGGTTGAACCTGCCTGCCTAAGCGTTGAGTTCATCAAGCCGGACCTTGTCCGGTGAATCATGGAGAACACCGTTACCTGCGTTTGCGGCGTAAAAATTGATGTTGCTGGAGCAACACCTCGTAAAGACGGAACCAAAGTCTGGTGCAAGGTCTGTGGCACAGTTTCCATCCATCACCGTAAGTGACTTGCAACCCGGCCTGATTAATTTTCAAGGCCCATTCCAGCACGCATTCGTTCAAGGTGCGCATGTGCGTGTTCAACGAAGAATCCGTGCATTAAGAACCGATACGAAAGACCGGTCGGGCCGACTAAAATCATTGGGAATCGGTTGTATGCGAGGTCAGCGAAGTTTGCAGCACCAATAATTTCATCTATCCTCAAACCGACAGAATGGTCAAACTGGAACGAGTTGATTGCAGCTTCGTATTCCTTCGCTGTGAGCCAAAAACAGAACGTTGTTTTGAAAAGCTCGTGTGCTGTTTCAAAGTCCAAAAATTGCGTCCACTTTTTCTTTGCTGGAGAATAATCGACTCGAATTGGTTTCCAGTTTTTCCATGACAAGTCCTTTTCGGCAACAGGCCAATGTTCTCCGTCCATTTTCCCAAGATCGCGCATGGTCATGAGGATGCCCTGGTCGTGATGGACAAATGTCTGAACCATGAGATCCTGAATTTCTTTCGGATAGATGTCCACAGAGTCGACGCCTTCCTTTCCCGAGTTATCGATGACAAAGTTCAGCAGATTGCTTTCCGTCTGAAAGTGTCGAAGAATCAAAATGTTTGCTTCTGGGCGGACAAAATATTTCATGAAAAAGCAAATCTGCCACTGTAAGAAACGGTGTGCTCTCCACTGTATTGGAGAAAGTCGTTTGAGGTAGTAAGTGATGTGCAGCGTAGCACTCAACAGGATTTTTAGAGTTGGGAGTACAACGACTCGCAGCGGATTCTGTAAATCTTTGAGCCAGAATTCTTTGGCTGCAGAATCGAGCGGTAAACTGTCATCACCACTCAATGCATCGCTGAGGGATGCAGGCATGCGACCATGATTCTTTTTCAGCGCTTTCTCAAGCCTGCGTTGCGCTTTTCTTTCTTTACGAGAAAGGGTTGCTTCACTTGAGATCATGTTCCATTTCCTCCAGTTGTAATCGATAGAGACGTGCGACAACTTTCGCCGTCTTCACAATGCGGTTAACGGCAACATCATTCACACAAACACTGTCAAGAGTTGCGTAAAAGCGTTCCATGTGTTCACTGTCGTTGTGTCCGTGGTAGGCCATAAAGCGCGTTGAATCTTCGCCAAGTCCGGTTAATTCTTGAATGCGTTCTGACCAAGAAGTTGCCATTTTCTCACCCAACCCTTCAATAATCCACATCGCCCCGAGCAAATCGATTGGATTTGGCTGGGAGGATTGGTGCATAAGGAATCCATGCAAAGCTTCGGAACCGATGTTCCTCTCCATCGAGAGAATATCGTTGAGTTCTCCTCCGGATGCGACGTAGTCTTTCTCAAGCATTTCGTAATCCCGATGCTCGTCAACAGCGTGGCTGATGATGGTCGACCGTATTTCTGCATGATCTCGATCAAAACTGCTTGCAGTTCTCGTGATCCAGCGGGAACCTTCGATGACTTGCTGACGAATATTACGCAGGAATACCTGATGATCTTCAGCGGTGTAGGTGCCAAGGTCAATTCGACGAAGAAGCGGGACCTTGGACAGGTCTCGTTCGAATCCGAGCCAAACCCGGAGTAACTGTTGGAGGCACACTTGGGCATGTTCGTTCAAGACAATACCTTCGGGAACGCCTTCTTCAGCAGAAGTGTTTGAACCACCCTCAATTGCAATTTCTCCGTTTTTCATTGGCTCACCACTGTTAAATGCACGTATGTTGTATTAAACCGCCCACTCTCAGGGACAAAGCAAAGCACTCTGTCCCCCTCTTTAACCGATAATTCTTCGGTTCGTAAAAACTCATCCAACATGATGAACAGTGAAGCACAGCCGGTATTCCCCCGGGTGTAGAGATTTGTCCACCATTTTTCTTCAGGGATTCCGACTCCAGCTTTGTTCAACATTTCAAGAATTTTATTTCGAAAGTGGTGGCTGGAATAATGACAAAGGAAGTGGTCAACATCACTCGGTTTACTCACTCCTTCTTCGACAAGTCGCAAGTATCCATCAACCCCCATTCGCATTAGGTTATCGAGCAATCGCACATCTTGGCGTAGGAGGAGTGCCCCATCTTGCTCGGCTTCTGCATAGGTGTCATAATCCTGCCAAGTACGGGCGTCTTCTGGCCTACCGGCTGAGCCAACACTCATGCAGGTTGGCAATGCATGTGCGTGAGAAAAACCTCGAATCCAATCAATTCTCAAGCTAAGGCCCTTTGGTGCTGGCTTGTTTTGCAGCAGTAAAGCACCTGCTCCATCAGACAGCATCCAGCGCAGGAATTCAGTACTGAAGTCAATGCGTTTCGCGGCAAATGTCGATGTCGTGGCTGCTTCATAGCGTTGTTTTTTGAGCAACCGACTGGCCAGTTCGCTTGATAATACTAAGGCGGCATCGTGCTCTTCGAGTCGCATACTGTTCCAAGCTGCCTTGAGGGCCATAATGGAAGAGGAGCAGATTCCATGTGTTGTCAAAATCTCAATCTCGGGTAAATCGAGTTCGGCTTGAACCATGCTCGCCATACCTGGCGCAGGCAAGTCGCCCTGCGTTGAAGCGACAGCAAGCATGCCGACTTTTTCTCTTCCCACGAACGCTCTGTCAAGGCATTCCTCAGCAGCCCTTGTCGCCATTTCTGTGTTGCTGTGCGTCGTTTGCTGATTTTCATCAATTGCGTAATGGCGGGTCTGAATCTTGTTGGCTTTTTGGATTTGAACGCGTAACGATGAAGGTTTTCCGTGAACGGCACCAAGTACTTTCTCGACGTCTTCAACATGTATGGCAGGTCCAGGCAAAAATCTCCCAGTGCTGGTAATGTAAACGCTCATTCTCTAACCCCTTTGTTTTGTGAACGTTGATACGACCAACAACGCCACCATTCCTGGAAATACGGCAATACAACAAGAATGGACATTGTGAAGATGTATATCGCAGCATAGTTGCCCGTAGCGCCGAGCGGCTCCTTTCGCCATTCAAGACTGAATCCCCCGGACCATTCAAGCGTGATAAGATCGATGAAAACCTCCCATTTTCGAACAATAATCATGAGGAATAAAAAGAAGGGTAATGTAGCCAAATAGTTGTGTGCATGAACCTCCCAGATGCTGATTTCTCGCTTGTCGGTTGTGTAGTGTACATCGTAGTGGGCAATAAATTCGTGAGCAATGAGTGCGGTAAGACACAGCAGTAAAACGAGAACATTTACTTCAAAGACCAGTGAAAGCACCAATGGAATCGCAATTTGGAATCCCATTAAGCAGTGAATATTTGCTTCGTGGAGGCCGGATGTTGTTTCGATTGATGTTTTTTTATGGCACCACCAGTCAAGCATGCTGGCAAGCCCCCACAAAGGCAGAAGCACGTAGAGAATAACATACAACACAAGTGTCGCTTCATCCATTAGATTCCCCTCAACAGTGATGAGACCCTCATTTGATAAAAAGTCAATTCCGGTCGCGTAGCCGTAGTCGGCGAGAGTAATCACAGGAAATCAGCGAGGGAAAGTTGCTTCGCACGGTCGTTGTTGAATAACGAGTCCGCACTGTCTGCCAACCACTCCACATTTTGTTTGGTGTATGTATCTACTCCGTACGTTGCCATAACGTGCTTTGTAACTTTGATGTATTTTCTTACAGCACCTTCAGAGACGGTAAGAGCGAGATTTCCACCACACAATCCCCCCTCTGATTTCGCCACACCAACGCTTGATAACCCACGCCCTGTTTCCTTTTTTGGCTGGATACATGCGCCCGCTACCGGCATTCGGCGATACGAATGGGCGCATTTGAGGCAACGAATTTTCTGACGGGCATAGGCGTTTAGGTTCCCTCGCAAATCTGGTAGGAAGTGAGAGCGTACAACACTTGAGGCAACCGTCCTCACATCGACTCCTCGTAATCGATGTCCGAGATCGAGTTGACCGTTCATTTTGTCAATCATAGTATCGAGGGTCTTGTAGGCGGAAAGTGCGGGTCCTTGGTCCAATGCATGACAATCGTGAGTGTAACCATAGCCGCGGACAGCTGCAATCGAGCCCAATCTTCTTTCAACAAAATCCATCCGTTCTGCACATTCTTTGGGATGCGGCTGTGAAAGCGTGGTTTCATAGAAATCCCGACTGTAAAACCATCCCGAGTCAACATTCAATGCTTCTTTGTCCACCTCTGTAGGGTTGAGGCGCGTGGTGAGAACCAGTGGAGCATCCATGAGCCCACCGCGATTGGCAGGTAAAATCTCTCTGCTGAAGTTCAAGAGGCCGTCCATAAGCAGCATGATGGCGTCTTCATCCCCATCGCAATTTCGTCTTTTAGCGGCGTGGAACAGTGGATGTGCATATCCTCCGGAACAGTCTGCCCAACCAATTATTCTGCTCAGTACGCCACCTGAGGTGTGAGGGGCAAGTGCACAGATGAGGTGCCCTACCAAATCATCGGGGGTATTGACATTGTAGTATGGCTCAAGCCCGTAATAACGAACAAGTAATTCATCGATGAATTGAGCGGTTCGAACGAAGAACTCCCCGGCGTTCTTACTGACAATGAAATCTTGCGGGAAGATTTCCAGCATCTGTTCATCGTTGGTTAGAGGCTCCCCTTCGTAATCGTGAGTATAGCCGAGCGAATGAAGTGCTTGCCACGAAACATCGATTTCGCGTGGTGTGAAATGAGTCACAGGGACATCACTCATGTCGAATCGGACGGTACCATCGCGAAATACAGGGAGTTGATATTTGGCCCGCAGCAAGCCTTTTTCGATTGCTTCAGGTGTTTGGTCTCGACTTGCGATTTTCTTCATGCACTTGACTTGCCGGGGGATTCTGTCGATTCCCAATCGGATTCGGGCATCCTCAATCATTGTGTCCAAACGGACCGTTTGAATCTCACCTCTGCGTCTACGCTTCGTGTTTTCGTTTTCACGCATCACCGTCCTTCCGCCGCAGGTCTCTCCGACGCGCTCCATTCCATCCTCGTCTACGAGTCTATGGTGACAAAGGATGAATGGGGACTCCTTTCCACATTTCTTGCATGATCTACGGCCCATTTGGACGCGGATGCTTTGTTTTTCAGCAGCATTCGCTAGAAGTCGCTGATTGCCACCGTTTAGATCGATTGGGAAAAGAGCGTGCGTCATTGGATTCATAATACGTGGAGCTGCTTTCTCCGGGCGACCCATACGGCACCCAACACGAACCGGTGCGGCGTGAACCCATCGCAGGTCGGAAATCTTTCGAATTTGCAACATAATACCATCAACAGCATGGTCGTCTTCATGTATTTGTGCTGCGAGGTATTTTTTGGGGTCAGCAGGCCCAGAATCTTCGACTTTTGAGGCAGCCGCCTGCCCAACTTCATCGGTTTCCGTAATACCAAGCCCACGCTGCCTGGCGTCGGTTTCAGCAGCAATACGGACCGTTGCTCTTGCTTGTCGTAATTCCGACAACCTCTTCCGTTCTTCAGTTAGGGTTTTGTGACATTCACGAAGTTGTTCGATACGTTGTTCAAATCTCGATTTAGCATCGACGATTCGGAGCGGCTTTGGACCTTCGTCGCTGAACCCAAACGCTTCCAGCATTGCAGGCCAGCCGGCGGTAATGACCAAATCGTCACCATCGTGATGGTGACGCAAACCGAGAATCATCGCTGTTGCTTTCGCCATACCATGCTGTATATACGCCCAAATTTCCGGGACTTCTTCCGTAAAAATAGGTGCGACGGGGGCACATTTAGGCCCAGGTATTTCGTAATCACTCATGTTTTCAAACGATTCAGGACGAAGAATTTCCATCGATTTAGCTGACCAGTTCTGAACTCCGTTACGGATTCGCAGTTGCCTGTCTTCATTGGCGGGATATGCGGTGAGGTTTTCTTCAGGAGGGTTCGTCTCAGTATTCGATGTGCCAAAAGTCTCAATTTCAGCTTCTTCTATGAGGTTCAAAACCGCCGGCATCCATTCGATGGGGAGGTCGAGGAACCAAGGATTGTGAGGGTTGGGAATCGCGGTTTTGAAACGTTTTGAAACATTTTTGACTTGACTCCAGTTAAGAGAACAAGCAGCTAAGAAGACATGCCACTTTCTCCGAACATGAAATTGAGCATTCGGGTCTTCAGCATCTTCTGGGTGAATGCCGGGCACACCTATCGGAAATTGAGAGCGAGGTATGGCAGTGAGTTTTGAGAACTCGTCGAGTGCATCTGAGGAATTCAATTCCTCAACCAAGTCACTTGCCCACCAGTCGTTGGTATAGCCTGCCGGAACTAATTTCTTGTTGTTCTCCATGAATTCGCCGTAGCCGAGTACCAATTCTCCGTTGTCCCACACCGAACCCACTTTCGAACTGATTGCTGCATAGCTCTTGGCATCATCCAAACGCAAGAATCTTCCATCGTTGAGTACAACCCACGGCCCGTCTGTATCGTCGGAGGGGGTGATAGCACATGCTTTTCCTGGGCGTTCAATTTTCATTTGTGTCCCAATGGTAATGAAATCATCCATGGCAAGCATCGATGCAGTATTTGTTGAGGCTGCAGCTAAACCTGAGGGCCTTGCTCGACCGTATCTTAGTCGAAAACCACCCGGCTGCAGAGGTGCCCCAAAGACAGGTCTGCCAGCAATAATATCGCGCATGAACTTCGAGATTGTGGGGACCTTCCGAGACTTGAATTTCAGTCCACCGTCTTTATTTTCATCTGTTTTTCCTTTTGATGCGAACTTCGAAATAAAGTCCCATCCCGGAACGTTGAGTCGCTCGGTGTGTTTTTGGATTTTCGGCGCTTTCAGGCACATGCCTTCGCCGATGACAAGCAATACTCCGCCCCGAATTCTTGCTTCATCGATGTTGCGTACGCGTCCATACCCGGCGCATTCGATGCGCTCTGTCGATTCACCGTTGATCATGATTGGACACGCCCGAACGATTTCTTCAATTTCAGCCGGAGATGGACGATATTGCAGGTTTCCACGGTACAATCCAAATTCTTCTTTCACCCGTTCGACTTCGGGGTCAGTCGGTTGGTAGTGGCCTATATTCAACTCCCTACGTATCATGTCAGCAATCAAAACAGCGAGTGCTTGAGCTGTTCCACCTGCTGCACGAATAGGTCCTGCGAAGTGAACGGATACGAATTGAGAACCATCGACGTTGTTCAACAGACGAACTTCACTGATTCCTTCGAGCGGCGCAACGAGAACGGCTTCAGTCAAGACTGCAAGCCCGACGCGAAGTCCAACATCGATTGCTGTGATGAGGTCATACCCTTGTTCTCTAAATCCACGCGCAACGCTTTGAGCCATCATAATAGATGTGGTTTCACGATCGTGCTCGGCCAGAAGTTTGCGGATATCGTCAGCGACCTCGTAACCTTCGAGGTATTCGATTAACAATTTTTCAGTCCGGCCAGCCAAGTCTGCAGCTCTCGGGATTTCGACAAATTCTTTGTGGTCATAGCCGAGTTTTCGTGCTTGTTCCGCAACGATATAAGCCTCGTCTGCATGCTCATCTAGCCAATTGTGATAGCGCTCCATTTCTGCTTCCAGTCGGGCGATATCCAAGCCTATAAGGGGGTTATGTCCCCTTTTTTGACCCGTACCACTCGATGTAGACATGTGACTCCTTGATGTCTTAGAGGCGACCGTTTATGAGTGCCTCGCTCCATTTGTATGGATGCGTTATCGGCGACAAAGTTCATTGATTCGGGGCAGGAGCAATGAACAATGTCCGTTCATCCGAGTGTCCGCGAACACCCAAATTGGCCCCGTCTTGTTGAATTGGTGCGTGAATTGGCCTTTATCGACGGAGGTTCAGACGATGCGTTCACGCTTGCTAGTGGACGACAATCACGTTGGTTTTTCGATACAAAACCCGTTATGATGCATCCGGAATCGACTCATTTACTCGGCGCGTTGTTCAATCTACGAATGGACGCTATGGGTGCCGATTTTGTCGGAGGACTTGAGCTTGGAGCAGTCCCACTTACTGCCATTGCCGTGGCGACCTCTCCGACCGACTCCCCCCGTCTCGGGTTTATGGTCCGAAAAGAGGCGAAGGGGCGGGGAGGTCGAAAGACCAACAATCCACCAGGCATTGAAGGTTCTTCGCTTGAAGGTGGTGGAGAAATTGTCATCGTCGAAGACGTTACCACTACCGGCGGTTCTGCAATTAAAGCCGTAGAACGAATTCAAAACGACACTAATTGTAAGGTGACAGCAGTTATCAGTATTGTTGACCGTGAGGAAGGAGCTAAGGAAGCTTTTGCTCAAGCAGGCATTCATTTTGAAAGCATAATGACTCGAAGCGATGTTGCAGGGCAATGAGGCGGAAGTATGGTCAGAATCTTCAATCCAGCAACGACCGATACAGAGGGCCTAACTGAATTCGCACCTGATTCAACAGCGGCCCGAAAGTTGGTATTTTATCATGCCAGTGAGGGCAAACCTCTCGCAACACCTTGGCAAGTCGCCCTTGCCCGCTCAAAATTACTCACGGAACTCCACCTACCCGAGGGATACATTCTCGACTGTGCTTGCGGCAGCGGAATACAACTGGGAGCGCATATGGCAATCTTACAACGGCCCGGAATCGGCGTTGAGTTGGATCCACTACGGGCACAAGCCAGTGCCGTGAATCTCCAATCGATTGCAATCCACCGTAATGAAGTGGGTGCTGAGCGGATGCTCCAAACTCGGATTTTTGCCGGGGATGGCCGTGACGGGGCGGTTACTTGTGCAGCTCTTGCAGACCATTTCTCACTTGACGCCTTTCCAAAAATCGCCATGCTTCATCTTGACCCTGCGCGACCTCGAAACAGCAGAACACACGGTCTTGACGAAATGGCTCCTCGGCTTGACGAAGTGTTCACGGGGTGGGCACCGTACCTGTCTGCAGGGGTGCACGGGCCAGCGATGTTGCTCGACCTATCTCCTCGTCTCACCCATGAGCAACGGCTTGAGGTGGAATCGCTGGTTGATGCGGTTTGGCAAGATATTCCTCGGACATGGGTTTGGACATCGCGCGGAAGAGGAAGGGTTGACAGGCTAGCTCTGTGGCTTGGAGACGCAGCAACGAAAGGGGTCGCCCGTCGCTTTGTACGGATCCCCCCCTCAATAACCGAGGAAGCGCATGTCATCTCAGGAGGGCGCCTTCTCAGTGCTGGGGACGGGTTGCCAAAGCCAACCCGCCAACCGCCTCGTCGAGGTGAACGCGTCAGTATTTTGGATGCTGCTTTGGTCGAAAGCGGTCTTGCTGAAGCGTGGTTATCAACTGTTTCTAAGTCGGAAACATTCACTTGGGGGGTTGTTGAAGGCCGCCGCCCACAAATCCATCATGCTCATCAATTGCGTCTTGATAACCCAATGGACCGAATGCTTGTTCAAGCAACCGGCAGGGTTGTCGCCCTTGCTCGACTGGAACTTGGCATCGATACCGTTGATCAATTGGTTGAACTCTTTTTGGAGCATGACATCGGTAAAATGACCATTCGTGTCCCTCTACCGCCAGAAATCCAACCGAAAGTTCAGGGTGCGATTGATCGCCAACTTTCTCGCCGACACGGTCGGAGAAGCGCCTTCTTGGCCCAACAGCCCGGTGATGAAATGCTCTTGGTTTGCGTCGCAGAATAATCACCGCCTTTTCGCACCCCTTTCAAGGGTTTTTTTTCATCTCTCACGGCGATGTTTTCGCTTCTCAGTATCGCGAAGAAGCATCGCGGTCTTGATATAGGGGAGGTTGGTCGGGAACCTGCTTGACACTGCGTGTTGAGGAGAGGTGAAACACAATGGCACGACCTAAGGAAGAAGATTTGGGAGACGATTTTTCGTACATCCTGCGAATGGCAGATACTGATATGGACGGACAGAAGACCCTTGCTACTGCCTTGACAGCAGTTCGCGGCGTCGGCCCAAGAACCGCAATTCAAATCTGTAAGAACACAGGATTCGACCCTGCTTCACTCGCCGGCCACCTCTCGGCGGAAGAACAGGAGACTCTCCGTGCTGCTATCGAAGGATACGCAGAAACAGTCCCGCTCTGGATGCTCAACCGCCAGCGAGACCTCGAGACCGGAGATGAACTTCACCTCACAGGACAACAAGTCTCACTTACTCTTTCAGATGATATTAACCGACTTCGTACAATGAAGTGCTACCGTGGCGTTCGCCACGCCAGCGGAAACAAAGTACGTGGACAGCGCGGTCGTTCAAACGGCCGTGGCGGTCTTACACTTGGTGTGAGCCGAAAGAAGTGATTGGAGGGATGATGAATGGGAGAACCAAAGTTTGCACGACCTAAATTTGACACACCTTCTCACCCGTGGAAGGCGGCACGTATCGAAGAAGAACACGCTATCCAAGCCAATCACGGTTTGAAGAACATGCGTGAGATTTGGAAGGCCAAGTCCCAACTTCGACGCCACCGACGCCAAGCCATGCGTTTGATTGGTATGGTCGATACCAGTGAAGCTCACGGCAAGAGAGAGATGGAAGACCTTCTTCGCTCTCTTCACAACAAGGGACTCATTTCCTCTGACGCTAGCCTTGACGATATTCTCTCGTTGAATACCGAAGACATTCTCAACCGCCGATTGCAAGCTCAAGTCTACTACAAAGGACTTGCAATCTCAATGAAGCAAGCACGCCAATTCGTCACCCACGGCAAGATCGTCATTGGCGACCAGAAGGTAACGATTCCATCGTACCAAATTTCTCGAGATGAAGAAGAATTGCTCACATGGCACCCCTCTTGCCCATGGGCAAACAACTCAGAGCATCCAATTCGCAAGGCAATCGACGGGCGCGCATCTTCCGCTGAATACGGCGTTGAAGAAGAAGAAGTTGATCCTGAAGCAACCACAGAGTTTGCTACTGAAGTCAAGGACGCAGCAGCAGCAGCACCATCCGCAGATAACGTTGGAGGTGACGAGTGATGACACGACGTGCAATCGTAAACATCTTCAGTTCTTACAACAACATTTTGATGACAGCAACCGATTTGACCGGTGCTGAAACCATCACGACCTGCTCCGGTGGTCAAGTTGTCAAGTCCTCGAAGGACAGCGGCGGACAATTCGCTGCGACCCGTGCTGCAGAAAAGATGGCTGATGAACTCAAAGACAAGGAGTTCACCCAACTCATCATCAAGTACCGAGCACCAGGTGGTAACCTTTCAAACAACACTGGCCCCGGGGCTCAAGCAGCAATTCGAGCACTCACCCGTGCTGGAATGACAATCACTCGTATCGAAGACGTGACGCCAATCGCTCACGACGGTACCAAAAAGAAGGGTGGCCGTCGTGGTCGCCGTGTTTGATTTTTGAGGTGGAAAAAATGGATGTACAAATCGTTGATGGATGGCCACGTGGCAATGAAATTCGAATTCTTTTGACAAATACAGACGCTGCTCAAGTGAACGCAGTTCGCCGTGCACTTATTGCGGATGTACCAAAGCTTGCAATCGACAAGGTGAACTTCACCCAGGGTGTAAACCAAGACAATAAGGGAGAAGTTTTCGAATCCGTTAACGTCCTCCCTGACGAAACAATCGCCCACCGATTGGCAATGATTCCTATCCCCACCTACCCAGACGAAGGAATCACCTTCCCTGAAGACTGTCCAAACTGTAAGGATCTTGCTGAAGAATCCAAAGGTTGCTTGACATGCCAAGTCCTTTACCACATCCGAAAAGATGGGCCATCTGAAGATTCTGATGAGAAGTACCGCACAGTGTACGCCGGTGATTTGACAAACATTTCAGACCAAATGTTCGACATCCGTGAAGAGCACAAGAGAATCCCGATCACTATTCTTTCGAAGGGTCAATTCCTCGAACTGTACGCCTTTGCTACGCTGGGTCGTGGCCGAGAGCACGCAAAGTGGTCTCCAGTTGCTGCAGTCGGTTTCCGCCAACACAACATCGCTAAACTCAACAAGCCAAAGAAGGCGAGTGTTCTGTTTGACCTCGGATTGACGACTTCCGACGGTAAGCCAATCGATGCAAAACTCTTCGGAAAGGACAAGATGATGACAGACATTAACCACCTTATGGACCTCGAAAAAGCTCTTCACCAAGTCGGCCCCGGAACGAACCGTGATGGTGACTTTGACGACGCCATTACTCTAGAGCCTGTCGAAGGCGCATACATTCTCTCTTACGAAACCGATGGAAGCCTCACCCCTGAGCAAGCTTTCAACGGTGCAATGGACGAATTGCAAGGACGTTTCGACAATCTTGCAAGCGAGATTGAACGCGCATTTGCTTGAAAAAGTTGCAAAATCCGCACAAATCGTCATTGGCTTCTAAGCCGAGGTTTCATAACGGAGCACGCTAAGCCAAATACATGCAGAACGACCGTCGTATGGCCCTTTCTCTTGTCGCATTGTTCGTACTTTCCGCAATGATGCCATTTGTCTCCGCTCAAGAAGACAACGCTGAGACGAAACCCCTGGCCGCTGAAGATATTATTCTTACAGAATCTCGAGACTTACCTTTGATGGAACTCTTGTTCAAGGATCCTACTTCCAAGCGCGGAACTAGTGGTCGTGCAGCCTGCATTACGCAGACCGATGCCGGTACCCCGGGCGATGCAGGAAACAATTCAGCAACTTCACGCAGTCTTGGGACCAATCCGAACAGTGGGCAAAGTGGAAATCAAGGCTGCGTCGACTCCACTGACACCGAAGACTGGTACGAGATCACAACTACGGCTGCCAAGGATGTTGACATTGAACTGGTCGTGCCAGCCGGCGCGGATTTCGACCTCTACCTCATCGATTCATCTGGGGCATATGTCGATGGTTCAGAATCCACCACATCTCTGGAAAAGGTTTCAACCCAATCGACTTCACTCTCAGGAGTCGCAAGTACTTTCTTTGTTGAAGTCTATGTGTACTCTGGCGATGGCCAATACACATTGCGAACATGGACAAATAACACTCCTCCGCGACCGGACCTCACAATCACATCTGTACTTGAGCCAGCATCTGGCGAGGCAGGTAACACGGTCAGCGTTGAGTATGTCGTTGAAAACATCTACAACACAACTTCCGATGCTTTTGAAGTTCAATTCGTTCTGTCCACCGATAAAACGTATGACTTTGCAGATACACTGATCGATGTATCTGAACCGGAGGCAGCACTCGATGAGAACACCAGCCGCACCACAACTGCACAAGTTCTTCTTCCGTCGAGTCTTTCAAACGGCACCTACTATTGGCTTTTGTTTGCTGATGGGTACGATAACCTCACGGAGCAGAACGAATCCAACAATTTCATTTGGTCTTCTGGAGTTATGTTGGTGGGCGATTCGTGCGATGACCTTCATCCGAACGGCAAAGACGATGCAGGCCTCGGCGGCGATGCGCCATCAGAGGAAGCCAACGTTACAGCACCACTTGGAAACAATGTGACAGCCACGTATACCGGCTGCATCGACGGGGTTGAAGCAAACGATGTATTCTCCTTTGAGGTTCCAGCAAACCATACTATTGATGTGACGCTAAGTTTGGCGGAATCCGTTGTAGTCTATCTTGCCCTCACTGACAGTAACTCTGCTGAAGTCGACTCCTCTGCAGCGTTTTTCGGCGGTGATGCGACCGTCACTTCTTCGGGTGGAGACTTTGACGGCATCGGTGGAATATACTTCGTGAATTTGTCGCGCTCAGGGGTCGGAGTCAACTGGACTTTGGATGTTTGGACCAACTATTCAACACCGAAAGCCAACCTAGTTATTGAAAATTCATCGGCACCTCTTCAGGCCAGTGCGGGCGATACCATCGACATTGATGTCGAAGTTCTCAATTCTGGAACGATTCCGTCACCGACCTCCTTACTCACGGCTTGGCTATCGGTTGATATTGACCTTGCAGACCACGATATAGAGTTGGGTAACTTAACCCTTCCATCAATCGATGTAAATGTCTCAGACATGTATCAGCTTTCAGTTACGGTGCCAGCAAGCACCACTGGTGGCAACTACTCAATCATCGTCATGGTTGATTCCGACGAACAAATTGATGAGAAAAACGAAGAAGATAACATGGATATAACCCCCGATGAAATTCTCATTGATACAAAAGAGACATCCTGTCCAGCACAAGACGACGCATCTTCAGGCAGTGATGCTGGCAGCGACACATCCACGGCATTTGCGCTTGGAACCGACGTATCAATGACGATTACCGGATGCATTCACAAGGATGTTGACGATGAAGATTGGTACGAAATTGAAGTTTCACCCGGCCTCAATGTCACGGTCACACTTGTTAATTCTGCAGATCAGGATGCAGACCTTTACCTACGCAGCAGCCAAGGCACAGTCTTTGACAGTAGCCTACTCAGTGCGTCGAACGATGAACTCGTCACGACATCAGACTCTTCGACTTTTGCTGGAGCAGGCGGTACATTCTACATTGAAGTTCGCAGTTGGACCAGTCTTGGTGTTTACACACTTATCATTGAGACCGAGGGGGTAGATCCGAACAACTTCAACTGTGGCCAACCAAATGACGTCGGCCTTGGCCAAGACGCTCCAGGCGGGACAGGAATTAACATTGGTCAAAACCCAAGTATGTCGGGGCAAGGCTGTTTCAGCGGCATCGATGAAATCGATGTATACGCCTTTACCGTCAATGACGGGAAGAACTTCGAAATTGAATTTGATGCAGACCCTTCAACTGCAATGACCGCCACCCTTGAGGATGCGAATGGAAACACCATCGTTGAAATCGATAATTTGTCCTATGGCATATTGTTCAATTCGTATAACAGCGCCTATGAAGGGAAGACAACCGACCTCATACTGACGGTTCGTTCCGGAGGCAGTGATGGATATTACAATCTAACATTTACCGCTCTTGATTCTGCCCCAGCGGACATCGCGGTGAGTTCTCTCATGTGTCCAACCGACCACACTTCTGGCTCGGAGGTGCAAATTACATGGGAATTGGTAAGTCTTCGCGGGGATGCCGAATCGACTTCTATCATCGTTCACCTCGATTTGCTTGATGAAAACGGCGCGGAAGTCGCCCGTATGGCGACTGAGACGATTGTTGTGAGTGGAGTTTACAATACCACTTTTGGTACAAAACTTGTTTATTACACAACCATGGATGAACAAGCCAGCGGCAACTACTCTTGCCGTTTGACAATCGACGTCGATGATGTTTTGATGGAATCCAATGAAACGAACAATCAGTTCACCGGCGAACCGTTCTTTATTCAGAATGAAGAAGAACTGTGGGCGAACGATATTGACCGTGATGGTTTCAATACGACAGACACTGGCGACGGAATCGTCGATGACTGCCCGACGACTTATGGGGATTCAACGATCGATCGAGCCGGATGTGCTGACCTGGATGGCGATGGCGTATCCAATTTGAATGACCTGTGGCCGTTTGACGCCAGCCAAGCTCTGGACTCTGATGGAGACTCATACGGCGACAACACGAGTGGGATTGACGGCGATGCGTGCCCAGAAGTTGCGGGCGTGGCAAACGGCGTTGGCGGCGCAGGCTGCCCTCCAGAGCCAACAGGTATCGACGCCGACAACGACGGTGTCGACGACTCAATCGACGCTTGCCTCTCAACACCAGCTGGAACCATTGTAGGTCAGGATGGATGTGAACTTGTCCAGAACAACAACACGGATGGACCGGTAACCCCGGTAGACCCAGTTGACAATTCGACGACGGGCACCAATCAAACAATCGACGATGACACGACCAACAACAGCGGAACTGGTGATGGTGCTGCAGATACAGACAAGACACAATCCGATTCTGCTATGTTTGGCATGAATGCGCTAACATTTGGTTTGGCCGGCGCAGTTGTTTTGATATTGGCTCTTGCAGTACTTGCGTTTACTCGCGGTCGCAGCGACTCAAACCAAGACAAGATGTTTGAGCAACAGCAAGCAGCGTTTGCGAACGCTGGTGCAGTTTCTCTTCAGGCTGATGCGACCATCACAGCCGAACAACTCGCATATGAACAACAACTGATGGCATCGGGTTATCCTGCAGACTACGCTCGAGCGTATGCTGATCAACACTTCCGCCCTTGGCTGAAGAATTGAGCCTCACACTCTCGTCAGAGAGAGTTGATGGATGCGAATGCTCTTGACCCCCCGCTCTGTGGGGTAATTATGCAAGCACTCATGGAGACCAGCGCCGGGAACATTACAATTCAGTTGTACAATGAACAAGCACCAGACACAGTAGCGAATTTCGTTCGTCTGGTCGAGAGTGGACACTATGACGGGCTTCATTTCCATCGAGTCATCGAGAATTTCATGATCCAAGGCGGTTGCCCACACTCTGCTGACCCTATGGCTCGTAACGCCGGAACCGGCGGTCCTGGCTGGAAGATTCCTTGTGAACCCTCAGCTCTACGCCTCAAGCACGACAAGCCAGGAATTTTCTCGATGGCAAATGCAGGCCGCAACACTGGTGGCTCCCAATTCTTCTTGACTACGGTCCCAACTCCATGGCTCGATGGAAACCATGCGGTTTTCGGAGAAGTCATCGAGGGTATGGATGTCGTACAGGCGATTGAGCGATGCGACAAATTGCCAGGTGACCGCCCCAGAACACCCCAGCAAATCATTCGCGTTAGTCTCCAGTGAAACCCATTTTTGGCACGTAGAACTTCCTTCTTAGAGACCAATATGTTCTCTATGACGCGTCTAAAGGCAGTTTGACCGTGAAAAGTTTCTGCTCCCTACCCTTAATCTGCTGCAAATCACCGACCCACTGTTGTATCTGTGCGAACTGTGAAGAAGTTCAGCCTCAAGGGTCGTTCATGACCGATGTCCGGATTGAAGCCGACACAATGGGCGAACTCGAAGTTCCCGCCGACAAATACTACGGTTGCCAAACTGCCCGTTCTCTGATTAATTTCGACATTGGAGATGACACAATGCCGAGCGGAGTCATCCGTGCGTTCGGTATTTTGAAGCAGGCAGCGGCGAAAACGAACGTTGCTCTCAAACAACTTGACCCTGAAGTAGGCGACCTGATTATTGCTGCTTCACAGGAAGTTCTCGATAATTGCTTGGATGAACACTTCCCATTGCGCGTTTGGCAAACTGGAAGCGGAACGCAGTCGAACATGAATACCAATGAAGTCATCGCTAATCGGGCCATTGAATTGGCTGGCGGCGTTCTGGGCTCGAAAACACCCGTCCATCCGAACGACCATGTCAACCGTGCTCAATCTTCGAACGACACATTCCCGACCGCCATGCACATCGCCGCTGCAGAAGCGATTACTCACAATCTTCTTCCGAGTGTTCGTGCTTTACGAGACGCATTAGCATTGAAGGCCGAAGATTGGAAAGACATCGTGAAGATCGGGCGTACCCATTTGATGGACGCAGTCCCGCTTACTCTCGGCCAGGAAGCATCAGGTTGGGTCGCTCAACTTGATGCTGATCTACGTCGTATTGATTTTGCATTGGACGATTTGTTTGAATTGGCTTTAGGCGGTACAGCTGTTGGAACCGGACTTAACACCCATCCATTGTTCGCACAAATGGTGGCGGATGAAATTGCTAATATCACAGGCCTTACGTTCTGTACAGCAGAAAACAAGTTCGCTCAACTCGCTGCACACGATGCCGTCGTGGCTGCATCAGGTGCACTTAACACCCTAGCCGTATCTTTGATGAAAATAGCGAACGACATCCGCTGGCTCGGTTCAGGTCCACGGTGCGGCATTGGTGAACTATCCCTTCCTGCAAATGAACCAGGCTCTTCAATCATGCCGGGCAAAGTCAATCCAACACAAGCAGAGGCAATGACGATGGTTTGTTGTCAAGTCATGGGAAACAACACGGCCATAACTGTCGGCGGCAGCCAAGGTAATTTCGAATTGAATGTATTCAAACCAATGATGATTCACAATCTTTTGCATTCTATTCGCCTGCTAACCGATTCGTGCACTGCTTTCCGAACAAAGTGTGTTGAAGGACTTGAGCCGGTGAAGGAAAACATTGCTGCTCATCTTGAGAACTCGTTGATGTTGGTCACGGCATTGAACAATCATATCGGCTATGACAAGGCTGCTAAGATTGCCAAAAAGGCCCATGAAAACGGTACGACCCTCCGCGAATCTGCAATGGAACTCGGATATCTCACCAATGAAGAATTCGACGCATGGGTTCGCCCTGAAGAAATGACAGGCCCTCGCTCGTTGGAATAATCAGTTACCTGGAACCTTCAACAAAGATGAAATTGATCATCGCTTGGAAAAGAAGGTACCAAGCAACAATCATTGCAGTTAGAGGCAATCCACCCGGCTCTGAACCGGTGATGTAACCGTATCCGACAATAAGGCATGCAAGCCCAAAAAGAAAAATCACCCTATAGAGGATTTGAGTAAAGATTTGGGCTTTTGCTGACATGACACGCCATCCGCTAAAGCCAAACCAAGTTGAAAAGAATCCCTGCTTTTCTTGCATAGCATCATTCCTCTTTTCCTTTAAGAGATTTTTTGAGTATGAACTCAATCTGGGAGTTGAGCGAGCGGAAATCACGTTCTGCCCACAATCGCAACTGTTCATGCAATGTTGGGTCGAGGCGAAGAAGAATTTTCTTCTTCTCCTGTTTCGGTTTTTTTTTGGCGGACCCCACCTCACCCCGAATGTTCTCGTTCGTTTCACCCATCAACATTCACCACTCATATTTTCAGATTGAAAAAAACAGTACTCGCTAATTGACCAAGTCCTATGAGTACAAGGATTATAACTGTGAAATAGAATGTTTTCGGGGCTTCATCCTTTGTTTTCCAGCCTTTGCCTCTTACATGGACTTTTTGCGTCACCCAACAATAACCAGCGTAAGTAAACAACAACACCGAAATTACGATTGGTAAGACGAGGCGGCTGATCATTTCTGTGGTTATCAAGTTCTCACATCATTGGTAAAGCGTTCCAGTGTTCACCACAGGAGTAGTATCGGTTTCTGAACAGAGGACCACCAAAAGGTTGCTGACCATAGTTGCCTTCTTATCTTCATCAAGTTCGATGATATTCTTGTCACTGAGCTGCTCAAGTGCCAGCTCCACCATCCCAACTGCACCTTTGACAATCTCACTTCGAGCAGCAACGACTGCGCTTGCCTGCTGACGGCGCAGCATTGCCTGAGCTATTTCTTGGGAGTATGCGAGGTGACTAATACGGGCTTCAAGAACCTCAATCCCAGCTCTCTTTAGGCGGGCCTCAACTGAAAGTTGCAACTCTTTCGCAATCACTTCTTGGTGGCTTGAAAGAGCCACTCCTCCGATGTCTTTGTCTTCTATAATGTCATAAGGGTACTTTGTTGCCATAGCGCGTAATGCTGCTTCACTTTGAATCTGGACATATCCGTGATAGTTGTCCACTTCGAACAATGCTTCAGCAGCATCTACGACCTTCCAAACCACGACTGCTGCAATCTCAATTGGGTTCGCATTCACATCATTGACCTTGAGTTTTGCAGATTCAAAGTTTCGAATTCGGAACGAAATCTTTTGTTTTTGATACAGCGGATTAATGAGGAAATGGAAACCCTCTTTCTGAACCGTCCCTGCATATTTTCCGAAGAATTGAAGCGCTTGCGCTTCATTTGGATTGATGATGAGGTAACTGTTCCACTGTAAGAACCAAAGAATGGAGAGTGCGATTTGGAGGATGATTCCAAAGATAGCGGTAAACGTCGTGACATACGTTACAGCTAGAAACAAAATAAGAGCAGGGACAGCAAGGATGTGGATTGCAATACCGACGAAACCGTTGATCGTTGCTTTTTCTAAATCTTTGAACATTATTTCGTCGGTCGGTTGGGCAATTGTCTGTGCAGGGGGCATGGCTTGCATGGTACTCACTGGTCAATGGTATCGGAGTGATATCATAAAGATATCTACCTCAATTGCCCCTCTCTTCTTAAATAGAACCGTTAACACGACTTTTCATGGCAAACAAGTCGTTGTTAATCGCAGGAGTCGTTTGTGTTTTGGTTGCCGTAGCGTCTTTTGGTATTGCGGGAATTGAGTCGGCAGATGGCATTAGCGAGTTAACTTCTATTGATTACATGGATTATGTGGAGGGCCCCGATACATCGTTTACTTACACCTTCACTGATGAAGATGGCTATGGCTCCTCTGGTTGGTATGTCATGATGAATGGCTCATATCAAGACAACGATGAGAACGGTTTGACCGACGATTGTGAAGGGGCCTCCTTCACCGTTACCGTCGTTCGAGGTGGCGATGTCACCGAAGAATCGAGCACGTTGACATGCATATACTCGGATGACCCCTACGAATTCTCTGATTCGCAATACGACCCCGACCCATATGATGGACGAATTATCTTTGGCTATGTTTGCGCTACAGTCGACAAAGAAACGGGTTATGATTGTACGGAAGGCGAGAGGTACACCATCTCCAGCGATACAGAACTGTATATTTTCGACAGCGATTCTTACAATCTCGTAATCGGTGATGGGGCGATGGAACTTGCTGGCGGTTTCGGCATCGGTTTGGTCGGTACCTGCTGTTGCGGTCTTGGCGGAATACTGTTGTTAATCGGTTTGTTGACTGGCGGAAAACCAACACCCATTCCAGGTTACATGCCGCACCAAGGTATGCAGCAGATGGGTCAAATGCCACAGCAAGGCATGATGCCAATTCAAGGACAAATGCCGCAACAAGTTCAACCACAGCAGTATACGGTTGGAGAAAATATCGACTCGTCAAGCGTTGCAGATACCCCAATCAGTGTTTGGGACTCAAACCAGTGATTACCGGTCACGCAAAGCTCGTAATTTATCTTGCAAAGCGGATTTACGATCGTTTTTTGGGATCGTTTGCTTATTCTCTTTCATCCTACGGCTGAACATGTCTTTTTCCCAAACATGAACGCTCCCGTCTTCACATCCGATTGCCGTGCGCCTTGTGTCGACACTGATTGATTCACAACGGCTTGAGGAAGCGCTGGCAAGTATATTTCCAGTGATACAATCTTGGACGCTGAGCGTACCCTCGGAGCCAGACCATCGGCCAGACCACAACGTTGCCTTTTTCGCAATTTCAAAGCCAACTGCGAGCGTTGTGACCAAGCCTCCTTTGGCCGACCAGATTTTCTTGCCGTTCTTATTCGCAACGATACATCCATCTTCGAGAGCAGCAACATAACCTCCTTCCAAAGCCACAATATCTTCGATTCCGCATTTTTCGTCCGCTACAATGCCGCCTTTTTGGTTTGTAACTGAACCGTTAGCATGGCCAAAAATCATTTCTGTTTCGGTTGTCGAACCACATGTGATTGGTGAATCGGCTTTCGTAGCGTTGTGAACGAATTCATGCTCGCTCCGAATGTTAGCGAAACCACATTTTGGTCGGCCAAGACCAAACCAAACATCACCGTCATGTTTCAGGGTGACCCAGGGGCGCTCATCCATCCGATGTATCCAACGTAGCTTTCCGTCGAAAGAGAAATTCCATACAGCTGATTCCAAAAAATCGTTATGCTCAATATCATAGACTGATGAAACTGCATAGAGAGTATCTTCGAACACGGTAATCGAATCGGCGCTTCCTTCGAGTGCATGATCCCAACGAACACTTCCGTTTGACACATCGATGCATGCAACATGAAGGCCCGCCGTAGCGAACAAGGCGTCACCTTCTCGCTGAAGTACGGTTACCCGGTCGGAGAGTTTCGCAGTCCACTGCAGATTACCATCTGCATCCCAAGATTTGACGCAGCCGTTCCACCCACCGGCGAACAGGCCGGCGCCTGGTTCCAGGTAAAGCGCAGACACTGCCTCGCCGAGAGACCGCGTCATCCATACTGAAGAGAACAGGTCCATGCTTACCTGCTGGGTGAAGCCGGCTTAATATGGACGGGGTTCTTGCATCAAATGGCAAGGCTTCATCTGAACTCTTCACTCATCGGAACATACCTTTTCGGTACTGCAAAGGTCAAAACAAAGGCAAGAATTCCGAAGCAACACGCTGTGTAGTAATGCCCCATCCCGAAGAAAGAGATGCCCGCAGCAGTCCGAAGTACGGCGATAGAGCCGGATTTCATGGCCCAAACAGTAAACCCAGTTCCAATCAGCGCTAAACCCATGAAGGCAAATCCAATGGTCACATATATGCTTGAGGCACTAGGGTCCATCAGAGGGTGGTCCATTTGTCCCTCGGTAAGGTCGATGTAGCGAATCTTACATTCATCAGCGCCGTTCGAACATGGCTCTTGAGCGAAGTCTTCTTGCGAAGGAATTGTGAAATCAATCGTTGTAAATCCTATCGGTTCAATTATTGCGGGCGGAGAAAATAGGACGCGGTTTGAGTAAACATCGCGATATCCGTCTCGTTCGACCAGAATATCGACCCGAGCAAGCCCAGGGTCAAGACGTTCAAAATTGAAAAAGCCATTTGAATCGGTTTGCATTTCAGAGGAGTTCCAAATCCCATTGTCATCCCATGAGATGTAGAGAGTCGCATTTTCGAGTGGCTGGCCTTCATGATCGTAAACAACACCGCGAAACGTTGCCGTTTCATCTGGAGCGGTAAGAGAGAGGCGGTAGACAAATTCATCCGGCCGCACGAGACCAGAATTAGGAGTGGCATAATCGGCGCCGTTGAGGAATCCAAGCAGACAGATAAAGAGTAGAAATACGCCGATAGCATGACCCATTGGGTGCATGTTTGGATCCGGTTTGGTGAGGATTGTATTGGACGATGAAAACATCAAACTTTGAGTTGGTTCAGCCAGTCCAGTTAACTCATCAATGTAATCTGGGCCATCTGCGGAATCGGTAGAGTCTGCGTCGGCCATAAGGGTGGTAGGAAGCCGACCTACTTCACTTCAATGCGATGTTTGGAATGGGCGAGTAACCTGGCGAGAGCGTGTTCGTGAATCCAAACTCGCATTTCTACGATACCATCAGCATGGTTGATTCTGTTCGAGACGAGACCCGAATCGTAGACGTCTGAAATCAGTCCTTCGACAGCTCTGCCGCCTTCTGCTGGAACAGGGAGTAAGAGTAAATCCGTTGGTGGGCCGAACAAATGCCATAGAATTGAATCCTTCAGTTTCTGCATCCCCTCGCCGGAATGTGAGGAGATGAGTATCGGGTCCGGTAGTCCGAGAGCCGCAACGGTTGCGACGGCTTCTTCCAACTGTGCATCACTTGCTTGGTCGATTTTTGTGAGAACGGTCAACACATGATTGACTACAGAAGTGTCCGAGGAGTTCCAAGGAAACTCCTCATCAATTTCTTCTCCGTAAAATCGCGTAAATACTTCATTTCTTGAAGTGAATAGCTTACGCTCCAATTCTTCCGGTTTATCACTTGCATCTGCTAGAATCAGCAACAAGTCGCTTTCTAATGCCTCTGCTAACGTGGCTCGAAACGCATCGAGAGTTGAGCTGGGTAGATGGTCGATGAAACCGATAGTGTCTGCGAGAAGGACCCGTGGACTCGCCTCCATACGACCTATCGTGGTCTCCAGTGTCGAGAAGAGTTTGTCCTTGACCAATACTTCCTTTCCAGATAGGGCAAGAAAGAGACTTGACTTTCCTGCATTTGTATATCCGGCGAGGCCTACGGTCATCGCTCCGCCACGAGACCGTTGTTTTCTCCGTTCAGATTGTGCCACAGCATGCTTTTTTTGACGCTTTCTCAAGTGTACGAGTTCTCGATTAATGTTAGCGATGGTCGCTTGTAAAGCGGTGATACCGCCGCCACCATACCCCGCCCTTTCACCAGTGGTCTGCTGATTTGCAAGTTCACGTAGTACGGTACGATCGCTTTGCATTCGCGCGATTCGAACTTGAGTCCTTGCTTCAAGTGATGAGGCGTGCGATGTGAACAACGATAGAAGCAATCGAACGCGATCCCAAACCTCGATTTGCACTCCTTCACTAACGCCAACAAGTTGACGCGGTGAGGCATTTGTGTGCAAAAGAACGAGATCAACTCCCTGCCATGGGTGGGCGCCTATTCGACTCGAAAGTTCATCGGCCACATCTTGAAGTCGACCTTTTCCAAAATATCCTCGAGGGTCTGGTTGCCCTGCTTGGTGCAATGTTTCGACAATAGTAATGCCCATAGTTGCAACCAATGCTACAAACTCTGCAGTATTTTCATTATCACGAACCAATAATATTGCCTTTCGCCCTTCGTGATTTGTTCGTGCTTCTCCGAGCACAACACCGCCTGTTCCGGCAAAGACTGGATCACTTTCGTTCGTCTTCGCCATGCCACTGCGACGGGTCATCCTCATAATAGCCCACCTCTACCATGCAACATGGTCGAATCCCATGAAGCGACAATTCAATGGTCTGGTACAGCATCAATTGCACAGCGTATTCTTGCTGCAGCAAACCGTCCTCACTGTGAGGCATTCTCACAGGAAGAGGATGAAGGAACCCTTGTTTCAGTCGTCGTCCGGCATTCAAATCTACAAGAATTGCGTGACATTGTCGATGCCCTCTTGGTTGATCTGTCAGACATTGAAGAGAGCAATTAGAACTTCAAATCTAAAACGACAGGTGCATGGTCTGAGACATCGATGCCCCCTTGCCGCTCAATGCTGACGTTCGAGACTATGTTCTTTGCAGCTCCATTCAGCAGAAAGTAATCAATACGCCATCCGCGATTCAGTGCACGTGCTTGCCCTCTGTTCGACCACCATGAGTAGATTTTCTCACCTTCTCCAACATGGTTTCGGAAGGCATCGCTCCAACCATCTGCCAGCAATTGAGTAAACCATTCTCGTTCCTGTGGTAGGAAACCACTTGATTTAGCGTTACCTTTTGCATTCCAGATATCATCTTCGGTATGAGCAATATTGAGGTCGCCGCATACGATGACAGGGGTTTTCCTTTCGAGGTAGGGGGTTAGAAAAGCTCTCCATTCATCCATCCATGCTTCTTTGAATTCTTGCCGTTCTTGTTTGTTTGAGCCGCTCGGTAGGTACGTGTTGATGCAGGTGAATCCCTGGTGTTCTGTAATCAGAATTCGCCCCTCTGAATCGCCCGTATCAACAGAACCGTTCATCCCAGTTTCAACAGACTTGATTGCTTCTCGCGAAAGTGTTGCAACACCGGAATATCCTTTTTTCTCAGCACAATGCATGTGAACTTCATACCCCTCAGGCCAACTCCACTCTTTTGGTAATTGTTCAGGCAGAGCGCGTACTTCTTGAAGCATAACAACATCAGCATCTAAGGATTCGAAATAATCATCAATACCCTTTCGAATTGCTGCCCGGATACCATTGACGTTCCATGATACGAATCGCATGTAACGCCCAAGAGTTGGCAGTGGATAAGTGTTCAATCTTGAGCTGATGAAACCGAACGCCCAGCACCTCGCCCAGTATCGACCGCAGCATCTGCAAGTCGATGCTCGCTTTCAACCCATGAGCCAGCAAACAGAACACCATTGTCAGCAAATGCTTGTTGAGGTATGCGGTACCCACTCGCGTCGAGGATGGTAATTTTGGCCTGTTCAGAATGTTGTATAATGTGCTCTTTCCAACCCGATGCCCGTTGATCCAGGAAAGCACTCAATGCTGCCAACCGTTCTTCTTGAGAAGCGTACCGTGTCTCGCCCGGGTCTGTTTCAAGACCGCCCACAGCAATTGCTGACAAATGACTACCTTCGAGCCCTAAACGCGGTTGGATGGCCCTGTAATCCAATATTGCAAATTGGTTGTCGACATCTACCACTGCTTGACGGCCGGCCAGTGATTTTGAGTCGAGTCCGACCTCAATGAAACTGGCCGTTGTTCTTTGTAAAGGCGAGAATATTTCCTTGGCTCTTTCCTCGTCAATGCTTCGGACCAATTTTCTTGCTGCGGCGGGTCCACAGGCAAGAACAATGACATCCGTTTCAATTTCTCTTCCGTCGGCAAGATGCACTTTACCCGTCTCAATTTTATCCACATGCAACCCACATTCGATGAAAACCCCGACTTCATCGAGTGCAGCGGCCATTCTTCCAACCATGCCCGACCATCCTTCATTGGAGACAAGGAGTTTGCTTTTCTGCAGTGCAGTATATCGCTGCGAGATTTGACCTATATTCCAAGAGGACAGGAATTGAACTGCTCTGACAATTCGTTCGTTCATGTTTGCATCTCGGAGAATGTTCTTGGCGAGTATAGACGCTTTAACATCGTCAATAGGTCGAACGATGCCATGGTTGAGAACTTCGACTCTATGGAGTTGCAAAGGTGATGAGGCTAGCTTCACTCTGCTTAATTTGCGAACAAGGTCATGAAACGGTCCTTTTTTAAGAAATAGATGGGGTCCAAAGCCAAGTGGAAAATCATCAAAGTTCTGTGTGGTACCTCGCCCCCCAATTCTTGCTGAACGCTCCAAAATGACGACATGGTGTCCAGAAGTTGTTGCTTCCAGTGCGCATGCTAGCCCGGCAAGACCTGCACCAACAACAACGACTCGCGCCATAACTACTGCTAAATGTCCTGCACCATCAAACCATTCTTCGAATGTTTTGGGGCGGCATGTTCATGGCTGTTCGACCATACACGCTGAACTACAGGTGAGCGTATGGAAGATAAACCACTCGTAATCGATGTCGTTGACAATGGCGGGCAATGGACCCACAGAGAGTGGAGAATGCTTCGTTATCTGAAAGTTGATACACAAATTATCGACAACACGACCCCAGTCTCTGAACTTCGCCAACTGGATGGAATCATCCTTTCTGGGGGCGCAGCACGTGTCGGGCTCACAGGAGAATTAGGAAATTGCGGAGCCTATCTTGATCTTGACATCCCAATTCTCGGTATTTGCGCCGGTCACCAGTTCATGGCTCGACATTACGGAGGTGACGCTCGAGAATCCCCAATTCCGGAATTTGGTGCAATGGAGATTGAGTTGCAAAACGATGGCGGCAAAATTTTTGCCAACACAGCCTCAACACAAACCGTATGGGAGTCACATAACGATGAAGTACATGTCGTCCCTGAGGGCTTCTTTGTAACAGCAAGAAGTCCGTCATGCCAAGTTCAAGGCATGGAGAACGACAAGGGCGACCGATTTGGCCTTCAATTCCATCCAGAAGTCAACGATTCGGAGTTCGGGAAAGAAATGTTTGAAAATTTTGTTGAAGTCTGTCGAGCAAACCGGAAAAACTCGTAATTTCGACATTTTAGCCAGTTATCTGTTGGCAATAGTTTGATATTCTGTAACATTTAGGGTCTTCTATGAACATAGCCCGTACTTTACCAAGCATTCTTATGACCGCCCTTCTTTTGGCATCACTTTTGCCACTTGGAAGCGTAAGTGCAACTCCGACAGAAGAGTCCGAATTTTACTATGGCGTTGAATACGATTGGAGCAGTGTTGACACTGACCTTGAGAATTTTACCGGTCTCGATGTCCCTGAAATTCTAAGCGAAATTATGGGCGCAGCGGACGATGCTGGATTCAACCTCATCATCGGTCAATTACAAACCGGTGCATCAAATGTTTATGTTCATCACACAGAGGATATTACCCCGCAAACAATCCAAGACAACAACGGGAACGATGTTTCAGTTTGGAGCCGAACCGATGACGTTACCCTTCGTCACGGCATACTTGCCGATTCAATCCTTCAAACCGACTGGTCAGAAACAAACTTTGGTTCCGATCCTACCAGCTTTGACATTGATGTTGTTCAAACCTTGGAACAAGTATTGACCGTTGACATGATGTATACCGAATACCTCGATGATTCGTACAATCTCATCGGAGCAGACATGGAGTTCAGCATGGATGTTTCAGCCCTCGTCGGCCTTGATATTGATGTATTGTTGGAAGGCGGCGGTGAAGAGTTCCCTGTTGATTTCAGTACTGAACTCACGTTAGGATATTCAATCACAGACTCCTCCTCACAATGGCGTCTTGGCTCACCGAATGCAATTTATGTGGATTTATCTGCGGCTAATGACAACTATTACTGGGAATGCGGCGAATACGAGTGTGGCGACTTAACCGGTGATTATACCGGTGCAGTTGACTACTCTTTCTCAATTGAAGGTATTCCAACTGAAGACTTCGGCCTTGACGCTGGAGAGTTCGACCTTGAAATATCCGATTCTCTAACCGAATCGGGTAATTTCGACATGGAGATGTACGGGGAATTCGATTTCTCAAAGGGAGAAACACTCACCGTTGACCTCGGCGACGGTGAAGGCCTATCCACTCAAGTTCAGAGTTGTGACACTTGCCCACCAGGAAATCCTTTGATGTTCCTGATGATGGGTAATGTCCTTGCAGGTTCTGGAGAAGCGTTTGCTGAACAAGTTGCTGAAGACATCGGTGAAGACATTACAGACAGTCTCGAATCGTTTTTCGGCTCAGCAGAGACAGATGGCGAAGTAATGATGTATTCGTTCGGATCTGAAGAAGTTGTAAACTATGAAGGTGATGAAGACAAATTAGGCTACGTTACAATGAACCATGGCGACGACATCAATTGGGCTACAGTAATGATCCGAGTATCAGTTGACGGTAGCGCGCCGGTTACCTGCTCAAACCCTGGAATGCCTACTGGTGGCGATTGCAGCCTTGTTGAATCTGGCAGCGTTGGCGATCAAGTGTGGTCCGTTGGCGATGGCGTTACAATCATGGATGATGCAGACATGTGCCAAGAAGATGAATACTGTTCTGTCGAGGTCTACATAATCGATAATATGGAAGGTATGACATTGGGTCAGGCTTGGTTGTATGTTGAGGGCTTTAGCCCAGCAAACGCTCCAGCAAGACTCACCGGAGATCTTCATTTCTGGGGAGATAACGTTACAGTTCAGACCGCTCTTTCGGGCAACACTTCGGTTTTGCAAAGCGAAGATTCTGCAATATTCACTTGCGACGACGGCACTGAAATCGGTTTCATGTCAGTGAACGATGGCGAATCCGCCTGCAGCGATGGATCAGACGAAGCACCTGCTGATGGTTCGACAAAGATGTTCACTTGCAACGATGGAAGTGAAGTTGAATGGACAACTCTCAACGACGGAACCGGCGATTGCTCAACATTGGAAGATGAAGGCGTACTCAACCACTACACACTCCAGATGAATGTATTTGACGATGCAGGAACCCCACTTGCATCGATTGAATCCACAATCTGCGACTCTTGGTTGTGCGATTCAAATCCAGATTGGGCCACATCTTGGTCCGAAGACAGCGGCGTAGCCATCCCGTCAACGTACGGCGAGGCGACCATGTGTATGACTGCTTCAATCACCGAAACAGGGGCCTCATCTCCACTTGTTGAATTATCTGAACTGTGCCATTCACAATGGATTGGTCCTGAATTAGGATATTCTCAAATGTATGAAAATGAACCAATGAGTCTTCGCTACGATTTGGCTGTCTATGACTGGTCTGATTCTGAAGGTGCGACAGTAACTTACTCGCTGATGGATCCGAATCAAAATCAACTTGATTCTGGAACGATGGCCATTGATGGGTCAGAAAACACATACACGGTGGAAGGCAACATCGACGTACTTGAAGTGGGCGAATACTGCCTTATGACTGAACTTACCCAAGACGGGGCCTCAACACCGTACGCTTCGGAAATGCATTGCACGATGATTGAAGAGTCAGATGATGAAGTCAGCGACCGTGTTGCTGCTGTTTTCGAAGCTCTAGGGGAATCTGGACTTGAGGATGTACTCGAGCAATTCGGTATGAACCTTGAAGACCGTCTTGAGGACGTCGAGCCGTTCGAAGAATTCCCTTACGACGATGGTATGTGGTCTCCAATGTGGAGTAATGAACATGCAGCAATGGTCGGAGTTGGCGTTTACGTCATGAACGACGATGGCGCATACACTCTTGCCGGACCAGAGACTCAAGGATATACGGACGACGCTCCAGCAAAACTCAGTATCCGTTACCTAACAGGGGTTGATGCGAACGCTGCAACCAATGGCATGGAGGACGCAACGTCAATCAATGACATCGTCAATGTCGACGACCACGACCTCGGTGCAATCGAAGAAGACCTCATTGCAGCAGGAGTTGATGTAAGCAATCTTACTCTACCTGAAACAGGAACTCCTCCTGTATCAAACGATGACGACGATACTGCACCTCAGACTGCAGAAGATTTGGCAGATGATTCTGGCTTAGATTTGCCGTTCTTGTCTCCAATCTCAATGGTTGCGATTATTGTTCTCGCAGGTGTCGTATCCGGTAGCCGCCGAGACAACGATGCTGGCGAGAACGAAGAGTGATTGAATCCTCAAGTACGAGTGGCGCGTGGAGAATACATGGCCCTACGCCCTCCTCATAGCCGTGTAGGAGATGGTGTGCGAATCTTGGGGACCGTCCTCATCGCCCTCCATTTGTTTTTATCGGCTTGGCTGGTGATTCAATTCGAAGGTCAATACACTGAAGGGCAACCGGCTCCAACCAAAGTCAATGCTTTGGTGGCAATCGATAAAGAGCAAACGCTCATCGATGTAGAGATGGAAAATGCTACATCTTTCTTGTTATATATGTTGTTTAGAGATTACGATGAACCGGTGAATGCTTCTCAACAAAACACGACCCAAGACAATTCGGACGACGAAAAACCCTCGTCAGAATCGGAGGATGAAGGTGAAGCGATTGAATGGCTCAAATATGGACGTAATGCGACCTTGTTTTCATTGGTTTTCCTCTGCGTAACTGAGTGCCTTGTAGTTGCCGGCATTCGCTTCAAAGGAACGCTTCGCGCTTTCGCACTAACATTTGCTCTTGCCTGCTTCCTCGTGATTATGCCCGCATCGTACATTCTTGATTTAACGGGATATAACGGTGGAGACGATGACGGTGGCGACGGTGAAGAGGATGATTCGTCGCTTGCTGATGAGACATTTGTAGCTCAAACCGAGCAAGGTTCTTTCGCACACCGGCAAAGCAGTGTTCAGCCGTCCTTGTTGCCCACTGGGATTCGATTTGATCTGAGTTTCAGCGGCTATGACCTGGGATTAGTAGAGCCCGAAAATTATTCCTCAATACGAAATGAACCGCCTCAAGCGAACGATTCGGATGCAGCCTCCTTTGTTGAATTCCAATCCGCATTGGATTTAACTTACGGTAAAAACATCCCTTACTTGCTTTTCATACCCTTGATGTGGATTTTCTTACCGCAGAAGCCGAGCAATTCCAAGGCTTATTCTGGACAAGAGGAAGAGTAATTTTTCCAAACCGGCGATTTTGATAATTTCCATTCGATTTACTTAAGTGTAAAAATCTGTAGGGATGGATATGTCCTTAGCACCTACAGATTACGACTTCGGTAATGCCGCCAATTACGCCTTTGCTACAACAATCACCTGCGCCAATGAAGATGCAAGAAAAATGTTCGTTGAAGCTTATGGCCACATGATCAACTACAACCATGAACAAGCCATTGCTTGCTTCAGCAAAGTCGCAGAACTCGACCCTACATGCGCCATGGCCTGGTGGGGTATTGCTTACTGTGTATCATCGAACTACAATTGGAGTCCAGGACTTGGTTCTGGTCATGATTCCATTCAAACAGCAGTTTCGCTCAAAGATGGTTGCACTGAACTTGAAAAAGACCTTATCGATGCACTGGCACTTCGCCATTCTGCTGAAGCCCGTGATGCAGCAGACCCCACCGTCCTCAACATGGGCAACAGTCCCGAACTGAACGTCGCTTTCGCTGAAGCGATGGAGCCACTTTATCGAAAATATGCTGGCAATTTAGATGTGACAGCAATCTATGTCGAGGCTCTCATGAATCTGAAAGCTTGGCAATTGTGGGATAAGAATACAGCGACTGGGGAAATCACACCTGCAGACGACAATACCTTGCTTTTGGTAAAGGTCATGGAGGATGCGTTTGAAAACATCGAAGGAGCGAAACAACATGTTGCATTGTGCCACTTGTATTGTCACGCTCTCGAGTTGTCACCTTTCCCTGAACGCGCACTTCCTGCTGCCGACGTTCTCCGTACCGTAATGCCAGGCATGGGCCATCTCGTCCACATGCCATCACACATTGATGCGTGGGTCGGACAATGGAAAGAGGCGATTGAGTGTAACATTGCAGCGGTCGAAGCTGATGACAGGTATGTAGAACTCACCGGTAATGAATCACAATTTTACAAGTTTTACCGAATGCACAACCACCACTTTGTCGTTTGGTGTGCAATGTTTGAAGGACAATACGAAACTGCACTGAAGTATGCTCGTAAAGCAGTCGACACGCTTCCAGCTGGCGATGAAAACTCCGGTGTTCAGTTTATGCTCGCTGGCGTGATTCCAATGGGTGCAATTTTCCTTGAATCGTATGTCACAATGCCTTGGCACGTCATGATTCGATTTGGTAAGTGGGATGAGATTCTCGCCGAACCGATGTATTCTGACAAAGCAGTCTTCCCTGCAACCATCGCTACACAGCACTATGCGCGTGGTGTGGCATATGCTTCCAAAGGCATGGTTCCTGAAGCTGAAGCTGAACAGGCTTTGTTCTACGAGGCACTCGAAAACCCTGCCTTGGCTGGGCGTGTACTTCACAACAATTTGATGTATCAAGATCCGAGTGAAGGTCCATGTATTCTGCTGGTCAATGCCGCAGTTTTGGACGGAGAAATTGAATATCGGAAGCAATTTTTGGCAAAAGAGCGTGGAGAAGCATCAGATTTCACTGCAGCCTTCGATCACTTGCGACGAGGCGTCGACCTCTCACTCAACCTCGCTTACAACGAACCTTGGGGGCAAATGCAACCAGTCCGTCACATCCTCGGTGCATTACTCCATGAACAAGGAGAATACGAAGAAGCGGAAGAGGTCTACCGTGCTGACATAAAACTGTGGAAAGATAACATGTGGGGCCTCTTAGGTCTCAAGTTGTGCCTTGAAGCACGAGGAGATGCACCTGAAGAATTGGCCGAAGTCACTGCTTTGTTCAATGAACGAAGCTCTCGTGCCGATATTGTTCCTGCAAAGACGTGTTTCTGTGCTCAAGACAGCATTGAAAAGACCTGCTGCGATTGATTTTGGAAACACTCACTCAACTGGAGCTGACGTGGTCCAAGAGGTACTTGGCTTGTGCCAGTCTCTGATTTGGTCCGTTTCGAGTCGCAGTTGAAGCCCTTCACCTGCATCGATTTCGACATCCATCATTTCGAAGGTTACGCTGTGTTCATTGGTTCGGAAAGTATCATCGAAAAGAACCTCTTGTTCGATAACTGAACCATCGAGAGTCCGTTCGAGAATAACACGCACATGGCATTCTTGCAGAGGATTACGCAGGGAGCACGACTCACTGCTGCCATCATGCTCGACGGTGACTGTACCTTCATACGATGCTGTACCTTCAGGAGGCACCAAGTCGATGATTGTGGATTTAGCAGTTGGTGCACACACGCACTCCATGTTGTCGGATTCTACCGTTGAGATTTTCTCGACAACAACTTCGACGGTATCAATTTGAATTGAATCAACGGAAGTGGATGTTGCTGTGACGGTATATTGGCCTGGTGAGGCAAACATGTGGCTGACACTGTTGCCTGTAGCGGCGGTACCGTCTCCAAAGTCCCATGACACAACATCTCCAGAAGATACGGCATCGAAAATAAATTCGAACAGTCGCTCAGTGATGACATCTTCTTCATCGTTATCGCCTTCATCGATTTCTACCAGTGTGTACTCGTTGACGCCGTACACGACAGGCGCATCAATGGAAAACTCTCCAGAACTGGAGGAATTGGAACTTGTAAGAGCGGTCAAAGCGGCACCAGATGCGGCACTGAGTAACAATAAGAACACAATTGTAGCAATGGATAAAGTGTACTTCATGGCTCTAGAAAAGAGGTACTCCTTTTGAATATCTGTTTGTTAAAAAGCGCGTATTGCTCTTCAATCAGCATCATTTATTTTCTTCAACCCAAGTGAAGAGTGATCTCAATACAGGACTGAAGGAAAGCCCCTTTTCGGTTTTCGAGTATTCAACCCTTGCAGGGACTTCAGCGAAAACCTCACGCTTGACCAATCCCGCTTCCACAAGTTCATCCAGTCTGCGACTTAGAGTAGTTGCTGTAATCGAAAGCTCCCTTTTGAGTTTGTTGAAGCGAATTGCTTCGGGATGATTCGACGATAGATAGTAGAGTAATTCCAATACATACGATTTACCTAACAGGTCGACGAGTTTCTTCCCCCTGTATTGAAGACACACAGGGATTTGTTGCTCAGTCGGCTGCTGCTCTGGCGGTTGCATGTCACTACCTACTCAACCTTCTATATCAAGAATCAAGTATCATACACAATACTATGGTCTCTTCGCTGAAACTTTTCCGACTTAATAGCAAGGCCTCATGGGTTGGGCAAGGAGGAATGAATAACATGAGTAAATGCGGATGTGGACGATCACCAACGGGTATGTGCAAAGGATGGCACGGGCTGACAGCTGAAGAATTTGAAGCGAAATTGAAAAAGTACAAGGAAGAAAACCCTGAGGAATAAGTATGGCTCGAAACTGGAATACAATTTTACGTTGGGTCCATCTTATCTTTGGAATGATGATTTCTGCTTATTTCGCTCGAATTACCTTTACTGGAAACACTGACGCCTGGGACAATGACCCTTGGGTCACGATGGTTGTAGGTCAAGCTGTGATAGCAATTGTTTTCTGGACTGGAATCATTAAGTGGCAATTACCTCGGATCAAAAAATGGAATCGAAAGCGCAAGAAGGCTGCTGAAGCAGTTAATGCATAATTCGACCAAGATTGAAATCGAAGCGATCTGCCATGCACTGGTTGTTCGAATTTTGAATCACTCAGATTCAGAGATATCGGAATTTTCTGGTCTTCGTAGAACTAACAGCCCTAGGAGCAAGACAGCTGCCCCGCCTGTGCCCATTGCAATGTACAGCAATACGTCTTCAGGAGTCGCTGCTTCATTGGTTTGGGTGTTGTCTGCCGGAGCGTCATCATTGACTCCGAAACTGCTACCGATGGTCGGAGCAGTTGAGGCATTGTGACTGTCCATATCTTTGAACAATCGAATCGTGGCGTTAACGACTGAACCATCGGAACGGAGGTCTTGGTAGGCGTAGTCGCCTTCAGTCCAATTGATATTGAATTCGATGACGAAACTTGTGTTGCATGAATCATCGACCTTGGTATTGTTTTCGTCTCTTTCACAGTAGGCGTGAAGTTCACCAGAGTCCCAATCTAGACTGCCGTTATACAAGCCATCTCCATCATGGTCGTGAACCAATCGATGCGTCAAATTCGATGCGTTATCGGTGTTGTGCCAAATAATCGAATCGTTGTGAAAGATTTCTGGCGAACTTTGAGAGAATCCATTTTCCTTAACAAGTACGGTGAATGCACTCGCTGTGTGGGCACTCGACTGCAAGGGCATTGTTGCCGCGCCAGCGAGAAGGAATAATACGAAAATGGGTATAGCCATGCGTTCCATGCATCCAACGCTGCGCTACAGATAGATAAATCATCTCGCTAAGTGGACTAATTAAAATACAACCCTTCGTTGAATCGACTCAATGAAATCAAGTCTTCTGTTCCAAAACAGCGAAGCAGCCGACAGAGTAATCACGTTTGCATTTGTTGGATTAGTCGTCATTAGTTTGCTCTCTGCAACTGCATACCTTGCACTCGGTGGCGACAAAAATGCTGAGGATGTAAGCGCAGCATCCGAATGGGTCGACCCGGTTGTCGAAATCGAAGATGAAAACCACAGCCACAGCGATCTATTGGCGCACCGGTTGCAGACCGACAACATGGTGCTCATCGACTACCACAACCTCAACTGCGATGGTAATGTGGCACCACCTGCAGAACTTGACAACGTAGCCGGACGCCCATGTTATCCTGAATACAAGAACGTCGGGCCAACCCCCGGAGACTCCTCAGAAATATCCATCGAAGGCAATTTCATGGAAGACTGCGTTAAGAACCCAGACGGTACTGGCGGCTGCTATGCGTATGTTTCATCCTACAACCAATTTGAAATCCTCGACATCTCCGAGCCAAACAACATTGTTCTTCTCTCAACCTACTATGCTGAAGTCGGTCGAATGATCGACATCAAGGTGACTCCTGACAACAATTGGGTTTTGGTCAATCACGAACTAACAAACAGTGACCTTGATCCAATCCCTCAAGACGATGATGCCAACAGCGGTGCAAACCGATTGGATGTGATTTATGTTGCTAACAAGAACGAACCAATTAAGGTTGCAGAATGGAACAATCCTCCAGCCGGCTTCCACAACCAAGACCTGCATGTCGATTGCGACTGGGAAAATGCACCTGTGATCTACGCTCAAGAAGAATGCCACCTCTTCCTCTACGGCGCAGACCCCTATCCAGAAATGGTCGAAGGTGATTCTGGAACTTTCTACAAAGGAACACAAGTTTTCTACGTGCCACTTGGTTTCGAATCTTGGTTGCCGACCCAAACCGAGGAACAACAGAACGGCAGTCGTGAAATTATTCGCTGGGGCGGCTACTCGCCTGAGCCAGAGACGACATGCGGTGGTTCAATCTTCAACCACGATAACGTGTTCCACATCCACCCAATCACCGGCCAAGCACTGCTTTACATCTCCTACTGGGACGCAGGACTACGCATCGTCGATGTGTCAGAACCACCGGCTGTCCCAGACCCAGAAGGCATCACATGGCCACAGGATAACGAAGTCGGACGATGGCTTGGATGCCCAAGCGCTGACGATGGATGGTACGGCCCAGACGGGGGCGGTCACGCCAACATGTCTTCAGAAGAATGGGGCGGAAGCAGCGGCGCACTCAACGGCAACGGATGGATTCACTATGCGGTTCCATACGATCACCTGTTGTGCAACGGAGCCAAGGATACGGACCCAATGGAAACATGGGACGCAGAATGTGGCACAGGACCAAACGATGCTGAATTTGGCATCAACTGGCGCCACTTGACCATGATTGCTCCTGAGTACGGTACCAACACCAACCACACGGGATACATTTGGACCATTGACACCAC
>QQRW01000006.1 GCA_003602605.1 Candidatus Poseidoniales archaeon | reverse complement strand
CCTATTTCATCAAGAGTTCGAGGAACGCCACATTGGCGGCAAGCAGCGTACAGTGATGCTGCAGCGACCCCTTCAATCGAACGTCCTCGAATCAAACGCTTGTCAACTGCTTTCTTGTAATTGACTGCTGCTGCTTCGCGAACTGATTTTGGAAGTTCCAAGCGACTTGCCATTCTGTCAAGTTCGGCTAAAGCCATTGCGAGATTACGTTCTGTAGCGTTCGAAACACGGCTTCTCTTTTGCCACTTGCGCATTCGGTAGAATTGTGAACGGTATCGAGAGTTGATGGTTTTGCCAGAATAATCTTTGTTTTGCCAGTCAATATCGGTTGACAAACCTTTGTCGTGAAGCATTACCGTCATTGGAGCACCTGTACGGGCACGTTGGTCTCCTTGTTCAGGAGAGAAAACACGCCATTCTGCGCCTTGGTCGATGACATTGTCTTCTAAAACCAAACCACAGTCGTCACAAATGACTTCACCACGTGTCTCGTCACGGGTTAAATTTCGGCTAGCGCAGTCGCTGCATTTTACGATATCTTCTACTTGTTGCTCATCCATGTGTATTCCTCATTCTACTCCCTTGCTGAGTATCAACACTCAACTCACTAGGGAACCTTATTATATTCCGATAAGTAATGGTATTTAAAGTCATGCGGGTTGAAGTATAAAGTTAAGTGCACAGAAAAAAACAGATGAACTGCTTCTCCGTCGTAGAAATCCAAATATTATTCCCGAACCGGTTATGAACACTGAGCGCTTGAAAGGGTTTGAGGGCGAGAAATGAGAGACCAGTGGCCGCCAGCAAAAGTTGCTCTAAACGCTGAAAAAAGGGTACTTTTCCTCACAAAAGATCTCGAACTTATCAAAAAGCAACTGTATGACGGACTCAATCTCAAGATGAAAGACCTCAGCGTCGACGATTTGCTTGACGACATCAACACCGACGTGATGACACCTGCTTGGGTATGCTTTGATCATGACCCGGCCGAAATTGCAAAGAACGCTTACGCTGGACTGATGCACAACGGCTTGAGGGTCTTCAACGAAAACGCGCTCAAGAACGGAAATTTCGAGGTTATTGTATCTGGTCAACGAAAAGGTACTGGGTCTTCTCGGGAGACTGCAGCACAATGTGAACGCTGGGCTGGAATCAACATCGTCATTGCTGCATCATTCGCTCCAATCCATGAACGAAACAACATCAATCTTGGGCAAATTATGGGCGACCATGCTATGCTCGAAAGACTCCAAGAAGGCGAACAAATCGATTTGTCAGAATTTACCTCTCAATACGATGAAGTCACTCAGATAATTCTAGAAAAAGGCGGTCTGTTTCCCTTCGCCAAGTCACTCAAGGCTGGAGAAATCCAGCTTCCAGCTATCGAAACACCTCCGCGTGCAATGACCATGGCTGAGAAAATTATCGCTCGAAACCTTGTGGGCCAAGATGACGGTCAATGCGTCAAACCCGAAGACCCTGTTATCGCCCAAGTTCAAGGAGGCTATTCCCACGAGTTTACAACCGCCCAAGTTCACACCTTTTTGCAAGAAGAATACGGCAATGAATACACCTTGCCGAACCCGAGTAAATTTGCTGTGTTCGAAGACCACCTGCTTTATGCTCATCACAACCCTAAATTTGTGCCGTTCATGGACAAAGTGCAAACATTAAGAGATTTGCAAATTGCGTTCCAACAGCACACTGAGGTGCGTGATTATTCTGCAAAAGATGGTGTGTCGCCAGGTATTTGCCACCAAGTAGCGCGCGAAGAGTTCATCGAAGTAGGAGATTTCATCCAAGCAACAGATTCTCATACATGCATGGGTGGAGCCTCCAACGCATTAACATGGGGCGTTGGTGCAACAGAATACGCCAACCTCATCAGCGCTGGATTCACTTTCGTGAAAGTTCCCGAATCAATCCGATTCGATCTTCAAGGTACGCTTGCACCAGGTTGTACTGCCAAAGACGTTATCCTCTACATTCTCGCAGACCATGCACGCAAAGAGCTCACCCTGAACCGCAGCATGGAATTTGGTGGCCCGGGACTTGCTGGATTGTCGGTTGACGAAAGAGCAACTTTGTGCAACATGGCGACTGAATGTTCTGGTCGAACCGGTATTTGCGAAGCTGACGACTTGCTCTATGACTGGATGCTTGCTGCTCAACCGCATCTTGACATTGAAACCCAGAAGGGTCTCGCTGTCCACCCTGACCCAGGCGCACACTACGATGGCGGCGTTCACATCATCAACATGTCAGAAATCCAACCGATGGTTGCTCATCCGGGCGACCCGAACAAAGGTATCCCGAGTGATCCCACGAACGGAGCGGATGTCGCCGATATCGGTAGCGTCTCAATCGACATCGCTTATGGTGGCTCGTGCACCGCTGGTAAAGCGGACGATGTTGCCTATTATGCTCAAGTTTGCAAAGCAGCAGAAGAGGCTGGACTTGTCGTCAAAGACGGCGTGGATTTCTACATCCAATACGGCTCAGGCATTGTCAAGGACCTGGCAGTTCGAGAAGGATGGCATGATTTGTTTGGTCGAGTTGGTGTTAAACTCATCGACCCCGGCTGTGGTGCATGTATTGGTGCAGGGCCTGGTGTATCCATCACTCCTGAACAAGTGACAGTTTCAGCGATAAATCGTAACTTCCAAGGACGCTCTGGACCTGGAAAACTCTACCTTGCTAGCCCGCTAACTGTTGCTGCATCTGCTTTCACAGGAATCATCACTTCATGGGATGAAAACATGTTTAGTTGAGCTCAATATCCGTCTTTCGAGAGGTAAAGGTCGATTTTACTTTGGTTGCAATTCCATACAGAATGATAAGATACGTGAGACATAAGAAAATCCATTTCGCCGTGTTTATTGTCGAGCCCAATGAAACAAGTGTTTCTGAGATTGACTGTGATTCAAGATATCTGTTTATCAAAACAACCTCGATGAAATTTTCGCCCCAATCTGCAACCATAGCCAGTATCGGAACCAAGAACAGCATTGCTTTTTTGTCGATAAGATACTTAATCCAAAAAGAATACATTGAAGCATAAATAACAGCGTAGATTACGTCCCAGATTTTCAGAAAATCACTGTAGCATGCTAATTGTTCTTGGTCTCTCAATTCAAAGAAACTCTGAACCATTTGGAGATCATAGGTAAATGTAAGTCCTAAGTTTGAACTGCCCTCGAGTTCGAAACACTTGCCAACAGAACCGAGTACCAGAAATGAGTAAAGAATGAAAAACAATGTTGAAGTTAAGGCGTAATAAAGCGTTCTTTTTGATTTGGAGTCAACCGCTCCAACATCCACAGATTCGTGTGAACCTTCGTAATTTTCCGCCATTATTCGATGTTTGCGGCCGCGACACTAATGATTTGTGGTTCGCGGTATCATAGACACTGCAACTGCTTACTCTTCGACAGCATGGGTATTGCACGTCACAGTTGGTATTGTTCGCTGTTCATTGGAGCATTTGAGCAAATCTGATGGTAGGCTCTTCAACACCTCCTATCTGCTCTCAAACCGTAATCATTGATGAAGCGGAGTCTTAGACATTAAGAACCGTCGGTAAGCAAGGTTGCTTACCACATAGGCCCGACGTCATTCGGACGAAGGAGGACCTGGTTGGAGGAAGACTCATGTCTGGCATAGCACAAAAACTCGCGTCGAACCAAAAACAAGTAGCCATTTCGGAGTTTTTTGAGAAAAACAAACACTTTCTTGGGTTTGACTCACTCGCTCGTTCACTCATCACCGCAGTAAAAGAAGCCGTAGATAACGCTCTTGACGCGTGTGAAGAGGCTCGAATCTTACCTACCATTCGCATTCAAATTTCAAAGTTAGATCCAAAGAAGGACATCATCAAGCTCGTTGTTGAAGACAACGGTCCTGGAATCCCACAGAAAAGCATTGAGAAAGTCTTCGGCCAGTTACTGTTCGGTTCTCGTTTCCACGCTATACGGCAATCCCGTGGACAGCAAGGAATCGGGATTACCGGTGTCGTCATGTATTGTCAACTGACAACTGGACGAACGACACACGTTCGCTCAAAAATTGCCACTGAGCCAACAGCCGCCATCGTAGATATCGGCCTCGATACCAGAAAAAACAAGGCCACGAAAGCAAACGCAGGACGTGAAATGTGGTACAATGAAGACGGTAGTTCCAAAGAACATGGTACCGAAATCACCGCACAAATGAAAGCGAAGTATCAGAAAGGCCGTCAAAGCGTTTGGCAATACCTTCGCATGACAAGCATCGTCAACCCCCACGCAGAAATAATATTCATCGACCCTGAAGGTGAAAAGCATCATTGGACTCGAGTAACTGAGCGCTTGCCAACCAAAGTTGAGAGCATCAAACCACACCCGCATGGCATTGAACTAGGCCAGTTACAGAGAATGGTATCAGAATCCAACGATTTGAATTTGAATCATTTCCTCTTGAACAATTTCTCTGGCGTAACAAACCGCGCTCGAAAGGAATTGTGTCAGGCGGCAGAATTGGAAGGCACCCGGAAAATGAAAACCCTCAAGGGCGACGATATTCGACAACTTTTGGAAGCATTTCAAGGAGAACGATTATTCAATGGACAACCGGCAAAACTGCTCAAACCACCAACCAATTGCCTATCGCCAATCGAAGAGATCCTCATCAAAAAAGGATTATCGAAAACCATTGACTCCCGTTTCGTAACCACTCTAACACGGGTCCCCAGCGTGACGCAAGGCAATCCTTTCCAAGTCGAAGTCGGTTTGATTTTCGGCGGAACAATGGCAGGTGACAAACCCGTGGAAATCCTAAGATTTGCCAATCGAGTTCCGCTCATGTACCAACAAGGTGGATGTTTACTCACCAAAGCAATTGAAAGTGTTGACTGGCGGCAATATGGGCTAGATCAGGCTGGCGGTAAAGGCGTGCCAAAGGGCCCTGCTGCTATTCTTGTTCACCTTGCGAGTACGAACGTCCAATTCACATCTGAAGCAAAAGAAGCGCTTGCTGACAACGGCGAAGTCATGGAAGAAGCCCGCAAAGCCATGCTGGAGATGGGAAGAGGCTTGCGAAAACACTTGGAAAAGAAAAAGAAGATGGCAAAGACGAAGGAAAAGTTCGAACTCATTAACGACATCTTGCCAGCCATTGCAGAGAAATCAGCCCAACTGCTGAACCGTCCAGTCCCTGAACTATCGGGCTCGATAACCAAAATCATGTCAGCCGTTATCTGTGAGTCAACAACTGAATGGAATAAAGAAACAAAGCAGACCGATGTAGACATCGTTCTGTTCAATTATACCACTCGACCACGAGCCTACACCATTCTGGCAACATGGCCCGAAAAGTCGGGTGCTAAGATGGAAAACAACGACACTGGAGGGCGTAAAGAAGCACTCGGAGTATGGGCTTGGAAACTCGAAGCCCTGCAACCTGGAGAACGGAAACACATCACTTACAGTTTGAGTGGACTTGAGCGCGGAGATTGGACAGAAACTGAGATCCTGTTCCGAGGAGCCCAAGATGTAATTGGAGCGACAAAAATGGATGAAAAGTTCTTGCAAGAAATTCGTCGACAGGAGCAATTATTCCTTGAAGGTGAAAACGAAAATACTCAATCTGCGCAAACCAAGAATGAATCCTCCCCCGAACCTAATCCCCAAGAGGCTCCAATTGCAGCAACTGCACCTGTTACAACTGAGATAGTTGAGCCTGCTGTTGCACCCCCAGAGGGACAACGCACTTTGTTTGGAGGTGATGTCTGATGTCACGAATGCACACGCCTGAAGAAACAAAAGCAGCCATGCATGAAGTCGTCGCCGAAATGTACGACCGTATTGTCAAGGGCGAACCCCCTACCATGACGTTACCTGTTCGAACGAAGAACAATATTGGCTTTGACAAGAAGCTCGGCGTATACAAGTACGGAAAGAAACAATCGATTCGCGATGCAACGAGTCTCGGCTCTGCAAAGCAATTGCTGCGTGCCCTTCACGTGGTCGAATTTATTGAAGAAATGCTGGATGCTGGAAAATCTTCTACCTTGAGAGAAATGTACTATATCTCCGAGAGTTGGGGTATGGGTAAGTTTGGAAGCCAAAACGAATCGAATAACCTAGCAGAGGATTTAGAAATTGTAACAAAGTGCTTGCGTGAAGATTTCAAATTACGACCTGAAGAAGACGGTGCTCGTATGATTGGAAACCTTACACTGCGAGAGAGAAACCGCCGCGGTGAATGGATGAGAATTAATGCTCGCGACGATGTCGGAGATTCTGGGTATGGGGTGCCCTACAACGTTGAACTTGAAAAAATTGAACTTCTTGAGCACGATATCGATTTCATCATGGCCATCGAAACAGGTGGTATGTTTGACCGGCTTATCGAAAACGGGTTTGATGAGGACTTCCGCTGTGGACTCTTACACCTCAAAGGCCAACCTGCGCGTTCTACTCGACGAATCATGAAGCGAATGAGCGAAGAGTGGGATTTGCCAGTCGTTGTTTTCCTTGACGGCGACCCATGGTCGTTCAGAATCTTCGCATCCATCGCTTATGGGGCAATCAAGACAGCTCACATTTCCGAATACCTAGCAACACCGTCTGCGACCTATCTCGGGATCACTGCAGATGACATTGTTGCCTATGATTTGCCGAGTGATGACCTCTCGAAGAAAGACATCGAGGCACTCAATGCAGAACTTTCAGACCCAAGGTTTGCTGACAGTTGGTGGCAAGATCAAATCAACATGATGTTGGAACTTGGAAAGAAAGCCGAACAACAATCTCTAGCAAAGTACGGTCTTGACTTCGTTACCGAAACATATCTTCCTGAAAAATTGGCTGAACTGGGCTTGGCTTGAGCCGCGCAAGCATTCATTGAGGATGAAGGTTGAGGGTTCACTATGGCAGAGAAACCCACGAAGCGTTCGCCATGGGCGTTACGGCTCGGGATTCTCGGTACTGTGTTGCTCCTTGCAGGTGGCGCAGCACTTACCTTGCAAACCAGTGCCATCGATTCTATCTACGATCCTAGAGAGCGAGCCACCGTGGAAATAAACTACGGAGATTCGGAAATAATTGAAGTCAATAAGGACGAATGTTACATGGCGGTGACGTTTTCAAACGCCTCCGACAGTGAAATCGAAATCAAAAAAGTAGTTGGGTCAGCGGCCGCAAATGAAGTCGTTGAACCTGTCAAGTGTTTCACAGATTGGACACCTATGGCCTCCGATGGAGCAACGTTCGAAATCATCGAGGACTGGGTTACCGACGAATCGGGTGAATTGATGGTAAGCGCTTCGTGCGAAGAAAGCGACTGCGATGGTCAAGTCGTTTGGATTGTAAACGTCGAAGATTGGCAGATGGAAATTTTTGAATCGACCGGACTAACACTGGGTTTCAGTTTCTGTTGTATCGGAATTCTTATTCTGCCAATTGCTGCCATTATCGCCTATTCAAACCGAAGTCGTGCCGTGCGAGGAACACTCAATGTCATCGGAAGAGATGATGAATTCCTACGATCATTACAGGAGCAAGACCAGTCGATGGTTGCTCAACACCCAATGTTGCAAAAACTCAAGGAAGAATTAGAAAGACAACAAATGGCTGAATCTCAAGGTCAAGACCAAGAAGATGACTCCTATGTTGACGGCTCAAAAGCCGTAATGCAAGGGCAACTTCTGACCACGGAACAGGTCTATGCTTTGTTGCGCGGCGATGTTGAAGAAATGTCTCGCTCGGTTGATGATCCATTCGCTGATTCAGTACCAACGGCTGAACCAAAACGGAAAGAAACAAAGAAAGTCAATACAGAACAGATCTCATTATGGGACATGGGCGGAGATGCTCCTGCAGCGAAGAGGAGTGAACCTGCGGCAAATCGGCGAAGAGCTGTTCAACAGGACGACAGAACCAATTCGAAAGATTGGGCAGAATGGGATGACATGTGAGGATAAGGCATGCGTGATACAGTCTTTCGATGGATTGCTGGGATAATCAGTCTCCTGTTGTTGGCTGTTCCAACACTACTACCTCCACCGACGGTTGAAGACGGCGCAACAGAGCAGGCGATGTTACCTCCATGTGATGTCGAAGACGGGATTCCGTTCATTCAAGAGGAACAAATAACATGTTATTGGGGCATGTCACAAGAGATCCTATCGCTTCCAAAGGCAATTGATGCATTGAACGTCGATGTTTCCGTATCTTGGGAAAAATCGGGCGTTTGGATTGGTATTGCAGAAGCATCTGAAGCAGAAAAATGCAATTTGAAAGATGGATACTACGAATGCGATAAAGACAGCATTGACCTTGTTGTTGGTAACCCCGCCTCGAGTGACAACCTCAATTGGGAGGCCACCAGTGGAGAATACAGATTTGTCGCAGGCGGAGACGATTCACAAACGCTTCAACAATTCGATGTCGAGTGGGAATACGAGGCATCGCTTGCCGTCTCATCAACCGCCTACATTGTATTCGCCGTGTTGTTTGGAACATACGCTGCCATCGGGGTGAACGGGTTCAAAAATCTCGGGAAAAAACTACAACGGACAGATTAGAACCTGCTCTAAGGCACTCTGCCAACCTTCTCGAACTCTGTTTTCTTGATTCATTTGAAGCGACGGCTTCAAAGAGTGGTAGCGCCTAGGTAACCTTGAGTTGAGCAGTGTGGAAGATATCGATACAGCCCTAACCTTGCTGCAGAACAAGTTGCGAAGACAGATTCTTGAACGGTTGGTTCGAGAGCCTCACTATCCAATGCAGTTAGCGGAATTGCTCGGTGTAAGTCAGCAAGCCATTGGCAAACACTTGCGCGAACTCGAGCGCGGAAACTTTGTTACGAAAATGAAGGTTGCAAGCGAGAAAGGTGGACCTCCGCGAATGATTTACAGTGTTCAACAATCAATTTCCCTGCGTATTGACCTTGGTCCCGACTTGTTCCAGTGTGAACAACGCCGACTCCCTGCTGGTGGGCCGATGCGTCTTTCCAATAGGCTGCCAAGCTCAACCGAACAGGTTGTCCAATCGGTAAGTGGTAGAAAGAAGATTTCAGTTGGTGAAGGTATGGCGCATATTCAGCATCTCAATTCAATCCTGGAAGGTATTGATGCGCAACGCGACGCAGTCATCGCGCTGCATCAACACATTCGAAACAGAATTTCTGCCGGTGTTGATTCTGATTTCGAACATTATGAACAACGAACAATGGTTCACAGTCTAATTGAAACACAGGAGCGCAAGCTAAACCTTGCTGACCTGCGCCGTGAATTACAGCTCGGACAGACAGAAATGGCAGCATTGCTCGACGAAGTACGTAACCGGCTTGAACGACAACTCGCCGACCGAGCAGGACAAGTTGTCGCAGTGCCAAACAATTCGAACCTACGGTTTTGGCTTGGCTCACTCCCTCGTAAGAAAGAGTGAAACACCTCTTCAGCAATTGTCTTTCACTCAGTCCTCAGCACCAGCCAGAACCGAAACGAGGGATGATTGCTCAGCCTTTCGATCCAACACATCTTGTCGGCGTCCGCGTCCAACCAAGAACACGACACCGAACAAAGCGATGGTAAGAAGAATCACTGCAAACGGTAGGGCTGTCTTTCCAACAACTTCACCAGCGACATCGAGAATGCCGCCAGTCGATTTGAGTTCTTGCTCAACAGCCTTGACGTTGTCACTCTCAGATGATTCAACAATCTCGTTCGATGGGTCAACTACGACGTAAACACCGTGGCTACCAGCAGAGACGGGGTAGAGCAGAACAAGTTCAATTTCCTTGTAATCTTCTGTGTCGTCCGGAGCGAGGAGTGCGCCGATGACTTGTCGCATGACGATGTTTTCGTCAGCACAGCCGTTCTTACGTATCTCCTTGGTCGTGTCTGGATCAGCAGCATCCTTGTACTCACAAAGTACGATTTCGATATCTGTTGCGTGAGTGTTTCCATCGTTTTGGAGAACAACGCGAATTGGAATCGTTGTATCCACATCTGCAGTATTATCGGAGACAGACACTTCAGAGAGAACCAAGTTCGGTGCTCGCAAACGCAGTGTAACCACGAATTCGTTCGAGTCAAGACTCTCAGCTGCCCAAGATGGTGAATCGTCATGGTCGCCGCCTTCCAGCATGTTACCCATCTTTGAGACGACCTTCAGGCCAATTGGACGGGTGCTTAGAATTGCTGACGGGTCAATCTTGACGATTGCAACAACTGGGTAAGTCGTGTAAGCATCCATCATTGGCATGAAGTAACGGTCTTCAGATTCAAGGTAAATACAGCGGTCAACCAAATCTGCAAATACCACTTCTGGATTTATTGCAGCGTCTTCGTTGCCTGCTACAGTCTCTACAGAAGCAACGACTTCACAGGGTTCTTCAGTTGTCAAATCTGTTCCAATCTGCTTGACAAGGCGCCATTCAACAGCCCATTCAGACAGTGTACCCATTCCAGGCAATTCGCTCATAACTTGAACATCGCCATCGATCTTTGCAGTGTGGTTGTTGAGAGTCGGCCAGTCAGGGACGTTACCGTTGTTGGTGATGTTCAACTCAAAACGGACAATTCGTCCAGGAGCCGATGTCTTTACAGCGTTATCAACCGTAGAATCCATGCTGATTTGCATGTCGTAGAATTCTTCAACAAATACTGGGATGGTCTGTACATATCGTAGTCGAGTCAAACGGCCGCTGGCATCAGGATAGGATTCTTCCGAGAATGTCTGGAACACAACGGTGTAGACTCCGGATTCAACTTGGTCTGGGACGTTCATTGTAACGTCAAAGATTTGATTGGTATCACGAGAAAGTTCAACCAGACTGTCACGAGGGACTTCAATATCCCAAATGACATCAACGCCAGCAGGGTCTGTCACTCGAGCGAGACGGTAATCAAAGCGATCTGGCCCGTTTCCGTGGTTGGTAACGGTGGTCGGTATGACCACTTGTTGTCCCGGAGTCACCGGGAGAACTTCCTGACCGTCAAGAGTGATTTTGTCATCGTCTTCGATGTCTGCACTCGCACTGAGTTGATACACGTGGTTCACATTCGTCGAAAGAATCTTCGAGGCAGATATTCTTGGATAGCCGTCAAGGTAAGCCTTGACAATCACCGCTGGACCAAGTCCTGCAGAAGCCTTCGTTGGAGCGCATACATCAACGCTCACCTCGTAGGTGATGAAATCTGCATCTTGTGGTATATTCCAATCTCTTGGTTCACTGAGGTCAACCGAGTTGCCGCCTGGAGCGTTCGAGAAGTCGAGGCTTAATACCCAGTTATCTTCTCTCCAAGCATCCATCGAAATTGTGTCAGGCTTTTCTGCAGGGGCACCTGGTGTGACGAAGACAAGTTTGCCAGAATCGAAGTTCTTAGTGACATCGATTGGGTATGTCGCACATTCACCAGGATCAACATATTCACTGGTATCGAATAATTCCATAACGATGTTTCCGGTAGAGCGTATCGACACGAAAACACCGAGTTCGAGGACGTCGTATGTTCCCTTTTCAATCGACTTAATCGGTTCGCCTGCAGACCAGCCCTTGAGATAAAGTACGAAGGCACCGGGGTCTTCAGAGGTTGGAACAAAGACTTCGAGATTCTTCGTTACCGATTGCCCTGGGTCCAATTCAACGCTGGTTGGGAAGTTAACGGTCCAACCGAACTGCAGTAGCCATTCTTGGCGTCCTTCAAGCGTGTAAGGATCCCAGAATACGAACTGATCGTTGACGTTACCTGTGTTGGTAATCGTAATTGAGAAGATTGCTGTTTGGCCTTGTTCAACGTCAGCCATGCTGTGTGAAGCGTCCAAGTTTATTCCATGCACGACATCCATAAGCGTACGAGTAACGACATCCGACTGAATAGCTGGGTCTTTGTATGATTTTGCTATTACAGATATATCAGCAATCTGATCGGCATCTGCCTGGTACACAGATGGTGCACGGACTCGCATGTAGAAGCGCATATCTTCTCCACCTTCGAGGAAGATTGCCGTATCTGGCATGATCGTCGTGTGGTTATCAGCAAAGAACAGTGTTGCAGTCCAGTTTTGTGGGACACCTGAGATGTTGAGACCGAATGTATCTGCAACGAGGTCTTTTGGACCAGGGGTAGAGTTGTTCATTGTCATGTTATAGATCGTTTGCTGGCCCGGTTCGATAACGTGGTAGAAGGTTTCACCATCTTGGAAATCAACATCAACTTGACCGGTGAGTACGTGTGAATAACAAATGGTGAAGCGGTTATTGTTGGCCTCTTCGCCACACTTGTTCGTATCTGACCAAGCGATGTGGGCACCACTTCCTAAATCATTCGAGAATGCAGGCGGCATACCTATGCTCGGCTGACTGCCTGAGTTCGGCCCGAGCTTATTGCTCGCCCACGAGGTGACAGGTACGTTTTCCCAAGGGTCGAGGGCGGTAAGACCTGGTCCAGTCAAGTCGGTCGAGTTGAGTCGAGTGTAGATGATTTCTTCATCTGCAGTTGCGTTACCGGAATCAACCCATGCAATGTGAACGTTGTTTTGGTCATCGGTGAGAAGAGCAGGGAAAACCGAGTTTCCACCAAACGGCCGGTTACCGGGTAGACCACCGTTTCCTTCAACATTGGATATTGGAGTGTCCTGAATCTTCTTGATTGCGTATGTGGACAGTCCTTGATCAGCACCGTCCCATGCACCTGCGCCTTGCAGTCGGAGTTTGGTGTAGAATACTTCGTAATTCACGCCTTTCTCAAATCCGTAGTTGCGGCCATCCATCCAAGCAATGTGGGTGTTACCTTGCATGTCAACTCCAATCGACGGGTGGAACGAGTAAGCATCGTCAATCGTGACACGTGTGTCGTTGACAACAACAAGATGGCCGTCTGCACCTGCACCGGTATCTTCGACGTATCCGCCGTTGACGACCGAGTGTCCAGTTGCTCCTGGAGTCCAAGTTGGGTCGTTGTTCATCTTACCATACGGGTCAAGAACGGTCATGTAGATCTCGCGAGAGTTGTTGGTCGAAATGTAGACCATTGCTTCAACGAGCAAAGCCATTGCATTGTTACCGCTGGTGCCGGATGGGAACTCATAGGTTTGCCCGCCAGCGTCAGAACTTCGCAAAGTATTGCCAGGGCAGTTTCGAGTCGCAGTTGAGACGACATTGTTTGGGCACTGGGTCAAATCCATGAAGTGGGATTGGATGTTACCTGCTCCTCCATATCCCTGTCCATAAAGACCCACTGGAATGACGCCTGCGTTGATACAGTTGTCGTGAGCTTCCTCAATTGCGGTCAAATCATCTGCTTGTTGCGATGGGTCTCCATCCTTTGGCCCTTCATCAGATACTGGAATGATAATCTTGGTTGCGTTCGGATTCCATCGGTGATCGTCTTGAGTTGGTGGGTTTCCTGGGACGTTGCCTTGAGCATCTTTCCATGAGAGGCAACCCCAGTTGGTACCTGGGCCCCAATCTTCACCAGATGACCCAGAGTATGTATTTCCGTTATACACGGTGCTCGGTAATTTTCGGATACCGCCAGAGTCGTCACCGGGTGTTTGTCCGAGAGGTGTAGCTCGAGGTCCGGAATTTTGGTTCTTACCTGCGCAGTTTCCTGAGTTTGCTGCACCTGGCAAAGAGTTTCCTAATCCGTAAATGGTCTCGTAAACGGTCATGTTTGCAGTCTCCAGCAATGGCTTGATGCCTTCGAAGTAGCCGCCGGAAGCAAAGTTGCCACCGTACACAACAGTGCAGATGTCTGCCCATTCCGAGTACATCGAACCGGAGGTGTCGACAATGAAACTGAGTTCTACTTTGCCGCCACGGGTGTCGTCCCAAGCAATTTGGACGTAATCGTTCGCGTCAACAACTACGTCAGGGTGACCCTTGTGTCCAATGATTGGAGTAAGCAATGTATCGTCGAAGTTTGTGATAACTGCGCCACTGCTGATGTCAGGGGACAACATGGTGTAGTAAATCTGAGGCTGACTGAAGAACTTGCCTTCAGAATCGTAGGAATCTTCCCAAACGATGTGGACGCCGCCTTGGCTGTCGATGTCAATAGCAGGCCAATCGCGGTTTTGCGCACGGCTTGAAACGACATGGTCGTCAATGGCGGAAAGTGTCCCGTCGTCGGATGCCATTCCATCGAGTGGTGCGGCCCAAGGGTTGAGCACAGTGTACATGATTTTGTGTTGGCCTGATTTATCTGCCCAAACGATGTGGATTTTGTCGTTTTCGTCAACAACCATGTCAGGGTGCCAAATCTTGTGAAGTCCTGGGTTCGTGATTTGGGTAGTGTCAATCATTGTTTCACCACGAGGTGAAATCATAGAATAGTACAGATGGAGGTTGTTACGAGTCCAAACGATGTGGACATTGCCTTCGCTGTCCGAGCCAACAGCTGTTTGGGTGTCGGAAGATGTCCCTCCATCAACGATTTGAATCGCTTCGGTGATAACTACAGTATTTGCTGTAGCGGTAAGCGACGCTATGAAAAGCGTCGACATAACTGAAAGCAACATGATTGATACAAGACTGACTGACTTTATTTTTTGACCCATAAATACACATCCCTATGCAAGACTAAGAAAAAGCACAATCTTATGGTACTTAACCGCGACTGTTACATGTCATATTTTACACTCGCTCGATACGAGCCGGAATTGAGTGCTCAAGCCCATTCTGAAGGATCAAAGCCGGAACCAAAAGACATTTTTTCATCAAATTCAATTTCATGATGAGTGGATTGTTCTGACGACTCGTCAGAAGTCACGGTCGGTGTCTTTCCTTCTTGTTTGGCCTTAACCCAATCATCTACAGGCCCTGGTTTTCCGATACCAGGGCCGTGAGTGAACTTGATTTCGTGAATAACTCCAAGTTTGGCCAACCAAAGGCGGCGAAGAGTATGCATGAAATCGTTTTTTGTTAAGCCATCAAACCAAAGCGGCAGGCTGACATTGAACGCTTGAAGTGGACCGGTTTTTTGGTCGCCTTCATGACCCATGTGAATCCCCCAATCGACACTGGTTCGAATCAATTGTAAACGGACATCATGAATCCATTCCAACCATGTTTCTTTGTCTTCTTTCATATGCGTAGCCATCTCTTTTTGCTGCCCCTCGTCAACACGAGTCATGCTTGAAACTGCTACTAAATCCCGCCCTTTGGGAATGACTACTGCGAACATATGTCCTTGTGGCCCCTGCGGGTATCGTATCAGCAAATGCATCTCTGCTCTCGGATCTTTCTGTTCCTTAGCCACAAGGCGTTCTTCCTTGAGCCATTGGCGTATATTGAGTTCTGCATCCCCGCTCCCCATGCTCATCCCGACACACTCCTCTCGTTTGAACCGCACCCCTAGTAAAGTTCACAATTTATCCATCTCAGAATGAAGGATTTTAAGGGCCCCTCGAAGGTTTTGGCGCTTTGTACTGTTGAATCGGAAACGGCGTATTGCTCTTTTTAGATCACACCAATCGTCCCATAGAAGAGTCGAGGTTCGGCCGCATAACCAAAAACAAGGCAATGCTGCCAACATGAAAAGCAGTCGAGCTGCGTTCTGATGGAGTGCAGATGTACCAATGAGTGTCAGCCAGTCAAATCCGAGAAGAGTTACGAGGAGTTCATGGTTGGCGTGCTCGATCGCCAATAGGCCCAAAATCATGAACGGCCAAAACATCAACGAACCAAACATAGCTGCTAAGAAATGATACGATGTACGCGCATCAAGTCCTTCGTCGGTTGAATCACCAAGTATACGGCCCATGGCGATTTGCGGCGTATACGAATAGATGAACAAAGGAAGAAGAGAGAGTAACAGTGGGAGTCGGGCCACTTTTTTCACGAGAGTAAAAGGTTCAACTCGTCGTAAATCAGTACCTGATGCGTTAAGATCACGCCCATCCAATTGACACTCCTTGAGAATAGCTGCGGCCGCCTTCGCAGAACCAATTGCAGGGTGAGTAATCTCCGGTACTGCCACGTTTTCGATGACTTCTTGCTCTGTAAGTTGAGGTTGTAACAAAAGTCTCAATGCGCGTGCCGATTGTACTTCCTCTCTCCATGAAACGAGCGGTTGATTGGTTCTTCGAGACTCCACATGCCCCATTAATTGGAGAGCGTGGTATTCTTCCCAAGTACTTGTATTTGGAGTGAGTGGTATCAGTTGAGTTCGAATTTTATCGCGTAGCGAGAACACACTTTCTGCAGGCGGCTCAACCCAATTTCCCTGCGATACGGCATGGACTAAATCGATTGGTATTTCTTCTTCAGATAATGTGTGTGGAGAGCCATACTCCACCCAAACATCCGTGCGGAATTTTTCTCGTTCTCTGAAATGTAGACCTATTGGAATGACTGCCGGCAAAGGTTTGTCTGATGCTTTTGCTAAAGCGGCTGCTGCAAAAACGGTACGAAATGGACCGGTTCGGAAGCGAAGCATTGACGACTCATCGTGACTGGTGCCTTCAGGGAAGAGAACGCAACCAAACCCAGCAGAGATGCCCGTAGAAAGCATCAGTAGCGAGCGTCCGTTGATTCGTGTTGCCTCTTCTTCACTGCACCCACCACGCAATAATTCGGCTTTCCTCACAACAGGTTGTACTGCTAATTTACGCGTCCACCAACTCAACAATGGGCGGGTGACGAGATCGTGCCTTCCACCCATAACGAAATTCTTGGGGTGCTTGAGCACGATTTGTAATGGATCCATCAGTCCGTTAGTATGCCATGCACAGCATAGATTTCCGCGATCTGTCGGGAGAGTTTCAATTCCTGAAACCTCACTGGTTCGGAACTGAACTGCCAAAATACGACGGGCAATCCAATATGCGACACCCGACCAAAATGGGGAGCCAGGAGTGTTGCCATCGAATGTGGGCATCGGGGCCGAAAGTAACTTATCCATTTTCATGTTCTTTGCCGATTTGGATAATTCTGGCAACTTCTCTCCACGATGGTCGGTCGCTCCATCCTTCATTGGCTGACTCATTCGGTCACCTCGCGTAGTGATTCTGAAAGAATAGCAAGTGAATCATGGTCAATATCGCCACCGATTGGCGGAGAGTGAGGCCACATTGAATGGAGCGTCAAACCACCATCACCCGATTGACGCGGCAAGACATGAACGTGGACATGAGGCACTTCTTGACCGGCAAGAGGGCCGTCATGCACACAGACAGTGAAATCAGTGGTGGAGAAGTGGAGCGAAAGACGACGTTGTACTTCAGCGACCCCTTCAAACAAAGCATTCCTCGATTGATCAGAAAGAGAAGCAATGTGTTGAGCGCTTTGCTTTGGAACAACGAGAGTGTGTCCCTCGCAACGCGGAAATATATCGAGAAAGGCGTACCAGTGTTCCCCTTCTGCAACACGGTGGGAAGGCATCTCACCGGAGATGATTCGGTCGAACAAAGTCGGCACGCCCATAGCCTTGCCAAGAGGTTCCCCTTTTCAGTGATTCACCGGAAAACGAGTTTTTTCACTCATTGAGGTGTGAGAATCCAGTTACCAGACTTGCTCTTACGTAGGGCGAGCGTGTTCACTTCACCCATCTGATTCACCGTGTAATGGTGAAGGTGTTCTTCACTGGATTCGGTAAAGTCAGAACGGTGATGGGTACCGCGTGATTCCGTACGGGCAAGAGCGGACTGTGCAGCTGCAAGAGAAAGTCTGGCAGATGCCTGAACTCGAGCAATTTCCACGAGATTGGTATTCGCAATCAATGAAGACTGGTCAACGTGAATCGATTCTGCAAGAACTGCGGCGGCTTCCAAAGTCTCGATGAGGGAACTGAGGCCGTCTGCATCCCGGCTCATGCCGAGTGAAGATTTCACTGCATCTCGTACTTTAGTCACGGCGTGACCTACACGAACTACGCCCTCATCAGAAGGTTCCGAAACTGCCGAGTGATCTGCTTGTGCTGCTTGCTCCGCTTCATGTGCGGCCTGAGCATTTGTGAATTGACGATTTTTTACCCATTTCCCAGCATGAGCGCCTGCGGCGGCTCCACCTAGGACTGCATCCAGCATTCTGTTACCTGGTAAGATGTCGGCACCATGGAATCCTGAGCATGAGGCATCTCCTGCAGCATATAATCCAGTGAACCATCGAGACCAAGTTGAAAGAATCGCTCTTCCGTGGTCGTCGACAGTAATGCCACCGATGGTAGCATAAGGGCGTGATTCAATACCAACGGTTTGACGAGACATGTCTATTCCAGTTCGTTGTTTAACACTGCGGAACACAGCGTTCCACCATCCAGAAGCATCGCCCAAATTACGGGCATCGATGACAGGTTGCTTGGCATCTGATACCATTTGGCACACCTCATCAAGCGTAGATTCTCCAATTTCAAGGTCGGAGCCACTTGCTTCATGGAGCGTTGCGCCATCATGTAAGAGGCCGAGAGGTAGAATGAGGTTGGTGTCCTTGATGCCGAGAGGCGAGTGAGCAATGAACTCCATGTCTCGCAACGGCACGCCTGCACGCAGAGCGAGGTCTAATCCGAGGCCAACTTGACCGTGGCTGAACGCCCCCTCAAATCCACCATCAGCGATAATGACTGCTTTTGCTTGCAGTGCTGTAATTCGACCGTTTACCATATCGACGACTGTGATTCCGCTAACGGATTCGTTGGTATGGATGAGAGAAAGAGGCAAATGGTCTCCGCGGCGCGTCACACCATACCTCATGCATTGTTCTTCGAGAATTTGTTGTATTTCACGCCCTGTAGCATCGCCAGCGTCAGCGTTACGAGCCTTGCCATGCCCAATTGACTTTCGCGCCATGGGGAGGCCTTGGGCATCACGGCGGAACGTCATGCCCCAGCGCTCAAGCAAATCCACTTGTCGCGTAGCAGCAGCGATACGAAGAGCGACAATGTCTTGGTCGTTCAAGAACGCTCCAGAGCGAATAGTATCTTCGCGATGATCTCGGTCATTCGACTCATGTAGGGGTGCAGCAAGCCCATCTTGGGCAAAGTGCGAAGTGCTTCCCAGTGCATTCTCACAGAGCATCAATGTGGATGCCCCAGACTTAGCAGATTCTGCTGCAGAACGGAGGGCTGCAGGCCCGTCGCCTAATACGATGACATCCCATGCTTCCAAGGTTCCACATCCGGTAAATGAACGCAAGTGCCCCCCATCCATAAGCACCGCGCTTCTACGGTTTGCAATTTTAAGCCTGTAAAGGAGGTGTCACTGAACTTGAAGATTCATTGCAGGGTTCACAGAACCATCTTTGGTAGTGCAAGGTCGCCTTGTTTGCGAGCGTTTTCCAATTTATGCATTCTCTTGTTCACCCGACGCCCTGCTGAGCGGCGAACTACAGTTCGAATAACTTGAGATTCCAAAACGATCCCAGAATCATCACGAAGAATGACCTGTACATCTGCTGGCCCTTGGAAACTACGAGGCCAGGCAACACCAATCCAGAGAACTACGCCGCGCTCCAAGTATCTTGGAATCCAGTCGAGGGCGTCTTCTTCACTCGGATGCGACAGTAAAACCGATTTTTTGGGAGGTGGGCATGCACTTAATTCGAAGCGATGGTCTCGGGTTTCAGGTTCTCCGTTTGGAGTCAATACCTCGACTCGTACAGCACGTGATTCAAAGGTTTGATTGTTAAGAGCAATGAATAAATTTCCTGCGCCCTCATAGCAGTTTTCGTCAAGTGCAACATCCATGCG
>QQRW01000055.1 GCA_003602605.1 Candidatus Poseidoniales archaeon | reverse complement strand
TACCGATGCTCTACTCTTCAACAAACAACTGGCTTAAAATTCGATGGAAATGATGCACGCCTTGTTCTCGTGTAGGCGAATACCTCCCGCGATCATAGGCTCTGGAAGCCATGCCTTTCTGCACTTCTTCGATTACCCATTGGTCTTGCTCCTCAACCGTGTCAAGCACTGAACCTGCGCCTTGACTGGCAAGTTCAGCATCGCTGACATAACCGCGGTAGAGTACACGGCACTGCTTGTGTGAGACAGGTATGACCACATTGACCGACAATCCCCAGGGGTAGAAATTGAACATCATGTTCGGAAACAGCCACAGGTAATACGCTGCAATGTCTTGACCTTCATCAGGATGTCCTGGCGGTAATTCGAACTTGACATCGCCTTCAACCGCCTTGCCGATCTGCAGCACTCCACCGTCAAAGGTCTCGGTAGTATAGCCCGAATAATCGAGCGCTTGGTTCAATTCAGGATGAACATAAGGAATGTGAAACCCTTCGAGATAATTGTCGATGTAAAGCAACCAATTGGCGTCAATCGTATGATCTCGATCACGATGAGAGTCGTGCGTGAACGAGGTAGGCGATACGAATCCCAACCGTTCTTCCAACAGATTCCACGGCAAATCCGGTACTTCTTTTTGGGATGTGAAATACATCCCCAACCACTGTTTGAGCGGAAATTGATGGAGGTTGTCTTCTTCACTCGGGAATCCAATGGCCTGTTCAAACTCCGGCATGTGGCGGAAAGTGCCGTCGAGATTGAAGGTGCGGCCGTGGTATCTGCACTGCAGCGTTTTCTTCGTACAGGCTTCGAGTGCTAAGCGCATTCCTCGGTGCGTACATACATTGGAAAGGCAACGCGTTTCTTTGTCTCGTAAAAGCAAGACTGATTCTCCAGTTATGGCTTCAATATGCGTAAGAGGTAGCATGGAATGTGTTTCCAGTTCTGATGTGTGGGCTGCAAATTGCCATCCAGTGAAGACCCTCTTGAGCCGTTCAAATTCGAGTGGGTCGGTGTAAAACCGAGACGGAAGCGTGCGTGCTTTGCGGATGTCGGCATCAATGAGTGTCTCCGACATAGTCATCACATTCCTCACACGGTCTTGACTGTTAGCACGCCTAAATCCAGACGTCGTTTTCTGCAGTAAGTTCCCCTTCTGCATCACCAGTATTCACGACGCCACGAGGCTCAACCAACAGCACATGGCATTCTTCTGCAGCATACGGTTTGTGCATCACGCCCTTGGGAACGACGTACATTTCGCCTTCATCCAGCCGAACGGTTTCATGCTCCATTTCAATGCACATCGAACCTTTGACGACGATGAATACTTCATCGGTATCGACATGATTGTGCCACACAAACTCACCTTCCATCTTGGCAAGCTTGAACTGATAATCGTTCATTTCAGCGATAACACGCGGTGACCAATGGTCAGAAAATGCGCTGAACTTTTCCTCGAGATTGACTTTCGCCATGAATGAGGATACAATGGCCCGTATTTTGGCTTAACTCAAGGCTGAGTTGTCGGGTCCCAACCCGAAACATAGTTGCATTCAAGTGCGCGAATCGCATCCATTTCGCCAGAGATATCAACATCAAGCGATGCGAGGTTTTCGATGATCCGAGAAGGATTGCTCGACTTTGGAATGGTGATGCAGCCTTCATCGTAACAGAACTTGATGGCGACTTGCGCCGGAGTACAACCGAGGCGTTCAGCAATAGCGCCCAGCTCAGGGTCGTCGACTTTGTGCCCCCGGGCAAGCGGTGAATACGCCATGAGTTTTGCACCTACGCCTTCAGTAGCTTGTTTGAGGTGCGGTCGTTGCAGCCAAGGATTGAACTCAACTTGGTTGACCGAAGGCATGTAGGTGGCGTACTCCTTCATTGCTTCTAGGTGAGCAGGTCCGTAATTTGAGACGCCGATTGCTTTGACCCATCCTTGCTCAAGGCAGTGTTCCATTGCCTTCCATACTGGGGCACGGTGTTCCGGATCTTCAGGTGGTGCGTGCACCAAATACAGGTCAATGTACTCCGCATCGAGCAACTCCAATGATTTCTTACAGTGCTCTAGCGTATCCTCGTAACCAACTGCATGACCACGGCGCAACTTTGTAGTAATGAAAACTGAAGAGCGCTCGACGCCCGCTTCTTTGAGGGCTTGACCAACTTCGTGCTCGTTGGCATACATACTTGCCGTATCGATGTGCGTATAACCTGCCTTGAGGGCTGCTAAAACCGAGGATTTGCATTCGCCTGGTTTTGACATCAAAAAGACGCCAAGGCCGAATTGAGGAATCGTTTGGGTATAGGCTTGTGAACCATCAGCGGTGGTGTGACCAATCTGCATGTCTTTCGGATGCAGAGGGACTTCATCAATACAGCGCTTATTCAGTAGACCTGCGGTTTTGTCTTCATCTGTGCTGTCGAAGCGTTTCTTTGCCCGGTAAGACAGAAAATCGTACCTTCATTGCCGTAATTTTATGATATGGATTCGCATACCTGTATCATGGATGTGGGGTTGCTTGGATTCAGCCTTGCAGCAACATTTCTTGCAGCGGCACTGACTGTTCCAGCAGGCTTTGGTCTTGCAACGATGATTACGCCAGTGGTCTTTCTCTGGCTGGAGCCTCATGAAGCCGTGGCCGTCGTTGCAATTGTTCACGGCTCACATAATGCATGGAAATTGAAGGTACTTCGAGAGAGTGTGGATTACTCATCTGTTCGAAGATTCGGCTGGGCCATGGTGATTGGAGCGCTCTTAGGGGCCACATTAAACACGGTTTTTGAATCAAATTTGTTGTTGTTACTCGTCGGAGTAGCGCTCGTTGTTTTGCCAGTTCTCTCCGTCACTGAACGCTGGACAAAAATCCGATTGCCAGAGTCTGAAGACAGAATCGGTGGTTTTGGTTCAGGATTCTTCGGGGGCCTTACAGGACACCAAGGTGCATTACGTGCCATGTTTCTACAGAAACGATTACCAGACAAAGCAGAATATGCGGCTACGGCAGCTGTCCTTGCTCTGGTTGTTGATGTGACGAGAATTCCGGTGTATGTGGCCCTTGAAGGCTGGCAGATCCTTGAAGCGGGTTGGCTCATTGTTGGTCTTGTACTCGCAGCAATTTTAGGTGTACAACTGGGTAAACGATGGCTCAAAAAATGGAAATCAGAACGTATTCGAATTGGCATTCTCGTCGCCATCGTACTCAGTGGACTGATGTATGTACATGAAGCACTGGTGGCTTTCGAATACATTTGATTTCAGTCATCGTGTGAACCCAAGAAGTATTCACCGATCTCAGGGTCGTTCAAGATGTAATCTGCATCACCTGTGTGTACCACTTTACCATTGGCAAAGATGTAGCCTCGGTCGGAACGAGCAAGACTCAGACGAGCGTTTTGCTCAACGATAAGAACGGTGATACCTTCCTTTCGCAAGTTATCGATACGTTCGATGATTTGTTGTTGATACAATGGGGACAAAGCCGCTGTTGGCTCATCAAGAAGCAGAAAAGACGGGTCTGAAATGAGCGCTCGGGATATTGCAAGCATTTGTCGTTCTCCTCCGGAAAGGGATGCTGCAAGGTCGTGTTCACGGGAGCGAAGGTCAGGGAACATGTTGAGTGCCCGTTCAATTCGTTCTTTCAACAGTCGATTCGGCAATGCATTTCCCCCCATCTGTAGGTTTTCTTCAACCGATAATGTGGGGAAAACATTGTTGACTTGAGGAACGTAAGCAATTCCTTTGTTGACCAGTTGGTCGGTTCGAAGCTTCTCAATCGACTCACCAGCATACGATACATCACCGTCGTAGTAGGTGGCAATTCCGAACAAGGCCTTGATGAACGTCGATTTACCGCAGCCGTTTGGGCCGATGATCGTGACAAATTCGCCTTCATCGACATGAAGGTCGATTCCGTACAGGATCTGCACGCTGCCGTATCCAGCAGTTAAGCCTTTGACATCGAGTAAACGGGTCATTCTTCTTCGCCTCCATCACTGGCTCCGCCGAGATATGCCTCAATGACGGCGCGATTCGATTTGACCTCATCGGGAGTACCGACCATGAGAACTTCACCTTCATTCATCACAACGATACGATCTACGCCTTGGCGGAGAATGAAATCCATGTTGTGTTCAATCACGAGAACAGAGATACCAGTCGTATCCACTAATTCTCGTAAGTTGGTGAAGATTTTCATGGCAAGAGGGCCTGCTACACCCGCGACCGGCTCGTCAAGCAACAGTAGGTCTGGACTCCCCATCATCGAGCGTCCAATATCGACAAGTTTGCTTTGTCCACCTGAAAGTTCTCCAGCCATGTTGTGAGCCATGTGTGGGACTTCAAGTTGGTCCAAGACGGCGAATGCGTCAGCAAGACGTTTCTTTTCAGCAGGCCTCGAACGACCTCGGAACAACGAGAGGAATGGATTTGGAGAGAATTGTTTTCTTGGAGGAACCAGGAGATTTTCAATCACAGTCATGTCTTTCCAAAGTCGAGTGTGTTGGAATGTTCGAGTCATCCCGAGTTTTTGAATTTGGTCCGGTCGCTTGTGTGAAACGTCTTCTCCAAACACCTCTACCTTACCAGAGGTTTGCTGCAAAAGACCACTGATGCAATTGAACGTTGTCGATTTACCGCATCCGTTTGGACCAATGAGTCCTATGAATTCGCCTTTCTTGACTTCAAAAGAGACATCCTTGACAGCAACCAAACCGCCAAATTCCATCCTCAGATTCTTCACAGATAGAAGAGGTTTCATTGTTCTTCAACCCCCTTTACAGCGTTTGGATGTTCTGGCCTGAAAGGTACTTCTGGAAGCAGACCTTTCGGATTATAGCGAAGTGAAAATACGATAAGAGCGCCCACAAGCAAGACCTTGACGTACGCCATTCCAGCTCGGATGGTACCGGTTGGGAATACTTCTTCAATCGAACGCTCGTCAAAGAAGAATGAAGCTAACGCAAAGATCGTAGCAAGCCAGAAGAATGTCTCTCGAACAGAATCCCACTTGACCAGATGGGCAAGAAGCATAACAGCAAAACAAATCCACATTGCTTGTACCTGCTCGATAACCAGCCAGTTAAACCAGCCATCCATAGTGGCAGCGACTTCGTTAAGTGGGAGGTCTGAGCTGCCTTGGGCAGCAACTAAGACGTTGAATACGAATTCCATGAGGACAATAATCGATGCGCCGATGAGCATACCCTTGTTGTTACCAACACCGCCAATAATGAAGGCAGCCCAAACGAGGAATGTTGTCTTTGAAGGAGACATGAAAGACGGTTGGAAACCAGATAGTTTCCAGGCCCAAAGTGCCCCTGCGAAGGCAGCGATTGATGCACCCAGCGCTAGGCTAGCAGCTTTGTGTCGCAAGACATCGTGACCGTGGTGCTGCGCAACTTCTTCATCTTCACGAATGGCACGCAGAATGCGTCCCCATGGAGAAGCAAGCACAGTATTGAGTAGCCACCAAGTAACGATTAGTCCAAGAATCCCAATGACTGCCAAGACGAACATGTACGGTGCAGGTTGTCCAAGGCTGAGCCATTCACCAACAGTTGCAGCCATGCTATCAATTCCTTCAGTATTGGAACAAGCATTCGGCGAAAGTGGGACGCCGCTCGCATCGAGTGGGGTAGTGGAACCGCAGAACCAACGTTCTTGCAACGGGAGCTTGTAACGGGAAATTCCCACCGCACTTCCCCATGAACCTGCTCGCAGAAGGGGTTCTCCACTGAGCAGAACACGAACGATTTCACCCAAAGAAATGGTGATGATTGCGAAATAATCACTTCGTAGACGGGCAGTAGGATAGGCAAGGAACCAGCCTGCTATTGCGCCAACTACCATTGAGAAAAGTACAGCGTAGACGATCGGCCAGTCGTAACCATGCAACTCCTTAGGAGCAGTTAGTATGCCAACAACGATGGCACCAATCGAGGCAAAGAAGATGACACCGAAATTCAACTGTCCGGTGATTCCGGTTTGAAGATTGAGGGAGAGTGCTAATATTGCAAAAATAGCGAATGTGACCATGACGTTGGATAACTGCAGTGTCTTGACGAATGTTGCTTGATCGGAATCAGCCACGGGAAGCCAGAAGATAAGCGCCGCCATAACAACAGCAAGTACTCCAAACAACAACCAAGAGCCTTTTTCGCTCTCGCGTCCATACGGCATACGGAACTTCTCGAGAAGAGATGTACGCCTCTCGACATATGTTTCTGAAAGTTTACTCGTTGTGGATTGAGTCAAACTGTGAGCATGAACGGCGATGAAGCCAATTTTAGCATCAATTCCATCAGTCAACTTACGCCAAGCCTTTCCAGCACCTTCAGTGATCTTGGAGTAACGCAATGAAACTTCAGATGTGAAATCGGAAATCTTGGTCGAGGGTTTGAGTTCTTTGTCCTGAAGGACATGATAGGCCTCCCACCATGCGATCAAATAGAGGATAATTGGCACGGTTGGCCAAACAAGGACTCCCGTGTTTGCCATGACGCCAACGATGCCTTGTTCAAACTGCATGAGTGTGAGCCAAGCCTCTTGTTGTTCTGCCAAGAGATTACTCGGCGCATGAGCGATCGACAGCGATGAATCGCCCCCAGTCAGTTTTTCCATCACAGAATCGTTCGCAATAGAATTCTCTTTGACAAACGAGCTGAACTTGTAAACGAGATAGGCGAAGACAGTGGAAAGAGCGTACCGCTGTCCACGCAGGCTGTTTCGAACACTGAAATGGTGCAGTCCGGTCGGAGCAAAGAAAATACCGAGTATAGAAGCCCGCTTTGTGTCCGGCGTGAAATCTTCTTCAGCACGGGTGCGTATGCGCTTAATCTTCCAATTGTCATATGCATCACCAATTCCTTTGGGCATGATGAGCAGAATCGCAATAATCATGACATACGGCATGACTTCTGCTAAATTGGCATAATTCGAACGTTCCAATGGCGTCCCGATTCCCATAAGAATCGGAGAAGATACAGAACGTACAAAACCAATCAAGAGCGCTCCAATAACAGCGCCTCGAACTGAACCAATAGTACCTAAGACGATTACGGCGAAGGCAGGCAAGAGAAGAGTGAATCCAGTCTCAGGACTGTAGCGTATCGTCATCGCAAATATTGCGCCGCCGATTCCTGAGATACCTGCTGAAAGGAAAGCACTGGTCATGTGAACCCGCTCGACGTTAATTCCACAACTTGCTGCAAGCTCAGGATTGTCTGCAACCGCACGCATTCGGCGGCCTAGACGAGTCTTTGTCAACAAAAGAAGAAGAAGCCCGACGGAAGCAAAAATCACGAACGGCATTGCCGCGTTATAGTAGGTATAGTTCGCTGTCAAATCTGTGACACAATCGGAACCGACAGAATAGATGTCTGTAAGCGGTTTTGTGCCCTCGGTTGTAATCTTCTCGTAAATAGGACTGCCATCTTGGGCAGTTCCAGTCGTTTCACATGCACCGTAAGAATAAGTCTCTCCAGTGGCAAGTGATCGGTCGCCAAGGTTGAGTTTCGTCAAAATAGTCGGAGCCTCAAACCGTTGTTCACGCGCGATGCGCCAATCAATATCCGGCTCAAACAATTTGGTTCCAGCACCAAAGCGAAGGTAAACGATAGCACGAAGAATGAGTGCTACACCGAGCGAGGCGATCATCATGACATCAGCACTTGATTTGCGGTCACGGAAACCACGGAAGACAAGGCGGTCGATGATGACGCCAGCCAAACCTGTTAGAACGAATGCTCCAACGAGCGTCCAAAGCAGAACTGACCACACGAGGACGCCGTCTTTTGGGGTTGAGACAAGCGGGAAGAAATAATCCATCCACATAATCATGACTGCAACATACATGCCGAGCATGAAGAATTCGCTTTGAGCGAAATTTCCATACCGTTGTACACTGTAGGTGAGCGTACAACCAACGGCTATTGCTAGATACGTCGAAGACCATGTCAGCGTACTGAATCCAATGGAGCTCAAATTGAGGTAGATCACAGCGCTCGTATCAAGGCCAACCAGGAGCAGTTCAATAGTGAACAGCACCGTGAGCAGCAAAAAGAGGGGTGAAAACACCATCAAGATAGAGCGAAGCATACCGTGCTGTACATCGTCGAAGATGACTTTCACCAGCAAGAAGCCCATTGAGATGAGTTGGACAGATTGTCCAAGCCACACCATATCGTTCGGTAGATTGCCAAACAAAAGTGCATCAAGGCCATTACCGATACCTGATTGGTAGAGCAAGCCAATGATTGCATCCAGCGATACGACAGCTGCGATCAGTAAGCGACGGCGTAGCCTTGACATCTCTCGCCAGCGGTGTAGGATGGAACCAGAGGGTTCTGTTACCGTTTCTGATTCCATCCTAACAAAGCCTCCGCACTTTTGTGTTCATCAAGACTTCTCAGCCAGGGGCTAAAAAGCCGTGGAACTCAAGTGCCTATGGTCTCAAGCAGCGTTGTCTTGAACGCCGCCTGCAACAGTCCAGTACTTGGTACAGGTGAATGTACCATCGTCAGCACCGGTAGCAGCGTAGCCACAGATATCGTATCCTGCTCCACCAACGTCGCCGTTGGCCAAGAAGGTGTGAAGTCCGCTTGCGCCTTCGTATGCAGTTCCTGTGGTTGCAATTGAAGTCGACATTGCTGAGCTGTCAAGTTGGTGAGCTGCTCCAAGCATCATGATTGAGTCGTAGCTGGTCAGGACGTATGCCTTGATTGAACTGATGTTCGAGGCATCGTAGCGTGCTTCGAAGTCTCCGAAAGAAGATCCTGCACGAGGTGTGGTCACGTAGAGGTCGTGAGCAACGCTGTCGTCACTGAGTTCAGTGAGGAGTCCTTCGCCTGCAGGTCCATCGCCGGAGAAGAGCATAGCAGTAACGCCTTGTGCTGCAACTTCGTTGAGAATCATTGCTGCATCAGTAACGTAGGACACCATGAAGATGGAGTCGCATCCTGCATCAGCAATTTGTGTAATTTCAGAGGCAACGCTTGTTGCGGTTTCTGCGTATCCGATCTTTTGGCACAGTGTTCCGTTCCAAGCATCTTCGATTGCGTCAGCGAATCCAGAACCGTAGTCGTTGGTCATGTGAATGATTGCTGGGTTGGTTGCGCCCATTGCTTCCATCATTGCAGCAGCGGCTGGCCCTTGGATAGCATCGGATGGAACGATACGGAAGAAGTCAGGGTAAGCAGTTGCGTTGCTGAGGCTTGGGTTGGTAGAAGCGTAGGAAATCATAGGGATACCTGCAGCGGAAAGAACAGCGTTTGCGGCCATGGTTGCGCCAGAACATGCTGCGCCACCGACTGCAATAACTCCTGAGTCGACGAGGGTTTGTGCTGCAGCTGCAGCAGCGGTACCGTCACAGGCAGAGTCAACTTCGACGAGTTGGTATTCGTATCCCATAGCGCCGTATGCAGCGTTGAGGTCAACGATTGCTTGCTGTGCTCCGTATTGGAATCCAGCAGCGTCTTGTGCTAGAGGACCGGTTAGTGGGTTCATGAAACCGAGTTTGACAACGGTCTTAGGGGTAGTAACGCCGTCTGCAACAGTCCAATAGGAGTTGCATGCGTAAGCGCCATCTTCAGAAGTGGTTGCTGTGTAGGTACAGATATCGTAACCTGCGCCACCAACGTCGCCGTTTTCCAAGAAGGTGTGAAGTCCACTTGCACCTTCGTATCCGGTTCCGACTGCACGGATGGATGCATCCATGTCAGCAGAGTCGGTGTTGTATGCCTTTCCAATAATGGAAACTGCATCGTATGAGGTGAGAACGTATTGCTTGATACTTGGAATGTTTGCAGCATCGTAACGCGCTTCGAAGTCACCAAAGGATGATCCTGCACGAGGTGCGGTTACCTTGAGGTTGCTTGCAACGGTGTCGTCGCTGAGTTCAACGAGCAATCCTTCGCCAGCAGGTCCGTCGCCAGAGAAGAGCAGAGCAGAAATGTTCTGGGATGCGACTTCGTTGAGAATCATTGCAGCATCGGTAACGTAAGAGACCATGAAGATGGAGTCGCAACCTGCGTCAGCGATTTGTGTAACTTCAGAAGCAACGCTTGTTGCGGTTTCTGCGTATCCGATCTTTGCACAGACGGCGCCAGTCCATGCATCTTCGATTGCATCAGCAAATCCAGAGCCGTAGTCGTTGGTCATGTGAAGAATTGCTGGGTTGGTTGCTCCAGAGTCAACCATCATTGCTGCAGCAGCAGGCCCTTGGATAGCATCGCTAGGAACAACACGGAAGAAATCCGGGTAAGCACTAGCGTCACTCAAACTTGGGTTGGTTGAAGCGTAGGAGATCATAGGGATTCCTGCAGCAGACAACACAGCGTTTGCAGCCATTGAAGCACCGGAACAAGCTGCTCCTGCTACAGCGACAACGTTAGCGTCGACAAGTGATTGTGCGGCTGCGGCACCAACGGTACCGTCGCAACCGGAATCTGCGACAACCGCTTCAAAAACGGTGTCGGATTGTGCAGCATTCAAGTCAATAACAGCTTGAAGTGCACCGTATTCAAAACCAGCAGCATCTTGAGCCAATGGTCCTGTTGCCGGGTTCAAAAATCCAATCTTGACGACATCGCTTGTTGTGTCATCGGTATCATCGGTATCATCGTTGCTTGTACAGCCTGCAAGTGCAGCAGACATAAACGTCAATGCTAGTAGGGCGGTCAGTATTTTTCTATTCATAATTAGTCTTCCTAAGCCGTTTCAACAGGCTTCCCCTTATAGACATTACACCGTTAATGAAGGGTAGATTATCTATTGAAATGATTCGACAAGACAGACATTAGTTCAACCGAATTTCAAAAAGGTAGACTTCGCCGTCGTGGTAATGAGACGGGAGGCCGGTAGCGTCGTCGAGTAGAATCGGCTCCAAAGCAGTAAACCCGTGGCTTGTATAAACTCGAATAAGTGCCTCGTTGAATCCGACCGTGTCGAGGCGAATAAAGCGAAGGTTTTGCTGTAAACAATACGACTTAGCCCAGCCCACAAGTTCCCCAACAAGACCTCTACCTCTGTGAAGGGGGTGGTTGGCAATTCGGTGGATGAAGAGTGATGGCTCGTCTTTTCTTTCACCCCAAATTTGAGGATCTTCAAAGGCAACAACCCAAACACAAACAATCTGACCCTGTTCCATCATTTTCCATTGACGGCCTTCATCGACTTCCATTTCGACCAAGCTTCTGTCAATCTTTGGCCATTGCGTCATGCCTTTCGAAGCCTGCAAAGCAGTTGCTTCGTCGTACAATGCAAGTATAGCTTCAATATCCTCGTGGGTACTCTGAAGAATGTGCAAGTTCTCAACTCCGAGGGTTTTGTGTAGGCGTATTCAACCTCGACCAGAAATGAAGAACTTCGTCACCCCATTGTTCTGAAGAAATAAGGGTGAGGCCGGCAGCCGAGAGGCGCTTCGCATCTATGTTTGAAGGAACAGGTTCTGTGTGAACGACTGGGCTTTGGATGAAGTAAAACTCATCGACAAGGCCCTGGTCCAGGAAGGAAGATGCTGTCTTTGGTCCGCCTTCGACCATGAGCCGTTGGATTTCTCGGTCGCCTAGCAAATTGAGAAGAGCTGATAGAGAGGAAAAATCCTCTTTCATGTGTAGAGTTTCAATACCGTCAGCAAACAACTTAGCAGTCGATGGTGCTCGATTGTTCGGATCAATAACCACTCGCAACGGCTGCCGTTCACAAGGAACTCGACGAACGGTCAACAATGGGTCGTCACGAATTACGGTTTCAACACCCACTAAAACGGCATCACACTCATTGCGTAACATGTGAACTCGGTCCAAGCAAGCCTCTGAGGTAAAACGCTGAGCATCGAGGCGTCTATCGTCCACAGAACCGTTAGCATCAACTGCCAATTTGACCGTCACTAGGGGGCGTCGATGTTCGCACCAATGCAAAAAAGAGCTCATTTGAACCGATGCTTCGGATTCAAGCAGACCTTGACGGACTTCAATGCCAGCGTCTTGTAGGACTTGGATTCCCTTTCCACGCACAGTAGGATTCGGGTCGTAATGGGCAACAATAACCTCCTTCACGCCGGCCCACATCAATGCTTCAGTGCACGGAGGCGTTCGACCGAAATGGTTGCAGGGCTCGAGTGTGACGTAAGCGACTGAACCGTTCGGAGAATGGCCGTTCGATTCTGCATCATGAATGGCCATTTGTTCTGCATGCAACCCACCAAGATGGTCATGCCAACCTTCAGCGATAATAGCTCCATCTTTTACCAAAACACAGCCAACCAAAGGGTTCGGACTCACCTTCCCTCTGCCCCGTTCAGCGACATCAAGTGCCCTTTGCATGAACTGCTGATCAGCAACGGTCCAAGCGTTCGCCATGTGCAGTCCAATCCGGCCGAGTTCAAGACTTCTTGCTTTTCCAAATACCATTACAGTATTAAAAGCGTGAACTGCGGACCTTATTGGACAAAAAAAGTATCATTTATGCATATTGGTTGGATTCTCACCCACTATGAATCAATTAACAATTAGGCGCTAGGAGAGAAGGCTTGAAAGCAAGAACACGCCACATTAGGTTATGCCAAACGAAGGAACGGGCCAAGTACCCGCTGCGCTTGAGTTCGAGCCGGACTCATCTTCTAAGAAGAAAAAAGGCGTACACAAACCTGTTTATTCTCCTGTTTTCACTCAAAAGCCTGTGCAGAATACGGACATAGGATGCATCCATCTGCTTGTAAATCCTTTCTCAGGTAAGAAAAAAGGTCAAAGAATTGGTGAAAAAGTCAAGGAAATACTTGAAAGCGAAGGTAAGTCAGTGGAAATCCATTTTTCAGCCCACAGTGGTCACTTGATCGAGATCGCTGAATCAATTCAAGCCCATCCAAACGATATTTTTGCAGTAGTTGGGGGCGATGGGAGTCTTTCTGAAGTGATTACAGGCCGTATGAAGGCAACCTCCGAACAAAGCGAAAGATTCGCCCTCATCCCTGCCGGCACCGGTAATTCGGTGGCAAATGACCTAAGATTAACATCAACAGAACAGGCAGTTCAAGGTATTCTCAAAGGCACATGGCAAAACCTCGATCTAGCTAGAGTAGAAATGGTAGAGGGGCTACCAGGTTCCGAAAAAGGTCGTACTGTGCGCTACAGCCATAACCTCGTTACCTGGGGACTCGGTGTAGATTCAACTATCAAGGCTGAGCGCATGCGTTGGATGGGTCCGATCCGTTACGATGTCGGGATTCTTATGGCAATAATGGCCAACAACCGCCGTCATGCTACTCTCACTCTCGATGGCACGACAATGGAAGACGACTACACGCTCTTTTTGATACAAAACAGCCAAACTGGAGGTTCAATGCTACCGCTGGCCCCTGGAGCGTCTCTTGATGATGGCATGATGGATATCGGGATACTGAAGAAGATGACACGCCGTGATGTTCTCAAAGCATTTGGAATGCTCAAAAGTGAAGGTAGGCACGTGTTTCATCCACGCGTTGATTATCACAAGTTCAAAACACTGAGGATAGATACTCCCGCCCCCGCAGCAATAAATGTCGATGGCGAAAACATTGGTTCCACCCCACTGCAGATGGAAGTTCTATCGAATGCTGTTCAGATCTGCGTACCCAATTAGAATGAGAAATCAGAAAAATCCTCGTCGGGTTCGTCGTATGTTTGCCTCTCTTGTTGCTGAGGTTCTGGGGTCACTTCGGGCTGTTCCTGTTTGACTGCAGCCTTTCTTTTACGAACGGTTTTGCGCTTTGGAGGGCCTGATGTGGCTTTCGATTTTGGAGCGGCCGAAGTAAAGTGTTCAGTTGGTTGGGATGTTGGTTGACTGGAAGTGATGTTCGCCGAGGATTGACGCGGAGGAACTGTAATGCGGTTTGATGGCGGTGTAAACTCAGAAGTAGGCTTCGTGAAATCCCTCTCCATCTCTTTGGATTCCTCTGTTTTAACAACAGAAGACTTGCCACCGCCGAATTCATTGGTTGAACTGGTACTCGGGCTTGACGAGAGTACACTATCAAGGTCGAATCCAGCAAGCGCTGGTTCTGAGGATTTACTCTTCGGTTCATTGTATGACTTTTGTGCTTGCTTCCTGGATTCCCTCTGACGGTCACTCGGAGAAGTCAATCCCGATGCTTTTGCCGATTTGACGTCCTTTTTGACTTGTTTAACGGCGTCCATGCCCGATTTTCCGATGAGGTTTTTCATCGAAGATTTGGCTCCTTGAAGAACAAACATCTTTGACAAAATGAAAGCACCTACTCCACCGCCAATACCTACGATTATGAAGAAAAATTTGTAGCCGCCTCGGGTGAAAACTGGAACATCTCCGTGAACCCATTCATCACTGGCTTCACCGCTCGAACTCACGGTTGAGTCACCGAGTTCGATGGATGTAACAAGGACATAGAGGCGTTCGTTGTTGCTTGAACTGATTTTGATACTGCAATCTGCATTGGCTTCTTGTGAATTAAAAGTACCAAAAGAATTGCTGTTCGAGGATTCCATTTGAACAAGATAGCCGTAGATGGTAATGGATTGATGCCATTCATCGACCGCTAACATGCCATTTTGGATGTTCTCCGTGGTAGGAATAAGACCGAGAACATACCATTTCGATTCTGTGTCAGAATTAATTTTTTCCAGATTAACCGTGCCCATTCCTGTTTTGGGTTGAAGCGGGTTCAACCAACTCTTCAAATCGATTCGAGAACCTTCGCCCTCAACAACAGACTCGGCAAATGAAGAAGACATTTGTTCAATGGCTACACTGGCTGTCACGGCGAAGTCCAAGCCACTGACATCTGCATCAGAGTGAGAGGAATAAATGGCACTTGATGCGAGATAACCGGGGAAAGAAACTGGTGTTGAGGTGTTCGTTCCAAGTTCTCCTTCTTCAGTCGCACATCCAATCGGTTCGATACCTGTGAATGTTTGACTCTCTGAGCCGAGTGAAGTGGTAATGGTCGTGGACTCTTGATTCAAATCGACATGCACTGCGCCACTGTCCTTGCCCCATGAGGCAGTCGTAGGACCTAAGCAGCCTGCTAAGACCATGCTGAGAACGAGGAAGGCGGCGAATCGAGCCCTGCGCATGAACATCGAGGTGCGCTTTAGTTTGAGAACTCTTCCGTTGAGAAGCCAGCACAAATCGGTAAAATCGGAAAGGCGCAGAGAGAGGGATTCGAACCCCCGTGTCCAAGGGACAGTGGATTTCAAGTCCACCGCACTACCGGGCTATGCGATCTCTGCAGTGTTCGGGATGCGAGACCCCGATATCGCAAATGCAGGTCGGTTGTCAACTCGCTATGAGCCTTACGCTTCATCTCGTTCAACCTTTGAACCAATATGAACAACCGCTGCGGCAAAAGTCAAACCGGTTACTGCGATGAGGAAAGTCATACCCGGAAGTGGGTTCGAGGAGTCTGAGGAAGACTGAGAAGCGATCACCTGCTCAAGATCTGCACGGAAATCATCCGCTTTCCAGGAATCTCCACTCCAAGCGATTTTCGGCTTCATTCCATCCATGATGAAAGTAATTGTAGAGTGACCAACCGTATACTCAACATCCGTTTCCTCGATTGACACACAGGACAATCGGTCATCTTCGCCCCATTCAAAGCCCTCATCACACATACAGTGTTTGCCTTCTCCAGAGCCCATCTCCCATCCATGGCCATCGCATACTTGGGGGGCCATGATATCGGTTGGACGCAGTGATTCTGGCATAGGAATGTCAGAAGTACTCGTCGAATTTGGTGCCCAAGCAATGTATGTGGGTTCGACAAGATCGTCGACGCCGACCATCGATTCATCCCAGCTGTTACTGGTCATGTTCCAAGTGTAAAGGGACCAGTACCAGGACCAGTCACTGGGGCTGCTCACATCATCGATTGAGGTGAGCATGTGGCCGTAATTTCCGTTGCTGAACGTTGAGTTCATTCCGACGCTCGAAAAGGCACCCTTCGTAAGATGGTAAGCATTGAAGTCGGCTTGAAGCGAATGGTTCTGACTTGTATTGTCTGGATAGAGAACTGTAATCGAAGGCGAGGATTCATTTCCTTCTGGGGCATGAATAAGAGAAGTGTTGGCTGTGGAAGCTGCCCAAAGCAAATCACTGTTCTCCAGCCCATCAATTGAGTCGATGCCTTGCATAGATTCTTCCCAAGAACCGGATGATTCATTGAAAATGTTGAGAGACCAGTACCACGACATGTCAGAAGGAGATTCAACGCCGTTTATTCCAGAGATGAAATGACCGTATTGGCCGTATGTGGCGTTGATTGTCCAGTTTGCCTCATCAGCGAGAATCTCATTCATAGTCCAACCGTTCGGAGCGAACATCATTTCGCTTGAGTTTCCATTGGTGTCCACATAAGTTACGGTCGGGTCTGCGTTTGCAACATGTGCCTCAATAACTTCTTCCTCAACGATAATCCCGAAAGAATTGTACACGTCCTTGAGAACATCCTTGTCGCCGCTAAGATGTGGCCAGTCAATGTTGTGATAGTCTGTAAAAAGTTTGAGTTGTTCAGGAGTATCGTAACTTGGGTCTACTGTAATCGAGACAAATTCCACTTTTTCAGCATCTTCATTTGAAAGACCATCTTGTACCAACTTGAGCGACTGGGTGATTACAGGGCAAACATCTGGACACCGTGTGAAAATAAATGCAATGACATGAACATCGGAGAAACTTTGTGAAAAAGTGAAGTTTTCATTGTTCTGGTCGACCAATGTAAAGTCAACAACTTCAGCACGAGAGAGTTGATGTCCCTTGTAAGCTGATGCGAGCGGAGCTGATGCGATCAAGAGAAGGATAGCCATTGCTAGGCTAACGAAAACTTTCCTGTCCATGAATAAAGCCCAACAACGGTGCATTATCAATCCTTTGAAGAGTTGTCAAAGTGTTCAACGAGTAGTTGCATAATCCCAGTTCGGGGTGCACCAACTTGGCAAGTCAGTAACGCCAGCAGGGTTGGATAGACCAATACCCCAAAGCATCAGAAGAACGAATAGAACCGGGAACAGCGCAGTTCGAGTGTAAATGCGTGGATCGTCTTTCAAGTGCATGAAATAAGCTGCAATTCCGTAGCCTTTGATGATTCCAACAATAATAAGAATCGCCCATACTGCGGATTTTGTGATTTCAATATCGGTCCCTGGAATAACTTCGAAAAAAACCGCACCTACTTCAAAAAGAGTGAAGAACATCAAAACGATAAAATTCCAGAAGTAGATGTCTTTGCCCATAAATTCAACATGTTCGCCCATTTTTTCACCTCAATACAGATAGAATGCTGGGAAGATTACAACCCAAGCCAAGTCGACAAAGTGCCAGTAGAGACCGAAGTATTCGATACCCTGTGCATTGTCTTCGTCAAAGCCAACTGTGTCGGCCTTGAATACCAAGTACAGCATAACGAGCAAGCCAATGAAGACGTGCAGTCCGTGCGCACCAGTTGCGATGTAGAAAATTGAACCCTGAACGGTTCCAATGTCGAAGCCTTCTGCAACCAAGTGGCTCCATTCAACGAGTTTGAGAACGATGAACAGCGAACCAAGTAGGAGTGTAGCAATCAAATAATTTCGGACTGCTGCTTGGCGGGTGGGCATAAGTTTGCCCATAAATCCAGTAGAAGGTTTCCAGTTTGCATTCTTTGCCGTCTTGAGTGCCAATACAATGGTGTATGATGAAATAATCAGTGCAAATGTGTTGATAGCACCTGGCATCAAAGTTCCGACATCGTAACGAAGTAAATCCGATGCGGTAACAACAGTGCCTTCTGGAACATCCTTACAAGCCTCAACACCGTCACGAATAGCCCAGTCAGTACACCATTCTGTGCGCATACGGAGATACGAAGAAAAGAAAGTTGCGAAAACCATAATTTCAGACATAATGAAGACCCACAATCCTGCTTTGCGGATGTGTTCGCCTTCGAATGGATACGAGGTTGCAATTTGCTCTCCGTGCCCAACGAAAGGTAAGTCCTCGAACCACCAATTGGATACACCAATGACAATGGTAACCAATCCAAGCATACTTACTGCGAGCATACTAAGATCCGCAGTAACATCTGAACTTAGCATCGCCTTACAAGCAACGGCAAAGTCTGGGAAACCAATCAAAAACAGCATTATACCAAAGGCAAATACAATCGGTGAAGCTGAGCCATGATGTTCATGTTCGTCATCATGTCCGTCTCCATGGTCTGCTTGTGGTTTACTGGCGTTTAGGAAACCACCAATACCAATGAATGCAGCATAGGTAATCGACATCAGCAAGATGGTAATGCCAGCAACCCGGTAAGTAAGGTAGGAAAGGTGTGCATCAATTTCTTCGTGATGCAGATGATCGAGATGCTTTGCTTGCTCCTCTGTGATGTTGCCTTGAGCTGCAAGTACTTCTTCTTCATGATGATAGTCGTCTTCCAACTGCTTCCAGGTTTCGTGCTTACCATCTGCCAAGGCGATGCCGAGCGTTGCAAACAACAGTACACCAATGGCAAGGATGATTCCTCCCATCATGGCAGCGCGCATCCAAATTCCGTTTTCAACGTGAGAACCGTGTCCGCTCATTCTTCCGCCCCCTTTGGAGTAGCCTTCCACATTTTCTCGCCGATTGAGGGCTTCGAAGAGTGGTGGCCGTACAATTCGTTCATGTCACCTTGAGTAGGTATATCGTGGAATGAAGGTGTAGGCGGAGGAGAGGTTGTAGCCCATTCGAGAGACCAACCGCCCCATGGATCGTTTCCTGCAGGCTCCCCGCTTCTGTTCGACTTAATGATGTTCCAAACCAGGAGGAGTTGGCTTAGTCCAAAGATGAATGAGAAGATGCTCACAGCCATGTTGTATTCTGCAAAGCCACTCTCAACGGTGTAACTGTGCGTTCGACGAGGCATACCCATAATTCCGAGGGCGTGCATAGGCCAGAATGTAGCATTGTAGGCAGAGAAACCAATCAAGAAGTGCCAGAGACCAAGCGTTTCGTCCAACTTCTTTCCGGTCGCCTTAGGGAACCAATAGTAGACACCGGAGAACAGTGCAAAGACAGTACCTCCGATGAAGACATAGTGGAAGTGTGCAACAACAAAGTAAGAATCGTGGAAGTGCATGTCCATACCTGCAACAGGGAAGAACATTCCAGAAATACCGCCGAGGGTGAATGTAACGAGGAAACCAAGCGACCAAAGAGTGTGTGTTCGCATGACAAGGCTACCACCCCAAATGGTTGCAAGCCAATTGAAGATCTTCGCACCGGTGGGTATCGCGACAGCCATTGTGGTAATCATGAAAGCTGCTCTCCAAAATGGATCCATACCTGAAGTGAGCATGTGGTGGCCCCAGACAATGAAACCAACAACTCCAATTCCAGCCATAGCGATGACCATCGATTTGTATCCGAAGATTGAGCGGCGTGCACTGGTTGCCAGGACCTCGGAAACGATACCGAAGGCTGGGACAATAACGACATACACTTCAGGATGGCCGAAGAACCAGAACAGATGCTGGAACAACAAACTGTCTCCACCCGAGGTAAAGAAAACAGTTCCTATCGTGTGATCGAACAGAAGGAATGCAACACCGATGATAAATGCTGGAAGTGACATGTAGAGCATGAAAACACTCACGAAGACGGACCAAGAGAACAATGGCATCTTCATCCATCCGACACCGGGGGCGCGCATGGTGAACACGGTCGTGATGAAGTTTACACCACCTAATGTCGATGAAGCACCGAGCATCAAGATACCAGAAATAAATGCAGTCGTTCCAGGGTTCGAACCGTATTGAGCCATCTCTGGGCCGAGGTTCGATTCCGTTAGAGAAGAGTATGGCGGGTACATAACCCAAGAAATGTCAGCACCTTCGCCGGACCAAATACCGGTGTAAATCAGCGGGCTAGAGAAAACCAAGATCCATAGACCCATTGCGTTGATGCGCGGGAACGCAAGGTCCTTTGCACCAATCTGCAATGGAAGAACATAGTTCATGAAACCAGCAATCATAGGCATTGCAGCCAAGAAAATCATGGTTGTTCCGTGCAAGGTAAAGAACGAGTTGTATTCAGACTCGGTCAAGAACATGTTTTCTGGCAGTGCCAATTGAATACGGAACAAGAGGGCGAGAACTCCTCCAACTAAGAAGAACGTGAAACCGTACAAGAAGTAGAGAATTCCAACTTCTTTGTGGTCTGTTGTGGTCAACCATGGTTTGAGGTAGGACCAGAAGTTTGCAATCGTGAATGTATTAGGTGAGCGTGTGTAGAATACCCACATGACACCGAGAAGAATCATACCGAGTGAAAGGCCAATCGCAGTAAGAAGAACTACGAGTGCACGAGCGGTTGGTCCAACATCGTCAGCGTTGATTCCGGGAATAACAAGATCCGCTTGATTCCAGTAATCTCCACCGGAGCCTGCACCACCGTTCACGGCGTTACCGTAAATGGTGAATTCAACAACCTTGGAATCGTCTGCTGGAGCGACCCATTCAAAGTCCCAAGTTCGAACGGCATTACCTGCCGCAGTGTGAGTCAAGCCGCCGTCCATCTCATGGCTGAGCGACTCATCGACAGTGGAAACCATTCCACCGGTTGAAAGAATACGGAATCCACCAGCATGGCCGTTCCATCCAGTACCATCTGCTTCAGTAACGCCATCGTTGTACAACTCCATGACGTCGTTTTGAACGGTTACGGTAAACGAGTATGTTTCACTTGCATTGAATGTTTCAGGCAAACCAGTAACAATGACTTGAGTGTCTGCAGCTGCGCCTCCGTGGCAACTGCATCCTCCATCTGCTGAACTACCAATTCCAGTTGGCATGGCTTCAAACTGCGGTGCTGCAACGAGCATCATGAGGACGAGGGCGAGGATTGAGAAACGCTTCATCATCAGTATCCCTCTCCTTGTCTTTGTGTCCAACTATCGTATTCGCAAGTTTTACCATCACGAGCAACGATATCGATGTTGCCAATCATCTTCGAGTGGTCAAGGCCGCAGTATTCAGCGCACCGAATAGGGAATGTTCCCGCATCGTTGGGGAAGAATGTCATAACGGTTCCAGCCTCAAGTCCGGGGACTAAATCCTCTTTGACGCCCCACTCTGGGAGCCAGAATGAGTGTTGTACGCCGACATAGGCTGGGTTTGAGTCATCGTGGGGGCGTGAAAACAAATCAAGAGTAATGCTTTCGTCGCAAGGAATAATCAGATGTTGTCCACCAGCAGATGAAAGAATCGTGCCAGTAGGCAAGTGCTCCCATGTGTGAAGCAGTTGGTCATCAGCATCGTAGACGGTAATGACGCTGTGCAGTTCACGATCGAAATACATGTTCGATAAGGTAAGCATCTCTGCAGCCAAATCGATTGAGTAATCGGTTTCAACGCCATCAATTTCAACAGTGACATTGGTTGCTTCGCTTCCATGGGTGTGAACCATGAGCATACTGCCAGTCCAGTTGACATCAATATCCGAAGATATGTCTTCCCAAGTTAAATCCTCTTGGTAATGGAATTCCCAGAACCACTGCTTGCCGATAATATCGACGTTGAATGTGTCTTCGTCGGCAGGTATTGTCCATACTGCAGTGTTTGAAGCCAATGCCATCATCGTGAGCCAAACTACGAGAATGGTCGGCAAGACATAGAACATAACTTCGAGCTTGGTGTTGTGGCTATCGACAGGGAATGAACCGACTTCAATGTGGTATTTTTCCATGTTTTCAACTGGCTCGACACCGTCGCGGTAGCGCAGCATTGCGATAAACATCCACCCAAAGGTGAGGATACCAACTACGATACTCCAAAACATATATTTGTCATACAGGACATTGAAAACAGTGTCTTCAGCAGGCATAGATTACCCTCAAAGAGAGGGCCGGTGATACCTGCCTTAAACCCTTGGAGAATACGGCATGGCTTGGGTTCTGTTCAGCAACCTTTCGGCATGCTCACAGTGCAGCGTTTAGTCCGCTACAGTTTAACCCCAAATTAGGCCCTTATTAAGCATTGTTTTTTGCGCCGGAGGGCGCCAAAGGTTGGCAAGTTGAAATATGGCCCCGTTTTGTAACGATTGATGAGCGCTTCACACTACCTCCAATCCACCTTCGATGGTGCGGTTACGGTTGATGTAGAGGTACAACCTGGAGCAAAGCGGCAGGGCATCCTTGGCGTGAACGAGTGGAGAGGATGCGTGAGTATTGCGGTTCGCGCTCAAGCGCAAAAAGGAATGGCAAACAATGCTGTCCTGCACGTCCTTTCAACGGCACTCGGCGTCCCCAAGAATCAACTGCAGATCATCAGTGGTTTGACATCCCGGGTGAAGAAAATACGCATACAATCGACGCATGCAGAGCGTTTTGTAGAGCGGCTTCAAGCTGCATTGGGGGAAGATGAATGAGGGATCAGAAGCATCGCTCTCCACTTGGTAGTGGAAACGCAGCGGAACGGTTTGAAATCGCTGGCATCGCACTTGGGGAAGCGAGGGCGAAAAACCGTCACGGGTGGCCCGTCATCATCGAGGGAAAAAGAGATCGTTATGCATTGGAAGCGCTGGATTTCACCGGCCCAATTGAAGTATTGAATCGGGGTTGGGGGCTTGACCGATTCATCGCTTACCTCTACGAAACATACGGCACTCGAGATGCACAAGGTGGGCCCTCAATGTGTTTGCTCATGGATTGGGACCGAACAGGTGGGCGGTTACAAAAATCACTTACTGAACGGTTGGAGGCAATGGATGTGAAGGTATGCGATGCATTGCGTAATCAGTTGTTGAAAGCGCTCAAACCTGAAACTCGTGTTGTTGAATCCCTTAAGAGCCTTGCAGTGGATCTCCTGCCTTTCATCGACATGGAAGATTCCAATGGACATTAATCGTTCGAAGGCGAAGGAGGTTTGGGCATTCCGTCCTCTTTGACGGTGTTAAGGACAACATGCGTGTATGAACGTGAAACGCCGTCGAGCGTAAACACTGTCTTTGTCAAATCATCGAGGTCTTCCCGGTCCTTTACGCGAGCCAAAACCATTGAGTCCCAATCGCCGGTGACGTCATAGACAGCAAAAACTCGTGGGTCAGCAGCTATTTTTCTTTGAACATCAATCATCCGTCCTTTGACAATTCGCAAACCAGCCATGATGGTCATGCTCCAACCCATGGAGGCGGGGTCAAGAAGAACGCTGTATCCTTTGATGATACCAAGTTCTTCCATGCGGCGGATTCGATTGAGAACGGTCCCTTGGGCGATGCCAACCTTGCGAGCAAGGGCACGTTGGCTTATTCGAGCGTCCTCCAACATGGCTGACAGCAATGCTCGGTCTGTTTCATCAAGCGTCATGATGCTCTCCGCCCGCTGCTCCAGGTTCGTCAATTTCAACACTTCCCTCGCCGCCCTCTGAAAGGAAGAGGGGGGATGTCAAACGCAGATATTGCGTCCAAGTCCCGAGTTCATCGACTTCAAGTCCAAAAGAAACTTGACAATCGGCTGAATGTATTTCTTTGAAACGCACCACGAATTCGTATTCTGAATCCGCTGGTATTTGCTTTATCTTGAATCCACCTTTCATCCCCCAAGGTAATTCGGCAACACATGACTTTAGTTGGAGTGGGAGATTCCCTGCATTAAATGTAAAACGAGCCACTGGAGGTTGAATTGTCTTCCATTCAGCACTCAATCGCGGCATACCTTTCTCTCGTTTCATAGCGTTGGAAACTGCGCCAGCCGCAATTGCACTGGCGAAGATGAGAAGGAAGAGAGGGAGAGCAAAATTACCGGGAGTACTGGCATGCCACCTGTTGGGGAGTGGAGAATGGTACAACGCCAACAAACGGTTTGTTGATTCTCCTTCAACTTCACCAAAGAATGCTAAAGTGATGTGCCAGCCGTAAGGGTTCTGTTCTAAATCAACGCCTGCAGCCATCAAATGATCTGCTGTCACCAACCATTCTGTGTCGGTCATGTTACCTTGTTTGTTTGAAAAACCAAGTTCAGGTTTCATATCTCGAACCAAATGTTTTGTTGTCCTTCCATGTTGGTCAGTCGCAGTGTCTTCGGTGATGAAGATGTACAGCACAGTGTTATCGCTCATGTTGACAAGCGGCATCATTTGAACTGGGATTCGAATCGACCACTGGCCGAGTTCATCGCTCAATATATCGATACTACCTTCAAGGGTTAGAACGGTTTGTTGACGGGCGCTCTCAAGACCGGTTGCCAGTCCATCTGCAATCGTGACATTCTCAACTTTCTGCTCGTTAAAAATCATGGTTGTATCATCACTAAGGCCAAGTTCCCCGAGTCTCGCTTTCGCATCGTCATCCGGCCAATCGGAGTTTGTCTCATCGCTCCACTTCCACCATGAGAGTTGGATTAAATCTTCATTTGATTCTGTTTCATAAGGCCCTTCAAGAGGCAAAAAATGCTCGTAAAGGACTGTGTCTGCAGAGCGTTGCTCAGGCAGTGGCGTTGAGGCGACCAAGTCATAACCATCTGCAGTTTCCGTAGCAGCTTGTGGAAAGAGAAGAATGCAGAGAAGAACAGCCAATACTGGTATCTTTCTTCGCATGTACTCACTCTTCCTCTTCTTCATGCTGAAACGGCATTGCTAATTTTAATCGTAAAATATCTCTACCCTTCTCATCCATCATGAGGGTCAATCTCGCCCCGGCCCATGCTGAAATGAGTTCCTCGCCTCCCGAGAGTTCACAAGATAGCAACAGCGGCCCATCGATTGTGATGGGATCGAACTCGTCATTGTAGTCTTCCATCAACGGTGCCCAACCGGTGAGTAAACGTTGTAGCGTTTCAGGCGAGACAGGGATTTTAGATGCAGTAATCAGTGGATGAAGCGCAGGAACCGCTTCCTGTCTTGAACGCCAATCGCCTCTCTTTTTGGTAAATGCTGGCAAACCAGCATGAATAAGTTTGAGTGGATGAAATGTTCCCTCAGGCCAGAGATTGCCTCTCTTGTTCGGACATTTTTGGTTGAAAATCCGTTCATAGACCAGTTTTGGTGCAATGTTGAGGCGCTTTCCACGAACCCACCATGAAACTTCATCTGAGGCAATACCGTACCGAGTCGAGGCTTCGTTGATAATTTCCTGAGGTGCAGCGTAAATGGTGTGACGGTTCGTATGCGGCTGATCGAGAACCAACGGCTCCCAGCCCGATTCGGGGGTTGGTTGGCGACGACGAATGAATGTCCGAGCGATTCCTTCAGGAGTTGCCTCGGGTCGGTGTCGAAACTTTGCAACAAAGAAACCACCTGTGTCGTTGTCATGGTGGACGAGTCGGCGACATTTTGACAACTGTGTTTCTATTTTCATTTCCTGCGCTTCATCGATGTCTTCATCCAGCGATTCCATCCAATGACAGCGAGCAGCGGGACTCATGTGAACAGGTTGTAAAAACGTAGTACGAGGCACTTCTTCGCTTCTCGGGAGCGGATTTGATTCTTTGTCGAGGACATCCCAATCGCTCAAACCCTCACGCAATTTGAGCCCATTTAATCTGGATTCATCAATGTCTACGAGTTCGAGGTAAGGAAGTTGGCGCAACAGTTGAGCGACGACCGCTTCGTTTTCACAGGGGTCTATGCTGCAAGTCGAGTAAACGAGATGGCCGCCTGGCCGTAGTAAACTGGCACCACGAGTGGTGATTTCGACTTGCAGTCGAAACAATGTACGGCTTTCCTTCGGCGACCATTTCCACCAAACATTTCGATTCTTACGCGAGGTTGCTGAGCCAGTACACGGAACATCGGCAATGATGCCGTCGTAGCCGGGAGGAGGTATTCGTCCGATATGGCGCCCGTCTTGTTGATTGATGAGCATGTTAGAGGTTGAGAGACGCCCTCTGTTTGACACGAGCATGTTCACGCGACCTGATACCGGCTCATTTGCAACGACTACGCCGCTTGGCGCCACTGCTTCAGCGACTTGAGTTGCTTTGGAACCCGGAGCCGCGCACAAATCAAGAATAAGTTGCCCAGGTTGTGGGTCCAATACAACAACTGGAAGCATACTTGCTGCCTCCTGTCGAGTGATACGACCGGATTCATGCAGCAAACTGAGAATATACTTGCTTCGCTCGTCCGGCGCTTGGCCACGTGCAAACGGCATCTGCCATGCAAAATCACCTTCGGCCCAAGGCAACGGCGCTCCTCCAAGTTCTCTAAGGAGAGATTCCGTCCATGCTCGATCGTGGCGAGCAGTCGTGATTCTGAGCGTCTCAGGAAGCGAGGTCGTAGCCATTGGAATCCATTTTTCAAGATCATAGCCGAGGTTCTTAGCAAGATTGGTGAGTGGTGTATCGCGCGCTACGGCAAGAAGATCTTGCTCCTGCCAAAGATCGCGCGACATGTTTGTGGGTTCTGCCTCCCATCTATGTTGCTTCCGCCATCCTCAAGGGCTTCATCCCCTCCGTCCAAACTATGTTGGGCGATGAGATGCCGTGGTTTTTGCCCGCGCTGGTCATCGGCTTGTTCGCTTGGATTTGGATGGGTTCAATCGAACGGTATGCAGAAAGAAAAGCCACGCCAGCATGGAAGTACATCGTTCTCGCCGTTCGATGGCTCCCCCCGATTCAATTGACTGTCATGGTCCTTTACCGTTTCAAAGCAATCTATGCTCGCGATACGAGCCATCTTGAAGTCGCCAAACACCTCGGTACCGGAACATCCTCTTCCGCAGACTTCAAACTGATGTTCACGGGAGACGGCGGAATTGAAATCGTCTTGTTGATTGTGTTCCTCTTTGCTGTGTTGAGCGAACATCTACCAAGTATTTCTTCGACTCGACTGGATTTGCGTCAAAAATTCCGAAACAGGCTGATGATGTTCACTGCCTCCTTTGCCCTCGTGTCAACAACGCTGTTTTTCCCTGAACAAGCGTATTCTGAACCTACAGCATTCCCTACTGGAATAATCGGCCCTGTTCCGGAATGGATGAGTTTTACACCGATTGTCCTCACCGGAGGTCTTCTCATGTTTGGAGGAGAATTGTTCGCTGTAACGACACTCTTCCTCGCCGGCCCTAACTTCCAGAAACTTGCCAGTAGAGCGAGATTGAAGGTTCTGCTCTTGAGCGTAAGTGCCCTTGTCTACCTCACGGCGGTTATCGACTTTGAAACAGAATGGTTCGGCCAGTTACACGAGCAAAGCATGACATTACCGCTCGTACTGTCCATCCACCTTGGAATCTGTTTTGCAGTCATCCTTCAACCAGCAGTTCGTTCTGACGCGGAATTGAACCATGGAGAGGGGCGTAGTCTCAGTATGATGGCACTCGCCGTTGTTATGGCTCTCGCCGTGTTGTTGCTCACGCTGCTTCACATGAATCAGTTAACCGAGTTTGGAAGTGACCTTGGACCCTCTACCTACGGCATTTGGATGTCTTCAGTTGCCATCTCGTCCATGATGCTGGTTCAATTCATGCCCGCTCTCGGCTTTGATGCTGCCCCTCGACCCGAAATATGGTGGATGAAAATGACGCTCCTGTATGCCCCAGTCATCATGAGCATGTTTACCTCGTACGCAGTACTTCTGATTCCTGCAATATGGGTTGTATTACCGCTGTCTTCAGTGGCATCGTGGCTCATCGAGAAAGACGTGGCCTCACCCTCGTATTCGTTTGTTTTGTATCCATTGCTGGCAGCAACATTGGCTGCTTCAGCCTTGCCGTTTGGATGGAATATTCCGTTCTTAGCAGCATTGTGGGTTGGATGGATTCCGGGCGCAATAGCAGCCATAGGTTTGACGTTGCATGTTCGCACACAATTAAAATCAACAGAAGGAAATCTGTGAGCGCTATTCTTCACTCAGTTCAGTTTCAAGGACTGCAGCTTCAAGTTCTGCCCATGCTGAACCCATGCTCTCCTCTTTTCGTGTCGACTCAAGATCACGATGAACGCGTTCGACAAGCATATCGTCGTCTTCAGAAGGAAAAGCGGAAGCGAAGAATCCCTCTCCTGAGCGTATTGAACGTGAAGCTGCAACAAGCACTGCGCCGAATACCGGGAAAACAAGCCCTGTACTCAATGTTTCGAGAGAGATTCGACCTTGGACAAATCCAAAACCGGCAATAAGGAAGCAACCAACTCCAGTGCCAAGCAGGAGCGTCGATGCCGCTTGAGAGGGGTTGCTCATAGTCAACCGTGGAGGAACAAGGCAATGAAACCAACGGCCAGTTCATCAATAGGTTTCACGCATCAACTTGTGAATTTTGTAAGGTAAGAGAGCGCGATTAACTGGAGTTACTTCCAAAATACGACCGTCATCACGTCGACGAATGTCCTGAAGCAAAGGGTGACGGCTCTTCTTGTGAAGAGTGAGGAGGGTTGGTTTATCCACTTCCAGTGCGCTTCGAACTACATTGACGAATGCTTCACTTTCGACGGCAAATTTTCCAATTTCGTCTATGACCAGTACTTCGCATTCATCGCGAGCGTATTCGATTGCCGGGATGGCAATTTTCTCCAGTGCTGCAGTGTCGATACCGTAGCCAAGTACACGTAGTCGCGAGTCAATGTTTTTGTGAGCCATAATTGCATTTTCGCCGGTAACGATGTTGAAAACGCTGTACCCAAGCCGCTCGCTCCCGTCCATGATGGGTTCAGTTCGCATTCCTCCGATAATTGGAGCTTCAGTCAAACTACCTCGCATCTTTATTTCACGAGTTCGCTCATCGCCGAGCATTTCGAGTACTTTTTCCATAACAGCAGATTTGCCGCTACGTGGTAAACCTGTAATACCGATCTTCGGATGAATGCCCATTCTCTACTCACCTCGAACAATCGCTACATACGCTCCAGTGGCTTATCAGTAATAAATGATGTTGTACTCTTCACCATCCATAACGGATTGTAACCCGTAAGAAGTTCGCCGTGATTTACTGGATTACTGCGCTGAAATAACGAATTCCGGAAGTTCAGACGTTACTTCAAGTGGAAGCATTTCCAATTCATAATTGTTGACGTTGTTGTTTGCAGACCAAGCACGAGCCCATTCGTCAAGGTCTTTGGCATTCAACAATTCACACATCCAATGAAGCGCCTTTTCTAGAGTACCGTGGCTGTTGATCAATCGAGCTTGGATATCGGGGTGAAGTTCGATGTGGTTTACACTGTTGCCGAGAACACAGTTAGCCGGAATAACAGCCCATCGTAGCCGACGCTCTTGATGTGCATTGACGATGGCTTGGCAGGCAAGCCGAGGGCCGTATTTCGGGTCCGTTCCACCGCACCACATTGCTAACTGTCGTTCATTGGCTCTGGAGGGGATGTCGGTTCTGAAGGCAGGGTGACGGACGAAAACTTGTCCGTCTTCGTCTTCTGAAAAGTGAACGCCGCGGATGAAAGGACGGGAGCCTCTGCCTTTGACCCAGGTTTCAATCGACTTGGAATGTGCAGTTTGGTCAATCTCTCCGACGCGGACTCGGACAGTGTGGCCGTTTGTTGCGATAGTGTGTTGTGCTTCACCCATTCGTGGGAGGCGAGCAAGACGGTCGAGAATCTCAAGCGTTTGCTTACGTTCGACACGGTCACGAGGAAGACGGGGGATTGCCCAGGTATCTTTGGCCCAAGCAACCCAGCGTTCCGTTTCCATTTCAAAAGAAGGGACTCGATTGGATAGGCCTTGCTGATCACGACGCAGGTCAGCACGGCTGATCGGTCCGAAGACAACCAATTTTTCAGACTTAACTTTAGCCGAGATTCCGAGTACTGCGACGCCTTGAGTCATACCCGGGAACAAGTGGTTTGCTTCTTCAATGGCCCAGATATCGCTCCAGCCGTGGCCTTCAACCAAAAGTTGGCGAAGTGGATGTGAAGATTGCTCACGAAGGATGCTATCGGGAGCGATTAGGCGTAGACGGCCTCCAGTTTCTAAGATCTGTAGTCCGCGCTCGATGAATAAACGATACAAATTGACATTGCCTCTCATTGTTGAGTATCGTTGCACTCCATTATCAGACAGGGCGCGAAGTTGCTCACCCAGTTCTCGGCGCAGCCTGCTTCCCTCTTCCATCCCTCTAAACCGGTCTTTAATTCGCAGCCATGGAGGGTTGGTCACGATTAGGCTCGGACTTTGTTTCCACGGCCAATCGCCTTGGAGAGTATCGCCTTGGCGAACTGCAAGGTCAAACAAATCCTCAGCTTCCTTGCGAGGAAGGCAGCCTGGCTTGTCCGATTTGAGACTTACTAAATCAAATCGAATACATTCCAAGAGGAGGCGTTGACGAGTTGAGGTAACGACCAATTCATCGTTGTCAAGAAGTTGGAATGAGGACAGCAACATTCGTGTGTCTGCAATCTTCTTCTCTTCTGTGCTGTCTGAGTGGCTTTCAGCATGACGGCGAATCAGGCGTGCGTGGAAAATACCACCGCCGCAGGATGTATCTGCAACGGGCAGAGGGATTCCACTAAGTGTGCGCATTCCCTTTTCTACACGCTCGAATTCAACTTCATCGTCGACTTCGGGTTCTTTGGCATGTTGAGGGAGGTTCAACTTTTCGAGGTGTTGTCGGAAGCCAGGTGGCAGGTTGTTGAGATGCATTGAGGATGGTTGAGTAGGCGTCTTCGGCCGTGTAAGGCTCTCAAGGAGTTCGGATGCGATGACAGCATCTGCCAAGCGCGGAGGTGTTGGGTGTGCTCCTCGAGGTGAGCGGCCGTCCGCCTCAGCATCGTGACGAGCAAGAAGGTGGTCGAGGACATGTCCCGGATCGGTGAGAAGATTGGCAGGTAATGTTGGCCAGTCTTCGGGTAAAAGGGCGGCGATTGGTTGGTGAACAAGGAGTGATTTCTCCCACGCAGCAAGCCAAATATGGATTTGCTCTGTGCGGTTTTCAAGACATCGATCCAGTCGTGCATACCATCCGCTTACTCCGCTCTGCATCAGTCCCACCCAACCTAGCGGGCTGGCTTGTCCGGTTTGAATGTGACCCTCGCGAGAGGGGTGCAAAATCGCGTGGTTTGAAATTCACAACAGACCCAAATGTTGGAAACTTTCATTGTGCCATTCCCAACCGGATTTAACCCATTCAAACAGAGCAGAAAGTTCCTTTTTCCGCACACCAGCAGCTTTAGCCAAAGCCTTGATTATTTTAATTTCAGAATCGTCGTATTCGCCATCGACAGCCGCTACAAGCATGGCATCACGAAGAGCGATTTTGAGGACGACTGGATTCAATCTTGATACGACCAAATCCAAAGCAGGAGGGTTTTCAAGCATGTTTCGGATGTTCACCCTCATCTCGGGGTGCATCATACAACGGCCCATGAGTGCTTCGATTATGGCCATTTCTTCTTTGACAAGGGCGCCGTCTGCCGAAGCAACGATGACCATTAGTTCAGCGTATCCAGTGACGTCTTCTTGAGCGAAGTCCACCGCTAAATCGAGATACACAGACTTCACTCCGAAATCTCGTTCAGAATGTCGTAGCCCTTCTGCATCCATACATATCCTTGGGAAGTCCACTTGAGCAACCGTTCCATTGAGTCCGGGGCCAGGCCAAAATGTTCGACAATTTGTAGCAAGACTTCTTTTTCGTCATCGTCTACATCGCCATCAGCTGCCGCCATTAAGGTTGCATCTCGAAGTGCGAGACGTCCTGCTTCCTCACCCATGCCATCGAGGCATTCTTCAAGCGAAGGTGGTGTTTTCAAAGCATTTCGAATCATCTTTCGTTGTGAAGGAGACAATAACGCAGTCCCCAACCGTTGTTCAAACATAGCCATCTCATCAACGGTGAGTTCGTTATCAACACGAGCCATGAACGCCAACAGGCGAGCATAAGCGAAGCGTTCATCTCGGGGAAGTTTGTGTACTGTATCCGGTAGCATTACACTGCCGTAGCGGACATAGACTTAGAACCCAACGCCGGTTCTTGCGCGTTCACCCGCATTTTGCAACCTAAAGGATGATTCCAAAGACGAGGTGTTATGCAAGAGTTGATGACTGAGTGTCGGTTGTGAAGTACATGGATCCGAGTTTGAATGTATTAGGACAACCGCTCGACACATGTTCCTGCGACCCGAACACTGGATGGTATCGTGACGGTAAGTGTAACACCGATCAAAATGACCGTGGCTCACATACAGTGTGCTGCGTCGTAAACAAAGAATTTCTCGAATTCGCCAAGTCACAAGGCAACGATTTGATCACGCCTGCGCCGCAATTCTCCTTTCCGGGGCTCAAACCGGGCGATTCGTGGTGTGTCTGCGCCCGAACATGGTTGGCAGCACTCAATGCTGGCAAAGGGTGTCCTATTGACCTTGAAGCAACGCATGAAAAAGCGCTTCTTATCGTGCCGCTCGAATTGTTGGAAACTCACGCCGTTTGAGTCTTTTCAACTCGATACTGGAACACGAATAGACGCATGATGGCCCAGATAATCAATCCCCAAGCAAGCATGTTGGCGATACCAAGCAAGCGCAAAGTGTCTCCTTGTTCGTTAGCAAACAATCCAATGGTGTAAGTGGAACCTGCGAGACTAAACGCATAGGCGCCGATGGATGAACCAATGGTCCATTGCATTGATTTCCGGTTGTCAAAAGTGAACCACCGATGGATGAAATGAGCCATGAACGCCGTTGCCGCCCATGCCACCGCCCAAGCAATACGAATACTCGTTTTGTCATCATCAAGAAAGAATCGAATGCATTCCCACATTAAAAAAAACACAGCACTGTTGAAACCACCGGCGAGAGTAAACCTCTGCAGGGAACCCCTAGGAGCGAGTTGCGAGAATACTGAGTTGTTTTCCATATTAATCGTCGTTCGTAACGACATCACTGGGTTTTCCAGTCAGTACTTTTCGCAAGCGGGCATTGTCAGTTTGCATAGCATCCATCCAATCGTATTTACAATTCAACTCATCAGCGAGAACGCCAAGAGCCAGGGAGTCTTTCGGTAGGCATTTGCCGCCAAAACCACGATTGAGACCGAAAATCGGATCCAAATGAGATGGTCCAATCGGTTGAGCTTGTTCGGCGGTAATCATGTCTCGAATCGTGTACCAATCTTCGCCCATTGCTTGACAAATGTCATACAATTGATTGGCAAATGTGACTTTCATGGCATAAAATGTATTCTTGGTATACTTGACCAGTTCAGCCTGGGTAGGGGTGACGTGGAAGGTTTGGTCCCGGCGTAGAACTCCTGCTTGTCGATGTTGTTCAAAGACTCGTTCAGCAACGTCTGAATGGTGTGTTCCGCAAACCAGAATATCCTGATTAGCAAAGTCCTCAAGGCGACGGCGTTCGACCAAAAACTCCGGTGAAAAAGCGATTTTAAGATGAGGATATTGTTCATGATAGCGTTGAGTGGTTCCTGGGACAACGGTGCTTTTGATAACCGCAGTGAACCCTTCGGGCAAGGCATCCAGAGTCGATTCAACTATTCGTGTATCGCAAGCGCCGGTGTCTGGGTGCGGTGGAGTTGGGACAGCGATGTAAGCAAAGTCGACATTATCCGTGACAATGGAAAGTTCTGTGCCTCGTACTGGGTCGTGAACGAACAGTTCATGAGCATCCGAAAAACAATGTTCGATTGCCCCGCCGACCATCCCAGCGCCAATGATGCCGATCTTCATGAATGTAGGCCAGCGACGGCAGGCTTTGATTGTAATGTTTGATCAACGGTGAGGGTTCGGATTTAATTTGCCGTCCTTCACCATTTGAGAGGCGAGCAACAAAGAGTCGTGTGTGCCACAATCAACCCAAGTTTCTTGCCCTACTGAGAGGAGCTTCGCCTTACCTTGGCGGACATATTGTCGAGTAACATCAGAAATTGAGACTGATTCACCGCATTCCTCGACAGCATGGTCCAAATACTGCCAAAAGTTCTCATCAAACAGATATATCCCGCCAATTGCAAGATTCGAAGGAGGGTTTTGTGGCTTTTCCACAATGTCTGTGATGTTACCCTCATCATCTGTTATAGCGACTCCGAATGCTTCAGGATTCTGCTCTTCTCGGGCCAGAAGCACGCAGCCGGGGCTTTCATTAGATGTATTGAAGCGAGTGACTTCTTCCTTTAATTCGAGCGTTGTGATGTTATCGGAGAAGTAAACCAATAACCGACAATCCTCATTGTACGGTCGGGCAAGATTGAGTGCAGCCGCAACACCTCGTGGTTCTTCCTCGAGAACATAATGGATTTTTTCTCCATCAAAACCAGCGCCGACATGCTGTGCAATTTGACCGATAAATTCGTTGGAAATGATGGTGATGTCTTTGATTCCGGCTCGACGAATCGTTCCGAGTGCAAAATCAATTACTGGTCTGTTGTACAAAGGCAGCAGTGTTTTCTGAGTGTAACGGGTGAATGGATACAACCGGCTTCCATGACCGCCTGCTACTAAAATAGCGGTCGTCATCATATGAGAGGCTAGAAGGTCGTACTTATTGGGGTTGCCTCAAACAGGCTCGTCATCGCTCTTGGATTCCATCAATGCTTCTACAGCACCATCCTTGGCATTTTTCTCAAACCAATCTGTTCGAACCAAATCGCCGAGACGTTCAACACCCGCTTCAATGAGGTCTTGGTCGTTCGACTCGGAATCTTTCCAGCGTTGTCGAGCAATCTGCTCATAACGAACATTGGCTTCTGAAACCAAGAGTTCAGAAGGCCTTAAGTCGCCTTCAAGACCATCGAAGTTGCCGTCAGAAAGCGAAGCATCCCGGCGTTCCAAAGCAGAATCGAGAAGAGATGCTGTCTTGCCCGATGTGAAGCCCTTTTCATCTGAACCACGGTTTCGGCGCTGAGTTTTCGAGACTAGGAGTGTTTGAAAAGAACCCGATTGCGCTGCCTTCAGTGCGATTTCCATGCGAGAAGGGTGGTCGAAAACGGCGGGGTCGACTTCGAGCAAATTGAACAACGCCTCTTCTCGCTCGCGTGCTCTACGGATTGAGCGAAAGCGAATGAAGAAGACGATAGAAATCGAAACAAGAGCGAAGATGGACGATTCAATAAGAGAACTGCGGTACATTTGCATGACTGCAAAAACAAAAACCGTTAGAATCGATGCTAAAAGACGGATGTAAAGGCGGTGTTGGCGCTGCAGTTTCTCTTCGGCAAAGTAGTGCCGAATGAAAAAATCACCTGGATTCTCCATTGAATCCCCTAGCCGTTGAGTGCTTTTTCAATTCGAACAATGTACTCTTCATCGCTGAGAGAATCTTCTTTCCAACCGAGATCTGCGAGAGCCTTAATGCGGCTTGCTTCGATGCTAATCGTCATCCGCTCGTACGCAAATTGGATAAATACTCCAATGACGAAAATCGCCGCAACAGCAAATTGCCATTGAGAAGTGAAGTACCAAATTAGGCCGCTTACAACCACAGCTTGGCTTGCTGAAAAAATCACCCTGTTTCGCAATTTCCTCTTGGATTTCAACGAATCGAGGAGTCGCTGCGCGCTCTCTTTACGTGTCGCCATGGTGTTGGGCAGAGGGTGCGGGGGTGTCAAATTACCGCTTATTGCAGAGGCACGAAACAATCGTCATCAATTTCGATAAGCGTACCGTTCATGAGAGAATAATCCAATGCTTCATCGATTTCTTCTGGACTTATTCCGCTGGAGTTGAGTTCCTTGAAAATTGTCTCGAGCGTAGCGCAAGGGAGGCCTTTAGCTAACTCAGATTCTACATGAATAAGGAGCATTTGACAGACTACGGCGAGCAAGGGATCGTCGCTTTCATCATCCGGCAGCAGTTCGATGAAATTGTTGGCAGGATGCATGACTTCATCGACTGAGGGAGTGGTCTTTTTCGCGTCCTCGCTCACCGCTGTTCGCTCACCTAATCCCTTGAGGCTCGAGTCAACTTGGAGATCAAAACAATCGAAGATGTTTCTCTGATTCGGGTCCGAATCGGATTCCGCCCCTTCATCGTCGTGAAAACGTTGTTCAATTGCTTGCAACCTGTGCAAACGCTGTTCGATGGCCATCCGCTCTCGATGCAGGTCCGCGTGAACGAGTTCAAGCATTGCATTTGCCTGGTCAGATAACCATGCTTCAAGGTTCCAATCTGGATTAACTCCTCGCATGATTTCAGTCAAGCGTTGAACTTCTGCGGGCATGAGTTCGACAGAAATCTGGTCCTCAGAAATCTTGTGCTTTTTGTCGCTCATGTTCAATACTCTCCCCAATGACAGCCTATGAATACTCTCTTCCACAAATGACCTTGGGTTCCACTGAAAAACAGGGACACAGACCTCTGTTCCAAGGTTCCAAACAATTCCATTGGTCACCGGCCTCATCGGATGACCGACCGGCAAAAAGAGTAGCCCTGCGAAACCGAAAATCATCGCTCAACGAGGGGCGCATTCATGTAGGGGTTGCCCGTGCGAAAAAACATGGCTGACTATCGAATTGGCATTTTACCGGGCGATGGAACTGGGCGAGAAGTTGCGATAGAGGCTCAACGCATTCTCAACACGATAGAGCAACACACAAACCAAGGATTCGAACAAACCGTGATTCCCTGTGGTGGGCAACATTATGTTGAAACAGGCCATGAATGGGCAGAAGGTTCCTTTGATTTCTGCCGTGAAGAAGCCGATGCTCTCTACCTCGGCGCAATTGGCCATCCCGGCGCATTCCTTCCAAACGGTGACCTCGCTGGTGGCTCAGTTATTCTCGGCCTACGCAGCGGTCTGGATTTGTACGCCAATCTACGTCCAATCAAGTTGTATGAAGGCGTTCCTCACAAAGTTCACGGCAAGTTCACCCAAATTTGGGAGCCGGGCATGGTCGACATGACCATTCTTCGAGAAAACACCGAAGGACTGTACCATTCACTTCTGCGACGAAGTGCTGATCGAGCGATGGGCCGTACTCCATATGAACCTCCTGAAATGACATTTCCCGGCCTTCAAGGAGAAATTGCTTACGACCCAAGACCAATATCAGAGCACGGTAGCGAGCGATTGATTCGAATGGGTTTCGAAATTGCAGAAACTCGAAACGGAGCTCCAATCGATGGTAAGAAGCGCGTATCATGCATCGACAAATCCAACGTAACACGGGGTTGCCAATTGTTCCGACGAACCTTTGAGAAAGTCTCAGAAAACTATCCTGGAACCGAACTCGATTACGGATTCATCGATGCCTTCACCCAGTGGCTCACTCGAAGCCCAGAAAGTTACGATGTTGTCGTCACATCCAACATGTTTGGCGATATAGCCACTGACCTCGGCGCTGTCCTGCAAGGAGGAATGGGTATGGCGGCATCCGGAAACATTGGCGATGACAATGCATTCTTTGAACCGGTTCACGGTTCGGCACCAAAATATGCAGGGATGAATAAAGTCAATCCAATTGCCAGCATTAACTCAATCCAACTCATGATGGACTGGCTTGGTCGAAAGAACAACGACGAGCAACTGATTCAGATTGGAAGCCTTATCGACGAGAGTGTTGCTGACCATCTCCGTGAAGGAAAAGGCCTCACCTACGATCTCGGTGGGACTGCAACATGCTCCGGCATCGGTGAAAGCATTGCTTCACGACTTTCTACCAAACTTCAAGAACGATTCTAAAACAGTAAAAGCTGATTTCTTCAGTTCCTTGCAGTTAGGAAATTCTTGATGTGATCAAGCGCATCCTGAAGAGTGTGCTCATTGTTGTATTCATTGGAAAACTCCGGAAGTTCATCTGCGGCCATGAGAGTGTTCATGTTTTCAACGACGCGAGAAAGTTCGTCAACCATCGTAACAGAAGCCATCTGTGCCGTGCGAGAAAGTGGATTAAGGTCGATTACGAGCACTGTTTTACCCATGGCCATCAATGCTTCACAACGGTCTCCGTCTTCAAGAGGGACCAAGAGAACATCCGAGTCAAAGATTCCTCGCTTGACGCAATTCGCGCGAGGGCCTTCCAAGCCGGGTATCCTAGCATCAGGCTGTGCTCCCAAAATTTCAACATCGTAAGAGTGTGCGTCTTTGAGTTCCGACAAATGTTCAATCAATGCATCCATGCGTTCGGGAGTTCGATAGAAGATATTAATCTCAACTGGGCATCCTAATCGATCAGCAAGATGGAGCAACTCCTTTCCAGCAAGGGCAACTGCATTCCCGTTGAGACTGATAACTGGGTGTTGAGCAGCAAGAAGGTGGGCCAGTGCTTGTTCAGTGGCTGACATAGCGCTGGGAATCGTCTGTTCACCCAACAGGTAATCATACGCTTCACCACGGCCGTGAGCAATGAGGGCGCTCCCGGCAAGCATGCCCTTTTTCTCTGCCTCTTCAAGGCGATGTCGCATCAACAACGACTGATACCTAGGATGGGTTGGGTCTGCGGCAATTTCGACCATCGTATTCCCTCAAGCGCCATCGACAATTAAAGAGAGGTCGAGAGGGGGGACCCCGCGGTTCACTGCACTGGTTGACAACACATCAATACCGCTTTCATGCCAATCATCGAGCTGTTCAAACACAATACCACCGCTCGCTTCAAGCCAAAGGTTTTCCCTCAGCCCCATATCTTTGAGTTGTGAAACGATGTCTTTGCAACGCTCAGGACCAAAATTATCGAGCATTACGACCAATTCTGGCAAGTTGCTGGTTTCATCGCGTTGAGACCAAGCGGCTGCGGCCATGATGGCTTCCTTGTCCTCACGAACTTCGATTTCAAGAAACGCTCCACAGTCTTCGCCAGTGAATTCTTGAAGGTAGGCAACAATGCGATTTGCATGTGAAGCGTGTTCTTCATACATTGTGGCTAAGTCATTCTCTTTGAGCATTGTAGCATCACTTCGATGAAGTCGATGGGTGAGGCCACCACCGAGGTGGACTGCCCATTTATCCAAGAGCCCCCAAACCGTCTTGCGAGTACATGCGATCTGCCCAGGGGCACGTGCTGACCAGCGCTTCGCTTCTGTTGCAATTCCGGAAAGTTGCCCCAAAAGATTGAGAATACTGCGTTCCATAGCAAGAAGAGTCTCTTTGTCACCGGATAAAGAAGCGATTTCATCACCGTTTGAAACTTTCTTTCCATCACCGGCCATCCACGAAATTTTGAGCGATGGAGCCCAAATTTGGAGCATATGATCGACAGCAGAAGTGCCAACAACGATTCCATCCGAACGGGCCAAGATTGTGGCAGACACTGTTTGAGAACCACCCATGAAAGGCATTGTAATGCCGTCATCTGCAAGCAATGCCCCAACCCACCGGTCGATGCTTCCTAGAAGCATTCGCGACGGACCTGCTTCCGCAGTCCACAATTCGTGCCCACGGTCGTGAGGTGGTCGTTTAGAGTCGCCCATGCAACGCCGTAGAGGTTTGATGTCTTGAAACATGCAGATGAGGAGGGTTCCTCTGTTTAATCGAACAAGTTTTCTTAAGTGAAACGAATGACAATAATTCATGGATTCATGGGAAGACGAGGATAAAGGTCGATTGGCATCTCTTGTTACTGACTCAAAAGTCGTTCATATATACGGTGCTGGACTTAACAGAGAACGCCCGGCTCACACTGCTGTCGCAGAACTGAAAAAGCGAGGATGGGCTATCGCCCCAATTCATCCAAAAGATGGAGGAGCCACTATCGATGGTTTTCCGATTCGTCCTGCCCTTGACGAAGGCGTTGTTCCCGAGATTGTTGTTCTATTTCTCGCACCTGAAAGAGCCCGAGCAGTAGTACGTAACCTCATCATGCGTATCGATAAGGAAGACTTTCCTCTGGTATGGTTCCAATTGGGTGCTGAAGACGACGAATCGAGACAAGCCCTTGAGAGCATGGGTGTAAATTACGTGGAAAACGATTGCTTAGTGCGTTTTACCGAACGGCATGACCTCGTTTGCAACAATTCTATTCTCCCTCAACAGTGGTGCCTTCAAATTGCCTCAGAAAACGGTGATGGGTGTTCTGAATGGAGTGTCCATTCCTCAGATACTGCGTCTCTTTCAGTACCAAACCAAGCCTTAGAGTGGGTTGGTTCGATGGATGATTTGATTCATTCAAACCATACCATTCCTCGGTACATTCGCTCACTTAAATCCGAGCAGGAAGGATTCAACGAACTCGCCTTAAGGCTCTCTGGCCAAGTTGAAACTCACGGGAGATAGTGCTAAAGTGGACTCACACCGAGATACTGTCATGCGCGCTGCGGCACTGCTCCTTGTGTTGGTATGCTCCATACTGGCTCCAATGGTGTCAGCAATTGAATCAACGAACCCCTTGGATTCAGAAAATGTTCACTTCGAAGCAATCATTGACGGGTACTCTCCTTCACTTCAGGCTGCGCTGTTGCAGAAGAGTAACCTCGACTCCTATTCAATTGAAGAACTGAACTCTGCCAACCAATGGGTTGTCATCTCCCATACTGAACAAGGTCAACCTGCGGGTGAACTTGAAGGAGCATGGCTCGTCGATGTTCATCCATTCGAAGCCCCTGAAATGTTTGAACAACAAATCTTGAACGGTGAAATTGAGATGGCCTACCCTCTGGTTCAAAATCAGATGCTTCCGAGGTGGGTTCCTAACGATCCAAAGTTTCCGGATCAGTGGCACCTACAAAACACAGGCCAAACCAGCGGCGTCAGTGGAGAAGATGTCAACATCACTGGAGCTTGGAACGCCTACAAAGGCACAGGGATTGTCATTGGAATCGTCGATGATGGTTTGGACTGGAACCATCCTGATTTAGACGATTATTACGAATCGACTCTCGATTACGATTACTGCCAAGATGACGGCGATCCTTCTCCGGCCTCAAATAAGGCTCACGGAACTGCTTCTGCAGGTGTCGCTGCAGGCGTTGGAGACAACAATCTCGGCGTGAGTGGCTCTGCACCGATGGCCGGGCTAGCGGGTTTGAAACTCATTGCATGCAGTACAACAGATGTCCGTGAATCCTCAGCACTGGCCCACGAGCGCCAAGACATCGACATCTACTCCAACTCATGGGGCCCTAGTGACGATGGAGAAACGCTTGAAGGGCCTGGGCCGTTGATGATGGCTGCAATGGAAAACGATGCATTGCTCGGCAGAGGCGGCCTAGGAAACATCATTACGTGGGCTGCTGGGAACGGTCTTGATGACAACGACAATTCAAATTACGACGGTTATGCAAATCTACGCTACACTATCGCTGTAACTGCCGTCACACACTACGGTGTTCAATCGTATTACGCAGAACCTGGTGCAAACATCCTTGTTGCATCGCCATCAAACGGCGACGGCGAAGGGATTACGACCACCGACAATCAAGGGTCAGGAGGCTATACTTCGAACGATTACACGGATACCTTCGGAGGAACTTCTTCGGCCACCCCGCTTGTATCCGGCGTCATCGCCCTCATGTTGGAGGCAAATGCCAACTTAACATGGAGAGATGTGCAGCATATTTTGGTTCACACATCGCGTCAGAACGATGCAAGTGCAAGTGTAAATTCGTGGTCTACCAACGGCGCCGGTCATGACGTCAGCCACAAATACGGGTTTGGTGTTATTGACGCCGGCGCTGCCGTCACGCTATCTGAAAACTGGACCACTGTAAATGACGAAACATCGGCCACGACGGGGACGCTCCCCTGCTCACAATGCAGCATACCTGATAACAATGCGAACATGGTCACGGTAAACACAATGGTCTCAGAACCGATACGAGCGGAGAATGTCGATGTCATTGTGGACATCACTCACCAATCACGCGGTGACTTAGAAATCGTGCTTACCAGTCCGTCAGGAACTCAAAGCGTACTCAGTGAAAAACACAACGACGGGGGCGCAGATTACAACAACTGGAGATTTTCAACGGTTCACAATTGGGATGAAGACTGCAGGGGGGAATGGACACTCACCGTTGAAGACAAGAAATCCGGTAACCTCGGCACTCTTGATTCATGGGAATTAGTTCTCTATGGCACAGAACTAGACATTGACTCGGACGGCGATAACCTCACAAATTTCAACGAATCAAACGTGTATGGAACCGACCCTGATGACTACGACAGTGATGACGACACAGTTGGTGATGGTGATGAAGTCCTCATCTACGGGACCAATCCCTTGATCGACGACACAGATGGAGATGGCCTTTCCGATGGTGTTGAAATTTTTGTCAACGGAACCGACCCTTTGAACGCTGACACAGATGGAGATTTACTCAACGATGGTGCTGAAGTATTGATTCATGGCACTGACCCCCTGGTTGCAGACCCGAATTTCGATTCAGATGGTTTCTACTGGTTTGAAGATTGCAACGATACGAATCCGATGATTTATCCTGGGGCTGTAGAATTGTTGAACGGCATTGACGACAATTGCGATGGTCAATGGGACGAGGGATTCAACATTACCGATACGGATAATGACGGCTTGTCCGATTTCGCTGAGTATCACCTCTTTGGGACCAATGTTTCGATAGCTGACACCGATGGAGATTTGTTGATTGATGGCCTTGAAATCTTTACCTACTCAAGTGACCCATTGGTCAAAGATAACGATACGGATATGGATGGATTCTATTGGTTCCAAGATTGCAATGATACGGATGCTGAAATTTCCCCGAACGCTGTTGAACTCCTTGACAGTATCGATAACGATTGCGATGGTGCCACAGATGAGGACTTTATCGGCACCGATGCAGATGATGATGGACTCTTAGATTTGGTTGAATTCTTAGAACTAAATACGAATCCATTTGACAACGATAGCGATGCAGACGGCCTCAATGACGGTTTGGAAGTATTTACAACGTTTTCAAATCCAAATGTATACGACCCAGACGCGGACAACGATGGTTTCTACTGGTTCACTGACTGCGATGACAACAGTTCTCTGAGGTATCCGGAGGCTACAGAAATTTGGAATGGACTGGATGATGATTGTGACAACGCTATCGATGAACAGGTCGACAAGGAATCATTCATTCTTTCTGTGCCATCAGCGCCGTATGTCATCATCAACGCTACCAGCGAAAATCTCAATCTTAGTGTTTCATTCAACATGACTGAAGAGTCTGTTAACCGGCTTAATCTAACTGTTCAGTGGTTCTACAACCAAACTCTTCTCGATGAAGGCCCTACGCTGAATCAACAGGTATTCAATTGCCAAAACCAAGTCACTTCGATGGCTGAGGAATTATGCACCTACAATGGAACGGCGGGCCCATATGAATACAAAGCGGTGGTTTTCGAGGAAAACGGCTACTTCGAAACAACATGGATGGTTTACTACAGCGTGTGGAACCCGCCCGCCCCTGAGGAGGCGAATCCAATGACAGCAACCGACATGAATGAAGGAAACTCTGACAGTCCGTTGGATGAATACATGCTCCCCTTGGTATTGTGCGCAGTCGTTGTTGTGCTGTTGCTCGTACTTCTGTTCATTCGGAGAGGGCCCAAACCACCTCCGTCCCGGCCTAAGCAACCACCGCAAGCCTTTGCCTCACCGCCGATGCCTCCCCTGTATACAGATGTACAAGCTGCGCCAAGTTTGTCTCAGTACGGACGTCCTGGATCACAGGGGAACGCCGAAATAAACCAAAACCGATGGAAATAATCAGACACGGGAAGTAATGAAACTCCAGCCAATGAGTCGACCTTCTTCAGCATCTGCAAGCAAGTTCAACTGCTTGCTTAAGCCGTCTTCATCCCATGTTTTCGACATGTCCAGAGTTACTGCGCCGTCGCCGCCATCTCCAATTTGAGACAACAAAGAGCCGATGTCGTTTCCAGGCACGGCGATGAGGTACCCGACTTGAATACCATCTTGGTATGCGCCGGACGAAGAGAAGAATCGGTCGTCTCCAACCAAAACGCCATACTTTGAAGAATCGGTTAACCGGGACTCAAGAGAAGTAATGTTGAGGGTTTTCGGTATCGAATCGCGATTGAAGGCAGTGGAGTCAAGATCACCGCGCTTATCATACTGGCAATTCTCTGCATTTGGAGTTCCAGTCAAATTAAATTGAACCCATCCGGCTTGCTCATCGGACGCAACCCAAGAAACATTCCATTGCGTCACTGTCGAAGAGGTTTGCTTGGTCGTACCTCGCCAAATATATCCCTCATTCTCTAACGCATTAGCTGCCCCAGGCGCAATGGTATTTGGCCAGGAGTCAAAGCACGCAATGGCATCCTCAAAACTGTGAGGTCGAAGAGCTGTATCGTCGGGCATGTGAAGGTCGTAATCTCCCCAAGCCTCCAATTCATCACTGGAAGGGCCAAGTTGGTTAGCTAACGGTATTGATGCATAAGTGAGTCCCAAATCGAGTTGCTTTTGGCCACGTTGAAGTGAAGTCTTCGTAAAGGTATGATGGAGTTCTAATTCCCCTTCAGGAAGAACATAATCGTTGAGCAACTGAGAGGTCGGTGAGCAGCCCGATTGGCTGGCTTGGTTCTCCGAGATGCGGACATCAACCGTCTGCTTGGCTGCCCAAGGATTTCCAGATTCGACCCACAGATTCATAGTCGCAGTTCCGAGGCAATATGCTTCTATATCGTGATGAGTAGCTACGATTTTCCATACTGGATTACCATTGAGTTCATCGATACCCAGAACTCTCCAATCCCACCCTAGGTTGCTTCCAGTCGCTCCGTCGTCGATGAGGTCGTTCGCAAACAACTCTTGGATTTCAACAGGTTGCAGCATAAGAGCAAGTCCCGGCGCCAATGTTTCAACGCCGCCAAGTAATCCACCAACGCCGTAACTCACTGTTGTCCCTTGGTATTTACCGATTGGAGATGGGAGATCAAAGCCCCAATCAAGTTGTGTAGATTTGGTGTCTTGGTTTCTCAATTCGGTGTGAGTTGTTGAAGTAAGGTCTGCTGTACCCGAAGCAGTAATTGCACCGATGTCGCAAATGTTACCAATCGAAAGATGGCGGTTCACACGGAACGGGTTCAGTGAATTCGTATTCACATTTTCAACTGAAAGCCATTCTGCACCCATTCCGCCTACTACGCGAACCGCCCCTAAACGATCCTTTGAACCACCTTCATTGACAAGTTCGCTTGAACCGCCTTCAGTGATTTCAAGACTACCGGATCCTCCAAATTCGGCAGATATCTTGCAAATATCATCTTCAGTATCGATTTGATCCATAACCAGCTCAACAAAGCCTTCTGTTGCAAGGAATGTGGCTAAACCGTCCTGGTCACCAGAGATTTGGTACTGCATTCGGTCTCCGTATCGAAGTTGATCTGCGGTAAACGAGTCCAATTGATTGTCCAGATAGTAGTATCCGCCCGCACCTAAGATGATTACAGCGAGAAGAACCGCTGCCACCTGTGGTTTTCGAATTATATCCATGAGCGTGGTAGGATTCTCTCGGGCATGTTCTAACTTTGCCCTCTTATCGACCTCTTTTTCAAGAGACGGTGTCGAAATTTCAGGTTCGTCGTCAGCGAGGTCGGCATCAAGAATCTCGGCATCAAGAATTTCCGGAGACGATGTGTCCGCTTCTTCAACTGTCTTTTCAACAGCTGGAGTAAGCGTGTCTTCGTCTTCAAGAGAAAGGACAATTTCTTCTTCAAACACTTCTTTTGGAGTGGATTTAGCAACTTTTTCCGCCGCCTGCTCCGCCTCTTGCTGAGACAAGCCGACCTCCTTCTTGGACAAGCCAAACTCAAGAAGTCGCTCAACAAGTTCGGATTTTTTCCCGGACGTTGGTAGGTCGTTCAAGATACACAGTGCTTTGAGTTTGGCAACGGTCAAAGAAGAGATTTCCTCACTCGACATTCCAAACCCTCACATGATGCCTGTCGTCATTCCCTTTCAAGTATGACCCCAAATGTATCTCGTAAAACATGGATTTCGATGGGCAAAAGTACGGCGATTAGCCTTGATGCGGCACGTATGTGCCATCTGCATTTTGAACGTAGACCGTTTGATCGTATGAGCCGTCTGGCATTTTCTTGAAGAAATAACCGTTTTCTGCAGGTTCAAACACTGCCTCTGCAACAGATGCTGGCGTTGTATCCGTCGGTGCGGGTCCTGATTGCGGTGGTGGGCCGCTCGGGCCAGCACTCGGAGGAGGACCACTCGGGCCAGCACTCGGAGGCGCGCCAGTAGGGCCTGAAGCGATTCGAGCACCTGAAACAGAAGCAAGCACTTTTTCTTCTGTCGATTCATCTCCATTCTCTAGAATAGCTTTGATATGTGCGCCGTGCTTTTGCGCTCCGATAAAAGCAAATCCTGAGAGGGAGAGGCAAATGATTCCGAACAGCCCCCCAATCGTTTGGCTGGACCACACTTTGCCCTTGACGGTAAGGTCATTGCTTGGGTTTGAGTTGATGTCTCCATTGGCATCAACATACTGGACAATGATGCAATATTGACCGGGGTCCAAAGAGAACTTGAACGTGTACTCCTGTCCGGTAATTGGCGTCTTATCCATGATTTGATGCTGGTAAGCATAATCTGTACCGTTCTTGGCAATCACGGTAAACTCGCCGAGGTTTTGTTGACAATTGTCAACTTTGAGTGCGTAGGCTTCGATAAGACTACCCGACTCCGGAGGCGGACTTGAAGCGGTGACATCCAGGTCCATGGAAGCGTCAAACAAATCATCCCCCGGTAAAGAAGGGCCCCAAACGAAGCCAATGTCCTTCTCTGCAGAGTTCGTGAAATTATCGTAATCTGCACTAAACGGCATTGGGAAAAGAGCAAATGAAAACATTAGAACAGCAATACCGAGCCACAAAAAAACATTCCATCGAGATTTCTTGAGCTCTTCTTGGCGTTGTTCAAGAGTGAGCGCCTCTGCTGCCTCTTCTTGGTCTGCATCAGCAGTATTTTCTTCACTGGCAGCCGCTGCATCCTCATCGGACATGATTACCCCGATTTCAAGCGAGCACTTGAAAGGCGCGGAGGAACAGCGAGGTGTATGGAGGGGAACGGTATGAATCATGATGACGGTTCGCTCCAAGATTCGGCACTGAGACTTGCGATTCTCTCGCGTGGACCTCGACTCTACAGTACACGAAGGCTCGCTGAAGAGGCGAGAAAACGTGGCTTAGACCCTTACATTGCTGACCCAATGAAGTTCTCCCTTTTTGTTGCCGATGGCCGAATAGATATTTTGCACAACGGCAAACCGTTCAACTACGATGCAGTTATTCCACGAATAGGCCACTCCATCACCAAACATGGCGTTGCAGTTTTGCGACACCTCGAACAACTTGGTATTTGGACTGCAAATACCGGCGCTGGCATTCTACAGAGCAGAGACAAATTACACGCCTCGCAGATTCTCGCTCGTAATCGGATCCCCGTACCTCGAACAACATACGTTCGTGACATTATTGATGTCGAAACTGCAGTCGATTTCGTTGGTGGCTTACCTGTTGTCATCAAGGTAACTCAGGGGACGCAAGGGCAAGGTGTATTCCTTCGCCACACAATTCGTGAGGCACGAAATCTTGTCCAAGGTTTGTTACTCACAGGTCGAGCCGTTCTTATTCAGGAATACATTGCTGAGTCACACGGCAAGGATATTCGTGCGTTGGTAGTTGGAGATCGGGTTGTTGCCAGCATGCGCCGAAGGGCGCGCGGACGCGAGTTTAGAAGTAATTACCACCTTAATGGGACTGTAGAGAAAGTCGAGTTACCCCCTGAGTTTGAAGAGGCTGCGTGCAGGGCAGCACGAGTTCTTGGACTCCATATCGCTGGAGTCGACCTCTTGGAAGCGAAGGATGGGCCATTGGTTCTCGAAGTTAATTCATCTCCAGGGCTCGAAGGAATCGAGAAAGCAAGTGGAGTCAATGTAGCGGGTGAAATCATCAATTATGTAACCAGCGAGACGGCGTTTTCAGAAGTTGACCTCGACCAGTTGTTACGCACCGTCCCAGGCTCTGGTGTGCTTTCTCTGCAAATTAAGAATCACCCGCAATTGGTGGGCCAACCACTCGCAGACCTGTTCAATTCCAGCTCAAAGATCCCAGTCTTTGCATTGTCTCGAGACAACAGTCTTCTTTGGAATCCAAGTGACGATATTCAACTTCGATACGAAGACGTGTTGATCTGCTATGGAGAGCTCACTGAACTACGAAATTCATTACGACAAGCCATGCTTGATGTACCTCAAAAGGCCTTTAATCTCCCAGATTCGGAAGAATCCAAAGCATGATTCGGCGATTGACGGACGGCTTCATACCGTTGAGTTGAATCCTCAATTCGCGCGGTGGTTTGATATGGGAGTTCACCTTCTTGTTACCTGCTCTACGGAGCACGGGATGCACACTCGCCACAGGCGAGAGGCGGGGAACGCCAATGAATACGAGAAAAGGAACGGAGCGGAAGCGCAAGGCATTGAGGCCCAGCCAAATGAGGCTCAATGACGTCGCAGTTGCCCTTCCGCCTCGTCTTATACACATGCAAGATTTGCCGTGGCTTTCTTGCTACATGCAAACGCTGAAAGCTGAAAATAAGTCAAAGAACACTCAAAAATCATACGCAAGTGGTTTGAGAGCGCTCATTGAAACCACGCTACCAAACGAAGATGTGCTTAGTCAGAGCGATTATGAGAATCTTACAGTCTATGAGCTGGCTGAACGTATGGAACCTCTTAGCGGCCGAATAGATAGATGGACGCATGGCCTTTCAGATTTACGCCCAACCACATACAATGCTCGACTCGCCGCAGCACGGCACCTCCTCAAATGGCTCGGCCATCGTTGGCCGGATCATCTGGTGCGGGCGCGAGCTGGAAAGCGCTTACCTCGAACCCTCAACCGCCGAGAAATGACAATGGTTTTGGAAGCAGCAGCAGTAAGCGAAGACCCTGTTGCATCCATACTGGTCACCATTATGCTCGACACAGGATTGCGAGTAAGTGAAGTGTGTAATCTTGACATGAATGATATTGACCTTGAAGACGGGTCGGCTCGCGTATACGGTGGTAAGGGAGACAAAGACCGTCTTGTGCTCTTCACTCGAAGAACACTTGAGCGAATACACGCTTGGATACCAATTCGAGAGGCAAGAGTTCGAAACGAGGACTTTGCATTCTTACTCAATTCTGCAGGACGGCGCCTACAACCTCGTGGAGTTCAGCGCCTCATGGACAAACTTGCTGTTCAGGCAAACTTGCCGAAGGGAAAACTTACTCCTCACGTACTGCGTCACAATTTCGCTACCGGCCTGTTGGAACGCGGCGCTGATTTGGTAACTATTCAACGGCTTCTCGGCCATTCAAGTATTGCAACAACCCGAGTCTATCTGGAAATATCGGACCAAACCCTTCGTGAAGTCTATCACAGAGCTCAAGCAACACGTCAAACGCTTGAAGCCGCAGCTGCAGCAACTGAGAACGATAACGATGAATTGGTCGATACAACCCCTTCGACAAGTTCGGTAGGAATTGAATGACTACTTTCGCTTCTGTTTACGTTTTTTGACCGTCGAAGGGCCGGCCCATGTCCGATGTGGTGTAATTGCCTGACCGCTGTGTCCTTCAATAGGACAATATTTGCCTGAGCGGCACCGTGAACAATTTTCTTTTGAAGGCATTTCGACGGTTTTACGTAAACGACCGTACTTACGCCGAGGCATGAGGCAATGTGTTCAGTGACGGTTTTCAATACTAACCCCTGAATGAAGCGTATTCACTTCTTTTTGAACCATGGCATGTCTTTGACGCTGCGTGGAATACGTAACGTGCCACCCTTCCGACCGTCGGATGATTTTGTTGATTCAACGGTTTGGCTTCCGGAAGACTCACCAGTTATCTTTTCGGCTACCTTGTCGGCTACCTTCTTGGCCGCAGATGAGGATTTCTTAGCGGTGGTCTTCGCTGCGGACTTGGCCTTCGTTGTTGCCTTCTTTGCCGCCGACTTTGATTTCGTCGCAGCGGACTTCGCTGCCGAAGTGGATTTCTTGGCACTCGACTTGGCTGCAGACTTGGCCTTCGTTGTTGCCTTCTTTGCAGCACCTGAGGCTTTATCAGCGGCTTTAGCAGCAGCACTTATTTTGCTAGCAACCGCAGCACTGAGGCCTGCTTCTTGGAGTTTTTTGGAGCCTGCAGATGCCACTTTTGAGACCGTATCTATCTTCGCAGATACCAACTTTTTCGCTGTTGCAGCGCCGATTCCAGGCAATGCAGTTAATGTCTCAATCTTCGAATCTCCCTTTCCAGCCATGGGCTCACCTGACTATCCATGCGGGGCGCGATTCATCAATACTTCTCCCGATACGCTAGCAACAATGCGTTGGATTGATGGTGCGTGAACAGGTGCGAGTACCATGGGCAAACACGACACTGTCAGCAATGCAATTGTTGTCTATGCCCAAGTTGGAAAAGCGAAAGCGAATCATAGAGTGGAATTGGACACCGGCTTTCTTAGAGCAAAATCATTCACTTTACCGAGCAAAATCGTGTATCTCGGCGATGTAGCGACACATGTTCTTGCACATTTGGATCATCCAGAAACGCCTGTATTCTCTGAACCGCCGAAATTCAACGAGCAACGGTGGTCCTTCTTGACGCAAAGTGGAGACTTGCGGGTAGCGGTTTCCTCGCGTTCGTACTGGGGATTCGGACTCTTCAATTCGGGATACCTCAATAGAATTGAATTGGAAGGAGCGCCGGCATCGTATGCTCGGTTAATGTACGATTTATCGGCATCTCTTTCTCATCGCCCATGGGAGTTTTCCCATTCAACAGCAGCAACTCGTTTCCTGTCAAAGCAAACCGGGGCAGTATCTCTCAAGTCGAACGAAGTAGCTTGGAAGGAGGGTTTGGAAATGGCACGGGCAGTGTTCGATGAACAGTTATTTGCACTGGAAGAGCAGGGCAAGGCAATTGAGAAGCGACTTAGCCAAGCCAGAGAAGGGAATGAGGGTTTCAACGAACAAGCAATGCTCTCACTTGATTCCGCTCATTATGATTTAGATATAGCCCGGGGCGCTCTCGCTGACGGCAATGCGCCTGCGTTTGAAAGAGCGTTAGCGAGGGCAGAAGCGTATTTCATAGAGGCCGACCCTGTTGGCCATGACGACACATCTGCGAGATTCGAAGATGAGATTCCGCAGGGGCATGTACTCACCTATGATGGTGCTGAAGATGAAATTGCTTTTGTCGATTTAACTGCGAAGAGCGAAGAAGAATGAACTTCTCGGCCGCGTCGCGTTGATAAAGGGGTGGCAACTCGCAGAGATTGGTCCACATGGCTTCAAAGAAGAAATCCGACGGTAGCGGTATTCAACAGGCTGCAGGTCTTATTCGATATTTCGACGAAGAATCGGAAGACGCTTGGAAGATTACTCCGTTCCAGGTTTACGCTGCGTGCATCGGGGTTGGGACATTCTTTTACCTTGTCAACCAAGGCGTTGTTCAATGGTTTATGGGCTTGTTCTGAACTCAAACAGGTTGAATCATTACGATTCGGTTTTCCTTCTGCGCCATGCACTGTGCAACTTTCATCGCCGTTCTCATGTCCGTTGTCCCACCGATTACTTTCTCTTGATCTCCTTCATGGAGTATGAGTTTGTGTGTGATGTTGTACAGTGTGCCTTCTTCAATACGTTCAAACACCCAGTGCTCGTTTTCGATTCGGACCATTGCAGGGATTTCAACAAGTGGCCCCATCTGCGAACCAGTGGCTTGAGTACGGGCCTTGAGGCCTTGTAAGTCTCGTACTGGACTCCAATTTCTTCTTCGAACCGGTGCTCGTACTCGCTTGTTTTTTGCTACGCCTTCTCTAAATGCTCTGCTCATGAGGGTCCCATCCCTTGAAGCCGTTTGACTTCGCTTTGGAGCGAACTTGTTCTGCTAATAAGAACCGCGACTGTTTCATTGGCGAATTGAGCGTTTTTCAGACATTTATTGGACAGGCATATCCGTAAGAGACGGTGAAAAGGCTCCGGTTTACATCGGTGAGTTCATCAAATACCGATGGTTGGATGAATATGGAGACGTTAATATGAGCGATATTCCCGAAGGTCAATACTACACAAAAGAGCACGAATGGATACGCGTCGAAGGTGATGAAGTGGTGATTGGAATCACCGACCACGCCCAAGATGCTCTCACAGATATTGTCTACATCGAACTGCCCGGCGAAGGTGAAACTCTTGGCGATATGGACGAGTTCGCTATCGTCGAGTCTGTTAAATCCGCATCCCCAATTTTTGCACCACTTGCTGGAGAAATCACTGCAGTGAACGAAGCTCTCGAAGATACACCTGAACTCATGAATACCGACCCATACGGCGAAGGTTGGATTGTGAAGATGAAGTTGGAAGACCCAAGTGCAGTTGAATCTCTCATGAGCGC
>QQRW01000054.1:8387-11585 GCA_003602605.1 Candidatus Poseidoniales archaeon | reverse complement strand
ATTTGGATTCAAACTCGGTGAAGAAGCACGTGTTGAACTGCCAATCGATGAATCCTCCTGGAGCAAGAATTTCCAAGCAGGTATTGACGATTCCATGGGCGATGAAGATACTCCAGGATTCACACTCGTCGTCGCCTCTGCAGCAATTGCAATGGCGGTCTTTGTCAACATCGGCAAGGAAGAAGAAAACGAAGCGTGATTCAGCGCATTGCTTGAATCGCTTCTGCGATTGCATCTGCCGTGAGGCTCACCGCATGCTGTTCCCCAGATTGTAGGTTCTTGACCATTGCTTGATTGCTCTCAAGGTCTCGAGGACCGACAACCACCGTGAACTGGCATCCAATCGAATTGGCCCACTTCATAGCTTTGGGAATCTTTCGCCCACGTAACTCCAATTCGATACGCTCACCTGCGTTGCGTAAACCTGCAACGATTGGAAGAACAGAGGCTGAATCAATTCCAAACGGAATGAAAGCAACCAAACCTTTCGGATCGGTCTCGCCGGGAACAACTTCGCTGCGACCACTTGCTTCTGCTTGTGCTTCAAGAGCGAGCAGTACTCGGTCAAAACCGAGACCAAAACCGCAACTTGGGTCAAGGTCAGGCAGACCAAAGAGATGCAGCAGCTTGTACGAACCGCCACCAAGCACTTGGCCTTCACCACCCAATTCAGGCACCTTGACTTCAAACACCATTCCGGTGTAGTAATCCAATCCACGAGCGACGGTCAAATCCACCGCCAGAGATGGAGGAGCAGGTGCCAATGCAGCAACAGCGTTGAGCGTCGTTTGCAAATCATCCAGCGCCTCAAGCGATACGCCAGCGAGTGAAGAAAGAATTTGTCGTGCTGGTTCGAGCGTCTCAATTCCGCCTTCAAGGTCAGCCAGTGCACGCAAAGGTGCAGCGTGTTCTGGATTGATGCCGTTGTTGGTGAACAGTTGAGCAAGTCCTGCATCATCACCCTTGTCAAGGAAACGCATCGCGCTGGCTACAGGAGGTTCGCTGGCACCGTCTGGAGTAGCATCTGACAAACCGAGGCCTGTAAGTGCACCCTTGAGGATTCCAACGTGTCCGATTCGAATCTCCCAGTTTTCAAGACCGCATGCATCCAGCATATCGATGGCCAAAGCAATAACTTCTGCTTCAGCGAGTGGACCTGCCTCACCAATCAATTCAACTCCATACTGGAAGAACTCGCGGTAACGGCCTTTTTTGGATTCTTCATAGCGGTAACACTGGCCATAGTAGGAAAGACGGAGTGGTTTCTGCAGCATCTGCATGCCTTCCTCGGCAATCATGCGCATAACTGGGGCTGTTAGTTCTGGGCGAAGGGTGAGTTGACGCTCGCTTTTGTCTTCAAAGGCATACAACTGCGATACAATTCCCGGTCCTGACTTGGCCGTAAACAAATCCAACTTCTCAAAAATCGGAGTTTGAATACGAGAAAAACCGTGACGGCGAGCACGCTCTTCCAAGAGTTGCTCAAACGCTAAACGACGCGCCATCACCTTTGGCGTGAAGTCACGGGTTCCGCGAGGGCGTTGCACCATGAACGTTCCACGAACCGACTGTTCATCACCTCTTCGCTTTGAACAAGCAGAGAACGAGCGTTTTGTTCAGTCCTTCTCTTCGAGGTTTTTGAACCAATTATCGCTCCAATCCGAATCATCGATTGCAGGTTCCTCCGCTGATGGCCAGGCTTCCTCGTCCTTGCTAGAGTCTGTGCCAAGCAACGCATCCAAATCCGGAGCGGGAGGAATAACTTGTTCGATGTCAAGTGGTTCGCCTTGTGGTTCAACCTCATCGGGCATCTCTGGAAGCGCTTGGCCCTCTTCAAGAATCACGCCTTCATCTCGACGGACTTCAAGCGGTTCATCGATGAGCAACACATCGTCATCGTCGGCTTCTGGCAATGAATCAACGCGTGCTGCTTCTGCAGATGGGGCAGTTTCCGATTGCTCAAAAGTAGGTTCTGGTTGCTGGGCGAGGTTGAAGGCTGCAAAAGCGTCGGACACTTCACTCATTGGCGGAGGTAGGGCTCTTGCTCTTTCCTCGGCCTTGCGCCGTTCGTACAGTGCTTTTTCCTCAAGCAGTGCCTTCTCTTGCTGCATCTGTGCCTCAACAGCACGCCACATGCGCGTCTCTTGTTCCTTTTTTGCAATCGATTCTTCGCGTTCCAACTGAGCTTCACTCGGCCGGTCATAGCGTTTCCAAAACCACCATGAAACAACAATGAGAAGAATCGAAACGGCCAGTCCAATCGCCAATGTCTCGACGAGGTCGTCCATTGGACCACCCTCAAACAAGTTCGGCTTCTATGGAGTATTCCTTCGATAAGTGCTCAAATCCAGGCGCAACCTCACCAAGTGCAACGACCAGTTCGTCGTCGCCACCAGGCAATGTTGAGATGTCGACTTCCGCTCCTGACGGAATGTTTCGGTAGAGCGGTCTGCGGATGAGGAACTTGTTGAACGAAATGAACAACGCCGCAATAACTCCCCAGAACAGCAAGATGATGCCAAGCCCGTTCGGATTTGCAGGATTCCAAACATTGTCCGTATTAACAATCATGTCAGCAAAGTAGGAGAACATCAGTACAGAGAACAAGATTGGGAACGCCAGATACATCAGTAAATCCCACCAACGACCGACGATGATGTCGTTGTCACCGGTGTTGATGAAATCATCACGGAATGCTGAGACTCCAAAACCGAGGTAGCCCTTGAAACCAGGTGGAGCAACGCCAGCCTCAACGCCAGACTTCCAGCGCAAGTAACCGTATTTCCAGATTGAGAAAGCAATGAACAATCCTGAGAACATCAAACCGTATCCCCAAATGTGATCTTGAACTTCCAAGAATTGAGGGAAAGCGACACCGCTGTCATCGAGTTTTATCCACATCACAGCAGACGGAAGGCCAAACAGGAACAAAGCGACACCGGTAAGAGCAACGGACTTCTCTCGCTCAAAACCGTGGTCGACGAAGTTTCGGACACACAATTCCACGGTTGAAATCATTGAAGTCATCGCTGCAAAAGACAGCGCTAAGAAGAAACCTGCCATCATGAACAACGGACCGATTGGTGCAAATGGTGCTTGAGCGAACACTTCAGGAAGTGCGAGGAACGTAATAGCGGATGAACCTTCAGTAACGGTTCCCAATGGGTCTGGGTTGACTGCAAAGATTGCAGAAAGAAC
>QQRW01000054.1:0-8332 GCA_003602605.1 Candidatus Poseidoniales archaeon | reverse complement strand
TTGAGAACGGTGTCCTCGTCCTTGCTCATGTAGACTGCATAGGTGATGCACATGCCCATTCCTGCAGAGCATGACCACGCCGATTGCGATAACCCATTAATCCATACTTCCGGTTCAAACAACATGTCGAAGTCAACGGTGAACATGAACAGGGCACCGTCGAGTGAGCCGTCGGAGAAGTCCATCCACAGCGAGAGGAAGAGCGTCAAGAACAGCAATGCGAACAGTGAAATCATCAGGTAGAAGTTGACCTTTTCAATCGCTTTCGCACCCTTCCAGATTGCTGCAAGCGTCAGAGCAATAACCAAAAATTGGAAGAAAATAACTTGCCCCGGGTTTTGCAAGAACGCATTCCAAACTTCCGTAGTATCAACATTCTCACCGTTCAAGGCACCGGTAATTCCGAGTTGGAAATACTTGATGGTCCAGCCAGAGACGACGGCGTAATAGAAACCGATCGCTGTGGAGATCCATGCGGTCCACAGACCCATCCAAGCGAATTTCTTTCCGGCAAAGATACGGAATGTACCGATGGTTCCAGTACGGCTTCGCTTACCCATGGCATATTCTGCAATCACGAGTGGAATCGACCAAATAAACAGGAAAAACAGCCACGGAACAAGGAATGTTCCTCCACCGTTCGCACCGACCATACGTGGGAAACGCCAAATGTTTCCAGTACCGATAGCTGCACCGATTGAAGCGAAAATTAGGCCCATACGGCCATTAAATTGGTCGGATCCTTCTGCCATTCATACCACTCCTCATGCGTTCTCCGCATTCAGCACAGCCTCAGAAGACCCGCTGTCAGTCGTTTCAGATGCCGTCAAATCGATCTCTTCTTCATCGGAGAGCATCATTCGCAGACACACTGCCAATCCACCCCAAACAAAACTCGCTGTGAGGGCGAACATAAACAGAGAACCAAGGAAACTACCGTAAGCAGCACGGTACGATAAATCAAGCACGTAATAGTCTCCATCCGCTGGATATTGGTAGAAGTCTGAACCTGCAAGAGTCGTCACGGAAGCCTTGTAGTGTAGTTCTCCAATGGTCGTCTCCGAGATTGGAATCATACCTCGCAGGACGGTGCCGTTTCCGTCCGAAACGGTGCACCCGTTTGGAACAGCCATGACATCGACTGATTTCCAAGAAGTCGTAGCCCACTCGCGAGGTCCGAAGTCGCTTTGCATGCGACTTGGTTCAACGGTTCGCCACAAAATCTCGGTTTGAGTTTCACTGTACGGAAATTGGTTCGAAACGCAGATGTCAATTGGAATATCTCCCTCTTCTGGGATGTTGGCTTCATCGAGTTGCGCAAGGTAATTCTGTTGTGAGATGTTTGCAATAGCTAAGTCAGCACGTTCACGGGGATTGTCTCCGATATCAGCCATGTAGAAAGCAACACCAAGATTTCGGACAGCAATATGGTCGACATCATCTTGATGTTGATGGAATGCAGTCCCAATCTCCATGGTGTAGCAATACGAACCGTGTACACCGTAATGCCAGTCGCAGAAATCGCCGGTGGTCGGGTACAAGTCACTGGATTGCATGTTTGTGTATTGTGTCATTTCAGCGAGTTGGTCGCCGTGGTAAACCAGTTGGTCGTGGTCTGTGGTTTGACATCCAGTGCAGTGTCCCCACGGGTAGAGAACAAGTTCAGAGTAGGAGTGGTACGTAAGGGTGGATTTGAATTCAGATTCTCCATCGCCAGAGTCGTCGTTCATTTCGGTCATGTCTTGGATGAAGCGAGTTTCAGGTTCCGAGTTGCCGCCTGCCCAATCTTCATCGGTCTTTCCGTCGTTGTCATCGTCTTCACCATCGACGTTATCTTCGTTGACAACCCCGTCACCGTCGTTATCCGTAGTATCAAACGGACCGGTATACACATCGTTGTTCGTTATACCTGCACGTTCGTCTTCAGCGGGAGTGCATGTACCGGGAATAAGAGGTACTGTAGCACCAAGAGGCCAGCCCCATTCGAACTGATAGTTACGGTTCAAGTCGACACCGTCACAGTCTTCGTCAACTTGCTCATTCGGATCTGGAAGAGGTTCTGGGCCGTTGTTTCTCAAGTTCTTTCTCCATCCACCCGATGGGCATGTTTCCCAAGCAGGTGCAGGGCAGAAGACCTCACGGTCGTACTTGTTTCCATCAACATTGAGCATAGGAATGAGGTAGATTTCACGGCTGTTGACAAGGTCGGTAATCCACTGTTCGCTGTAATCTTCATCAACGCCCAAGTCACCTGCACCACAAGGCGTTCCGTCACCGTTTGAATCTTGTAAATCGGCTCGAAGAGAGAGGCAATCGCCGTCGTCATCGAGGATTCCGTCGCCGTTGTCATCGCCCCAGCCGTCTTCGTCGACCAGTCCGTCACCATCGTTATCGTAACCGATGTTGTCGTAAGAGAAAGCAATAACTTCCATGACCATAATTGGAGTTTGGTAAGACATCCACTCACGTGCGTGGTGGTTGCCGACAATCATAACATCCGGTCGGTCAGCGTAATTTCCACTGTCGCCAACGAATGGATTGTAATCTCCATCGTACACTTCGCCAGTGATTTTTAGCCACGGCGTGGGTTTCATGTAATGCCATCCTTCGTAAGTGTCTCCGGTTGTAGTTTCTCCACGTGCGTTGACACCGCCGTTGAGACCTTCGTGGAATTGGAAGATGTCTTCATTTTGCTCAGTAAGACGTTCCATGCGCTCTTTCATGGTCTCGTATGTGTGGTATTCTTTGAACTGCAGAATATTGTCGCTGGCAGGCGCCCAAGGGAAGATCATGTTGACATAGTCACTGGACCAAATTTGGTCAGGAGTCATCCCTTCAGGCTCTTCCTGTGCCACACTAGCGTTGGCTACCGGCGAAATTAACGACAGTAAAAGTGGGAGGACAATGAGAACTCCAAACGACGGGCGAGTACTGATTACTTTTCCATTCGACATCATGCTATCGTGTAACCCAGTCGGCTCGCCTTCTTGAAGCGTTCGCGGCTTCGCTTGTCCCCGTAGGGGACAGGAAACAAGCGGAAGTGACCAATAGGAGCACCTGTTGGATGGTCTATGAGCAACTTCCTCACACCTGAATCAGATTCAGTTTGGATGGACCAAATGTTAGGACTCAATTACCTCACTATCGCCTTGTTAGTCGGGCTTCTGGCGATAGGTATTCTCTCTCGATTTATTACCATGTGGCTGGCACCAAAAGCACTGAAAAAAATTATCCCTTCTGACTCCATTCAGTCGAAAACGGTCAAAGATTCGGATAAGGCACTTGGTACCGCTGCCGGTGCCGGGATTACGCTGTATATCCTCAACGCCCTCATCAAGCTCCATCAAGAAGAAGACAACAGTTTCATCCTTCCGAGTGTACTGCAAGATTTACTGCCGAATCTGCTTCAATTTGTCTTCGCTTTATCGCTCGTAGTATGGGCGTTCCGCTTGGTAGCCATCGTTCAAGATGTTGTCGAATTGTTCGACAAAGACGGTGAACTTGACGGTTCAGAAAAGACCCTCATTTCAGCTGTCGAGAGCCTTTTGCGATTCCTCATTATTGCGTTAGGAGCAGTGTTTATCGCCGATGCACTGGGCTTCAACCTCACCTCATTGATTGCTGGACTGGGAATTTCCGGTCTGGCTCTTGCTCTTGCCGCAAAGGACACCATTTCCAATCTGTTCGGGGCGACAACCGTACTGCTCGACCGACCGTTCAAGGTCGGTGACTGGGTCATCGTCGATTCTGTGGAAGGTGAAGTCATGGAAATCAGTCTTCGGACTACCCTCATCCGAACTGCAGCAGACACAGTGGTAACCGTGCCGAACGCCAACTTAGTCAACACTCCAATCGAGAACTTCGGTAAGCGACGCTGGCGCCGATGGCAGTCGTTGCTTCACTTGGATCTCAACTCGAATCCAGACGATGTCGCTGCATTTTGCGATGGCGTGATGGAACTCATTACGTCTTCAGCCGTCACCGTCAAGCACGAAAGTTCGTGGTGCCAAGTGTCGAACCTCTCCGCCCAATCGCTCGACTTGTCGCTCAACCTGTACTGGGATGTAGCCGGTGGCGCACCCGAACGAGAAGCAAAGGAATCCTTCCTGCTCGGCTTGATGCAACTCGCCAAGGCGAAGAATCTGAAGTTCTTCGATGCACGGATGATGATGAACGCTTGATTAGAAGGCCTTCGGGTCTTTGAACCGATACACGGCATTAGAAGCCACAACCACTCCAAAACTCAACACGGCCAACGCAAGACTTTGCTGTGGCAAGAATGATTCCATGCGGTACGAGAAGAAGGCCACGGCAAGACCGGTGAAGCCTACCCATTGGCCTGATTTCCACATCCGCAAAGTTCCCAGATGCGCTTGGAGGCGGGATACATCGCGCAACCATTTCTGGCAATCCTCTTTGGTTGAATGATCAGCAAAGGCAGTCGCCTGAGCCAATTCAAGAAGTGTTGCATGGTATCGCCATACCCATGCGCCACCGCGAACAGTCGACAGGGCTGCACGGCTGGACCAGTCGACAGGGACAGACTTCCCCCAGGTCTCCAACAATTCTTGACGTTGTAGTTCGTTCAAACCTTTCTTTCTGGCCCACTGATGCTCAAGCATCATGAGTGTTGCCAACGATGGAAGACGATCGTGTTCACAAAGCAAGTATTCTGCAAGAGATCGTGACATAGGGACATAATTGAGAACCCCGTCAACTTCAGTCATTGAATCGATAGAAAGATGCAGGCGAGGTAAACCTACAGTAGCGTTTGCATGCGGTGCGCGCCACATTGTTTTGGTTTTCAATTCGTCTTCTATCGCTTTCAAACGGTCGTTCCATCGACGTTCAGTGTTTGGAGTTGTGAAGTCTACCAAAGCACTGTGAAGGGCTCCAACCGTTCGAGTCAAATCCATCACAGTCGAGGTCTGACCGTCGAATGGTTTGAGTTCATAGCGTGGATAGACCAAGATTCTGTCGTTACCATCCACCGTCCATCCTGCAATGGGAAGCAACACAGGCTGTTCCAATAGCGCGCTGTTCCAGGGTTCATAGCGAAACAACCTCGAGACATCGTCACCGACCCCGAATGGGAGAAGAGATGCCGTATATGCTCCGTTCAGGGTCACAACAACACCGTTTTTTGTCACCGATTGAATCTCTACGGTTTGAATTTCAAAATTCCAGTCACCCCATTGAACCCCAAGTTCAAACGAAGAGTTCCAATGGTTTGGTTGAAGATACGGTTCGAAATCCCACACGGTGGTTTTTCCAAACGAAGTGCGTATCGTCCCCTCAGATACCGCTTCATCAATGGAAGAAATCGCGATGCCAGAAGGCCACCATGCTGGTTCGTCCATGCTTATGCGAGGGGGTGGAGGTTCTCAAGTCTCGCCTTTCCAAAAGAGGCTTCGCAGGGGATGACATCATACGATGCGTGCTCTACGCAAGTACGGAGGCGGTGACATGGGTATCTCGGAACGGATGGGAGATGTGCTTGGCCATGCGGTTGAGTCCAAACTCCTACGAGAGGTTCTCGAACACGAAGTCAAGGTTCAACATCTCGCCATCATCATGGACGGTAACCGTCGCTTTGCTTGGAAGAGCAACTTCGCAACAGGCGTTGGCCACCGTATTGGTAAAGAAAAACTTGAACGGGTCCTTGACTGGACGTTGGAAATTGGTATCCCTTGGCTGACTGTTTACGCTCTTTCCACGGAGAACTTGAACCGTCCTGAAAAAGAGCTCAAAACACTGTTCAAACTGTACAATGAAGGTCTACGGGAAATCGCCGATGACCCTCGGATTCATGAAAACAAGGTCAAAGTCCAGGTCATTGGCCGTCGCGAACTTCTGCCGGAAAGCGTCAATGATGCCATTGAGTATGCCGAATCGAAGACTGCAGATTACAACAATTTTGTATTTACTGTGTGCCTTGCATACGGCAGTAGAGAAGAGATGATAGACGCTATACGCTCGATTGCCGAAGAGCATGCAGCAGGCGACCTCGATCTCGAACAAATCGATGAAAAGGCGGTCTCAAAGCGATTGTACACCGGTGATATGCCTGACCCTGACTTGGTAATTCGAACCAGTGGAGAAGAACGGATATCCAACTTTTTGTTGTGGCAAATGGCGTACTCCGAACTGTATTTCTCTGATGTGTTTTGGCCGTCGTTCCAAAAGAAAGACTTGCTCAAAGCGATTCGAACGTTTCAAGAACGACGCCGACGGTTTGGAGAGTAATTGTATGGTCGTGTGCGACGAATGCAACGGATGGCTAAATCCTGCTCTTGCCGCTGATTCTGCAGTACGTAGAGGCGATGAAATCTTGCTCATCCAGCGTAAGTTTCCTCCGATGGCAGGAGCATGGGCGTTTCCTGGTGGATTTGTTGAACGCAATGAAGACCCAATGCATGCTGCACTACGGGAACTCAAAGAAGAGACTGGCATGGACGGTACTGATGCAAAACTCCTGATGGTCATGGGCGATCCGAAACGTGACCCTCGCAAGCACATCGTAAGCATCGTCTACGAGATTCAAGTCGATGAACAACAACAACCACTTGCCGGAGATGATGCTGCAGATGCTCGTTTCTGGCCGATAGAAACCCTTCTTTCCGGTGAAGTGGAGTTTGCTGGCGACCATCTCACCATCTTGAAAAATTGGCTCAATCAATGAGTTCTGCTTTCAACAGTTCAGCAAGTTGTTGCCGGGTGTTTGGCCATTCCTCGGGTTCCAATGCATCGGTCAAATGAATCCCAGTGAGGAACTGCGCATGCAAATTCTTCCATTCATCCCCTTCACAGACTTTCTTCCAGCGGAACAGCGGATGGCCTTCTGATTGAAGCCGTTCAAGAAAACCGCGCTCCGCTTTGGAGAGGAGGAGGGTTGGAGTCCCCAGCAACGCTGCCTCACTGGCGAGCGTCACCGATTGAGTAATGACTGCATCATGAGCTGCAAGTTGACGATCAAGTGACCACACATCGCCTGAATAACGCTCCTCGTCGGCTGATGTTACGTGTAGACCGTCGAGTAAATCATCCGGGAAAGCAAGTAATTCCTCGCTGTCGTGTACACCGTTTCCAAGAAGTCGGCGAACAAGAACGCGCGGGGGTTGACTCACTGAGGATGGGCGCTGAGCTGGGCGCAGATGGACATGCCCATGCAACCCATCGAGGCGATGCAGGCGAATCCCGTCAAGACTGGATAAGAAACCACCATCGAGATTTTCATCCCAGTGCGTAGGCAAGACAACATCAGTTGCAGCCTTACGCGCCAAGGTGTGAGCAATATGATTGACTTCGGTATCGCTGATGTACCAACGCTCGGTAATGGAGCTGATTTTTCGACGCAAAAAAGGTGACTTCCAAGCCATCAATTCGATTGGAGCACCGATACTTACAATCCGTTGAATCGCTTCACCTTGTTCGTTACACTGGCGCAAGAAACGATGGCTTGAGCGCCACCGTGCGAGGGCTTTCTTGCGACGAGATTCACCAATGGGGCGCTCAACCCAATGCGTTTGTCGGCGCGGAATATGTCCGTCGCCGTGCTCCAACATCTGTTCTACTTCTTGGCGTTTGGTTGCGATGAGGACATCGTTGCTTTGACCCGACCTCAGAAACGGTGCAAGGAGGCGCACATGCGCAGGATGGTCCAAGACCCAGCAGGTGCGCATGCTTACCGCAGTCAAGAACCCACCCTCAATGCATCGCCTTGTTGCGAGAAGTTAAGGGAACGGACTTCAAGGCGTACACATGGAGAAGGAGCAAATCGAATTGGATGGCGCAAACAAGTACGGACCGTATTCAGCGGGGGTTAAAGCAGGTGGAACCATATGGCTTTCTGGCCAAATCGATGTTGAGGCTGGCGATGATATCAAAGCACAAACTCAGGGCGCATTGGATAAAATCGATGCATTGCTTGAAGCCGCTCAACTCTCAAAACATAATCTCTGCTTTGCTCAAGTTCTCCTTGCTGACATCAACGACTTTGCAGCAATGAACGAAGTCTATGGGGCTTGGGTGGAAGACATCGAAGTTCGACCCGCACGAGCCGCTTTCGCTGCTGCCGCTTTACCAGCAGGTGCTTTAGTCGAAATTGTCGTTCAAGGCGCATGCCGAACATCGTTCTGAGGTGAGTTTATGCCTGGCTCACCGTACCTCGATGAGCCGCCTAAGAGGCTTCTAACATGGAGGCGACTTCTCAGTTTCTCAATTCCAAGTTTACTTGTCACAACGTATCTTGCCTTCTTTTACGATGTGGTATTTCAGATGATTGCTGCCTTTACGTTCTTTTTCATCCTCACAGCCATCATGCGTAGATAAG
>QQRW01000053.1 GCA_003602605.1 Candidatus Poseidoniales archaeon | reverse complement strand
CCTCGGTTGCTGTATTCCCACGCTCGACTGTCACGACTGCGTTGGTCGGAAACATCTTGCCAATGCCTACTCTTTGGCATGGATAGAGATTCCGGCATGTCCTCGAAGGACTCGATATTGAGTTGCATCCCGCCCAATTCGTCTTGGAGTTGACGGACGTTCTCTCCACCTTTTCCAATCAAAGTTGAAATCATATTCTGAGGGGCGTAAATTGTCGCGCTCGATTCGCCTTTGAATTGGACTTGGCATTGAACGCCAACCCACTGCTGAATGATGTGAGTTAATTGGTCTCTTGCAAGAATTTTGATCGGGGAAAGGGCGCCTGCTTTTCGTCCTTCTACAGGGACGACTGCAATTTCAGAACCAAATGCAAACATTTCATGCGTGATTTTCCCGCTTGGAAATTCGACCACCTCGATAACCGGACGGGCAAGTTCTTCCTGCATTCCAGTTGGTGGTTTGACCGTCATACGGAGCTCGAGCACCTGTTGAATCTGACCAGATTCGACATGAATAATTGTATCAAGAACCTGGCTCACAAGTCCAAGCTCAACTTTTCCAATCAATCTCTGAATGGCCTCAAGAGCTGAGTTTGCGTGTGTGACGCCCAATAGACCAACACCTGCGAGACGGACGTCGGCAAATATTTCGAAATCTCTTGCTCGTCGTACTTCATCAAATATTACAAAATCAGGACGGACCAAGAAAATAATCTCAGCGGTCTTCTCAAGGTCGCCTTCCAGCGGAGCATATTGAGTAATTCTATCTGCTAGTTGCAAGTCTCTTGGTGCCTCCATCGTTTTGACCATAGCTCCAACATCCGTGTCCAAATACTCGGCAATTGCTTGCGCAAGCGTCGTTTTTCCCGAACCAGGTCGCCCACAAATGAACACTCCCCGGTGATGGTCTGCAAGACGTTCGATGAGTCGTGAGTCAAGCTCGTAGTCATTCAATGAAAGTTTAGCAACTGGACGGACAATGGTGATTTCTCGGGCATCTGCAAACGGGGGCCAAGCACAGGATATGCGTAAATCACCCAGTTGTATTACTTGACAACCTTTACGATCTATCTCCAAGAAACAATCGCTGCGGCTTCTGTTCTCTTCAACCAATTCAACCAATTCTTCTTGAAAAGCTTCCAGTCGTAACGTATCCCAATTTTGCTCTGATTCAACTTCAACGAGTCTTAATTCTCCGATAGAGCCCTGTTTAACTCTCGGAGGGCAATCGGCCTTGAGAAACACAGTGTGAACTTGCTCCATGAGCAAGTCTTCCAATGCTTGAGGTAATGTGGGGTGGTCTCCGAACTTCGCCATTGCAATCAGACATTGTCAAAGAGGAGGGCCTTTCACCCTTCGCCTCTAAAATACACTTCATTCAGTTGTTCTTCGGTTGAATCAATGCGCCAGTCCACCAAAAAGAACCGATGAAACACAACGAAAGAGCATAAGACCCAACAGATGGGAAGTCGAATACGCGTACGCATATTTCGGCAAAAATTACGATGGATGCAACGAAGCTGAACATAAGTAAAACACCATCTGCATTCAAACTCAGCGTACTGAAAGTGATGTCTTTTTCTGAAAGCCCCCAAACTACAGCGACGAGGAATGAAAGAGCGATAAATGTCAACGCAGCATCCATGGCGCTGTCTAGCAAGAGCCAAGTCAGAACAGCGACAATGAAACTACCGAGGAACATGCGTTGAACGGCGGCGAAAGAGAGGCCCATGTTGATGCCCAAGAGCCGGTGATTCTTGAAGACTCCCAACGGCGATGGTCAATTACCAGCGTGTTTGCTGTTCCAACTCATAGCCCGTAAAACGGTTTTTTGAAGGGTTTCTGTAGTTTGTGAATGGGTCTTTGAATTAGAGATAGATTCGGGTGATTGCGACAGAATATTGCGATATTGAATCTCGAGTGGTCGTTTCATCCCGGGGAGTGAAACGCGTTTAAACCCCTTTTCTATCGAACCAATTTCCAAAACATCTGGCTTCGTAAAATCCAATCGAAGAATACTTTTGGAACCCTCGATTGTAATTAGTGAACGATCGTTTTGATTCCATCCAACGGCTATTTCGACATCAACCTTGTTCAATCGATTTAATCCCGTGTATTGTGCGTTGATTTTACACTCTGTTGCATCGGATAAATTAACCACCTGATGCTCTTTTAGTGACGTTATATTGTTGAAGAATGGATGAGGTTTTACATCGACCAAGTAAGGGATCAGGTCGAGTGCATGTGAGGCTAATGCATCGACGGGATTTGTATAGGATTTTTTGTTTCGTGATGTGTACTTAACGTATCGAAGCGACTTCAATAAACCAATTTGTCCTTCTTCAATTATTTCTTTAGCCGCACAAACGCTTGGATGGTAACGTAAAAGATACCCTGAGTGAAGATTTGTTTTGTTCACGCCGGCTAAAGTCAAGAGTTCATTGACGTCCTCAACAGAAGTTGCGAGTGGTTTTTCGATAAGTACATTCAATTTGCGTGAAAGTATGGATTTACCAATTGGTGCATGTGTGTTGTTCGGGGTAACCAAAGAAACGAGGTCAAGTTCAATTGTATCGCACATTCTCTCCCAGGAAGAAAAACAACCGTCGATTTCGATAGGCAACGCCTCAAGACGTTGTGCATTCGTATCGCACGCATACACTTCTTTCACAAAGCCGGACTCTTTGAGTTCCAATAAAGTGCGAATGTGAGTGAGTCCCCAGCGGCCACAACCTACGACGCCAACAACATAGGTCATGTGTTGAACAACTTGTCCTTGAATATGAACCAACCGTTGATGAGGAATGCATCAGCCTTGGTTCGGTTCATTGCTGGAAGCACTCGAGCTTTCAGAAGATTGTCCGTCTCCATCGTCGGTTGAAGATTCTGATTCTGTATCGTCGTCCAATTTCTCAGAAGTTGCGGTTTCATCATACGAATAGTACGATTGGTACGGGCTCATGTAATCGAGTTCTATGCTGGCAGACTCCTCCATTGAAGTAATGTTCGTTGAAGTCACGCCTGAAGACGAAAGTGCATACACATAATCGCCCATGAAAATAGAACGACGAATGTTGAATTCATTCCACCAATTCGTGTTATCATCGCGGTCATAAAGGTCTGAATGGTCTACTGTGCCATGAACAGATAGATTGCCCGTTTCTTCAGAAACATTCACTAAAATCAATTTTGATACATACTGATAGCTCCAATGATATCCGCCGTCAACATCCGTCCAACTGTTGTATCTGTAGGTTGAGAGGGGGATGGCGAGTAAGTCCTTCGGAGCCCAATATTGGAAGGCTTTGTGTTCATACGATGCTTCTGAATACGACCAAACCCAAGAATTGTCGGATGGATCTGTAACCGGCGTGAGTGTGAGTGTGTCATCGACTGCCGGCGTTGTTGGGTCGCTGATATTGAATAATGAAATTCGGGTACTGGACCAGTCAAGGCCTAGTCCATCCTCCCCAGGGCCCATTCCAATTGTGAGTAAGTGGTCTCGTGAGAGTGGGTGAATGTAAGTCGAAACGCCTGGAATCTCAAGTTCGCCTAGAATTGTTGGGTTGGTCTCATCCGACATATCAATGACCCAAAGCGGGTCAATTTGACGGAAGGTCACCAAGTAGCATCGATCGCCATCAAACCGAGCACTCCAAATTCGTTCATCTGGCGCTATGTCATCGACCCTGCCTACTTCAATTAGCGCCTGTTGGCCCGACACTGGGTCAACACTGCGGGCAAAAGTCACAACGCTCGAACTCATAGGTTCAGGGTTTTCCATCCACCATCGCGCCCACTGGCCCGAGGTTGTTGCGATACGGACAATCCCTTCATGTTCAGAGACTGAGAATTGGTTGAGAACGGTTCCGTTTACACGACCAGACCCCGTATAAGTCGTATCCCCTGGCTGAGAAATATCGAAACTGTGTATGTTGGTTGCTTCCATCATCCCATCGTTACCCCAAAACCACCACCAATCCCAGGCATTCTCAGTAAGAATGAGTACATCCTGAGAAGCGTAAACCATTGGATAATTGCCCACAATATGATCTGCTTGGAAGTCGAGATCGGAAGTGGATAAATCAAAAGTGAATATGCTGTTAAATCCGCGATTAAAACCGTCTTCAGGTGCAGCGAAATCCGCACACTCATCGTCGCTCATAGTGTGGGTAATGAGTACGCCGTTCAAACGCTCGTACACTTTCGGTAAGAGGTCTTCAAGCGCCATCGAATCGAGCGCTTCGACGTTGTCAATCATAGTTTGGTAGGCCACTTTCTCTCGAATCTCACGGCGGATTGGGTCTTCGTAATCAAGGTCCCAATAACCGGACGGTAAATCCAACCAGTTGCTCATTCCTGGAATATCGAGCCAGGTGTGTGTTACGGTTCGAACCGTTGCGTTCACTTCACGAGCTGTCATGTAGTGGCCCTCAAGATACAATTCCTTGCCTTGATCAGGCGATGAACGGTTCGTAATATCGAGTACTGTAAATTTGGTGAGAGAGGTTGTTCTCCAAGAACCATATCCATCATCCCACCCCATGGCTTGTGAAAGAGCGTCTGTATCAGGCAGGTTCCATGTTGAGATGGTTGAAATAACGACCAACCTGTCTGCGTCGAGCATCATTGCCTGCGGTTGCCCTTCGATTGGTGTAGTCGAAAGGTGGGTTAATTCACCAAACTCTGGGACACCAAAAATTTCGAGTTTTTTACCGTTCAAAAAATAGATGTAATAGCCATCCGTTTTAACGAAGTCCGCCTCGTCAACGCCTTGCTCTTGGTTGTTCGTACCTGAAAAGTCAGTACCCTCTACACGGCGTGCCGTCGGGGCATTATTCGCGCCTCCGTCTGCAGATTCAGCCATGGCCATATCATCTTCCATCCATATGCCGCCGCCATAGTAATATTCTTCTTCAACAGCTTGTAGAAGTTGGACTCTGTATTCTTCTGCGATTGATGATTTTATTGAATGTTCCAAATCCTCGCAATTGTCATAAAGTGAGAGTTCAGGGCTCGCTACGGTTCTTTGAAGGATCGTGGACCACTCCTCAGGCAACGTAATATCGGGTATTTCGACCTCGGATTCGGGATTGATCATACCCAAACATCCAGAAAATAAGAACAAGGAAACCAAGGAGATTGCCAGTAATTTATGTGCTTTCATGGAACTTCTACGGTGCGCTTGGCTATGAAAGGATTGGTAAACTGGTTTTACATTATACTCCATTCTGTTGAACAACTGCCTCTTCCCCAGTTGTTGTCAATATCCATGGTGATCTTCTTTTGGGAAGTGCCTTCTCTATGTACGACTCTTCGCTTAGAGATTTGATATGGTATGATAGGAGTTGTCGGGATAATTGGAGTTGCTCAGCGATTCGAGCATTTGAGAGTCCGAGTTGGCCGGCTTGTGAAAGGGTTTCCAATATGGCGAGACGGGTGCCAATAACTGGGTGGGCTACCGCCGCTCTTTGCTCGGCAGAAAGGTGGGCTGCAGCGTACCGTCGAAGTTTACCATCTCGCCAAGATATTATCTCGCCTTGTGCCTCTAACATTTGCAAATGATGTGCAGTCACTCCATTTGCGAGTTGAAGGCCGTCGCGTAACGCAGAAAAATGAATGCCGGCGTTTCCTTCAATAAAACCTAGAATTCTACCTTTGTTGAGTTCGTCGTTTCTTAGCTTTTTACTCATGAGTGGTGTGAATAAGGCCATCAATACGGCGATTTTTATAACTTCAAAAAACCCAGATCCAACGAATAAAGCGGCAATAATCCCGCCTCCTAAGCCAATAAAGGCGTTTGAACGGGTACCGGGGCCATCCTGCTCGCCGTTTTCATTTTGTTCTGTGGATAGATCAAACTCAGGGTTTGATTCTTCCGACTCTTCTTTGAAACCTTCAGCGGAAGCGATTGTTCCATCGTCGCTTGAGTCAGTAGTTGGAGTGGACTGGTTATTTACATAAATACCAAACATTAGCGAAGAAATGGCTACAATGAGTAGGAAACGTACAACCCAACTCCCGTTCATACACTTCCATCTATCGTTGGGTCTTCAAGAACTTGGTTCATTGATTTGACAAAAATGATTCGCTTGCATTCGGTGAGACTAAGACCGGTCGAACATTGGCATAAATGTCGGTAAAGAGGTTTTTTGCGTGGACGGGGATTTGGAAATTGAGCGACGATTCTTCTTGAACGAGAGAGAATCACAACCATGGAAACTGAATTCTATCGCTTCAAAAATCCGCCAATGCTACCTCCACAGCCCGGACATATCCCTGAGAGATTCGAGTCTCTTCTACAAAGGCCAAAACATACTAAACAACATCACTCCTGAACAGAAAAATATCTTCCTTTTGAACAACGAATGGACTTCAAGAATTCGATTCCGGGATGACTGTGCAACGCTTACATTGAAAGGAAAAAGAACTCATTCATCGGCACTAGAACTTGAATGGACGATTGATGGTGTTACTGCGACTCACATTGTTGAACAAATGGAGTGTCCAACTGTAATCAAAACAAGACATGTTTGGACAGGGCCTGACGGCCTCGTATGGGAAATTGACGTGTTTGAAGGGGATTTGCGAAACCTCATCATTGCCGAAGTCGAGTTGCCGAGCGAAGATTACCCTGTAGTCATACCTTCGTGGGTTGGTGAAGAAATAACTGGGCTCCACCAATGGTCGAACTCAAACCTTGCTCGCTATGGTTGGCCATGAATCACTGGTATTCCAGTAAGGCTTCAATGATCCGTTGTTGCTCATCAGCTGTTAATTCGTGCATGACTGGTATGGCGACCAAGGATTCAGCGGCGTGGTCGGTATTGTGGAGTACGTCGTTGAATTGATGATGGGTACTGTAGACTTGCTGCCGATGGCAGGGTACGGTGTAATAGCGCCGAGCATCGATTCCTCGTGCATCCAAGTGAGCAATGAGTTGTGTCGGATTTTGGGTTCGAATGCAGTATTGGTGCCATGAATGTTGAGTGTTCGGGCGGACTTTTGGGGTTTCAAGCAAAGGGTGAGTTGCCAGCTCCGCAGTATACTTCTCTGCGTTTTGTCGCCGTCTGGTGACCCATTGATCAAGATGTGAGAGTTGAGAACGCCCAATTGCTGCAGATACTTCTGACATCCGGAGATTGCTGCCAAGTTGAATCGCTTCAAGGTCAGGGCTGCGGCCGTGATTCGTTATACTGAAAATGCGATCTTGGAAACGCGCCTGAGTTGTCGTGAGCATGCCGCCTTCACCTCCGACGGCCATATTTTTAGAAGGGAAAAAGGAGAAGCAACCAATATCGCCCATCGCCCCAGCTGTATGGGTGCTTCCATCTGCATACGTTTGAGTAGCTCCATGCGCTTGAGCCGCATCTTCAATCAGTACGAGGTTTTCTTTCTTGCACAAATCGACGAGTTCAGAGGAATAGACTTGGCCAAACAGATGAACGCCAATAACGGCTTTTGTCTTCGGAGTAATTGCTTGCCGAACTTGCTCAACGTCGAGACAATAGTATTCTGGCTCGATATCAACGAAAACTGGCGTTGCACCTACAAGTAGAACACATGTAGTTGATGAGATGAATGTAAATGATGGGACTATTACTTCATCTCCAGGGCCAATTTCAGCAATTCTGAGGGCGGCCCAGAGTGCTGATGAACCGTTTTGGCAAGGCGTCGCACTCAATGCCCCGCAGTATTCTGCAAACTCAATTCCAAAGGCCGAACCTTGGGCCCCTTTGACCCACTGCTTGGAATCGAGGGTAGCGACTGCCGCTAAGCGCATTTCATTGTTCCATGTCGGGCGGGCCATCGGAATGCGCTCCATGCCTCGGCGAATCCGCCGACCCCCTTGAGTCTGCTTCTCAAACGCCGAGAGTAGCGCGCCCTTCAAGACCTGCAACCGGTTTGGCCCGCTCATGGTGTCTGAGAACAGCGGGTTCGATGAAGGCTCCGAGCCAGATGAAGAGCGCAGTCTTGCTGACATGATCGGAGACATTCTCTCACCCGATGGTGTCGAAAATGCTGAGGTCATTGAACCGATACAACAGCGTAAAAAAAGATTCAAACCCCGAGGCATGTATTTAGGAAACAGAAGAGATACTGGGGAACCAATTGACATCAAGCCGATGGTGCTTGCAAGACACGCCGCCATGCTTGGTTCCACGGGTTCGGGAAAAACAGTAATGGCAAAGGCTCTCATCGAAGAAGCGGCTTTGGCAAAAATTCCATCGCTTATCATTGACCCTCAAGGAGATTTGGCAAGACTTGCGCTTGGCATTGAACCGACGGAGCTTGAAGTTCAAGGGGGCGATGTTGCCCGAGCCAAAAAATTGCTCGATATGTGCGAAGTAAGAATCTGGACGCCGTTAAGGAGCAAAGGATTGCCGCTCTGCATCGACCCATTCAGAGCACCACCTGCAGATCTTGATGCTGAAGAAGCGATTACTGCATGGGACATGGTGGCCGCCGGATTCACAAGTTTGGCAGGTTACGATGTGGAGAAAGCACAAGGGAAAGTTGTCAAGCCTTTCCTCTATGAAATCCTCGTCGAAGGAACAAAGCATGGGCTCAATGTTGGTGATTTTCAAGCCTTAGCGCGTGTTGTTAGAGAGCCAAATCAAGAGTTTACTCGACAGCTTTACCCAGAATGTTTCTATGAAGTTGAGGAGGGTGAAGAGAAACCTGATGTCCCGACATGGGATGAGGTAATGATGGATCATCGTCTTACGGATTTTGAAGAAAGATTGCCAAAGACAACCCGGAATGACCTCGCAAGAAGGTTGTCGGCCTATTCATCAGGAGTAAACCAATTACTTTTCTCGAACGGAGTGCCAATTGACATCGATGCGTTTGTAGAACCTGCTATACCAGGAAAGATACCGCTCAATATTGTTTACCTCAATACCATCCAGGATGAAGCACAAAAGCAATATTTTGTGCAAGAACTGTCACGAGAATTGTACGATTGGATGCTGACACAACAACCGGCAGATGGTGAAATCAAGTTGTTGTTTTTCATGGATGAGGTCGCACCCTATCTGCCACCTCACCCGCGTAATCCTCCAGCGAAAGATTTGATTAAATTGATATTCAAACAGGCAAGAAAATACGGTGTAGCCTGTGTGTTAGCAACGCAAAATGTGAGTGATGTCGATTACAAAATTCTCGCACAGGCCAATACCACATTTATTGGGCGGTTTACTCAACCTCAGGATGTTGAAAAAGTTCGACATCTCCTCAAAGAAAGTGGTGGAGACCTAGATTTGGTTGCTCAACTACCGACACTTGGCCCAGGTCAATTCCAAATGGTCGCCCCCGATGTCGACCCTGCCCCTGTGCCGATACAGTGCAGATGGCTCTACACCGACCACGGCGCACCGTTGAATGAAGACCAAGTTGAAGACATCATATCTGAAGAAATACGTGCTTGGGCGAAAACTCGGTCGTCTGGGAACACCAAAAACCGTGGAACGGGTGCGGCCCATGCTGCAAGCCGAGGTTCTTCCTGGAAAGTAAAGGGCCTCGATGACGAATGGGCAACTGGTAAAGCCGAAAGTATAGTTGAAAATGCGCGGATTAAAGCAGTTGGTGGCATGACTGCTGCCGCACATGGACTTGTTGATGATTCAGCGTTTGAAATTCGCCTCATGGGAGGATTTGCAGTGTTGAAGGACGGTCGCGACCCCCTGTATACGATGCAAGCTGCTGCGAATATGGCTTCTGTCGTTGTCCTTGCATGGACAATGGTCGCACTAATGTTTGCTTGGCGAGATGGGGGTATTGACTGGTGGTGGCTGCTGCTTAGTATGGGGCTTTCGGGAGTGACATTGCTTGTTATAACTCTTGAAAACCTGTTGTCGCACGATGCTGAATTACTGCATCGTCTCACGAGATTTGCACGGATGTTTCAGGTTGTTTTGATTGGGTGGTTGTGGGGGCTTCTGATGTGGTCATCGTTTGGGTCTCTCGATTTACTAGGCGCTGGATCATTGCTTGAAATTGTCGTAGTATGGGTTACTACATTCACGCTCATCGAAGTAGCGCACCGATTTAGACTCGGGCGCATTCGATGGAACGGTGGCTCAGCACTCGACAAACTCAAAGGCGTGACTGCAGTCCTAACTGAAGTAGAAATCACTGAGATGAAAGCAAATTCATCGCAAATCATGTCAGGTGTTCGATGGGGTTTGCACGGCATTACAATGCTCTGGCTGTGTATGCTGCTTATTCTCGGGCAAGGAACGATTCCAGAGGATGCTGTTGAGCAATGGGGCCGGCCGACGTTATGGCTCGCATCATTATATGCACTCATGTTCGGCAGTGAAACGTGGTTACGAATGCGTGGGCGAATGCCGAAGCAGTAATTCATAGAATCGATAGAATGTATGCATCGCAACGGTGTTTTTTCTCTGGAAAGTTCATTCAATTCACCGCCAACATCGCCCTCTTGTTGCTTAAGGTCAAGTCGCGGAATTGATATACGCGCGTTCTAACGGTTGGTCGAAGCAGGGGTTGCCAAGCTTGGTCAACGGCGCTGGGATGAGGTCCCAGTCTCTATGAGTTCGCAGGTTCGAATCCTGCCCTCTGCACCACTGAAAGCCATTACGGCGGTTCAATTAAGAGCTGAGAACAGCCTTCGGTTTGAAAAAAACGACCCAACATTAAACCGGTCAACTGCATAGGGCGGTCCGGTGAACAGACGTTGAATGTGTGGAAATATCCCCTGTCAGTACTCGTTATATCTCTCCTTGCTGCAAGCGTTTTTGCCCCTGGGGCGCAAGCGGGAGTTACATATCCCACTGACTCAAACATCTTTATTGTCGATGATGTAGATGTACTCACTCTTGATGAGAAACGCGACATTAACCAGGTCTCTGATGATCTCGAATATAACACTGGCACAGTATTAGTTGTGGTAATTATCAATTCCACCAGCGATTACACCACCGGAAATGACACAAACATGTCTCTAGGTGACTACGCTGTTGGTTTGTTTGACGAATGGAAAATTGGTGACCAGGATTACCGTGACGGTTTGTTGTTACTCATTGCCACCAACCAATCTGGTGATGGTTATGATTGGGCTTATACAGGGGGAGAGCATTGGTGGGAGTATTGGTATGTACTCGAAGAGTGGGAAGAAGATCTACCAGATACCGTTTTCACAGACCTCAATAACTCAAATTGGTCCAGTGCGATCCTCCCAATGGTAACTTCCTTGTCAAACGATGTTGATGAGTTCTGGTTTGAAAATCCAGGCATTGAACCGTTTGCGGATGACTGGTACACTCCTCCGACGCTCAACGGTGAAGAGGGTGATATGCAAACCTCAGACCTTGGAGATGGCCTCTTTAGCATGGTGGCTTGTCTTGGATGTCTAGGGGTTTTAGGTGCAATTGGCTTCTTCATGTTTAGAGGTGCGAGAAATGTTGGGTCTGGAGTGAGGATGCATCCCAATTACGGAAACAACAATGGCTGGAACAACAACGGATATTATCCTGGTCACCAAGGCGGCTATCAGCAAAACAACTACTACATGGGCAACAGTAACAACAATTCAAACAGTCCATCAACAAGCAGACAAAGTAGTTCTAACCGTAGCAGTGGATCAGGTCGCAGCAGTGGTTCAAGCCGCAGC
>QQRW01000052.1 GCA_003602605.1 Candidatus Poseidoniales archaeon | reverse complement strand
ACAGGTTCTGAGATGTCACCACCAGGCGGAGACACTGCACCGATGACAGTCACTGATCCGTCATCGCCGTTCAAAGTTTCAACACGTCCAGCTCGCTCGTAGAATTCTGCAATTCGGGACGAGAGGTAAGCAGGGTATCCTTCTTCACCAGGCATTTCTTCAAGACGAGATGAAATTTCACGCATTGCCTCTGCCCAGCGAGATGTTGAGTCTGCCATCAAAGCGACGTCGTAACCCATGTCACGGAAGTATTCTGCAATGGTAATTCCAGTGTACACAGATGCTTCACGAGCAGCCACTGGCATGTTAGAAGTGTTTGCAATCATGACGGTTCGTTCCATCAATGGCTTTCCAGTGTTCGGGTCAATCAAGTGAGGGAATTCATCCAACACTTCGGTCATTTCGTTTCCACGCTCACCGCATCCGATGTAAACAACGAGTTGAGCATCGGAATACTTTGCGAGTGATTGTTGGGTAACGGTCTTTCCGGAACCGAACGGCCCAGGAATACCAGCAGCTCCACCCTTTGCAAGAGGGAACAAGAAATCGAGGATTCTCATACCGGTGATTAGGGGTGTTTCTGGAGCGTACTTCTGTTGGAAAGGTCGAGGGGTACGAACTGGCCACTTCTGCATCATCTGCATTTCAGTTCCGTCTTCGAGCACACAGACGGTTTGAGTGACGTTGAAATCTCCGGATTCAATCGATTTAACAACACCACTGGCGGTAGGAGGTACCATGATTTTGTGAACGATTGTTTCGGTTTCTTGAACGTGACCAATGACTTGTCCGGCAACGACGGAATCGCCCACTGCGACTTGAGGTTCAAAAGTCCAAATTTTCTCGAGATCGAAAGCATCAGCGTCAACACCACGGGTGATGAAAACGCCCATTTCCTCTTCCAAGGTAGGAAGAGGTCGTTGGATACCGTCGTAAATCTGAGTCAACAGACCAGGTCCCAAGGAAACAGAGAGAGTCTCTTGTGTATTCAACACCGGTTCACCAGGACGAATACCAGAGGTATCTTCGTAGACTTGGATAACAGATTTGTCACCGTGCAGTTCAATCACTTCGCCCATAAGACCCTCTTCGCCTACGCGAACAACGTCGTACATTGCGGCTTTCATACCAGTTGCAGTTACAACCGGCCCGGATATTCGGTAAATTACTCCTTCATTGCTCATTTTTATTTCCTCCATTTTGTTTGGAATCTTACTTCCACAGGTCGACTCCTATTGCCTTGCGAATTGTGTCACGCAATGCGGTGTCTTCTTCCGTACCGATACCAAGAACGGTAGGAGAGACGGATGCCGAGAGTTGGTCACGAAGACGCTCCGGCAGCGTTGATAGGATTGTGGAGTCGACCACAACAATCCCAACGCTCTTTGAATTGAGTAGAGATTTGAAGACAGAGATCATTGCCTCTTCACCTTCAGGGTTAAACAGGGAATCAATACCTGCTAGTTGGAATCCAAGAGTGAATTCTGGCGTTCCTACAACTGCGATATCCATTCATTTCACCTCACAATATGTGTCCTTCGATTACTTCATTCGAGAGGCCTGCTAAACGACCACGAACGATAAATCGCAAGTCATTCACTTCTTGGACCTTCATGGCCACATAGTGGATAACTGGTAATGCAGAGACTGGGTGGAGATAGCTCATGCGTTTCATGATGTTGTATTCGCGTTCTTTGAACCAGGTAACAACTGGATCGAGACTGTTCATCTCTTTCGATTGGGAAAGAGCGGCTTCGAATGCTGGGAAATCAAAACGGTTGGAACCTCGAAGCAGAGCCATAGCAGCCTCTTGGCCACCAGTAGCAATCGAGGTGAATGCACGTCGTGGAATCAGTCGTCCGCCCGGAATGAGCATCGACACAACATCCTCAGAGGAGATACCTACATGTTCCGCCTCAAGTATGTTAACGAGATTTCGGTGATCGATTTCTGCACCGATAAGTTCCTTGAGGAAACGACTGACTGCGTTGTTCCCGCGAATTGAGTTCAAAGCGTGTTTGAAGTAGTGACGGTCGAGGGCATCTTCGTAATCGCTAAGGCGACCGTCTTCAGAGACGGCGTTTAAATCGGAGCCAAACGATTTACGGCGCATCTGAACAACTGCGGAACGCAAATCATCTGAGTTCTCTATAATCTTCAGCCAAGGAGTGTTGATGTCGTTCAACTCGGGGAGAATTGAATGAGCCACTTTTTCAAGTTCGACTTGATTAACAACTGAACGAAGAACGACCTTTGCGTTGTAGTATTCAAATCTCGAAGTGTATGTTTCAACTATACCGCGGATTTTACCATTGCAGAGTGAAAGCATCTTTTCAAGTTCATGCTCTAGGTTGTGGGTTAATGCTGCTTCAACCAAATCTCCGCCGGACATTTGACCTGCATAGAGGTCTATTTCCGAGCGGTAACCGATTTCCCCGACCGCAACAGTCAGCTGTTCGGGTGATTGGCTGATGAGTTGGCGTAGCCTGGCACGGTCCGCAAGTTTCTGCCGGCGTGACTTTGCACGTGCAGCAACATAAGGTGTGTTTCCAAGCATTACCATCATTATCCCTCAGTCAAAAAGTATTGAATTTATTTCAGCGAGTTGGTCATTCCAAGAAGATTCGAGGAGTGTATCAAAGCGCATGTCGTACGAGACCGAACCATCTGGCGATTCGAGAACAAAGCCTCCAAGTCCGTCAATGGCGTCACCAACCTTTCGCTTCCCAGCAAGTTCCGAGATAGCTTTTCGGTCGATTTCAACTGGACGGATCGAGTAAGCATCGCCACCAATCTTGTCAGCCTTCGCCATCAGAGACTTGAGCAGACTTGCTCGTCCTGAGAGTTTTGGGCTTCCAAGAGTGTCACTGGCCGATTGTAGGGTCTCATCGAGTACCTTACGTCGAGCAATGAGTATTTCTTTCTGGTTCGCTTGGCGGGCGCTAGCTACGACTTCGCGAGCAATTTGACTTGCTTCACGTTCAGTACGGCTAGATGCTTCCGAGCGGATGGCGTCAGATTTTGAGTTTGCTTCAGCAAGTATTGCCTTTGCTTCCTCATTGGCTGCTTTTACCATTGCCGAGGCCTCAGCCTCAGCAGATTTTGCGATGTCCTTTGCGAGTGTTTCAAGCGTCATAGTGATTTCTCCTTGTGAATTTCAATAGGCCAGCGAACCGGCCATTCCGTCATTGTTGCCCCTCATCATTGAAGGAAAAGTGGCAGTGCACCGAGAATAACGATAGATTCAGGCAAAGCAGTGAAAATCAATGCTTGGCTGAACTTGCTTCCGTCTTCTGCGAGCATACCGACAGCTGCGCTGCCGATTGCGGATTGTGACCATCCAGCACCGATTGCGGCAAGGCCAAGGGCGATACCGTGTCCGATTGCTGTGTAACCGTCACCATCGCTGGCGTTAGCTGCGTCTGCTGCTGCTGCTCCTTGAG
>QQRW01000051.1:8902-16644 GCA_003602605.1 Candidatus Poseidoniales archaeon | reverse complement strand
GACCCTGTATGGTCCGGGCTGGCCCGAATCGGTATTTTGCCGGCGGTTTGATCAAATCGGGCATGTTGAATGTCCAAGTATTTTGTAGAATGGACAGAAGCCAAAGGCTGATGTTAGAACACTCCAACATCCGATAAACAGCAAGATTACATCCCAGTTGACATCAGCAGCATAGTCAAACAAAACCATGCTCAAGCCAACTACAACGCGTATAATCCTGTCACTGAATCCAAGGTTCATTCACCCACTCCCGCAAAAACATTCATTTTTGCGCCATATAAATGCCTGTATGGCGTGATTCGACACAACCAACGCAGGATTTTGAATCAAACAGTTCGCGTGAAAGCTTGAATTCCGGTGATATAACGGCCGAGAATGAGATTGTGAATGTCGTGAGTACCTTCGTAAGTTTTCACTGACTCAAGATTTGCCATGTGCCGCATTACAGGGTATTCGTCCAAGATACCGTTTGCGCCATGGATATCTCGAGCAACACGAGCAATTTCCAGAGCGATGTCGACATTGTTCATCTTAGCAAGCGAGATTTGCTCATTGAACCAAGTACCTTCGTCTTTCTTTCGACCAAGGTGATAAGCGAGTAATTGACCTTTGGTGATCTCACGAAGCATCCATGCCAATTTGTTCTGTACAAGTTGGTATGATGCAATTGGGTGGTCGAATTGAATCCGAGAAAGGGCATATGTTTTCGCACTGTGGAAACAGGACATTGCAGCACCCAGTGCTCCCCAAGAGATACCAAATCTGGCGTTGTTCAAGCATGAAAATGGACCACGCAGACCCTTTACACCCGGGAGCATTCGATCTTTTGGAATTTTACAATCTTGGAATACCAGTTCGCTGGTCACCGATGCCTTCAGTGAATGCTTGCCCTTCATTTCAGGAGCCGTGAAACCCTCGTCGTCCTTCTCAACAATGAACCCACGGATGACGCCGTCGAGTTTGGCCCAAACTACCGCAACATCAGCAATTGTTCCGTTGGTAATCCACATCTTTGCACCGTTAAGCAGGTAGTGGTCTCCCATGTCTTCTGCTTTAGTAATCATATCACCAGGGTTCGAACCATAGTCGGGTTCAGTAAGACCAAAGCATCCAATCCATTCACCAGATGTCATCTTAGGGAGATAGTAATTTTTCTGTTCTTCAGAACCGAAGTCCCAAATTGGATACATAGCAAGTGAACCTTGAACCGAAGCAAACGAACGAAGACCTGAATCGCCGCGTTCAAGCTCTTGACAGATGAGCCCGTATGCGACGTACGAGAGCCCAGGACAGCCGTAGCCCTTCAGTGGTGCGCCAAGAACACCCATTTCGCCGAGGGCAACCCGCCATTCGTCGAGGAAGATTCCTTCGGCACATGCGTGTTCAATCTTCGGAAGTACTTCTTCGTCAACCCAGTCACGGACCATATCACGGATCATTATTTCTTCTTCAGTCAGTAGGCTTTCTATGTCGTAGAAGTCGACTCCTTCGTATGGCTCCATACTATCCTCTCAAATGGGGGTCAACTCGGGGCTTCAAGAACCTAACCCTCCGGGCATTTGACGAAGCCATCATTTCTTTTTGATTCCACGGAGTTGAAGATACTTCTTTTGAAGGTAGGGGCTGTTCATGTAAATCAGTCCCAAAACAACACCGGGTACCGAGATTGTCACTGCAATGACCACCGCTAAAGAGACCATGTCCATCTTCTCTACATCGCTTATCGGTTCAAATGAGACGATGTTTCCAAACGATGTAATAATGAAACCTTCTTGATGGCCGTTCTCCCAAACAAATTCTATCGAACGGCCCGAAACAACTGCATCCCATGCAACAGCGTCCTCAGGCAAAACCTGTACGAATGCTTCGGTGACGAGTGGTTGTTGTCGGATAGTAGAAAACGGAGTCATGTGAACCATTGTGGTTCCGTCATGAGCACGTGAAACCCCTGTGAAATCCCCGGACAGTGTACTGAGTTCACCTATTGCGCGCACAGTCGATTGGCTAGGGTCGTTCATGTCCAACCGTATGGCCTGAGTTTTCTTTCCGCTGGCAAAACCCACGCATTCATTGAGAGTCGGATCGGCACAGTCAACGCCAATCCAAGTTTCTCCAATAGTGCCTGAAAGGAAAGTAACTTGGTCGAAGGTCGAAATCACTGCCATTCCGTCGTTTAGAGTCGTAAAAACACAAATGTTCTGATTTCGATGGCACGAGATATCGCTGATTGGTGAGTCTCGTGTATCGGATAGTTTCTCCATACCAGAGCCTTCCGAAAATTTCCAAACACTGCCGTCAACAGCGCCAAAGTATGCGAAATCACCTGCAGCCCTCCATTCAACAGCCGTCATGTCCAATCCAAGAAGTGCACCTGAACCGTTGACCGAGGAGATTCCATGTGTCTCCACTGTGTATCGAAGTGCCATCCCAAGGTCGCCTGTAAGCAGAGCAGTCTTACCACCCGGGTGCCAAGCCACATCTTGGAAGTCTGCATTACGGTTCGTATCCAGTTGAACATCCTGTGCACGGTCTTCGGGATTGAATGCAGAGATGCGATGGGCATACCCGTCCTTACCGACGAGCATGACCGATAAACCATCAGGAGATACTTTGCCCGCATTGATGCCGATGTCGACATCTTCCAGAGAATCGACCAACTCAAGTTCAATCACGGATTCTGGTTCTGCAGGAACTGAAGGCAAGAGCAGAATCATGAGAACGAAACCCAAGAAAAAGTATCCCCGCATGATATGCCGAATGTGAACTATCAAAAAACCCCTCCTATTCAGGAAGAGGAGTTTATCATTCGCTTGAACGGTGAGCCTTATGGCAAAGAGGCTCTTCGCAGAGGTATGGAGCGATTCGCAGTCAAGCGCGGTTTAGAGAAAAAGATTGGTGGAAATGCTGGTCTAGCACGTTTAGCAACCAACTATTTTGATAACATTGAAGTGAATGCAGAAGGCGTATTTACTGGTTCATTCGCCATTCTTACTGGCATTACCGGATATTTTGGCAACGATGGCAAACTGGTCATGGATGTAAACCAGATGAAGGGTGAAGACCTCAGTGCCTTCCTATCGGCAGAGGGTGGAAGAGAACAAGCAATGGAATCTCGTAGAAGATGGTCTTCATTCCTTGACGAAGCAACTGGATATTCCCCAAAACAACGTGGAGACAAAGCGAAAGAGGACGCTAAGAAATTCTCCAAGGCAAAGTCTGCCATCAAGATGGCGCACAAGATGATGGAAATGAGCACATCCATCGACCAAGAAACAATCGAAAAGGCAAACACTATGATCGCCGAACTACAAGAAATGATCGATTCAGGCAATCCTCCTTCTGAAGGACGGGTCAAGAAACTTAACGACTTGATTTGAATAAACGGGTGGAAGCATGAGCGTCGACAAAGTTCTCGAACCTCATGTAGAAGGCAACCCCCGAATCCTCGAACTTAGCAAAGAACAACAAAATAGGCTCTCGCTTATGGTTGGCCAAGTAGACGAAACAGTAGGTATCGACCACCTGGTCACTTGCCTTGCTGAGAATACCAGTATGGCAGGAGATGGTATCATCCGATGCTACGTGGGTTTTGAACCGTCAGGAAAAGCCCATATTGGATGGAAGGTGCTCTCTTTGCAACTGCGTCGAATGTTGGATGCAGATGCAAATGTGTTGATTTTCTTAGCAGACTGGCATGCATGGGTGAACGACAAATTTAACGGCGTAATGGAAGACATTCAAACAACTGCTACTTACATGGAGGAAACCTTCAGAGCTCTGCTTGGCCACCCGGAAGAAGGTGAAGGCCCTGGGCAATTGCGCTTCGTTTGGGCATCCCAAGTCATGGATTCGGGAGAATACTGGGCACGTGTCCTTCGCTGTTCGAAGGGTGCGACATTGGCGAAGGTGCGCAAAACGTTCACGATTATGGGCCGCGATGAGGAATCCTCTGACCATGACTTGTCGAAATTCTTCTACCCCGCCATGCAGGCAAGTGACATCTTTGAGATGAAAATTGATGTTGCGATCGGAGGGATGGATCAACGCAAAGCGCACATGTTCATGCGCGATGTTGCTTCACGATGGAACTGGAAAAAGCCAACTTGCTTGCACACTCCAATTCTCTCCTCACTGAAAGCTAACGGTGTTCGGATGGAAAGCTTTGACCATAAGATGAGTAAATCCGATCCTTCTGGAGCAATTTTACTTCACGATACAGAAAAATCCCTTCGAAAGAAGATGCAGAAGCACGCCTATCTGGACCCGGAAGACCCTCATTCTCCGGTGTATGAACTTGCAGAACATGTAGTCCTTCCTGAATGGGGAGAAATCGTTGTGACACCGAACCCCAAGTTTGGAGAACCATCGACATGGACGGATTTGGCAGCGTTCAAAGCAGCAGTTGAGGATGGCACATTGCACCCGCTCGACGCTAAACTTGGCGTTGCAGACGGAGTAAGTAAAGGCTTACAAAGTGTTTCAGAGCACTTCGAGAGCAAACCCGAAACTCTTGACGCAGTAACTTCAATTCAGCGGAAGTGAATCAACTACCGATTCGTCGACCGATTCCTTAGAGGTATTGGATAGGCCTTCCTCCACGCTGTGCGCTTTGAGGTATATCATGCGACGTGTGTCTCGTATGAAATCACGGTTGACAAGTGGGTCAACAGCCACCATTGCGTTAATCGTGAGATGATCTCCTCGGGAAAATTGGCCCACATATTCGTCAAAAACAACGACTTGGAAGCATTCTTGATTTAGTGCCATTCCGTTTTTCGTCATGAGAGGAGAAATAACTTCGAGGTATTGTACATCCTCGTAGAAGTTCTCCTCTGCTACCATCGAAACATCTGTTGGATCCTTGTAATACGATTTTGGTTTCTTCGAGGACTGGTCTTTGACAATTGCATCTAGGCAATCAGAACAGTACTTGACCTTCTCACGCGGACGCGCAAGTCGCTCGTTAATGGTCCATTTCAAACCGCAATCATTGCATCGGTGTGTGCTGATTTTCAACCAGCCGATGGCTGGGCTTGCCCGCACAACAATAGCATCAAAGGCAAGAAGGCGAGTGCGATCACGCATTCTCAACTCACTCATCTCATAATAACGGCTTGAAGGGAGATTGACGATACGAATAACCGGTCGAGTCGACATGACTCGGTCGGAATATTGCTCCTTCAGCACTTGATTTCCGCATGCCAAAGTGTGCTCCATACTCTCCGTGAGTTCCAGTTGTAACTCTCCGAACTGCCCAAGGTCATCCCACTCAATCTCAAACCCGAACACTGGTTCATCCTTGCCGGGTGATGCGTTGAGGTCAGCGACATATTTCGGACTTTCAAACAACAACCTCCACGAGGCAAGAGTCTTTTGTTCGTCTTCGCTGGGCTCTGTTGGAATTCTTCGCTTCATGGATTCTTCACGAGAATTACGACGGTTAAGAAACATTTTGCCTGCTTCGCGGAATATGCTAATTCGGCATTGAACATTCTCAGAATGAAACCGTAGTACTGCGTCTTAGACGCACTGAGAAAGGTGCAAACGTTCAAGAATCTCTTTGGAGTCGAGAAATCATCCAAGGAGTCTGAATGCTATGTCCAACATCATCGTCCTCGTCAAACAAGTGCCCGACACAAATGCCCGAATTGTCCTCTCAGGAGACCGAGTCGACCTCTCAGCAGTCAAGAAAGTCATGAGTCCGTACGACGAATTCGCTGTTGAAACCGCACTTCAGCACCGTGAATCAAACGGGGGAGAAGTTACTGCAATCACCGTTGGCGATGCTGGCGCTGACAAAGTTCTCAAAGATGCAAAAGCCATAGGTGTTGACCACATCGTACGCATCGATTGCTCAGAATCACTCGACTCAAACGCTCTCCAAACCGTACTCGCTTCCGTTGTGAAGAGCATGGATGCAAGTGTTGTCTACTGCGGCAAATCCGCTGCAGACACTGGCGCAGGTTCTACTGGTCCAGGACTGGCTGAACGCCTTGGCTGGGCATCCGTATCCAACAGCATAAGTGTCTCCTTCGGAGATCAACTATCAGTCGTCACTCCTTCAGCTGGAGGAAACGCTCGATACAATGTCCCACTGCCTGCAGTCGTATCTTGTGACAAAGGCGACATGAAAGTACGAAAGCCGAATGTAAAGGGAATTATGCAAGCAAAGCGTGCCAAAGTCGATGTCCAAACTGTTGATGCACCTGCATCAACCGTGTCTGTTGTCTCACACAGTATGCCTCCTGCAAAACCTGCAGGCAAGTCGTATGAGGGTGGCGCTGCTGCTGCAGAAGTGGCACAACTGCTTCGAGATGAAGCAAATGTAATCTGAGGTGAATAAAATGTCTGAAACTATAGTAATCGCTGAAATCGTAAAAGGAGCCGTTCATTCCACAACGGCTGAACTCATCACCGCTGCACAAGCACTCGGCTCGCAACCCGTTGTAATCGTGCCTTGCACCGAAGCTGGAACCGCCGATGGCGCATCCTCAATGTCTGGTGCATCAAGAATTGTTGCTGCTAAGTCAGATGTCTTTGCAAACTACGACGCTGCAGGATGGGCTGCTGCACTCGATGCTGTTGCACCTTCGGGCGTTATCGTCGCATCTGCTTCTCCGCAATCGAAAGACCTCGCTGCTCGTATCGCAGCTCGAAGAGGCATATCAGTCGTACAAGACGTCGTAAAAATCGAGGGCCACAACCTCACTTCTCCAATTTACTCCGGCAAAGCAATGCAAACCGTAGCCCTTAGCGGAGACGCTGTCCTAACCGTACGCCCGAATGTGTTTGAGGCTGCACCAAACGGTGGATCAACAGAAATCTCGGTCGTTGACACCACTGGAGACATGGCAACAGCAGTCCAAGAATTCATGGCACGTGCTTCCAGTCGATTGGATGTCGCTGAAGCGAACATCATCATCTCCGGTGGCCGTGGAATGGGCTCTCCTGACAACTTTGTACACCTTGAATCAATTGCAGATACACTGGGTGCTGCTGTGGGTGCATCTCGTGCTGCGGTTGACACTTGGGAATCGATTCCACACTCCATGCAAGTTGGACAAACTGGAAAGACCGTCAACCCAAACCTGTACATTGCGGTCGGCATCTCGGGCGCAATCCAGCACCTTGCCGGAATGCGTTCCTCCAAGTACATCGTCGCCATTAACAAAGATGCAGACGCGCCGATTTTCCAACACGCCGATTATGGCATTGTCGCAACTTGGGAAGAAGCACTGCCTGTGCTTCAATCGACATTGTCGTCGATGATGGCTTGATTAGGAATATTTTCCAATCGTATACACGCCAGAGCCCGCTTCGTCTCCCACAAACGGGTTCGTTTCCTTCTCATGACCAATGGTTGTCAATGGGCCGTGACCCGGATACACGATGGTATCTGGTGCAAGTGGCCAGAGCTGGGTTTGAATCGAGTTCGCCAGAACCTCGAAATCTCCTCCTGTGTCTGGCAAATCCGTCCTTCCAACAGAACCAGCGAACAAAGTATCACCAACAAACAAATGGTCCGGCCCATCCTCTACCATGAGGCGTAAGCAGCAGCCGCCAAGAGTATGCCCTGGCGTATGATGCACATCGAATTCAAGTGAACCAACTTCGAGTTTTTCACTGGCCTTTAATGCCACATCGGCGATTGCAGGCTGAGGAACCTCAAACCCGTAGCGAAGCGCTGAACGTTGGGCTAAAGTCTGCAGATAGGTGTCATCGGGATGAAGGTACCATTCGAC
>QQRW01000051.1:0-8868 GCA_003602605.1 Candidatus Poseidoniales archaeon | reverse complement strand
CTGTGGTCAAAATGCGCATGGGTGTTGAGAAGTGCTACCACTTTCCGTTCGGGAACTTGTGATTGCCGCATTTCTTCTGCGGAGCGAGGACCATTGGACCAATCTGGACCCTTACCCGAAAAGGAATCAATCCAGTCGATGATACGTTGTGGTTCAGCACCACCATCGATGATGACTGTGTCACCTGTTGCTGTATCTGTAACGACTGAACAGCGCATTTGAAGAATGCCAACAAAAAAATATTCAACCCATGGTTCCCTAACGGCCATGGCCAATCGAACCATTTCTCCTTCAAGAGACTAAGCCTTATTCGATGACCACTTGAAGCGAATCACTGGACCATTGCCCATCGCGATCACAGACACGTAATTCGAATCTGTAAATGCCTCGACTGAGCCGAACTTTGACTTTGCTCGAGGATGCAATTTCCTTTCCTGTCGAGTCAACCCAAGACCAGGTTTTGATTCGCTTCTGTGGGTCATGAGAATATGTACCATCGAGTATAATTATCGCATTACCATCTTCATCGGCAACATGCTGTTGATCATCGCCTGTAATGGCCTTAGGAACAATAACTTCGCTGATACCCGTATTCAGTTCATCCAGCAAGCCGTCTTCTGGTAAAAGTGCCATATTGGTGATGGCATCGTCCAACTCGGAAAGCAATTGTTCAGTGTCGATATCAAGGGCGCCGTCCGCAGTAACCTGTGTAATTTCACCTTGCACATCACCAAGTGCGGCTTGCAATGCATCAACGCCATCGCTCAGAGAAGCCGTGTTTTGGATGGATGCCAATTCATCCGGGGTAAAGAACTCATTCATTGCATCATCATCTCTATAGATTTCTTCGGCCGACAAAGGCTCTGCCTCTGTAGTTTTCTCAAACCATAGAGTGAGTTCAGATGCGTCCGTTTCTATCAGCGGCCCCAAAAGTGAAAAGTGCCCGATTGGCTCCTCTTCCGTCCAATCGTTTTGGTCTTCACCAGCAAATAAACAGATGGAACCGTCGTTACTCAAAACGAGATAATTCGGCATACCTTGATGCTCAAGTTTCCACTCAGAACCGTCTGCTTCTCTGCCGAAGACATAGAACCAAGCTGTAGCAATGACGCTGCCGTTACGATAGGCCAAGTTGCGTATCGGGTATTTGCAATCCAGCCGAGTTTCATGAACCAGTTGCGATGAATGCGTCGAACAATAAACGACTTTTCCATCGTCAAAACCACACAGCAATCCATTCTCACTCGGAATTGCTTGAAGAAGGCGGCTCTTGACATCGAAGCGATGTTGCAGTTTTTGATGGACTAGATCCCAAACTTCGATCTCGAGTACTTCTTCATCACCTGCAACCAAGGCATAACCTTCTCTGCCGATAACAAGGTTATTGTTCGAATCGCTTCCAATGCAAGTGATTGATTCACCTTTTTCACCACGTGCAGGCCTACTCCATACCAATACCCCATTCACAAGTGCTTGAACACTGCCATTTTCATGTGCCAGAATAAGGTAATCTCCGACTGCTTGCATGTGCAAAATATCTTCATGAGTATTCTCCAAAGTAACCTCAGATCCATCATATTGAACCAAAAACAGACGACCCAGCCCATCGATAATTGCCAATCCTGTGGATGTTTTTTGCAGTTTAAACCCACCTGCGCCAATTTCAAACTGCCATCCGACATTCCCATTGATATCGAGACATGAAAGCCCGTTAGCATCGTCCAATACATACAGCGAATTACCGCGAAGTACCATGCCTCTAACCATTGAGGGGGCCTTCCAAGTACCGGTCACAGAAAATGTTGCATGTTCGTGCCGGGCGATGAAAACCTGTCCATCCCCTTCAGCCCATGCTGCAATATCGCCGTTCAATGAAAGTACAAGTGAGGTGACTTTCGACTCCGGTTGGAACGCTACATGCACCGGCCGAGTCCTCAACATGGATCGATGATGAAGCGGACTCAATTAACCTCATCCCTTGGATGAGTCAATCACTAAACCATGTTGTCGTATCAGGGTGCGGGCGATGACGGCTTGGAGATTCTAAATGCAGCCACAGCGCCTCTTTTTCTTTCTCTGTCCACCCACACAATGGATTAAGCGTACACAGTGGTGTAGTTTTGATGGCCTCTTCTCTTCGTTCGATGAACGGTTCCGCTTCCTCAATACTCAAACCAACAACACCCCAAGCTGGCCGTTGGAAGGTTCGATTCTTGTCGTCTTTCGTTCGGCTGCGAACGCCGATAAAAGGATCCCATTTCTTCAATAACTGCAAGTGAGGTTGCTTTGAATCAAGAACTGGAATAATTCGTGATCCTCTGCGCATTATCAAAAAACAACTGAGTACATCATCGCGTGTACGAAGTTGTGCAAGTACATCGCCTTGGACGCCTGTAGGAAGCCCACCGGGACCAAGTGTCCTCTTTTCAATGGATGAGACTTTACCTGGTTCAAGAATAATCTTCACCCACCACTCTGGATTTGAGAGATTCACTGTAAGAGTTGGGTCCATTTCAATGAGTTTTGAACCGAGTGCTCGAGCATACGATTGAGAATCCCATTCCCCCTTCTCACCCAAACGTTTGACTCGGACGCCAAAAGTTCGTGCCTCACCTACCCGTAAATGGCGTTTCAGTACGAGCTGTGCAACAAGATGAGGGTCGGGATCTTCAGAAATCTCAACCACGCGGTCCATGGCGACGATACCAAGGCCATGACAAATCAAATCTTCAACAACTTCAGTTGGTGCGTCTGAATAGACAACGTCGAAATCTCTTAGACGAGAACGAAGGATGGGGACTGAGGCGTCTTTAGCGAGCTGTACCAAATTTTTTCGCAACGCTCTTTGAAAAGAACGACGAACAACTTTCGATTTCAAACCGAGTTCACCAAAACGCAATATCCACGATTGTTGAGCCATGAACAGGCCTCAATCTTCGGTATCGTTGTGCATATCTACGATTTCGTCATCCTCGCTGGATTCGACTTTGGCGGTGTCGTTACGAGATGCATAAAGCGCGTCTAGGTATGCTTCATCAATTCCACCAGTGACGTACTCGCCGTTGAAACAACTCGTATCGAACCTCGATGGTGGATGTTCGCCTATGGATGTCGCCTTTATCAGATCATCAAGTGATTGATAGAACAAACGATCGCTTCCAATGATGCTGTTAATTTCATCAATCGACTTTCCATTTGCGATGAATTCATTGATTGCAGGCATGTCAATACCGTAGACATTGGGATATCGAACTGGAGGTGCGGCGGAGGCAAAATAGACCTTTGAAGCACCGACATCACGGGCCATTTCGATAATTTGGGCACTTGTAGTACCTCGAACAATGGAGTCGTCAACCAGGAGAATGTTCTTTCCAGCAAACTCATGTCCGATTGCGTTCAATTTTCTGCGAACAGACTTCTCTCGAAGTGCTTGTCCCGGCATGATAAATGTTCGACCAACATATCGATTCTTAACAAAACCTTCTCTGTATGGCACATCGAGAGCTTTTGCCATTTGTAATGCGGCAATGCGCCCAGAATCTGGAACTGGAATAACAGCGTCGATATCATGATCCGGCCACTGCTCAAGAATGCGCTTTGCAAGGATATCACCTTGGTTAAGTCGGGCATGATAGACAGAGATTCCGTCAATGACTGAATCCGGTCGGGCGAAATAGACATGCTCAAAGATACAAGGCGATTCTTCGACTTTTTCTGCGCATTGGCGATGGAACAGGTGTCCCGAATTGGAAATGAAAATTGCTTCACCAGGTTGGACATCTCGAACGATATCAAACCCGAGTGCGGTAATCGCAACAGATTCACTAGCTACAATCCACTCTGAACGGCCATCTATCTCGCGAGAGCCAAAAATCAGCGGACGGATACCATATGGATCACGGAAAGCGAGAAGCCCGTATCCGGAGATGATGGAAACACAAGCATAACTACCCTCGACACGACGATGAACATTCTTTACTGCACGAAATACGGTTTCAACATCCAAATGTGGAGCTCCTTCAATAGAAAGGCTAGAACCATTCGAATCCAATTCCACTGCTAGCATATTGAGCAGCAGTTCTGAATCGCTGCTTGTGTTCATGTGACGGTGGTGTTTATCGGTCAATTGAACTTGAAGTTTCTTCGCATTCGTGAGATTTCCGTTGTGAGCAAGACCAAGGCCGTAAGGTGAATTGACGTAGAACGGTTGAGCCTCTGAGCGAGAAGAGGAACCTGCTGTAGGATAGCGTACATGTCCAATTCCTACATGACCTTGCAGCCTGCGCATGTGGCGAGTATAGAATATATCGGACACAAGACCGTTGGATTTTCGTAAACGGAACTGACCGTTGAAGTCGGTCATTATTCCAGCGGCATCTTGTCCTCGATGCTGAAGTACGGTGAGCCCGTCGTAGATCAGTTGGTTGACATGGACATTTTCACGTCCAACGATTCCAATGATACCACACATTGTATTGCCTCAACCCTATCGAGTGCTTGACGCTTTGTAGCCATTCCGGCTCAAGCCATCTCCTGCTTCAAGCCTTAGGGCGGTGTGCCTTCTTCGACCAACTGTACTTGCGCATGCGAGCAGTCTCGCCATACCCGCATGAAGCACAGACTGACTTTTGCTTGTGATATGCATTACGTCCGCAGCGGCGGCAGCGAATGTGAGTTGTCTTCTGACGCTTACCCATGGATGGAGTACCTTTCGACATAGAATCACCGTATAATCGCCCCACCAACCTCCCCCTTATGAAATCGACGGCGGGGGAAACCCGGTTCAATGCGCCATCACTCTTCTTCGTGTGTGAAATTAATTCGGCGCTTTTGAGAGGTAATAGCAGAAAACATTGAACCAAGAGATACGCAGACTGCAAATGCAACTGCTCCAGCAGAAACCAGCATGTGAACAATATTGTAGATTGCTTGAGCCTGGGCAGAACCATTGTCTTCAAGCAACATTGGACCTTGGTTGATGAAGAAGAAAGTCGCTGCCACACCCAGTAATGAAGCACAAAGCATTCCCACCAAAGGCGCCAACGGACGGTTTCGGGATTCGCCGTAGAAGAAAAGATTCCCAAGAAGAAGCAATGAAAGCAAAGTGTATGATGTGAGGGTGGCGTTTGCGAACCGAGTGAAAGCCTCGTCACCGTCGAAACCTTCAATTCCAGAAGCGAGAGTAATGTCTATCGCAAGAATGAGAAGAAGTGGCAGTACAAATGCCAAGGCCATCATTCTCCATGTAACTGCGAGCCGGGAACCACTCATTCTTCATCACCTCCAACATGAGATGCGATGACATTTGCAACCTGGTCTAATTCGGCGGCTTGTGGTGCTTCAATTATTGGTGGTAACGGAAGTGTTTTCTCATACACAACGATAACCAAGGCAAAAACCAGAATCGATAGCAAACCACCAACAGCAATGCCTGCCAAATCTGCAACAGACAACCACAAATGCTCTCTAAAATCATCAGTCGTGATGAGCGGGCCATCGACATTCAAGCCCAGAAAGATCATCAGAAATCCTAAACCTGAGAGCATAAACATGTAGTTCGATTCCGTTTTTCTATTGTCACCGATTGTAAGTGAAGCAATAGCGGCGCACGATGATAAACATGAAGTGAGAAGGAGGAAAGTTGGCCAGAATACAAACCAGTAATCATTGACTTCTCCACTGGCAATTTGTGGAGTGAGAATCCACCAGTGCATACCTGCGAACCATGCAAAACCGACAAACGAGAGAAGCATGCCAAGTTTTCTGTCGCTTCGAGGCAAGCGACCAACAGGAACATGACCGGAAAAAGAAATCAGATAAATGCCAAGCAAAATTAACACAGCCGGACCAATAATAGCTCCAAGCAAATGTCCTGCGGCGGTAGAAGGAGACGATGGTACAGTCCATGGACTTGCACTCACCATCACGAGCCCGACAAAAGCAAGAAATCGTCCGAATGTCTTGCGCTGGTCGTTGGAGGAAGAAAGAAAAATCCACACTCCAAAAGGCACTACAGCGACGGGAAGCCAAAATAACAGAAGGGCCTGAAGCATCTCGTCCATTGCACCTCTCACTGAATGAATGTTCATTATCTATCCCCCTCTTTTCACCTCAGTCGTTCGATTTTTACTACCCAGTGAATGCGGCACTCCTAAATACCCGACTCTTGTGGGCCGAATGCTCAAGGTGCTCTTATGGTGAAAATGCCACGACAAGTCAAGCGTTACAGCCCATCGGCTGGCAAGCATACCATGCACACCATCGAGCGAGTCAAGAAGAAGCGGGCTTCTGAACTCCGATGGGGTCAGCGCCGTTTCCGTCGTGTTATGGCTGGTTACCGTGGTTTCCCACGTCCAAAGCCTGATGGCCGTGAAAAGCCAACGAAGCGAGTCAATATTCTCTACCGATGCACAGAAACCGGCAAGGCTCACTATGCTCCATGCCAACGTGCTAAGAAATTCGAATTAATTGACAAGTGAGTTGAACGACATGGCGCAAAATTTCCTTAAAGTTTCCTGCAAAGACTGCGGTAACGAAACCACAATCTATTCTCGTGCAACCTCCGTTATTTCATGTGCGGTTTGCGGAGCAACTCTAACCAGCCCCTCCGGTGGCAAAGCTGACTTGGTTGGCTGCACTGTTGTAGAAGCACTTGAATGAGGAGGCTGAGCCTCCATGTCCGAAATCACAAATACGCCAAATGAAGGCGAACTTGTCGTTGTTACGGTTACAACCGTAAAGCAAAACGGTTGTTACGTCAAACTTGATGAGTTTGAAGGTGTTGAAGGGTTCATTTTCATCGGTGAAATCGCTAGCGGTTGGGTCAAAAACATTCGAGTCTTTGTTCGTGAAGGCCAACGTCTTATCTGCAAAGTAATGAGAACCCGTAAAGACGGATCATCTCTTGAACTCTCACTCAAATCGGTCTCTGAAGAACGTCGTCGGGAGCGACTCCAAGAGTGGAAGAACGAGCAAAGAGCTCACCAACTTCTCAAAGTACTTGGGGAAAAAGTCGGTTGGGATGAAGCGGAAATCAAATCCTCTGGAGATGAACTCTCCGATGCCTTTGGCGGCCTGTACACTGCCTTTGAAGAAGCCGCTATGAATGAAGGCGCCCTCACAGACGCTGGATTTGAAGGCGATTGGTTGAAAGATTTCATCGAGATGGCCATTGAGAACATCATCCCCGCATTCGTTGAAATTAGAGGGATCCTCACGCTTAGCATTAACGACATCAACGGAGTTGAAGTCATCCGAAATGCCCTCCTTGCAGCCGAGTCGCTTTCGTCTGCCGAAGAGGAAATCGAAGTTTCTTGCCACTACAACGGCGCACCTGAATACAGAATCGAACTCAAGGCTCCCGACTTCAAAACAGCCGAAAGCATTTGGGAAAATGCTACCAAGGCAACCCTTGACCATGTCATCGCAGCGGGCGGGGAAGCCACTGCTTTGCGTGAATGAAGCGCTTGAGTCATAAGCAATGTCGATGCAGGTGATATCATGGCACGACAACTGTTGCAGCAATGTCTCGAATGTGAAGCATGGACTTTGGCAACCACATGCCCTTCTTGTGGCTCCAAGGCACAAGCCGCAGCACCTCTGAAATGGTCACCTGAAGATCACAGGGCAGCGATTCGTAGAAAAATGTACAATGTTGAATCACCAGAATGGGCTGCAAATCTTGCAACTCTACCGTCACTCGAAGAAATGAAAGAATCACATCTTGCTTCTGAAGAAGAATGATGCCGTTCTAGGAACACTTCGCAATTGGTCTTTTTTGCTGGTTTCCGATGTCAAACATTATAGCGCGGCGTAAGACGATGCGAAGTATATGGGATTGAATATCGAATGGCGGGGTTCCAACAACCACATAGGTGAACACGAGATTCTCCTTTTCGCGCTTCCAGGTGTCGGCAACGTAGGTAAAGTAGCAATTGAGGGAATCAACTCGTGTCACATTCAGCAAGAAATTGCTCGCCTCCACCACACCTCGCTTCCTCCGCTGGCAACACTTGATGAAGATGGGCTTCTAACACCACCTCACCTGACACTATCCTCTATAGATTCTGTCACTGGGAAGCGAGTATTGACCCTCACTGGCACATCTCAACCCTTAGAGCCTGAGCACCAAGGTTCGATGGCTCATGAAGTTCTTGAGTGGCTCGAATCCCAAGGAGTCACCGCCTTGTATGTTCTGGCTGGGCTCATGGACTCTCCAACACGCAAGGAAACATTTGTCGTTGCTTCAAACGCATCTCATCGAATCGACCTCGAGTCACTTGGAGTCGATGTACGAAGAGATGAGCCAAAGTCTGGAGCAATCGGTCTTGCAGCATTAATTGCTTCAATTGGCCCATTGTACAACATTCATTCAGCATGTGCAATCGCAACAACGGTCGGTTCGAGCGGAGATGCATTTGCATCTCAGAGGCTTCTTGAGTCACTCGACAGGTGGTTTGACCTCGGCATTGCTTTGCCGAGTGATGTACAAGCGAAGCTCACTGACAAGTTGGCAGCACTTGCGCCAGGAAACGCACCTGACATGGTTAGCGACTTGACTGAGTCGCCGGATGCATTCTACATGTAAGGTCAATTTCGTACATGTATCCTGTTCGCTCGGTTGACCAGATCAGGAATCAGCGCAATATCGATGAGCCACAGTAGCCCACAACCGCCGAACGTTAGAAAGTAAAACACACCCATTCCGATTTGGTTCAGGTAAAATCTGTGACCTCCCAATGGGCCGAGGAAAAACCACAACAGGTATGTAACCAGAACATCCTTCTGTGAAGGGTTTTGGAGAAAGCGAGATCCGTGTTGTTGGTAAAAATTATTGAATGGATTTTGAGAAACGGCTTGTGGTTGTTG
>QQRW01000050.1 GCA_003602605.1 Candidatus Poseidoniales archaeon | reverse complement strand
TTCGAATAAAATGTCAATACCCCATGCCATGATTAGTCATTTAACGTAATTAATGCTTGACTTGGGTGAAATTAAACAATTCCCCGGCATAATCGCTTTCGGGTAGGTTCAGAGGGTTTATCCGAATACCCATTGCTTAGGTATTGAGAGATCAAAGGGCTTGCAGTGGGTCTTGTCAGACGCTAGCGTTGTACATACGGGTGTGTATAAGATACAACATTCCTGTTTGTTGCCGAGAAAAGATGCGCAACGAACACGTCATTCTGTTGAGGAGTACTCCGGCCACGGGCGTTTGTCGTCCCAATCCGCCCAATCTTGAACCCAAGGCTCCATGAAGGTATTCGCTTCAAATCCGAGTGCCGTCATCACCTCCATGGGTAACGCTGTCCCTCCCTTCTTACGCAGTGCTGTACGAACAAGTGCCGAAGAGCAAACTGCACCCGATTGTTCAGTCGTGTGTTGGAAATAGAAGAATTTCTCATCCAGTCCGACCAATTGAGTCCGTATACGGATTTTTCGGAACGGCGCAAGGCGTTTTCGATATCGGATGGTTGAACCACCAACAACGAATGCTAACCTATTCTTTCGGACGTATTTCACCAAACCAATGGCGAAAGCAAGTTCATATCGCGCCATGTCAAACAAAACAAAATGCCGCCCATTATTGACTTCTGGATAGACATCTAAGTCTCCGATTAAAGGTCTGTAGGATGTATGATATTCTGCACGCCAATCAATCGGCTTCCTCTTTCGAAAAAGAGAACTGAAGGCCATTCGCAATACACGAAAATATGGGTACACAGCCTCGGCAAAAAATACCCTGTGTTGAAGATTCTCCCATTAAACCTGGGAGGCCTTCGAATATGGCGGAGGCTAAGGCGAACCCATCAATTGACGGTGGCAGAGTAAAGGACAACTGGGGATACCGGTCGGTCACTATTTTCTCCAGTTAAGACTTGGGAAATGGTCGTAACGTGCTCACAACCTTCCGTAATTTGGCCGAATACTGTATGCACTCCATCGAGCCAATAGTGATGCTCAATATCATCCGGAATCAAGAAGAATTGAGAACCTCCTGTATTGATTTGAGAAGTTTTTGCCATCGAAATTACACACGGGAAGTGCTTGAGGCCGTTGTCAGCTTCATCAGGTATTGTCCACGAGGTTTGCTGACAATCGGATTGATTTGAAGAGCTTTGACCGCCGCAATAACCGTACCAATCTGCTGCATATCCTCCACTTCCATCGTGATTCTCAAAATCGCCACCCTGTATCATGAAGTCATCGATAATTCGATGGAACGTCGACATGTTGTAATTTCCTGCTACAATGTGCTTCAGCATGTTATCAGCATGAACAGGGGCTGCTGTATGATTCAGCATGATAGTGATCGAATATGTACCGGTTGCATTTTGCAGATTTTCGCCTTGGAAAATATTCAGCGTTACATTGCTGTATGTGCCGTTAAACATCGGAACAAAATCAAGGTCCGAAGTGGACGACATGTCCCCTCCTTCTTCGATACATCCTGGCAAAAGTACAAGCAGAACAGCAAACAAAACTTTCAGTTTCATAGTATCAAACATTCCGAAACGCCTCACCGTAATGAACGATTCGACATGCAATCTTTCATCTCCATTGTTCTGTGTTGATGGGTTGCCTTATGTGGGTGGGCATCAAGCCAACACCATGCCTGTGACGCTCTCTTCGGTAGATTTTCCGAAGAAACCGGGGGTATATCTTTTCAAGTCAGAGAAGGGAAAAGTCCTCTACGTTGGTAAAGCAACGAGACTGAATGAACGTATACGATCATACTTCGCTTCCAATCCAGATCGGCAAATGATTCCTGAACTTGTGCGGAAGTCCGACTCCATCGAATGCATGGTCACACCGAACCCTGAGGAAGCCCTCATTCTCGAGAGAGAGCTGATACGGCAGCATAAACCACGGTATAATTCAATGCTCAAAGACGACAAATCCTATCCATTCCTGGTTCTCACTGATGAAGAATTTCCTCGCATCATGTACACGCGCCATCCGCCCAAACAAAGTGCTCGATGGGGGCCATTTCCAAACGCAGGTGCGGCCAAGCAAGTGATGCAATTGCTGCGTCGACAATTTGGAATTCGTGACTGCAAAGATTTGCTACCACAGGGTTGCCTTTCGATGCATATCGGTTTGTGCTCTGGCCCGTGTATCTCCGGTGAAGGCTACGCTGAGAGTGTTGATGCCGCCAAACGTATTCTCAACGGCGATGCGGCGGAACTCTTGGAAGAATTCGCCGTACAGATGGACAATGCCTCTCAAGCGATGCAATTCGAAAAAGCGGCACAAAGCAGAGACATGATTCGCGCTATTCGAACTACGACTGGTCAACATGTTGTTTCCAGTAAGGTGTATCGCGATTGCGATGCACTCGGCATCGGAGTTCAAGGCGACCTCGCTGCTGTTGTTGTTGTTCATGCCAACAACGGAGTCGTACAAGGGCAAGAGGTTTGGCCGATGCTGCACAGAGGTGATCTCAAAGAGACTGTATCGATGTTCGTGTCAGAACATTATACCAACCGTACTCCACCAAAATTACTGGTGACACCAGAGCCTCTTGACGATGGAACAGAACAATGGCTAACACAACGTCGAGGCTCAAACGTTGAAGTTCGCATTCCCGTGCGCGGCGACCTCGTGACGTTACAAACACTCGCTCAACAGAACGCTGAAATCCAAATCGTTCGGCTTTCCAACAAGACAAGCGGCTCTCTTGAGCAACGTGCTGCAGATGAAGGCGCTGCACTTCTCGGATTGGAACAACTTGACCACATTGTTTGTTTTGACATGGCTCAGCTCTTGGGTGATGAGAGGGTTGGAGCAAGTGTCTCGTTTCGCAACGGCAGACCTGAGAAAAAAGAATACCGTAAATACACCATCAAGGGCGAGGCAATCGATGACCTGCGTATGATGAGAGAAGTCGTCGAGCGATGGCTCAAACGCCAGGATGAGTGGCCTGACATGGTTCTTATCGATGGTGGAGAGACTCATTTGTCAACCATTGCCGAATTGATTGAGGAACACGGCATTACGGGTCGATTCGAACTTGCTGCATTGGCAAAACGAGAGGAGACGATATTCAGGAACAACGCAGCACCGCTGGTGCTTGACCGTAAGGGCCGTGTTATGGTTCATGCACGTGATGAGGCGCACAGATTTGTCAACACTTTCCATCGTAAGCGACGAAGCAGGAGAAAGCTCGAGGACCCGTTGCAGGAAGTAGAGGGACTCGGAGCCAAAAAGATGCAGAATCTCTTGAGGCATTTTGGCGGCCGTCAAGGAATCGCTCACGCTTCGCTTCAAGACTTGAAAACCGTCCCAGGCATCGGGCCTTCGCTGGCAATGAGAATTCATTCAGCTTTGCACGATTAATCAGTCAAATCTTTCATCGCTCAAACCCGAAGAGGTTGGTGAGATCGGAGGGTTTGTATCTTCTTGGTAATCCTTCAAGACCTCCATGTCCCCATGAATACCCTTGCTGTGGAAACCTGAAAGGTCAGCGAATTCAGTCGGGTTAATGCTCACTTTGTGCGCAGAATATGCCTTTGCAGCGTTGCGTGCCTTCTGCTTACGCTGCTTACGTTTCTTTCTCCGACGTATGGCAAGAACAAGAAGTATCGCTACAATACCCAGATATTTCCACAGTTGAATGAAGAAGAAATACCATGTCACTTTGAACTTGAACGTTATATCGTCTTCGAAATCACCGTATGGGACATGGTAGGTAATTTGTTGTCGGCCATCAACTTCGTCAATCTCGATGTTACCTGCAGAAGAGTTGAGATAGGAGAATTCGAGGCCTTTCGGCATTGTAACGGTAAATGGTCCAGTCCAACCCAAATCAAACTCTTCATTGACGGTGCTGTTGGTCAGGAAGAACGGTACAGTCACTCGTTCTGGAGGGATGTTAACTCCCGATAAAGAGAAGATCGAAAACATCCCAGATGTGAGGGCATGGCTAAATGAATCAACCATGCTTGTCATCGGACCTAATATCAAATTATGAACAGCATTGGTCGTCAGCGTGTATTCAGCAGATTCGAAGTTGCCTGTCCACATTTCAGCAAGATTCCCGTCGATTTCAAGCTTAAACCGAACCTTTGGAATTTTCATGGAAAGGTATATTCCTTCATTGTCGGAAACAACATAGTCTGGAGCGTCGATTCCCCCAATGCTGAAATCGATGACAAACGCATCCAAATCTACGGATTTGATTTGAGTCGATCGTGTGTCAAGATAATAGGCAATCGTTTGATGGATAAAATCTGTTAGAACTTCTCCAAAGCGCTCTACAAATGTCGTAATGCCTTGGCTCGAAAATTCAAACGTAATGTTCTCGCCACATACCGGCATATGTTCCTTCATTTCATCCGTACAGTAATCCGAGAATTCCAATGTACGGTTAATTGGAGATTCTAACCGACTTGAGATATCGATGCCAAGCCGTATCAAATCGGAAGGGATCGCCTCCATCGAGATACTGTGGCTTTCGTATGTTGGTATTCGATCTTGTGGGATACCAATTCGATGCAGGGCAACACTGGCATCGAGTCCAAACTCAACTGAAACGGAACGGTCCCATTCATTGAAATCAAACTCCATTGCATCCAGGCCACCGACGTTTGTAGTGCAAGTGGATTGGTTCGAATAACATGCAATATCACCGTCTTGATTTTTGATAATATTCCTCCAATCGTATTGATTCACCCCCGAAAAAGAAATTTCCATTTCATCGTTGCCATCGAGAGAATCTTTCAAAGTGATTCGGTCTGAACCATCCATGGTTTGAATCCAAGTCGGGAGAATGATTTCAAGGGTAAGTTCTGATGGAGGGAGGTTGTCTGGAACAATGTCAGCGAGGAAATCACTGTCCATAGCCGATTGGAATTCAATCCCTGCATTCATCACTCTGCGGAAATCCTCGGTTGTAAGGACGTCAAGCACTTCGGCTACGTCCTCATTATCATTGTTCTCTTTCATAATGTCCAGCAAACGCATGGAGAAGGGTTGACTTGTTGAACGAAGGTAAACTGGGTGTTCGTAGGACATCGCTTTTTCACCCTGAACACAATAATACAGTGGCTTATTTGGTGGTACGATTTCAGTACAGCCGCTTGAATGTGTGAAATTAAGGCCTCCCTCGGGCCCTACGATTCCTTCACCGCCTGTCGATTCAGATACCCATGACAACGGATTCATTTGAATCGTTTCCATTCCAGCTACAGTCGAGGAAATACCCTCAGCGATTGAATTCACGGGGAATTGGCTGGTAATGTTTGAAAGGTCGACAATATCATTGTGATAAGCAAGACGGATTCCATCAGAGGTTACTTGATCCATCGTCGCTCGATCTGCGACGCTCATCATCGAAATACCCCAATCAGACATGGTATCCTTGTCCAAATAATGCAAGGCAACAATGAAATCTAATGTTGCCGAAGATTCATCTCGTAAGTCGAGGCGAATCTGTAGGTCCAGCGCTTTTTCACCGCTCGGAATGACGACAGTCGTTGTGTCCGTTCGATTACGGTGCTCCATCTCTACTTCTATTGGTAGAGAAAGATCACCGTCGTTTACTCCAGCGTTTCTGTGGTCGATTTCCCATTCACCAGCGAAGTATGCAGGTGGACCAGTTCGTGCCGCACGTACTCCATTGGCATCAACGCTCTTGATGGAAGCGTATTCAGGGGGATTGAATGAGTACGAAGATTTGTGACCAGGTAGTCCGACTAAATCGAACATTGTGGTAACCTCTGTTCCCATGACGAGAAGGCCTTGGTAAGCTCGTTCAAGTTCTAAATTCGCATTGGATACGAGATTGAAAGAATCCGGTGAGAGCGTGATATCGACGCTGCTCTGAATGCAAATAGGAGGCTCAAAGGCGTTATTGGTCGAAGCACCTTCATCCGATGCATCGCTCATCTCGTCCGTCGAACATTGAACAGTTACGCCGCCGTTTGTGTATGTACCAACGTAACCCGTTATCGGAGAAGATGCCGATCCAAAGCCAGATTCGACAGAATCCCCGATCGCTTTGTCGATTTCAGTGATGAGTTGGTCTTGTACTCGAACACCGGGTGAGTTTGGAAGTTCAGTATCAAATTGGTCACGAATAAGGTCTGCAGGGGCTCCATCCTTCGAATCTAAACCGTCGTTAGCAAGTGCCAGTTGAACTGCAGGTATACTGTCGAGGCCAAGTGCTGTGCGGTTAAACTCACGAATAGCCCAAACCAAATCGAGTCGGATGGTCGATGTATCTTCAAGAGTGAAATCATATTTCCCCTCAATCCAATCTTGTTGGTGAGGTGTGAGATCCTCATTGCTGTCGTATTCATCGCATGCTGTTTGGCATGAACTCATGTTCGCAGCAGAAACGAGCGGTGCATAAAGATGCAGCGTCATCACCAATACCAAGGCAACTGATGTCGAAAAACTGAGTCGAGTAGGTCGTTGGCTCCCGTGCGACATGGTGCGGTGTTGTCACGCCATGTTCAAAGTCGTTGCTCTCTTGGGGCAACCATGGCTGGTTCAGTCTCAAAGCCTCCAAACTGCAATGCAGTAAGGTGCCAACTTGAGATGGGAGAATTGCTTCACAAGACTTTGGACGAATACGATTTGCTCAATCAGAATTGGAAACCAATGCGCAAGAGAGATTCGCTCATATTTCCGTTGAAGAGTGGATTGAAGGACGAACAGTTACGAGTCTTGAAGGATTTGTCTTTTGAAATTCATCTCACATACCAAAAATTCGTTCAAGCAGAATTGTCGAACAATCCTCATGCCCAACTTAGGAGAACTGTATCCGATTGGCTCCATGGAAGCTCCAATGCAGAAGAAATCAATGTACTCCTATCTCAACTTCCTCAAAAGTGGGAGCGCTATGGCGACATGATTGTTCTGCCAGAACGAGCGTTTGAGAGCGATGACTGGGTCGGACTCCTGAATCGCTGCTCGGAATCCCAATTGAAATCATTTTGGCAATGCGTTACTGAGGCGCTATCTGGCAGACGCTTAGCACGTCAGCACCCAATTGCCAAGGATACTTTTCGAAGTTCTCAAACTGAACTCCTGTACGGAGAAAACGGTTGGGTCGAATTCAGAGACCACGGCATTCGATTCGGTTTTGATGCAACACAAGTGATGTTCTCATCGGGCAACAATACCGAGCGACGGCGCATAGGAAACATTCCAATGGATGGAGAAGTTGTCGTTGATGCATATGCGGGAGTCGGATACTATACCCTGCATATGGCATACCGCAGCAAAGCAATGCATGTTCATGCGTTTGAGATGAACCCACATTCCATTGAAGGCCTACAATGGGCAATTAAAGCGAACCATCTTGAAAACAAAATTACTGTCCATCATGGCGATAATCAACTGCTACTGCCCAATGTATATGCTCAAGCAGACCGATGTCATCTCGGACTTCTGCCCTCTTCAGAGAACGCCTGGGAGCACAGCATTCTGTGCCTAAAGCCGACTGGAGGTTGGTTGCATATCCACATGAATGTTCAAGAGAAGGACATCGAAAGTTGGCGCCTTATAACACTGGAAAAATTGCGAGTATTGGCGGAAAAACACGGGAGAAAATGGTCCATCGAATCCCATCATTTGGAGAAAGTGAAATGGTTTTCTCCTCGAGTTCGTCACGTGGTGCTCGATGTGTATTGCCAAAGCCGGAACGCTTGATTTATGGAATCTAATCGTCGACGAGGAACGCGTCTAAAGTCACGGATGAATCGTGTTTTTCCAACGTCAGCGGTTGTTCTGTACGAGCGACATACATCCCAAGAGCAATAAGAAGGAACATACCAACGAGTATGAATTTGAAAAATGAACTCGATTGGCCTCCAAGGAACGAAAAGAAGCCTTTGTTGTCGTCAGAAGTCTTGGTAACGCCCCGTAGAGTCCCATCAGGGTCTGAAACACCAACTAAATCGACGGTGACAATGAGCACCTCATTGACAGGGCGGCCAAATAAATCAGGTCCTGGATTTTGAAAACCTTGAGCGCTTGCAGGATTCGTTACGGTCGGGGTAGTCGCAATACCACGAACATGAACCATGCCATCTCTTACAATTCCAAACACTGCATAACCTCCATCGTCACGGTTCTCAGGGTCAAGTCCGTGTTGTTCTGAGTGTGTGATGTACCATTGTGAATCCGCTGAATCTTCTTCGGCTCCTCTTGCCATTCCCATTGCACCATCAACATGAGATAATTCATCATGATGTTCCAGTGGAATTGTGGTACCCGTTCCACCGCTTCCACACGTGGGCTCGAGAGGGTTCGTTGCTGGATAAACTCCAAACTTCTTGCATGTAGGATCGCCAGATTGAGCAACAAAATCTTCCACAACACGATGGAAGAAAATACCGTTATAGACGCCTAAATCGATATTTTTAATCATATTGGCAGTGGTTATGGGTGCCCGTTGTTCAAACAACTCGAGTGTGATGCTACCGGTGATACGCTCCTCACCGAAATTTGGAACATACGATACTTGAATTACAAAGATTGGGTTTCCCTGATAGGTCTCTTTCATTGGAGTATCTTCTTCCAACGGCCCATCGTTCCACAACGAAGGGTCAATACCTATTGAACGCCATGCTGGCTGTTCGTCATCAGCACTGGCAAGTCCGATGCCACCGGTACTCATAAGCAGTAAATTAAGAACGAGAACTACTGCAAATCGTCCTTTCATACCACGCCGAGAGAGTTCCCCCCCATGAATCGCTCGCTTTGATGGCTGAACCATCGGCATTGTCAAAAGTTAAGTCCGTTTTACCTATTACATGAGTGATTTCACATTCTTTGGGCAAACAGTACCTCGATTGACTATGCTGGTTGGAGGTGCATTGGTGTTGGAAGGTGTTGGATTTTATTTCGGCACAGGAATGACCAGTTACACCTCATTGATCCCCGCCTTCTTCGGATTGCCATTGATTGCAATGAGTGTCATGGCAACCCGTCAACCTGAGCGCTCACATTTTTGGATGCACATTGCGGTTGTGTTCGGACTCTTGACCTTCCTTGGCGGAGGCATGGGCCTACAAGGTCTCGTCGCTGGAGATTTCTCGGCACCAACCGTTGCTCAGTTGCTTATGTTGGTGATGGGTGGAGTCTACACCTTCGCCTGTATTCGCTCGTTCACACACGCAAGAAAAGCCCGCGAAGCAGCAAACGCAGCATGAACGCCGAAGCGTCATGCTCTTGATGGTTAATGCACTGGCAACATCATGGCAGGTGCTCCTGACGATGATGTCGAGATCGTTTTGGACGCCATCATCGCTGATGCTGCGCAACAGAAAATCATCGCCGGCGGCATTGAAGAATTGAACCACGGACGCCGACAATTAAACTTCTCAGCAGTCACTACAGTGGCCGTTTCCATCGTGTTTCTTCTCCTCGCAATGACTTTCGGTGAATCGTTGATAAAAACGACAAACGACGGTGATTCAAGCGGAGATTGGTGGGACACTCCGCTGCAACTTCGTCATACTATGGAGTTACCAATGGACACACTTCGGGCTCAATTACCAGTGAACGGGACCTATGAGGCTCTACCTTATACCGAACACTTCATCGAAGTCGAGCTTCCTGCAAGCGAACAAGATGTAGGTTTCCCAGGCCCTGCATTGATGCACATAGCCCTGTGGCTCCCCAACGTCCCTGAAGGCGAAAAGATTCCAGTCATCATGACGATTCACCCCTACTATGACTTCGGTGGCGAAGGAATGCCCGGTGTTGGCGATGATTCATCTCCAAACACGGTTCCCGATGGGGGCGTTGGTAAGTGGGTCTACGATACATTCCTTCCGCATGGCTACGCTTTTGCCCAAGCCTCGACCTTTGGCACCGGCCAATCGACGCACTGCCAAGACGTCAAAGGTCTTGGCGAGCAAACGGGAATTCAAGCCGCTACCGACTGGTTAGGTCAGCAAAACTGGTCAAATGGAAACGTTGGACTCATGGGTAAATCCTACGCAGGAACAACAAATTGGGAAGCGGCTCAAAACCCGTCTGAACATTTGAAGACTATTGTTCCAATTTCGGGTTCCATCGGCGTCCAAGAGATGTTCTATCGAAACGGTTCCTCAGAGGCCCGTGCAATGGGCTATGATGCCGCTTACCAAGCAGCAACGACTGATCTCACAACCGATGATGTGCGTATGTGCAGTGACGACTTGGTCGGCCCACTCAATCCATGGAGCACGTGGGGTTGGGCAGAGTTCGGTGGTGCAGACTGGTCGGATTACTGGGATGAGCGCCGCCATCTGCCTGACGTTCTTGAAAATTACAAAGGCAGCGTGTACATTGTATGGGGCCTTCAAGACTGGAACGTTGACCCATACCATGCCTTCCCGACCTATCAATTGCTACGAGATGCTGGAATCAATACTCGAGCGATATCCGGTCAATGGGCGCACAATTACCCTGACCAACCCGACCGACACAGTGAGTTATCGTCTGGATACGGGTCTGAAGCCTACCCCAACATGAGTCGAATGGATTGGGCAGTGGAGCTGTTTGGTTGGTTCAACTATTATCTCAAGGACATCGGTGAGGAACCCGAGCCAATGGTCCAAATCCAAACCAACGATGGACGATGGCATGTCGAAGAAACTTGGCCACCGGAAGATGTTTCGCTGTTGGTTCACGACCTGTCAAGCGATTGGAACGGTGCATCAGGTACAGTCAACGGTTTAGGCTCATCCGTGACAATGACCAGCCCAGAATTCCCCAACCAGACGCACATTTCTGGACTCCCAACATTGCATCTCGAGGTGATGACCCAGGCCTGCAACGGCGGACAAATCTTTGCTACAATGTACGACGACACATCCAATTTACGTCTTGGTCATGCAACCATGGACATTCGATACCGTGATGGCGGGTATGAGGCAAAAGCAACTGCTCCTGGAACCGGTTACACGATGTTGATGGAATTCAACCCCTTAGATGTCATCGTTCCAGCGGGTCATTCACTACGCATCGAATTAACAGAGACTGGCGAGGATTATCTTCCTGGACCCTGCGCCGGAAATCCTCTTGGAGGACTGATTATCGAAGGAGGAACAGTTGGACTACCTCTTATCGACAGGCCTGTGGATGACGATCGGTGGTTCCTTTCACCAGCATGGTGGGACCAACAGCCAATCCCATCATGATGGTTGAATATGTGTGATTCCTCGCTTTTTCGTGTGAAAGTGCTAAATCATCTTACCCCAACGCTTTGCCATGGCAAACCCAGCAGTTGACGATGCAGGTTCGGTCTTGTTGAATGAAATCGCAAGCATTGGGCCGTATCTTGGGCCTGTTATGCTCGCAATATCGTTGTTTTTAATGTTCAAAGGTCACGAAAAGTTACAATTCGTTGCAGGAATGACCGGAGCAGGAATCGGATTCATCATCACGCCTCTAACACACACTTTGGTTACTGAACTAGGCGTAGAGATACGCCAACTCTACGTTATGATAGGCCTCATATTATTGTGCGGATTCTTCATGGCGGCCACGATTCAGTTAAGCATTCGATTGATGGCTGGTTTCCTGATTTACGTTAGTTTTGCTGGTGTCTTTGAATTCATGCAAGCGAGAGGGTTCGAAGTGGTCGAAAGCGATGCCATTCAGGGAATAATGGCCATACTCGCTTTCTTCTCAGTGCGGTGGATGAGAAATGTGCTCCCCGTACTGGTCTCTGGATTACTGGGCTCTTTGGGAACAATGGGGGCAATGTTGTTGCTCACGGGTAACCCGCTTACTTTGCTGACCGCTTCAAACAACTCTACGTTGATGATGCTGACCGTGTTGTTTGTACTCAGTTTCACGTGGCAGTACAATCAAATAAAATCAAAGAAAAAGAAGGCAAATCAAGACCCGAACATGCCACAAATGCAGCAGGTAAAGGGACAACAAATTCAAACTCGCCAGCGCAGAGCAGGCGACTTACCGGACTTGAGAGACTTCTCTTGATGTTCAATCGTCGTAAGGCTGCCATTCTTCTTGGCCTTCTTCGCGATACCACCAGTATCCGTCTTCATCTTCAAACCATTCAACGCCGTCTTCATCGACAGAATAGCCTTCCAAATCCTCTTCTTCCTCTTCGAACTCTTCTTCGAACACTTCTGCATCTTCTGCGTTGGGGTCCACCAAACCAGATTCTTGTGAAATCTGCTGCTTGAGACGTTCTAATTCTTCAACTTCGTCACCGAACACTCTGTTCTCGGTACGGATTTCAGCCTCGTGATCACCCTTTCGTATGGCGTCATCGGATTCAGCAAGGAAATCATCACTCATTCGAGCTTTGAATTCTTCGAACTCATCTCGCCCATAACTCCCTACGAATTCATTGCCTTTGGCTTGCATCAAATCATCAAGGTTCTTACGCTTACCAAGTTTTAATTCTGGAGCGTCAGGGACAGCACCTGCATAGAAGGAGTCTTCGTCTTCAGACAACTTGCCGAACGAACGGTTCTCTGGGTCGACTTCCTCGATTGCTTCAATGATGAGGTCGTGTTCCTCTTCATCGATGTTCTCTTGTTCGTAGTTCTCACCAACAATGTTCACGAGTTTGTTGAGTGTTCGAGCAAGTTTGCGGTCGTCGTCCTCATGTTCTGACACAAGTTTGTCAACTTGTTTCAAAAGGCGTTCGTATGGCGTCCCAGTAAGGGCGCCAATGAATCGGCCAAACCCTCCTTTCTTCCTCGCCATGATGTTGCTTGGCTCGACCCTCTTCAAAGGTTTTCTCCCGCCATGACCGCTGACTTCATTCACAACGAACAACTGGGAGACACGATTGCGATGGTCGAAGCGTGGCTCGAGGAACTCATGGTGAGTTACAACCGTGAATCCTATGACAGCCGCGAATCTTACACTGCACAAATCCATCTACCCGGGCGAATCTTTGAACAATTGGTATGGTGGGCTCTACAAGCATTACCCGATGAAATTCTTGTCGGCATGGACATCGATTCTGGAAAACCACACCGCTCTGAAGTTGAGGATGGATTTAGAGGTAAAGAGCACACTGACGGCCTTTTCCAAGGACAAGGTTTCGTTATCGGCGAGGCTCACATCGTGAATCGCGGCGATTCATATTCCGTTCATCACCTTCCCGAAGACTGGACGGATGATATGTTCTCCACCTCACGTGGTTCTCGAGCTGGGCGCTTTACACACTGGCTTCACACTCATCCAAACGCTCCAGCAATACCAAGCAATGCAGATGCCGATGCCGCTCAGGAAACGCCTGGTGTCGACATGATTCTTGGCTTGAGGTTCACTCCTGAAGGGCCACTCCCATGGTTCGACGATGTCGACGGAGTCCGCCGACGTGTAGGTGCAGAAGCACAACCAGTGCAGCCGAAGAGTCGCAAACGTTCGTTTTTCTTTCGACAAAATTTGAAGGTGCTCGGTGTTGCACCTAGCGGACATAAAATACATGAAATCCAATTGATTGCATTCCGAAAGAATGGACTTGGAATAAATGTGATTATGGTGGATGAGGATGGATTTCCCTACGGTTGGGAAGCACTTTCTTCATCATAAACCGTTGACTATTTCTTGATAGATGCTGTCAATACGATTTGGATTGACGCCGAGATCACTTTGACCGAGCCGCGATTGTGAATGCAACTCTAATTGGCTTGATGACCCGTCTGCAAGAGGTTTCACAGAAATCGAGATGTCATCAGGAAAGCGCCAAAACGTCGTTCTTTCAACGAAATGAACATACCGCTCTCCCGAATCCGTTGCATCGTCAACCAATACCTTTGAACTCGAATCATCGATATATCGCTCAACTTGCGTCCAGACTTGTTCAACTGTAGCATTGAGGGTTAGCGTGTATTCTCCGTCCATACGATAGGTGTCTCCGCCGCCCAAATGAGCGCAGTTGGAACTTGTTTCCGGACAAGATGGCATGACAGTGAACGCTTCATCTGGTGCCCCAACCGCAATCCATGCTTGACACAAAAGCCAAGGTGAACTGATGAGGAGAACGAGAACAATACCTCGTTTTTGAAGGGTAGAACGGTCCATTTCGAACGCCTCAAAACTCGGAGAGTCGAGTCCAGCCACTGTCTTCTCTTCGGTAAACGATTGGCAGGCCTGTTGGGACTTCCAACGATAGAACTTCATCTCGTGAAAGTCCTTCAAGGTGCATAATGATGCTTCGTAGAGAGTTTCCGTGCGCTGCAACAAATACATTCTTGCCATCTTCAATGGATGGAAGAATGGATGCAGAGAAATAAGGTAAGGTTCGTTTAGCGGTTAATTCAAGGCTCTCTCCGTTTGGTGGAGGAACATCGTATGAACGTCGCCAAATCTTCACCTGCTCGTCACCAAACTTCAACCGTGTTTCTTGTTTATTCAAGCCTTGTAGGTCGCCGTACATTCGTTCATTGAGTTTCCAAGATGCATGGACGGGCAGAATATGTGAAGTGTCGGCTTGTTCGTTCATCTGCGCCCAAGCTGCCATTTTCCCTTCATTGGAGGTCGCCGATTCGCCGGAATCCTCGTATTGAAAGATTGGAGTTTTACCTGATTGGTGCTGGCTAAGGGCTAACATTGCCGTCATTTGAGCACGAATGAGCGCTGATGTGTGAGCTTCATCAATGGGCAAATGAGCAATCTTACGACCGCCATCAAGCGCTTCATCAATACCTTTCTGCGTCAGAGGAACATCGACCCACCCAGTAAACAGGTTTGCAGCATTCCACATTGATTGTCCATGGCGCATGAGAATAAGCATTGACACGGTCGTCCCTCATGTTGACGGCTGAGACGCTGCTCAATGAACATGGCGGAGGAATCAACCGAGAAGAATTGGCAAATAAGCCAAGA
>QQRW01000005.1 GCA_003602605.1 Candidatus Poseidoniales archaeon | reverse complement strand
AGCTGGGCGACCCCCGCGCAGACTGAGGGCGTAGCCTATTGGATTTGAATGAAACGCTTCAAGCGTGTGCTTCAAATCCTGCTGAATTGACAATCTGGAACACAGTTTCTTCCGTTATTTCGGGTGATGTCGTCACAATACCTGTGCCATCGGCATGAGATACGATTGCTTTGTGGATTCCAGGAGAAGATTCCAGAACTCGGGTAAGTCGACTGGAGCATCCACCGCACGTCATTCCAACGATTGAGATGGAATACACTGTCTGCTCCATGGTGAGTCGATTGAGTACTGTGCTTTGAACTCATTCACGAATGGGGCTCCACCAACGCAATACGAGTGAATTAGCGACGACGCTCACCGAAGAGAGTGACATTGCAGCAGCGGCGAAAGCCGGTGGGAGCAATACACCAGTGAATGGAAGAGTGACTCCCATTGCCAATGGAATCCCCACGACATTGTAGGCAAATGCCCATCGAAGATTTCCTCGTATTCGGCGCATGGTACTTCTTCCAAGGTCCAACGAAGACACCGCATCAATCAAATCGTTCCTCAAGAGAACAAAATCAGCAGCGTCCATTGCGATGTCTGAACCGGCCCCCATTGCTATTCCCACATTGGCTGTAGAAAGAGCAGCGGCATCGTTGATTCCATCTCCGACCATCGCCACATTCCGTCCTTGTTCTTGGAGTTCTCGAACATGGGCTGCCTTTTGGTCCGGTTTTACTCCAGCTACGACATTTTCAATCCCGACTTCTTTCGCAACAGTTTCTGCCGCTTCTTTTCGGTCACCTGTGAGCATGATGATTTCGTACCCGGCTTGCTTTGCTTTACGAACCGCCCTTTCTGTTGATTCACGAATCCTGTCTCGAGCCTCAATCCATCCAAGCAACTTCAACCCCTGACTGACCAAGACAACAGTGACTCCCCTCGTGGCGGCCTGACTTATCTGGTCAAGGACATCCTCACTGATTTTCACACCCACTTCTTCCATCAGTTCGATGTTGCCAATGGCGACCAGTGCCCCGTCGTTCTCCCCAATCATTCCGAGGCCAGGCAACGTTTGAATTTCAGACAGCTGTGGCCGCGTTGAGGTCACGTTCGACCATGAGGTAAGGATGGCATCTGCGAGAGGATGTGTAGATTCGGCTTCAAGTGACGCAGCAATGGAGAGGATTTCTTTCACTTCACAATCAAGTAATTCAATGTGGCTCACACGAGGTTTTCCTGAAGTCAGTGTTCCAGTTTTGTCAACAACCAAGGTATCGACTTTGTGGGCTTGCTCAAGTGCTTCTATACCTTTGATGAGCAACCCGTTTCGAGCACCTACGCCCGTGCCAGCGATCAGTGCAGTTGGAGTGGCCAAGCCGAGCGCACATGGGCAAGCAATAACGAGGGTGGACACCAATACCATCATGGCTAATTCGGAATTAGATTCCATTGGATTATACGATGCTGAATCGGGATAAAGCAACCAAAAAACCGCCGCAAGAACCGCCATGACAACCACGACGGGAACAAAAATGGCTGCCACACGGTCGACTAAACGCTGTATCGGTGCTTTACCCATCTGCGCATCTTCGACAAGGTGAATGATTCTTGCAAGCAGTGTATCTTTCGAGCGGTGGGTGGTTCGGATAAGTACAGTACCATCTACAACAAGCGTGCCTGCGGAGACTTCCTCGCCTTCTTTTCTACGAACAGGGTACGGTTCACCGGTCATCATCGAAGTGTCTATGCTCACCTTACCTTCGTGCACTACGCCGTCCAGTGGTATAGTTTCACCGAGTAGAACCTTGATCAATGACCCGATTGGTATTGATTCAACACTTTGCATATCGGTGTGGCCCAAGTCCTCATCAGTGACGAAGCGGGCTTGTTTTGGTTGTAAACTCATCAAGCCATGAACTGCATCGGTTGCTTTCAGTTTAGCACCCGCTTCCATCCAGTTTCCGAGCAATACAAATCCGATAATGAACACAACACCGTCAAAGAACACATGGCTTGAACTGGAGAAAACAGATGGAACAGCTTCGAAGAGCGGTGAGAGGGTGACAAGACTCGACCAAAGGAAAGCCACACTGGTTCCGAGATGAATCAGAACATCCATATTGGCTGAACCGGAACGCAACGCTTTCCACGCATTTGAATGAAATTGCCATCCTGCCCAGAAATAGACTGGTGTCGTGCCGATGAGAGCGAGCAATAATCGGGTGTTTACGCCATTGAACTCTCCAAAATCCTCAGCCAACATACTCAGATAAAGTGTAGGTAAGGCCATCAGCAGGGCAAGAACGACTTTCCGTGATTGTACGCGAAGATCTTTTTTTGCGTTTTCAATCATCATCGATTTTTCATGCTGTTCGTTTGCACCGAAGCCACTGCGCTGAATGGCTGCCATCACGTTTTTCTTTACCGATGGGAGATCCGCCTGAGGTGAGATGTAGACAACTGCACGTTGCAAAGGGAGGTTGACCGAAACGGATTCTACTTTCTTCGTTCCAAGAGCGACTTTTTCAACCGATGAAACACATGAAGCACAGGTCATTCCAGTGACTTCCAATACGAACGATTCGGTTGACATTTTCACACCTCGAGTCAACAACAGGATTGGTCTTCACAACTGGTGAGGTTCCATTCTCCTTCATCCATGGTTATGCATCCACAACCGCAGGTGCACATCCAGCCGATCTGATTCCAACCCTTGCCACCCTCTGCGCGAGTATACAATCGTTTCATTTTGCAATCGCAATTGCACATCTGTGCTTTGATGCGTGCCATATGTTTGCGTTTAATGTAGTCAATATAAACGCTTGGTTTTGACTACAATACTACTGAGGGGTGAGGTCCAAAGACCCAGCCCATACGTCCAAGCCCCGCAATCGACATGGGAACTTTTGTCCCAATTGTACAACTGGGTTCTGTTCTCCACGCGCATCCGGTTCTGCAGGTATGACGGCGAGCCCGTGCTCATCAATGCTCATTTGGGTTTTACCGCCGATTTGTCGTAAATGCATTCGGCCGTGGATTGCACCATCGTCGGCCAGGTCAAGGAAAACCCAAGGAGAACGTAGTCCAGTGATTCGCGCTGGCCATGATGTGTGTTCCAGCGGCGTCGACTCAGTCGAACTTTCACCACCAATTTTTCCACCACGTAACAAATGCAAGTGATACGCATTGGCAACGAGCTCCCATTCCATCCGTTTTGCAGTATGGCCTTGTTCACTGCAATGCTTCGCAATTTTGGCAGTCTCTTCAAGAGAATGAACCCAACGTTCGCCTCGCAAATGCGCCTTGAGCTGTCGATGCGCCATGAGATCAGGATAGCGTCGTATTGGACTTGTGAAGTGAACATAAGCGTCGAGGTTCAAACCAAAATGTCCGAGGTTTTCTTCGCTGTAATTTGCGCGTTGCATGAGGTGAAACAACCCTTGGTCGACGACTCTTCGAATTGTTCCCTTGAGCTCTGAGGCTTGCGCTTGAGCTTTGTCCAGGGCATCGAGAATGTCCTGCCTTGCTTGAGCATCGAGGACACTGGCGAGGTATGCAGGCGTGTCATTTCCCGAAGCCGAATCCATCTCCATTCCCGATACATCGATTGAACCACCAGCCCATCCGGCGAGTAAGTCAGCCAATTCACCTTCTTCAGATTGGCCGTGCGTTCGATAACTCGGTAGCGGGAGCTCTATGTTGACGCCCAATGCAGCAAGTTTTGCATTCAGTTCTTCCACCTCGATAGCATCAGGTGGAGTGTGACATCTCCATGGCAGAGGAGCGCCCACTTTGCCAAGTAAATGGCCCACAGAGGCATTGGTGGCAACCATGAACGATTCAATCATTTGCGTGGCAGCGTTCGGCCATTTGATTTCAACCCGAATGTTTTCTTCACCGTGCAAACGAGGCCGTAATTCAGCATTCTGAATGTTGAGGCGGACTTCGTTTTTTTGCCATGAATCTGCCAACTTGAACATCTCAGCAAATCGAGGATTGTCCAACGCATCTTCGTAGGCCATGTTTTCTGCAACGCGAATGACTGCTTCGTATGCTTTGCATTCTACAATGGAATCGTCTTCTCCGATTTCCATGGAGACGACCATAGCTAGACGATCAACATCCGCTCGCAGTGAACACAAGTCATCGGCAAGTCGCGGCGGCAGCATTGGAAGAACGGTATGTGGAAGGTAGACAGATGTGGCACGGGCGCGGGCAGCGGCATCCAGACGAGTGTCCGGTTCGACATAGTGTGCGACATCAGCAATAGCAACCCAAAGGGTACGTATTCCGTCTTTTTCAACCAAGCAAACTGCATCATCGAAATCCTTCGCATCGTGTGGGTCAATGGTTACCAGTGGCAGGTGTCGAAGGTCAATTCTGTTCTTGGAGAGTTCTGCTTCGCCATCAACTTCTGGCAGCCGCTCTGCGGATTCAATGAGCGCCTTGTCATAGGTGCGAGGAAATGGGTTCCATCCTCCTTTGCGCTTGTTTTCGAGTCTCAAATCGAGGAGTGAACGTGCATTCAACCGGCCCGATTGAATCAGCAACAGCGCCATACTTGGCTCGGCATCACGGAACCGTAGACCTGAGCGCCTGTTGGCGATAAATCGAGCCTCCTTGACCAAATCAAACGAGCCCCAAGTGCGGACGACTGTGTCTGGAAGCAGAGAGAAGGTAGGGGGGTAATCCAGTCCACCAAGATGTGCGAGCCAAACCTCCTCGAGGAGTGCGTACCTTTCAGCATCACTTTCACTTGTGTTTTCCGGAGCATCCGGCCCACTCAAGGCTGGGCGACCATGGAGGCCTGTTGCTCCTTTGGCGGCATGGACTGCACTGAATGCTTGCCAGTCAAGCACAGCGTCTTTGATGCATTTGATTTCATCTGGGCTACGAATACGGACTCTCTTTTCTTCAACTTGAACAAAGTTTTCGCTTTTCGATCTTGCGTGCGCCACCGTTTCATCAATGGAGCTGCGAAACACTCGCTCTGGCCGAGAATCACCAGCATATTGCTTGTTTAATTCTTCTTTTTCAATAAGGAATGTGGCAATTTCTTCGCTGCTCCAGGTTCTCTGCCACAACTCCTCTTGTCTAGAAAAATGACTCGCTAAGCGCTTCCATAACCGCTCAGAGTCCGAGATTTGTGGACCTTTCTTGTTTTTTTTGGAACCACGGTTCTGTCGTTTTTTCCCTTGGCCCATGAACTCACCTACAATCCAGAGTTCTTAAGATTCTCAAGAGCCTTGACTTGCTCTTTAGAGAGTTCATCGTAATCGGGCAGAACAAATTCGAGTTCTAAATCTCCACCATCGTAGCCTGCACCGGCGATACGGAGCCGGTCACCAACCATCGTTTCTTTCGCGACAGTGAGCATTATTTTCTTGTTTGAAGGCAGTTGAACTTTCACTTTCCCACCGAGCATGAGCGTGCTAAAGGGCGTCGGAACTTCTTGCACCAAGATGTTCCCATCCCAGAAACGCCCTTCGCCAAATTGGATTCGTATTGTGAGCATGACATCGCCAGCAATACCCTCGGGGTGGTCATGGCCTTGGCCCTTGAGTCGTGAAGTGGTACCGTGTTTCACTCCCGGCTTGACGCGTGTTCGTAAGGTTACGGATGCCGCTTCCATCGTACCTGCAGCGTTCGGTTTGAGCCGTTTGAATGTGAAAGGGAACTGGCCACCTTGTTCGGCTTGTTCTGCGGTCAGCTCGAGACTAACGCTGATGTCTGCGCCTTTGGGGCGTTGTTGCCGTTGTTGTGGTTGACCCATCCCACCGAAGGGATTTCCTCCGCGAGGCCGACCACCTCCACCAAACATTTGGCCGAGAATGTCTTCCATTCCTCCTCCGCCACCGCCGAAGGGATTTCCGCCTCCACTGCCGAACATCGACGACATACGTTGCTGTTGTTCGTACTCGTTCCGATCTTTTGCCGTAGCAATCGACTCGTATGAGGCTTGTACTTCTTTGAACTTGGCTTCCGCCGAAGCATCGCCAGGATTTCGGTCAGGGTGAAATTGGCGGGCTTTTTTGCGAAATGCCCTTTTGATTTCAACATCGCTGGCATTTCGACCTACGCCCAAAACCGAATAGGGGTCTTTCTTCGCCATTGAGCCCTCTTCGACGCCACTCCCACATCAACCCTCGCAACATAATTTACGAAATTTTGAGTCGAAAAACTCCAACATTCGCGACGGAGTGGTTATAATCGAAGGGTAGGTGGCATTGAAAGCCCGAGGTTGTACCATGTCTGGTGAAACTGCAGAAAACCGCTCATTTGAAGAAAAAGTTCAGGACCGTCAAGACTGGATTGAGTCCCAATTCCGTCGAATTTCCCGTGGTTCTTGGGCTCGTATCATTCGCATGGCCCGTAAGCCAACACCACAAGAATTCAAGCAAACCTCAATCATTTGTGGAATTGGCCTGTTTGTTCTGGGCGCAATTGGTTTTGCTATGCTCGTCCTTATGGACAATTTCCTCCCTTGGGTGTTCGACGCACTGAACATCGGCAACTGAGTGAGAATAGGAGATGAATGAAATGAGTGAAGCATTTGTAGCATACGTTCGATTTGAAGAAAAACTCCTCTTGCTGCGACGCAGCAAGTCCGATGGCGACTTCCCAGCATTGTGGGACGGCGTTTGGGGAATCGGTGACACATCCGAGGAAGTACTTGCACGCGTCTCAGAATCTACTGGAATCCCAGTCGAATCCCTCCACTACCAAGGCTCCGGCCCTGAGCGTGGTGTTGACATGGGCCGTTCCCTTGTTGATGTCGTACCGGTGCTGGTTGTTTCCAGCACAGACGAAGTGACTCCAACAGGCCGCTACACAGAAGCAGAATGGATTGACCCGGGAACCCTTCAGAATTACAACTGTATCTTCTCAAACCTCGATATGGAGAACAACAACAAGTTGTTTGGAGAAATGTACGGTTCAGTCGGTTCCTTCCTCTACATCGTAAAGACAGCAATTGGTTCAGAGAAGCGAGTTGCTGACGAGATGTACAACCGCTTACACGGTAGTGGTTCACTCACTTCGCTGCTTCCTGAAATTATGTCCATCCTTCACCCTACCGGGATGCGAGGATACTTGTTTATTGAATCAAGCGCACTTCACCACGTTGAGAAGTTGATTGGCCGCTCTGGTGGCCGAGACCCAGCAGCTCGTCGTGGGTTGAACCAAACACCTCTCAAGAACGCAAAGACCGTTCTTCCTGGAGAAGCACCTCTCGCAGACATTCTACCGTACCTCGAACCAAAGGCAGTGACCTCTGGAATCGAAGTCGGATGCATCGTCGAAATCGTTACGGGTGCATTCAAGGGTGAGAAAGCTCGTGTCCTCAGCGTGGCGGAATCCAAGGAAGAAGTCAGCATGGAGTTGTACGAACAACCGATCCCAATGACCCTCAATATGCGTGGCGACCACGTTCGAGTCGTGGAGCGTGTCGAGTGATTTTACCGGGCTTAGCGACTCAACCCTCTTCGCACAGCGCGATTATATAGGGGTGTTTTGTCGGCTGAATGCCCACATAGTGAGCAATGGAGTTGAAACAATGCCGAAACCTTGGACATCCGAACTCATCAAGAAGGCTCTTGGTGTAAAGAAGTGCAACGGCAGTCTCGATGCCGCGACCGAAGACCTCTCTCTTGAGAAAGCAATGGATGTTGCTCGTGACAAGAACGGTCAAGGTCACCTGACCGGAGCCGATTTGAAGGCACAAACCAAAGAGATCATTGGAACCTGTGTTTCAATGCGTGTCAAGATTGACGGTCACTGGGCCAATGACGCCCTCGAGATCATTAACAAAGGAGAATGGGACGAGCGGTTTAATTGAAACTCACGAGCCGTGGTAGAGGCGTCTTTGAGCGTCTCGCTGACCACAGAGGTGATTAAAAATGGAAGAAAAAATTAACCAGGCAATTAAGGGAGCACTCGAAAGTGCACCAAAGAGAAAGTTCGTCGAATCGTTGGATATTGCATTCACCATTCGTGATGTAGACTTGAAAAACCCAAACAACCGTATCAAGGAAGAAATTCGTCTTCCTTCTGGTCGCGGTCGTGAACTCAAAATCGCAATGTTCGCTGCTGGAGAAGCTGCTACGAAGGCAAAGGCTGCTGGCATTCACGTCATCACTCCACAAGAGATTGAAGATCTTGGCGGCAACAAAGGAAAGGCAAAGAAGATTGCAAACGCTTTCGACTTCTTCCTCTCCGAAGTCCCGCACATGGGCTTGATTGGACGATACCTCGGTGTTGTCCTCGGTCCTCGTGGCAAGATGCCTCGTCCAGTTCCTCCAACACTCGACCCTGCAATCATTGCAGCAGGTCTTCAGTCAACTGTTGTTATCAAGTCCGGTGACAAAATGACATTCCAAATCTCCTTCGGTACTGCAAGCCAGACCGTAGATGAACTCTACGCAAACGCAATGGAAGTTTACAACCGTGTGATTTCCAAGCTTGAACGTGGAATTGGAAACATTCGTTCTCTTCACATTAAGACAACAATGGGTCCATCACAAATGGTCGAGGTGATTAATTGATTCCAAAGGTTGTATCGTGGAAGAAAGACACCGTCAAAGACTTGGTGGACTTGCTCAAGAGCGGCGACACTATCGCTGTCATCGACATTCACGGCGTTCCTGCCGGCGCAATGCTCGGTATGCGTGCATCACTTCGTGGCGACATGAACATCCAAGTCGCAAAGAAGCGATTGATGACTATTGCATGGGAAAGAGCAGGGTTTGAAGATTCGAACCTCAATGAACTGTTCCAAGGCGCAATCCAACCCGCATTGGTTTCATCTTCGAAACTCAATTCTTTTGAATTGTTTACTGAACTTAAGAAGACTGAAGCAGGCCGAGCCGCAAAAGAAGGCGATGTCGCTCCTCACCAAATTGTGGTTGAGAAGATGGACACCGGAATGCCTCCAGGCCCGATTGTTGGTGAGTTGAACTCTGTTGGAATCCCTGCAAAGATTATGGGTGGCTCTGTTCAAATTCAGAAGCGAACAGTGGTTCTCGAAGAAGGCGACGTTTTCGAAGGCGACATGGGTATGATGCTCTCGAAGATTGGTATCAATCCAATTGTCACCGGTCTACGATTGTGTGGAACGCTCGAAGGCGGAACATTGTTCGCACCAAGCACGCTTGACATCGATTACGAGCAATTCGAAACCGATCTCATCAGTTACGCAGCAGGCGCATTCAACCTTGCTTGCAACATCACATGGTTCACAAGCCAAACCATGCCTACAATTCTTGCAAAGGCCAGCCGAGAGGCAATGGCCGTTGCAATGGAAGCTGCAATCGCAACTGCAGACACCATGCCACATCTCGTTGGACGAGCACACAGCGGCGCTCTCGCCGTTGCTGGACAGCTTGACAGCGACGCACTCGACGAAGAACTTGCAAACATGTTGGGCGCAGCAGCATCCGCTGCCGCATCCGCTGCTAGTTCATCAGACAGCACTTCTGAGGTACCAACTGAAGCCGAAGAAGAGGAAGAAGAGGAAGAAGAGGAAAGCTTCGGCGGACTCGGAGATCTATTCGGTTGAACCAAATAATGAGGTGAAAAAATATGGAATACGTATACGCTGCAATGCTACTGCACGCTGCTGAAAAAGACATTGACGAAAAATCGGTAAAGGCTGTCCTAAAGGGCGCTGGAGTCGACGCTGACGACGCTCGAGTGAAGGCACTGGTTGCTTCACTTGCTGGTGTTGACATCGCTGATGCAATGACCCAGGCTGTTGCCGCTCCTGCTGCTGCTGCTCCCGCAGCTGCTGCTGGTTCATCTGACGCCCCTGCCCCTGTTGAAGAGGAAGAGGAAGAAGAAGAAGAAGGTGGCTTCGACGGTCTTGGATCCCTTTTCGGTTGAAACAGGAATCGAGCGCCGCCGAGCGCACTTGGTACGCGACACGCTCGCGTTCAGTGAAGCACGGTAGTCCTACTCGGTCCTCCCCGCGGAATACCTCGCCTGAAAGGGCGGGACTGTGGGAACTCCGTGCATACAAGCGAATCAAACTTCGAGTTTGATCTGAAACATTCACAACAGCCGAAAGGCTGCACAGACCATTACACTCCATCGGAGTGTTGATGCTGACCTGTTGGTTGGAGCATCCATGGTGCGACGTGCAACTCAGGATTTTGAGGTCAGTGTCTCACCAGTTCAATCGATCAAGGTGTTTCGACTTCTTGCTGAGGAAGCCGGCTGGTCGATGGAACGCCATGAAGGCTCTAGGATGGTTGACAGGTTCGCCATCATCATGCCAATGACGCAAACAACGCGTACGCTTGGGTTACGAATTCTCGATGGCCCCCTTCGAGGTCTTGAAGTCACAAGCTGGGCTGAAACCCGTGGTTCATCAGGAGCGCTCAACATGATCTCTTGGGTTTTACCAGGAGGGCTTGAAGTTCCTCTAACACAACAACTCCTGCAACATTGGGTATCTCGTCTACCTCGATGCCCTTGGCGTTGGACTTTCGGAGAGCGTTCCAAGATTGGCTTTCTTCTGCCAGTATGGAAAAAGTCGCGAAAGAACTTTGCTAAGTTGGGCTTTTCTGTTGGGAAAAACGATTGGCCAAACATTCCCGAAAAACCTTGGATGGACTCGGAATCAGAGTAAAATGAACCACTGTTTTTCAATCGAGTATCGGATTTGGTCCTGTCAATGAACCGAAAGTCATAGAGGTTGATGCTTCATGGGTTGGGGTGAGGGCGAACCAAATGATTACGTTGGACGACTTGAAAACCAATCGGGACACACAAATTACCGTTGGCTGCATTGCCTTCTTCCTCATTGCGTTCCCACTGTATTTCTCTTTCGCTGCCAGCGGTGTTTCCAGCATGGCAGGCGCACGGGGAGTCGGCGATTACCAAATCAACGGCAACCTCACGTACGTTCAATTGACTGACGGCATCGAATACATTGCAGACGGGGACACGTACATGATTGACGACCTTCACACCGAGGCCATTGATGGCGCTGAAGACATGAATATCGTCGGGGTTCGCGTTCTAATGTCG
>QQRW01000049.1:40507-44799 GCA_003602605.1 Candidatus Poseidoniales archaeon | reverse complement strand
CTATGCCTCACTCCCCTCTACAAACATACCCTGTGCCGAGGGGGTATAAAGGTAGTGCAAAAGGACATTCACAGGCAACCAAAAAAGGCCCAATTATCAACCTACAACTGACATAAATCAAAGGACAAAACAGTTCTAAAATCAAACTTTACGAACGACCCAAAAAAAACAAAATCGTGTGTGTTCTTCAACATCGAACAAGCGAGAGCGTTAAGAAGCCGGCCAAAGTCGCCGAAAGCATGCCCAACCCGAAGATATGCGTCTCTCTCGAAGAAACAACAGTCAAAGCAATGGTTGACGAAGCCGCTCGTGCCGGATTACACGGCGCAGACATGGTCGAAGTCCGATTTGACAGACTCTACCTCACCAAGCCGCAAGCTACCGTCGTCGAAGACGAAGAAGGAAACCGCACATCTACCATGCCTCCAGTCAATGACTGGGCTGTAGCCGATGTTTCAGAACTTGAAGTTGCAGAGTCAATTGCGGCATTAAAAGAAGGGATTTCGCTCCCCGTGGTGTTTTCAGTGCGTCCAGTTCGTGAAGGCGGCCATTTTCCCGGTAACGAAGAACAGCGTATAGAAATCCTAGAGCAAGCAATCGGCTCCAATGTTGCATGGATTGACCTCGAACTTTCCATTGATTCAAAAGCGCGCAAAGCACTCGCAGAGGCTGCTAAATCTGCAGATTGCAAAATCATTGCTTCTCAACATGATGTTGAAGGAACTCCAAGCGCAGAAGAAATCATTACGATGGTTACTGAAAACGGCGATAGCGGTGATGTTTTCAAGTACTGCAGCACAGTCAACGATCACCAAGACGCCTTACAAATCGTCGATGCTGCAAACACTCTCTCAGGTCAAGAATCTCCACTTTACAGTCTCATGGCACTCGGTAATGGTGGCGACTGGGCTCGACTCCATGCACCTACACTTGGGCAAGAAATGGTATACGCAACCATGCGAGACGAGTTTCGACTTTCTGACAAGGGCCTCGTCAACGTTCGTGACCTCCAAGATGCTTGGAGACTGCTTGAGTACTGAAGGCGCTCTCAGGCTGTTTAAACCAGCATAATTAGAACATTACGTTTCTTCTGACGGCATGGAAATGCCACCAAATGATTCGTCTGTTTGGATGCCCTGAGGATTTCTTGTATCGGGTATTGGCACTGGCTCTTGCAACTCCTTAGGCGTCGGCTGCGATTCTTGCCAATCCCCCGGATGTTGAGCAGGAGAATTCAGCGAAGGAACGATGCTTTGCACCTGTTCTGCTTGCATGAGACCTGCCTTCATGTAGCGAGCGTTGAGAACAAATGGAATGATGAGTGTACCCAAAAAGGCCACAAGGAAAACGATTGCCACAGTATACGGGGGCAGAATTAGACTTCGTTCTGTCGTGATGATGGTGATGTCTGCAGCCACAATTGTATTTGGCGCTTCGGCATCAAAGTCATGCACATTGTCCCATGTATCTACTACGATGTAGAAGTCTTGCCAGTTGGTTCCAGTGAAGAGTGAGGAATAGATTTCGGGGCGATCAAGGTTTAGAGCAAAATTAACCTCGGATGTTTTTTCGTATTCATGTGAATCACGGTATGACTTCCATCCGAGGAAATTAAAACTCCTCCACTCAGGAGGTATATCAGACAATGAATCCTGTACATCTTCGTCATAGAACCATTGATTGTCTTGGTGTGAACTGAAGTAAGACTCTTCATAACTTGAGAATTCTTCTGTTGTCATGAGATACACATCAGCGTTAACAGGGTTGAAATTCGTATCTTGCAAGGTTATGCAAACCGTCGTTCGATAATCAGCCGAGAGGTTAACCCTCAATGCTCCAACACTGTCGTTTCCAACGAGCATAGTCGTGAAATGGTTCACCTCTAATGGTTCAAGCCGAGGAGTGAAGTACGTGTCATACATCCACGGTTCTTCTGGACTCAATTCAGGATTATACCGTTCATCAACGGATTCGGACGGGCCACCCCCTTCTCCTTCCTCCATGTACATATCGTCATCGTAAAAGAATCCGCCCCACCACATATTGTTATGATGTGGCACAAGTGATTTGCGTTGAACTGTCTCGTTCCATGCAACAGGAGTGGTGTCACCCGCACATGCATCAGAAGCCTGAACCTGAGCTGTCAAAGGCGAAGAGAGAGCGACCAAAAACAAGGGGAGAAGGAGGGTCAAAGTAATTGAACCAACTCGGAAATGTGTCGACATGTACTCCCCTCGGTTAATGTAATGCAAGGAGGTTATACAAACTAACGGTCAACTTCGACGTCGAAGAGGTCGTACATATCCACTGTCCTCGCTTCTACGCTCGTCTTTGGAAAGAATACCGGGTGCAGGAGGAGGCGTATGATGGTCCATTCCGAGTAATCCTCCTTGACTTTCGACATGTTCCACATCGGTGTAGGCTTCCGCAGCTTGCTTTGCCTCGTCTTCGAGGTCAGAAGGTTCTCGCATAACGAGCCAACCGAGAATGAGAGCAACTGAAATCAGGGCAACAAGGGTTGCTAAGTCGGAACCAGCATCGGCCAACCAACTCTTCCAATCGTCCACACTGAAGTCAGACAGAGAAGGTGGGTCTGAAGGTTCAGGACTGACTTCGATTTCAAGGTCCATAGTATCACAGATTCCTACGCTATCGCACACTTCTAATCGAACAGTGTAAACCCCTACTTCGTCCCAGGAGCCGGAGATTCGGCTCTCGGAACCGGCTATAGGGTCAATCCAATCGTCAGCAGGGTTGCCGTTTTCATTCGCATCGACCTCGATATCAAGATCCCAGCGAATGATGAGATCAGGGCTTAGAGTCTCATCTCGATCCGAAATTGAACCATCGTTGACATTGGTATCACGGTATACTGCGATTCCCAAGTCGGATTCGAGGTCAGAAATGTTCGCACTGACCGAATACGAATCGGAGACTATGATTTCGTCTTGGATGAAAATATTGTGGATAATTGGGGGGTGGTCGACAACAACTGTGAAGAGAGAACGTGATACATCCCCCGTGCCAAATGCGTCTCGTACAGTAAGTGAAACGGTATATTCCCCGGGCAATGAATACGAATGCCAAGGCGAAGACTCAGAATTCAAAGGCGAACCGTCGCCGAAATCCCAAGTATACTGCACAATACCGTTCCAATCCGGAGAATTGGTGTCGAGTGGAACATATTTCCCTTCAAAGGACTGGTCTCCATCACGGGTACCGTCAGAGTCGAAATACAACAAAGCATGAGGGGCAGCAAATGTATCATCTGCTTCGTTAAATGTTCGTGACCATTCCAAATCAGTAATCTCTGGCAGTGAACTGGAATCTGTCATTTGCTCCTCATTGTACCAAGCATCAAGAATCTGAACTGATATGATTGGAAGAGGATTTGCAATTTGAACAGTCATGATTCGCGCAAAACTCTTCGCGTCCAGTTCATCGGTTACAACCAACGTCACCGTGTGCGTACCGGGTTGAGAAAAAGTGTGAGTTACTTGTGGACTCGAGCCAAAAGTCCCATCATCGGAGAAGGACCAATTGAATGTCAAATCACTTGAATCACCGACTGTACCGTCTGGGTCAAAGGAGTCTCGGCCATCAAAAGTGTAAGGCGTCTCGACCTGACCATCCTCTACTCGGAAATCGATAAGTGACGTACCTGAACTTGTAGTTTTAGCAACGAAGTCAGCAACAGGATTCTGGTTCAGAACACGAATCGATAGCGTTGTAGAGACCGAACTTCCGTCATCATCGGTAACTGTTAATTCAGCTGTTTTGAATCCTGGAGCATCCCATGAAGGCATTGGGTTCGATTGGGAAGAAGTTGTTTGTGTGAAGTCGTCGCTACGGTCGGTAACTCCACCACCGAGATTTACTCCTTCAGGGAAGAACCATGAGTATGCCACAATGCTTCCATCGTCGTCTTTGAACACATCTGGCATGACGATCGAATTGTAGGTTGAAGTCGAGAGGTTTTCGGTGAAGATTTGGTATGGAATTCGGTTGTTGACAATCACTTCGATGTTCTTTACGCCCGAATTAATGCCGTCTGAAACGGTCAGAGTGAGGTCGTAAGATGCATTCACTCCGTTGATATCTCCCCATTCATGAGGCGCTTGGAAGAGACCGATACCGCTGTCAATGTCACCATCGCCCCAGTTCCATTCAAAGGTCAAGTTCTGTGTAGGGACATTGTCGTAAGTGAGAGAGGCTGAAAACAAAATCAGTTGTTCGGTCAAAATCGAAACTTGATCCTCAATGACAACGCCGTTCACTGTGATAATCGGCAC
>QQRW01000049.1:25022-40404 GCA_003602605.1 Candidatus Poseidoniales archaeon | reverse complement strand
TTGTACGAGCGAAGTGGAGACTTGAGGCCTGATGTTGTCCCGTCACCAAAGTCCCAAGCATAAGCAACTGGAGAATCCGAGTAGGGGAGTGAGTTGTTGTCGAAAGAGATACCCCATGCATCAAAACCGTCGCCGGTAAATTGTATATTCTCCCATGTCTGAGACTCATTCGGAGCAACCGTCCCATTTGCTGTTGGCCTCATGTTATCGAGAATCAGCGGTGATGTCGACAGTGTGTCGACAGTCGTACCAATCATGTCTTTCATTTCCATCTCGAAAGTAAATTGAGAACTTTTAGGGGCAGTAAACCAAATGCTTTCCTCAGTAGCAACGCCGCCACCAGCCGAAACGCGCTTCGTTTGAGTGTCGATAACAACACCGCTGTTGTCGAGAACCTTTGTGGTGACATCTAGATCTTCAAAGAAAGCGTTTGAGAAGACTTGGTAGTTTACTTGCGCTGTATCTGACGCCCCATCCCCATCTCGGTCACCCAACACAGTGTTGTTGAGTGTCAGCGTAGCTGGCGATGTGATTCTAGCAGCTTCGATGTCGACTGTACCTTGTGGATACGATGGCCCACATGAAGTGTAATCACAATCAGCAACAGTACTGGCATACCAAGTGATGGCCCAAACCTCGTCAGTGAGATTGCCAAAACCAGGAATTAATGCAGTTGCTACGTTGTTTTGGAAGTCCAAGTCAGTTGCCGACCACAGTCCGTCCGCAGTCGCCTTCGAGACCACGACGCCATCAAACTGACTTACATCAGAAGTCAATCGCATAGTGAGAGGGGCTGGAGAAGACGCACCAGGAGTGAACTTGAATGCTCGAATACCCCAGCCCTCAACCGAATGTCCGGTAGAAGACCATGGTCCGGCCCAGTCGCTGTTGGAATCTGCTGGCTGAACGCGACAGAACGAACCTGACGAACATGTTGGAGTCAATTCCAAGTTGGAGAAGCCGTAGATTCCTTGATCAGAATCAAGAACTGCCGCAATTGAAAAGTTCGCAAAGATTTGTTCCATCGTCCTACCGATTTTACCGCTTTGCCCGCTAACGGGTGAAATGGCCAAGTTTTCGACACCAAGTCCGCCGGTTGCCGAATCTTGAACCAACTGACGTACAGCAGGTCCACCGCCGAGGTGGTCTGCAAGATACATCGTGAAGATGAAGCCCGCACCATAATCTGCAAACCGTTGGTTCCACCAGCGTACTGAAAGGTCGGATGATTGAGTCCATTGGTTCAAGTGGCTCACAAGTGTTGAGTCAGCGCCAAAACAGAGATAGATTGCTACATCTGCGTTACCCTCGTCAATCCATAGATTCTCGTATGGATCTTGTGCGTTGTGGAGTAAATGCTCTAGTTCGTGAGCGAGAATCGACTTACCCCAAGAAAGAGTAACATCGGCATAGTCAACGTATACCGCTTCACGAGCGCTGGATAAAGACGGAGCAAAGTAACCGCCGATATTGTAGGCGCCGTCAATATCGTAAATGACGATTTGAACTTGACAGTTGTTGTCAACATCTGGAGGGGCGAGTCCACGCCCGTCTTGGTAATCCTTGCCGTAGTATGTGGTCATTGTAGGATAGATGGTCTGATCCCATGAAGATGCAAGATTGTTGAGTACCGTAGAGCTTAGCGTTCGTCCGGATTGGACTAAGAACGCAACGGTGTTTGTTGTTTTGGCAACATATGTATCAACTGAGCCGCCCGAGGTAGGGACGGTCAATTGGTCGTTGACGAGGTGAGGGGAGCATGCTCTCCCCGCAGCTCGACCCGAGGTGAGGGGTTCATAGGACATCTCATCGACGCCAGGACGACCAGCATCAATCCATTCCTGCTTCAGGAAGGAAAAAGCAGAAACAACTGGTTGTTCCTCTTCAATCATGAGGTATTGATCGCCCATTTCGAGTTCGAAATCTGCAACATCACCAATGATGACGCCCCCTGCATCGTACGGCAGTACTTCGTTTGTGTCCTCAGATTCTGCGCTCACATTAAGCAGAAGAGGAGATATGCCAGAAGCAAAAAGAAGTACCACAAGGAGCATGGCGATATTGGAGCGTGGTTCCGACATTTGTGACACCTCAAAGAACAGCAAGACTGCTAACATCTACACCAGTTGAAAAGAGGTATTTAAGAGTGGGTCTATGAGGCTTCATACATGCTCATGCACAAACCGAGTGTTTTCGACTCGAGACGAAAGAGATCGTTTGTTGCCATATTCATCATGCTGTGCGTATGCAGCACCCCTTTTAACGTTCAAGCAAACGAGGTATATTCACCTTACGAACCTGTGGAAATGTGTCAATATGTTGATGGCTTGACGTTCAACGGAACTTTAGCGAACCAATCTGTTCAATGGCAGTCAAGTCTAGGCCCCCGAACAATCGGTTCAGAAGCCTCAGCCCTCTTCCGAGCATCGGTCGAAGAAAATGTAACCGGATGGAATCAGCAGAACGCCCCTCAATGGAATGTAAGTATGCATGAATACACCGTTGACAACCTCACATTCACCAATATTCAGGCATCACTTCGGCCTGAAAATTTCAGCGATAACACTCCTCGAATTGTTCTTGTCGCCCACTACGACAGCAGAGATGCAGCAGAGAGAGACCCGGACAAAAATCGCACTGGAGACCCGATTATTGGAGCAAACGACGGAGCCAGTGGGGCCGCAGCACTGCTTGAACTGGCTCGAATTATCCCCCCTATGCAACTTGACTACGAAGTCGAATTACTGTGGACCGACGCCGAGGACAAAAACCACACACCCCATACTTTCTTCGGCGCCGATGCGTGGGGTGGTGACCAAACCGACGTTGACATCAATCGTACTCACGCCTACATCGTCCTTGACATGATCGGAGATGCGGACCTACAGCTCACTCACATATGGCCTGGTAACGATTCGTTATGGAGCACAATTACCCCTCTCGCTCAATCCCTTGGCCTTGTTGAAGAACATCCAGATTGCAACGGCACCCCAGGCATCAAGATACTCGACATGAACACCTCATTCGGAGTGTCAGATGACCATCTTGCCGCACTTGAGATCGGTATCCCAGCAATAGACCTCATCGACATACGGTTTGGCCCAAATGCTACTGCATTCGGAGGTTACTGGCATACCCATGAAGATACACCTGACAAAGTAAGCGCTGAATCGTTGCAAACAGTGGGCAGACTCGTCGAGTTGGGACTAAAAAGCAATGCATGGATTTGGAATTCTACGATTCAACAAGCGGTAACGGAAACGATCGATGAAGAGCCCGAAGATGCAGACCAGACCGTTGACAGCACGAACGATGAGCCGAAATCCGAGTCGTATCCAATGCTCGCAACGGCTGGTTGTGCATCAATGGTGATTCTTGTAGGAGTGATCTTAACTTTGAACTGGAAAATTAGAAAAACCCTCAAGTGATTTTGCGCGGCAAAAGAAGGGAAGGGTATTATCCGCGCATGCACTGAGACATGTTAGGCGGAGGTGAGAACTATGGATGAAAGCGAAATGGAAGAGCGACGTGCTGCCCTTCGCTCACGCGTACAATCCCAACTCGAGGCTTCGCAGGCTGCGACTGAATCTCGAAAAAAAGCCGCCAGCGAAGAGTTGGTCGTGCATTCCTCTGAACTCGAGCGGGCAGTTGAAAAAGCAACGGTCAAGTTTCAAGAGAAAATCGATGAATTGGATCAGTCTGACCGCTCTCGAATTCTTACCCTAGCAGCTTCTTTGATTTTGATCGGTAGCATCTTCGGCATGGCTACAGGCGCATTGATTCTTAATGGCAATCCAGACGAATTACTGAATTCCACACTCTTTGAAACAACCGACACGGTAGACATAACCGGTTTAGCGGTCGAGGCTGTTGACGGCAACGGAGTGGAGAATGTCACGATTCAGTTACTGAGGTTTGGAACAGACGAGGTTATTGCAGAAACATTGACCGATGGTTATGGTTATTTTAATTTCCAACAAGTGATCACGCAGGCCACCACACTGAAAGTGATTTCTGATGGCTACGTAACTGTCGAGCGCGATTTTATCCCGGAAGAAGCCGGAGTACGACCGATTACAATGACACCTGGTAACGGAGAACGGTACGAAAACCACATCCCTAACAGCGGTGGCTGGACCTTAGAATCTGCAGTTGGTCTTTCTACTGCAATCGGTATCATCACAGTAATTTCTGCGTTAATCGGTTTCCAAGCAGCGTTCGAAGTTCGTCGAGCAAAGCACTACCGTAGAACGCAGTACTTAGCCGGACTTTCTCTGTTTAGTCGAGGCCTAATTGTATTTGGTCCACTGTTAATTTTAACTGGAATGATTCTATTGGTCATAGCTAAGCAACAATTTAGCGATGTTGGTGATGACTGATGTATCTCATCACGGTCGAGGGTGGTGACGGTTCGGGAAAAGGCGAAGCCGCTCGTATTTTGCTTGAACTTGCAGCAGAATATCCGTTTCCAGAAGTCCATGCGACACACGAGCCAAGGCGACACAGTGAACTAGGTAAGTTGGCACTTACATCCGTCAAACTCGGAAACAAAACACCGCTTGAAGAAGCCGGACTTTTTGCCGCCGACCGTCTCGATCATTCACACACTTGGATTCGACCATTGCTGCAAAAAGGCCACATCGTCATATCAGACAGAAACATTCACTCATCCCTCATCTACCAAGGAATCGTTGGTGACCTCGGTGTAGAACAAGTGGCTAAAATGAACGCTGCAGCAATGATTCCAGATCTCGTTCTGTGGATAGACTGCGACCCAGATAAAGCCATGAAGCGAATTGAATCTGGCACACTGAGAATGAACAGTGAGAAACAGGAATACTTTGAAACTGCAGAGATTCAACGTACGATTCGCAAGGGATTCATTGATTTGCTTTCCGGAGAGATCAAAGCGCCCTCACCCTTTGACAAATGCAATGTTGTTGGTCCAATCTTGAACGAAGGGGGATTGGATGAGTTAAAGAAGAAATTACGGAAGGAACTTCGCGCCTTTTTCAATCGAAAACCAGCACCGCTAAACGTCGACGCTGACGAAGTGGACAGGTACCTTCTGCGAACACTTGTAACCGATGTTAAGAAACAAACTCGCCTTCCTGGAGCTCCTCAAGAAAAGACCGCCATCCACATCGGTTGGTTATCCGGCCGATCTCCAGCGGAATGGATGAAATACGCTGAAGAGAAATGGGATAGAGAGCATGCTGGAGGATTTGATGTGCCTGCAGTCCCACATGCACACTCGTGTTGGTCGGTTCTTGGAACACTCTCACTTATCGTTGGATCAAGCGAAGTCCCACGACTTCACAAGGCATTTGGACCACACAGGATGGTGACTCAGCGTCACACACAGCGTCTAATAAAATGGCTAGAGAACACGCGTTGGATACACAAACAACAATCTCACGTGCCGTTTGCTGAAGCTCAAGTATTCAAACTCAGGGACAGTCGTTTGGGGTACGGCCGACTCGCCTTGGCGATGTGGCCGTTGCGCTCCAATCTCGCTTCGTGGCGCAGAGCAAACCCTGACGCTGAGTGGGAATCGGCACTACGCACTCTGCTTGTGCCTGATGAAGGAAGACAACCTCGTCCATCAATTCGTAGAGCCATCGATCACATCTGCAAGCGATTAGAAATGCTAAGCAGTGGACATGAAAATTGTCCAGTACCTTCAACGGTCGATGAAATTTTAGCGTGGTGGGAAACACCTCCGCCGAGCGAATAATCATTCTTCTTCAGCCTGAAGCTCGAATTTCGCATTGGCTGGCAAAACCACTTCACTTGCATCCTTGAAGAGGTGCGGACGAGCAGAATATGCTGCAGCGGTTAAAATGGCGATACCAAAACCGAACGGTGCACCTGTCAAAGGTCGAGTGAAGTTATTTGATTCGTACCCAGTAAGTAATTGTGTAAATCCATCAAGAATCAAAGGGATGCAGAGCAAACTGCCCAAGCCAATCCAAGCCATCGTTCTGCGATTTGTTCTATAGATTCCTTCGAGCCAAGCATCAGGCAGTAAAGATAGGCATGAGTCGCGTACAGTCCAACGATTGTAACCAAATCGCGAATACACTAAACCACCCATTGCAAGTCCGAAAAAGATTCCAACATCTCGAGTACACACTGGCATTTGGTTCTCGTTAAGTACCCAGGAACGCTCATGTTTGTTGTGGCAGTTAAGGTCACCAAACATGTAGATAAAGCCGCTATAGGGGTCCAGTTCAGTCCACGCAAACGGCTCGTGTTGGTGGATTGACTCGTCATCATGAACATGCCTCAGTGCTTCAGGGGTATTACCTCCAGAGAACGCACCATCCTCTGTGGCATAATCGAGCGCATTCGCACGAGCGCCAAGTTCAGGCACGCTACCGGTTGGCAAAAGAAACGGAGTAAGAAAAAATGAGATGAAAAAAAAAGCACTTACTCCAAATACCCAGCGCCCTACTTTCCGTTCTCGATCACGGTTCGCCAAGCCATTCTTCTCCATGCAACTCGCACCTCCTCTCAATTGATGAAGTTTGGCTCGGACAGATGCGAGTATTGATGTGCGGAACGAACCTCGTCGCACCATGAGCACCAAGGAAGGTGAACCAGTTGGCTTGGGGACGGGCTTACAAGCTGGAGCCTTCATGGGATTGTACCTTGGATTCAGTTTAGCAGTTGTTTCTGTACTTACAGACCCTGACAAACTCCAACGTCTCGCTACGCTCATGTGCGTACCACCGACGCTCGGAGCCATACTTTTGGGACCTTTCCTAGCACGTAGAAGACGGCCGGTTTTTCTTGGGAGTAAGCCGCTTGAAGTTGCTCGTGAATTATTACATTCCTACAACGAAGGCCAAGGGAACTGGAGAGTGTTAAGTCATGTCAAAAGCGATGGAATGTCCATACGTATCGACATGCATAATTTGACCAACGTCATTGGCGTAGTAGACGCCGCTTTAGAACTCGCAGATCATCACTCTGTACGCTTTATTGTCGGCCAAGGCGTGTCCAGCAGTCGTCAACCTGAACTCCGTGCAAAAGTTCTCCAAAGAATTGAAGAAAAGGTGAATGTTTCTCGCAGAAAAAGAAGTGCCAAATCGATTGAAGTTTCTCCGGAGCCGACGGTCAAGTATGTCGACCAACAAAGGAAAATCAATCGGGCGATTTTGATACTTTTACCCATTTTTTCATTCTTCGCATGGCTTGAAATGCGTTGACTGACCGGGATATTGCTTATACAGGAGGATGCATAAGGCTATTTATGCGCGAGGTCACGTTTTTCTGGAAGCTTAACAGAGTCGAACACTTAGATATAGGTTCAGTCGTGAAAATTTTCCGCAGAATCGAATTTTTATCCTATGTTAAAAGGGTCCCCAAGGATGTTCGATGCTTGATGAAATGCCATTTTGCGGATGGCAAGGGGCCCGAAGACATCGATGACCTTTACTTCCTCGATTATCTCGAAACCATCGTCAAACCAGATTCACCTGATGAACCGTATATTCTCATGGTTCGTTTCAAACACTCGCTCACGAATTTGAATGCCCGAACCAACGGGACGAGTGCTGTGCCAAACGAATGCTTCCTCGATGGTGAAGGATTACGATACACGATTCAAGGACCAAAGCTGAAATTACGCCTATTCTCTGGCCTTGCACGTCTAATTGCCAAGCCAGACCGTGTCAGTGCCCGAAGTATACACACATCACTTGGAAATAACAATGGAACATTGTCCTCAAGACAGATGAAGTTGGCGAAGTTCGCATACGACAAAGGGTATTTTGAAATCCCCAAAAGAACGCGGATTTCTGACCTTGCTGATGAATTAGGACTCGCCCGTGCAACGGTGTCCGAACACATGGCGAAAATCGAGTCAACGGTGATGGACGACATGTTCTCCTCATTGAACGGAGTCTATCTCTCTCCAGAATCAATACGAGAATCAATCGAGACAATGGTCATCGAAGCACGAGATATCGGTTTTTCAGACACCGACGGCTTCAGAGAAATGATGCGAAACATGCGAGTAAATCTGGAAGATGAACTTCCTGCACAAGAATTGTATCTTCAAAAGCTTCACAGAAGTGATGATGAACTCATTCAAGCGAGTATGGAAGAGCACCGTCACAATCTCTCACATATCGATGAAATTCTTCGTTCCAAAGAGTCTCCAACCGCCACAATTTGAGATGTTTCGAGCCCATCCTTTACATGGGCCGGGGATTTTGTCACATACATGACGGACATGCCTGCCTTGCTGAGGCGCCTAGCAAAGGGTGGTATTGAAGTCCCGCCACACGTACACAAAGCCATGCTTGAAGTCGACATAGCCGACTTCACAGACTACGATGTTGAGCCCTTTTTCGCCGACCGACCGATTCCTTTTCTGGAAACAGATGAAGGTGGAATCAAGACGATTTCTGCACCACACATGATTGCAACATTATTGCATCATCTGGAACTGTCCACTGGACAAGAAATCGTAGTTTTGGGTGCAAAAGGCGGATACATCGCCGCCCTAATTGCCATGATTGTTGGTGAAAAGGGGCGTGTCCGACTGTTGGATCCCTCTCAACTTGCAGTGGAGCATGTCCAATCTCGATTGACCCACTGGCCAACCATTGAATCGCGCGTCCTGGAAGCGGTCGAGGTTGCACCTGTGGCATTCCCTGGAGAACTCAACCGCGTACTCATCACCGGTCAAATCCGTGAATTACCGGAATGGCTCTCATCTCGAATCGTCGATGGTGGCTTTGCTCTTGCTCCACTTGGGAATACAGCAGGACAACACTTGATGAAAGTTGAGCGTCAAGGCGATCAGATGTATTCCACTGATCTTGGCCCAGTCTCATTTGGCCCAATCGATGTTAAAGATTCGGAAACCGGTCCAATGAACCCGAATGAACTTGCTGATTTGCTTGAGTTAACGATGGAAACATGTGAGGAACTCGACATGGTGGATGAAGATGAAGCGCTTGCACTTCGCGATTTAATTGTCGAACTGAGACAATTGCCTGCAGACCTACCTCCACCCGGTGAAGGAGGCATCCCGATGAATGAACATCCAATGATTCAGTTGATGTGGAATGCGTCCCCCTCATTTCTTCGGTTGTGGCCGATGCTCCAAATGATGCTCCACCCAAACCTTGCCCAACCTGGTGCTGTAGATTGGAACGATGATGATGACGAAGATGGATTCTTTTTCGATGATTTCCATCGGTGATTTGTCATTTTGAACCAAAAAAAAGCATCTTCATACGAGAGCGAGAGCATCACACCGGAATGCACACCCCTATGAGTGCCAGCCTGTACGCTCAGCCATGGCGGCGGGTGGAATTGACAACGAAATCGCCCGTCTCAAACATCGTGATGTTCGTAAAAGACGTCGAGCAATACGAGTCTTATTCGACGCCGACATCCCAAGAGCCTTGGAGGGTTTCATCCCACTACTCAACGACAAGGATCCTTGGTTTCGTTCCAAATCCTTGGAAGCTCACAGGAAGTGGGCCCCTAAGCAGGGAGTACCGACGTTGAAAGTACTGGCCGCACATTCATGGCTTGAGGCACGAAGATGCGCTGCAAACCTGCTTGGAGAATTCTCTGAGGACACTACCGAAATTGCCTTACTGCTTATCGAAGATGAAGATTTGACCTGCCAGAGAAAAGCTGCTGAAGCACTGCTCAAGGGCCGGGACGCCAAGTTACACATCGAGCGATTTCTAAATCATGAGGACAGCGGTCTACGACGCTTAGCAATAATGTGCTCAGCAGCCACAGTTGAACAACGAACCTCTGCTCTTTCTGATTCCAACAACAGTGTTCGAGAGGCAGCGTTGCACGCCATTGTCGAAAACGGTGAAACACTCACTGAAGAAAGTATGAATGATGCATTACGACGAGGGATCAAATTGAATCCTTTGCTTTCTTCTGCCGTAAAGAATGCAGGTGAAGTTTTGATTCAAGTGACGGAAAACCTCTCGGGTTCGAACATGAATGATGTGGTTAAAGAACTTCGATTGCAATGCTCCTCTCTCGAAGACAAGCCTATACAAGTCCTGCTGAACAATAAACGCTACGCAATACTTGGCCGTTGGCTGCAAGGTAAGAAATCTGAAGAATTCGACGCATTACGATGGACAATCATTCGTGACCAATCGGTGAGTTCGATTGAACGAGCAAGATTGCTCGAACGGCTCATTGGGCGATGTGGAGAACCTGAAATCGCTCGCGAAAATCGAATTTTTCTCGAAGAATGTGAAGATGATTTGCTCCGTGTCACAGCAGAGAACCTTTCTACCGCCTCGACCGAACTTGGTCTATGAGCCAACCAACATCCGGGATTCGATTCCTTATTGACGCGACAGAAGGTGAATCCCGGCGTTTGCATGTAGGAATAGAAATTACAGGGCCGTTCACCGGTACAAACCTCATTGTACACTTCCCTCGATGGGTACCTGGATCGTATTTCCTTCGTGAACCGATTCAACACATGACTGACTTCACAGCAACGGACCAAGACGGAAACTCCCTTGTATTCCACCGTAAAGATGTGGATGCAATGAAAATCAAAATCCCTTCAAACACCGATACCGTATCGATTGGATACCGACTTTTGGCTACCGACTTATCCGTACGGTCAAATCACCTCGACAACACTCACCTGCACATGATGCCCCCCTTCACTTGGTTCTTGCCTACTGAAGGCATCAACTCAAAGCGAATGGATATGGAGCATATTGTTGAGTTACATGCTCCAGAGGAATGGAAGCCTGCTACACAGTATACAGATACTGGCGAAGAAAAAGGCCCTGGGGAATTGACCGGAAACATTGGAATTACTTACCGATTTACCTCCCCAAACAGAGATGAATTACTCGATGCAATCATTGAATGCAATGCCAACCCAATGGACACGTGGGATGTGGATGGAAGAACACATCACCTCAAACTGTGGGACAGTGGGGGGTATGACGTCGACCAGGGAATGCTCGACAGGTTCAAAATGGATATGAATCGAATAATCAAGGAACACCATGCCCTTTTCGGAACACCTCCTTGGAACAATTATGTCACAGTCATTCAATTAACTGAAAGTATGCGCGGGGGATTAGAACATCTTAATTCACAAACCTCTATGCTACCACGCCAATGCCTCATGCCCGGCCATGAGGATGAATACCTCGACCTTGTAAGTTTGTTCAGTCACGAATATTTACATCAGTGGAATGTAAAACGTCTTCGTCCTCGCAATTTCCTTGACTATGACCTCCAGCGTGAAGTCCACTCAGATCTGTTGTGGTGGTTTGAAGGTGGCACATCATGGATGGGAGATATGCTGTGTGTTCGTTCCGGTGCTTGGTCTGAAAAAGACTGGCGCAAGGATTTCTTGAGAAAGATGAAACGTCATACCACCCGCAATGGCATGAACACTGAATCTCTAGCTGAATCGAGCCATGATGCTTGGATTCATTTGTATCGAGGTCATGCTTTCTCAAGGGAAACTCAAATCTCCTATTATCTTGAAGGCGAATTAGCGATTATGCAATTGGATGCTGAATTGAGGCGGCGTTCCAAAGGAGATTCTGGAGTCTGCGGTTTAATGGCTGAGTTATGCAAAAGACATGCCCTTGAATGTGATGCTACACAACGGTTGGGCATTACGTATAAGGACATTCGAAAGGCACTTACTTCAATGAAAGGCGGCCGCCAATTAGGCTCACTCCTCGACGCACTTATGCACGATCGAAAAGCCCCTGATATGGAGAGAACTATGGCCTATTTCGGACTTCAACTGGTTCCGGAAAAGCCGTTTGAGAACGGTGAAGAAAAACACGGATGGCTCGGTCTCAACCTCTCGGCAAAAGACGGTAGAATCATCACAACCTCTCATCACACTGGCTCACCTGTACGCCACTGCGTGATGCCGGGTGATGAAATCGTTGCAGTTGACGGCATACGTACCTCATCGATGAGCAAACTCAAAACCGCACTAAAGGGGAAAGCAAATTCAGAAGTAAACCTCATGATTTCACATGAAGGCATAGTCAAGGAGCATACAGTGGAAATCTCCGGAGCACCGCAGCATGGCGTAAAACTGGAAGGTAAAGGAAACGCTCGCTGGCGATCGTACATCGAAACCCGTCAATCCAACTGAGTTGGAGCAGGTTGAGCAAGCTCTTCCAACGAAACGTGTATTGGAGGAAGATGGTCAGCTATGGTGTGCCGACTTGTTTTGGGAGGAAATACCTGGTCTGAAAGGCACATGTCAATCACCTGTTGCTTTGTAATCGAGTCGATTGACGACGCTGGCCAAACATCGACTTCAATTCGTTCGTCCTCTAAATAATCAACACAAATTGCAGGAACACGAGCTAAATTAAGAACACCTGCTATCGAATAACGATGATGCCCGTCAAGAATTGATCCTGTTTTCTTATCGACGATGAGTGGCTTAGTGAAACCGCCCCACCTTTTCGTCATATCAAGAAGCTTGTCTCGGTTTCGAGGCTTGATTTCTTCATGAGGTTTGAGCCATTCGTACGGCACCAGGTGAACTTCTTCATCATCCCACATTGAGGCTTTCGAATGGCTCTTCTGCGATAATGCTTTGTCTGCTGTGCGCCCCCATTCACAATAAAGGAGGGGTGTTATGGAAATCGAGGAATGGCCTGCACCTGCTCTTGAAGCGGATGTGCCGTCTCTCGAATGCCCCCCTCATGTGCTTAAGTGGATTGATAATCTCCCTAATGAAGTCCTTGAGATTGTATCAATTGTCGCTCAAAACGGCGGAGGTATCTGGGTTGTAGGTGGTGCTGTAAGAGATGTATGTCTCGGACTTGATGTTCACGATATTGATTTTGCAGTGTCACTTGAACCCCAGCAAATGATGGATCTTTTTCCAAACGCCATACCTACAGGAATAGAGTATGGTACCGTGAGTTTGCGAGGCGAACAAGCACTGTATGAAGCCACTACCCTCCGTATCGAAAGCGACTATACCGATGGCCGCAGACCTGAACACGTCAAATGGGGTACCTCCTTGTCAGAAGATCTGGAACGGCGTGATTTCACCATCAATGCAATGGCAATTGATGTTGCACGCAAAGTAATGCATGATCCGCATTTCGGATTACAGGACATGGAAAGAGGTCTGATTCGTGCAGTCGGCCAGGCCTATGGCAGGCTCTCAGAAGACGCCTTGAGGATTCTCCGCGCGTACAGGTTCCTCGACAGAGGAAAGGCAGGCATGTGGGAATTTGACTTTGAGTTGGGTGAGGCACTGCGGCAAAATGCCCACAAACTGAAAGTTGTCACCAATGAACGCATTTGGATGGAGTGGCATAAAATATTGACTGGCAGAAACATGGGTAAGGTCGTTGAGAAAATGGCCCACGACGGAATCCTTGACACTTTTTTGCCGGGGAAATGGGCATCTCAACATGTTCTCCTTTCATCCTTACAGCATCCATATGTCCATGACTTTGATGGTCTTACTCGCTTTGCACTCTTACTCTGCGAAACCTTTTCTATAGAGGTTGATGAAGCCTTGTCTCAACTTAAACTTTCCAAGTTAGAACGTAATACCATCATGAAACTTCATCAAAAATTCGGCCAACTACCAAAACGCTCGTTACCCAGCCTTCGAGTATTCCGGGCAGTGTTGGAAGACAAGGCTGAACTGCATCTCCAATTGGAGGTCGTTATTCGAAGCCACAACCTCTCCCCTTCTATGGGTGGAAGTAATGAAAAAGTTGACGAAGTCTATGCTCTCCTGGAAACTCTAGAGAAACTTCCACCACTGAAAGGCGGGCACTCTTCGCTGGTCGACGGGCATTGGATCATGCAAAGAACTGGTCTTCGTAAAGGTCGTGCTCTTGGAAAATTAAAAGGATGGTTGCATCGATTACAAATCGAACGTGACCTTGCAAGTTCGGATGAAGTTGAAGATGTATTGTGCTCTCTGCATTGGAATGAAGAGAACTATCTTGATTGGCCGGTCCTGCAATTTCCCGAATAATGTTGGCATCAAGTTGATGAATAAGAATTCCCTGCTTCAACTATGCAAGGCGGGACAATCAAGGATAAGGCCTTAGAAAAAATTGGCCAAAAACTCATTGATAAGGGATTCAATCTCACTACTTTGAGCGATGACGAGTTGGCCCAAATCGCCGTCAAATTCACTGGAGATGCTCCCCCGGCACACATCCCAAGAGAGACTGTCATCGAAATTCTTTCCCAACAAGATTCCGTCAAAAGATGGGCGCAGTCTGTTCGACAAAACATGGCACCGAAGGCGAAAGAAGTTGTTACAGAAAACATCCGAAGCAATGTACAAAATATCCAAGCAAGTGTTTCCAAAAAGATCGATAGTGACCCAATGGCAGCGAAAATGGCTAACAAATTTGGTGAGTGGCTCAAAGATTCAGGATACACAACAGCTCAACTCACGCAAATGCTCGATGCAAATTCAGACATGTACATCTCCAACGATGAAGCAATGAAATTTGTTCGTCAAATCTCCAAGAGCGAGCCACCGCAATGGGTTATTGACTCGCTGATGAAGATAATGGATACAAATAGCGATGGGAAATTATCCATCGAAGAATGGTGGGGCTTCCTCGAGTCAATTGGGTTTGAAAAGCCGCTGGAAAACACAACTGAACCCGATGCAGAAGCGGATGCTGACGAATTTAAGGACCTTGAAGAAGAGTTTCAGCAGGCGACAAATTCGATTGAAGAACTCAAAGTGGACCAAGAAGAAGCGGCCCGCATCATGGAGGAAGCAAACAAAGAAGCTCTCATGAGAATGAAGAAACAAGAGGAGGAACTGAAAAGTGTAATGGCTACCGAAACCACTCTTGACTCTATTTCTAATTCTACAGAAATTTCCGAACAAATTGTGGAATCAGCGAGAGAAACGGCAACAGCGATCGCCACTGCGAGTGCAGGTGCCGCAGCAATCGCGTCTCAAGTCGAAGAACAGCCGCCGGTTGCCGACCGCGTCCCTGTTACGGATGGATCCATCTCTTGGGAAATTGAAAATCCAAATGAAATCATGATTGAACGATTGGAACAATCCCGCCTTTCAAGCGAGGCTGATGCAATCATCGCTGAGTGTCATGAACACCTTTGCGCCCTTCGAGTCGAAGAAGTCGAGCGTACACTGCTCGCAAAGGATGAGTTCCGAGGTGGCTATACCGTCGTCGGTGAAATCGATGGCGGCCCGTTCTCCGCTGGTGTTATGTTTCCCGAGTCAGAAAACGACAGGATACTCGCGTTCAAGATCGGCACGACAATCAATTGTGTTGGAAAAATCGTGAAGTGGTCCAGTGGAAGAAGGCAAGCTCTTCTCAAGGGGAGAGATTCTACTCTACGCTGATTACTT
>QQRW01000049.1:0-24940 GCA_003602605.1 Candidatus Poseidoniales archaeon | reverse complement strand
TCGACTGGGAATTCCTTGGTGTAACCATAGCCACCCAAAACTTGGATGGCTCGTTCCGAAACCCACATTGCCGTGTCACCTGCGTATAATTTGGCCATACTGGCTTCCTTTGAGTGCCGCGGTCCATTGTGTTCGTAGTGTTGTTGTTTCACCCACGAGGCACGATAAACGAGAAGTCGGGCTGCATCGATACGTGTGGCCATGTCGGCCAAATACGCCATTATCATTTGATGGTAGGCAATTGGTTTCCCGAATGCTTCACGCTCATGGGCATACTGCAGAGAAGCCTCATAAGCACCTTGTGCGATACCAAGTGCTTGGGCAGCGATACCGATTCGGCTGTTATCCAAAGCGTTCATAGCGATAGGGAATCCTTTGCCCACGCCTTTCAGAACATTCTCAACTGGAACTTTACAATTCTCTAGAATGAGCGTACATGTATCCGATGAACGAATACCGAGTTTGTCTTCCTTCTTGCCAACTGAAAATCCTTCGAATGAAGAATCTACGATGAAAGCAGTTGAGCCTCCGTGCTTCTTAACGCCGTAATCTGGGTGATCTACATCTTTAGCGAACAACACGAGAATCTGTGCTTGTGCTCCATTTGTCACCCACATTTTCTCACCGTTAAGAATGAAATGTTTGCCATCATCCGAGAGTTTTGCCTTGCAAATCATTGCCGCTGCATCTGTTCCTGCTCCAGCTTCGGAGAGAGAATAGGCACCAACATCACCCGCTGCCAATCGCGTGAGGTACTGCTCTTTTTGTGATTCATTGCCATGCAGTGCAATGGTCTTTGCACAGAGTCCAACATGAACACAGTACATCACTGCAAAGGAAGGGTCAACGCGGGCAAGTTCCTCGACAATTATGGATTCCGAAATATCATCAACCGGTGATCCGCCGTATTGCTCTGGAATAGTTACGCCTTGTAGGCCAAAATCGAGAAACTCTTGCCACTCTGCCGAGGGTGGAATTTGATTTTGGTCACGGTGCTCAACAGTAGGAGCAAGCACACTTTCTGCGAAATCGCGAACAAGCTCGCGAATCATTTGCTGTTCATCGGTTTCGGCGTAATCCATAGGCGACCAAAGGGTGCTAAAACGCCGACTCACTTAACCCGTTTGTCGTATTTCCCTGAAACCAAAATATGCCTCAGATTCATATACAATGGTGTTCGGGCCGATTTAAGGATGTTTAACCATGGACGAAGAAGTGGTAGAATTCAGCGTAGCCCACAACCGAAAATATTCTCGTGACCACTTGTGGTATCAAGAGAAAGACGAGCGTTTGATGATTGGCGTCAGCGAGTTCCTCGCTGTTGAAATCGGAGAAGTATTGCGAGTCATTCTCCCGCAAGCAGAATACGAAATCGACGAAGGTCGAGACATGTTCTCGATTTGGACAGCCGAAGAAAAAGTAGCTTTCCCCTCTCAATACTCAGGAATTATTGCTGAAGTGAATGGGGAAGTAGAGATTAACCCAGACCTTGTTAACGATTCGGCATACGACCATGGATGGATTATCATCATCGAACCACACGAAATGGACCTCGAGAACCTCCTCGACCCCGATGAGTACGTCGAGTATCTTGCTGAACTTTGAGCAAAAGTCATACCCCGTCACTTGAAGCCATGTGGCATGACGGATGCAATGAATCGACTTCGAGAGAGCCTGCGCAACGCCCCTGTGATTTGGAAAGGGGACTATCCATACTTCATTCACCCAATTACTGACGGTGTTCCTCGCCTCGACCCCCTGGTTCTCAAAGCAGTGACAGATCTCTGTGAGAAAGCCATTGACTGGAATGGTGTCGACCTTATTCTTGGTATTGAAGCGATGGGTCTTCCCCTCACAGCACCTCTTAGTGTCCGCACAGGAATCCCACTGATTATCGCTCGCAAGCGCTCTTACGGTCTCGAAGGTGAAGTGACCATCGGGCAAGAAACTGGTTATTCGAAAGGAGAGATGTTCCTTAACGATTTGAAAACCGGCGAGAAAGTCGTTATCGTGGATGATGTTCTTTCGACCGGTGGAACCCTCAAAGCAGTGTTAGAAGGAGTACGCAGAACAGGCGCTCAAGTCACCCACATCATTGCTGTTGTCGAAAAGGGGCCGGGTTTGGCACTTCTACAATCCGAATACCCCGATGTTGCAATCGAATCACTGGTACGTCTCGAGATGGATGGTGCGCGCATCGTTCTTCTCGACGAAGAATGACTTCCACAAAAGGGTGCATTCATGAGGGGGTGGCGTGCCGCTCACCTTGGGGAAGGACATGGACTTGGACCGTCACGACTTTCAACTGACTGAATTAATGGAACGTATTCAAGCGAATGATAACCGCTTGATTGCTCTTCAAGTACCGGAAGGATTGAAGATGCAAGCTCTCGAAATGATGGACTCCATTGAAACTGAAACAAGTGCAAAGGTGATCCTAGCCGCTGACCCTTGTTACGGTGCGTGTGACTTGGTGCATGATAAAATGCAGATGATGGGCGTGGAACTTGTCGCTCACATGGGACACTCACAAATGAACATCGATTCAGGAATGCCCACACAATTCATCGACGTGACTTATGATGGCGATCCTGAACTCAAGCCAGTACTTGCTTACTTAGAGGCACACAGAGCAATGGCACGCGAAAGAATGCACAACCAACCAGCTCCTGAAGAACTGTCCGAGGAGGATGCTCAAGACCGGTTTATGGATGCTGTCGGGCGACTTGCCCCGCTTACTGGTACGAAACTCGGCTTAGTGGGTTCAATCCAACATTTGCACCTGCTTCCCGATTTCCATGATCGATTGGAAGAAGCCGGCTTCGAAGTTGAAATCCCAATTGGTGGTGCGCGTCTGTCTTTCCCAGGACAAGTCCTCGGTTGCAATTATTCAGGCGATGATGATTCCATTGGACACTACCTTTTCCTTGGTTCAGGCGACTTCCATCCGATTGGACTGGTGCTTCACACTGGAAAGCCTTTGGCGATGCTTGACCCGTACACAGGCGATGCTGAAGAAATGTCTCTTGAAAGAATTGAGCGTATCCTCCGGCAGCGATTCGGACTGATTATGGCTTCTGGCGAAGCACAACGTTTCGGTATCCTCATCGGAGAAAAACCTGGACAGATGCGCCGAAGTTTGGCTCTACGGATGAAGCGCCTACTCGAAAAGCACGGTAAGAAAGGGTATTTGCTTGCTCTTGAGCACGTTGGTCCTGACTTGATTGACTTCTATCCTGTTGACGCCTTTGTAAACACGGCTTGTCCAAGGATAGCCATCGATGATGCTGTCCGATACCAAAAGCCACTCATCACGCCTTTCGAGTTAGAAGTCGCTCTTGGCGAAAAGAAATGGGAAACTGGATATCAATTCGACGAGATACCCTGAGCAATGAATCATTTCCGTTCAATTCGTCCTGTTTCAGGCGAAATGAAACCGTATGTTCAATAACGGTTGGCGTAAGCCTTCCGATGTTATGAGTAACTACCTCGACCGGATTGGCGCTGGATGGGTTCTGGCGAATCCCGAAGTGTTCAACTTCGACTATGTACCAAATGAGTTGGTTGGCAGAGAAGAGATCCAAAATGAATTGGCCTCGAAGTTCACGACAATCCACTTGCCAGAAGGCTCAGGCCGTGTAGTCATTACCGGGCCAGTCGGGAGCGGTAAAACAGCACTTGCCCAAACCTTTTGCCGAGACATACAACGTCACTTGGCAAACAAAAGAAACATTCGTTCCGTACATGTCAACTGCCGTAATGCTTCGACGAGCATGCGCGTCGTTCAACGCATCTTGCACGAATTAGCACCCGGTCATCCAGACCGTGGCCTGTCGATGGGTGAACTACTGATGAGTCTTCGGCGTATTCTACGTCAAGAAACATCGCACCTCATCGTCGTCTTAGACGAAGTCGACCATATGCTGCGGCGTTCGGGAGATGACTTGCTTTACCAACTGTTACGTATCGATGAAGACCAAAGTGGGAAGGGAACGCTGTCTCTCATCCTCATTAGTCAAGAACAAGTGCTGGATGTACTGGAAACAGCAGTCATCTCAAGGATGGGAAGTACCAACCATCTCAGAGTAAAACCATACGACGTTGAAGGTCTTGCTGAAATTGCGACTCAGCGAGCTACGATGGGATTGGTGCCGGGGACATGGACACCAGAAATTATACGAATATTAGCTGAAAAAGCAGCGCCAACCGGTGATGCTCGCCGAGTGATTGAATTACTCAATGCTGCGGTAGAACGGTGTGAATTCCGTCAAGATGCTCACAGCGAGCGCCGGCTTATCATCGACGATATTCACATCCCGCTCAACAAGGAGCCGACGACGGCGGGTAGCAACCTCGAACACATCGATGATCTCAATCCGAATGCTATGTTGGTGCTCCTTGCTTTATGCAGACGGCTGACAAAGCAAGAGTCGATGACAACCGGTGATGTCGAACAGTTGTATGCCGTTGTTTGCGAAGAGTATGAGCAAAAAATGAAGAGCCATACCACGGTTTGGAAGTACCTAAAAGATTTTGAGGAACGGCAAATCATCTCATCGAGAGTAGCTAAAATTACGGGTGGAAGGGGTAGAACCACTCATCTGAGCATGCCACATTTCCTACCTAAAGACCTCGCAAGTCGACTCGAAATGCTATTGAAAAAGAAGTTTTGACATCAGTTTTGTCAGTTGCGCCCATACGGTGGGGCTAAATAGAGGACGATAGTCGCAAGGGCGTTCTTGAAGTGATATTATGGCTGTTGGACAACAAGGAGAATTCGTCGCAGTAGTGAATGACACCGACCCAAAGAATGGCGGTAAGTCCTATTCACTCAAAATTAGTGGAAACAATCACGCTCAATTATTGGGTAAGAAAATCGGAGATACCGTTGACGGAATCTTCGTTGGAGAAGGTGAACAAACTCTTTCCGGATACAAACTCCAAATCACTGGCGGTTCCGACAAAACCGGAACTCCCCTTCGCCGCGACCTCGAGGGCGGTCGCCGACAAGCTATTCTCGTAACCCGCTCAACTGGGTTCAAAGGACACAGTCTCGTGTTCAAGAACAAAGGTGGAGAAAAGAAGCGATTCCGTTACAAGCCTGATGGCCTACGTAAGCGACGCTTCTTCCGTGGCAACACAATCAGCCAAGACACCCGCCAAATTAATCTCAAAGTCATCGAAGCTGGCAAGAAGTCACTCGGCGATATCCTCGCAAAGCCAGAGGAAGCATCGGAGTGAAACCCGAGAGGGCTTTCGTAGAACAGGAGTGAGGAAGCATGGCACGAAAGCTTCCCGCACAACCTGAAATCAACATCGGTCTTGTTGGCCATGTCGACCACGGTAAAACAACCCTAACACAAGCATTATCCGGGATCTGGACGGACACGCACTCCGAAGAAAGAAAGCGTGGTATTTCGATTAAACTCGGATACGCTGACACCGCTTTCTACAAAACCAAGGATGGACAATACTACGCTACTGGCCGACACCCGGATGGCAAAGAAGATGACCCAAAGGAATTGGAACGAGTTATTTCCTTCGTCGATGCCCCTGGTCACGAGACCCTGATGGCCATTATGATCACTGGCGCATCAATTATGGATGGGGCAATGCTGATGGTTGCTGCCAATGAAACATGTCCGCAACCACAGACGCGTGAACATTTGATGGCGCTTGAAATTGCCGGAATAGAAAACATCGTTATCGTTCAAAACAAAATCGACCTTGTCACTAAAGAACGAGCACTTGAATCCTATGCAGAAGTGAAAGAGTTCCTCAAAGGTACCATCGCAGAGAATGCACCAATCATCCCTGTTTCCGCTCACCATGATGTCAACTTGGATATTCTCATCGACGCGATTGAAAAGACCATTCCAACCCCTGATCGCTCACAACACAAGCGCTCAATCATGCACGTTGCTCGCTCATTCGACATCAATAGGCCGGGTACACGGCCAACAAAACTCCGAGGAGGTGTCATTGGAGGCAGTATCATCGAAGGAAGCTTCGACATCGGCGATGAAATCATCATCGGCCCAGGACGTAAAATCGAAAATGGTTCCAAAACAACATGGGAGCCTATCGAAGCAACCGTGAAGAGTATGCAAGGAGGAGGACTTGACCTTGAAAGCATGCACTCTGGCGGTCTATGCGGTATGGCAACTATGCTCGACCCATCGATTACAACTTCCGATAACCTCTCCGGGCAAGTGGTTGCGCGCAAAGGCGACTTACCAGAAATACGTAATTCCGTATCAATTGACATCAACCTGATGAAAACGATGGTTGCTGGAGAAGGTGAAGCACCAGAGAAAATCTATCCACTTAGAAACAACGAGATGTTGATGATCAACGTTGCGACTGCAACCTCGGTTGGTGTTACTAAAAATTCTGAAAAAGGCAAAGCGACCCTCGACTTGCGCCTCCCAATTTGTGCAGACACGGGACAACGTGTCTCTCTTTCACGACGAGTTGGTTCACGCTGGCGCCTTATCGGGTACGGAACAATTCTATGAGTGTGAACCAATTGAAGGTGGTTATCTCTCAACAGGTTTTACTCGACGCATGTGGGTGGGCCGCTGTCATCGATTCAGAAATGAATATCGATACGGAAATGAACCGAGTTTTCGGACCTGCACAACTCCGACTTCTTGACAGCGTTAAGCAAGAAATTGAGCGATTAAACCAACAACGCCCACGAAAAAAGAATCTTCTTCTCCCTCTTCTTGAGCGAAAATCCGAATACATCGAGCCATTGAACACCAATTCTGAACATCCTGATGATCAGCTGTTTGAACTGGCATCCGATCTGAAGATTCCGGTTCTTACCGTTGATGTCGATCTAAAGCGAAGACTCTACGAAGCAGACCTACCGATTCTCGAAGTGAGTAAAAACCAAAGACTCAAATTGGTAGATTCTCTATAGAGCAATAATTTGCACTATCATCATGGCAAAGTAAACAGGACATCATCGCCGTGACCGTCCAAGAAACCAATCTTAACTCCTGCGTCAATCCAAGCATGTGCGTAGTTGATTGCTCCAAATGCGCGGACATGATCGCCTATTGACAAAAAGTGTGCAGCATCAGAGGCGTAGTCATCTGCCATTCGCATCATTACCGCGAGTTTTTGTGCATCTGCACTGCCTTCTTCACAAAGCGAAGTTGCCTTTGCTCGGGCTCTTTTGGTAATGTCGAGATACTTTTCAACACGCTCTATCGTGACCGCTTTCATATCTTCACTCATTCTCCGCCCTCCTTTTGGCGTTTGAGAAGACGGCGAACATCCTCGGAACGTCCGAGTGCACCGTAGAGTTCGACAGCTCGAGAGAGGCGCCCTTCGTCTTCAGCAGTTTGTGCTCGTAAGAACAATGCCTTACGCTCCTCCCAATTCTTAGCCAAAGCAGCCTCAGCAGCCGCTTGATAACGGCCTTTTCGCTCGGCTTGAGCAAGATGAGGGGCTGTCCAACGGCGAACCAATCCGGACCGTGTAGCGGTGACCATGGTGTCGGGTGTTAGACCGATGAGCAAATCACCAAGATTCATCGATTCTCCTAGCACCGTCAAGGCTTCGTTGTCTTGATGTGCTGAAAGGTGATGTAGATGACCTTCAATGCCGAGCACCCACCATCCGTCGGCACTGCGAACGCCTTCCATAGGTTCGAGTGATTCGTACTCTATTCGCTCCAATGCGTCCCAGCCAAACGGATGAGGGACACCCTCCCAGATTCCACCGTCGCTTGACTGCATCAGCAAACGGCCGTTCATGAGTGGAGTGACCCAACTCCAAACACGGTCCTCAAGGACCCGTTTCTGGTCGCTTTGGGCTAAGCGAGCGCACCAAAGTTTGCCTTCAGCATCTTGCCACATCATGTGTTCCCGGTCAAGCCACCCAAGCAATCGGCGAACTTTACCGCTATCGAGCCGACGAAGTCCTGTTCCTTCGTGTGTAAACAAATGTAGGTGCCCCTCACGACCAGAAAGAATCCAACCGCCTCCAGGCCTTGCTAGGAGTTCAGCAAATCCACCGGGCGTCGAACGCCCTTCATGAAGCAAGGAGCCATCCGATGTTGAAAGAACATAGAACCCATGCGCTGCCAAGATACCGAGAACTCCATTGTTGGCCTGTGCACAATGTGCTTTGAATGGCAATTCGACCTTCCACCGCACTGACCCGTCCGCTTCTATCATGAACAAATCCAATCCGCTGCTAACAACCATGCCGCCTTCGACCGGCGCAAGCGCTGCAATTCGCTGAGGTGCTTGCCACGACCACGTGATTGACCATGACATCAGACATCACCTCCAAGTACATTCCACGCAATCAACTGAGCTCGTGCGGCCTGCGTCAATTCGTAGTACCTGTTGCGACCAAGTGTTCGAACACTTAGAACGCCACCTTTGAGGAGGCGGTTACTGATTTGTGAAAGACGAGCCCGTTTAATGTTCAGTTGTCCGAGTATCTCCTCATCCGATGGCGAATAACGGCGGTCGTTTGCAATAGAAATAATTACCATTTCATGGTTGGTAAGTGTTGAAAGAAGTGATGGATTCAAAGCATAGTCTTGCTTTACTCCGACTGGTTTTCGTTGCAGAGATTCCAGTGCATCGACTAATTTACGTCGATTGGCGCCCGTATCGAAGCCGTCAGAAGTTTGCAAGACATGTTGCAATGCCTTCATCACCGGCACCATCCCTGCAAGTTCACTCAATAGGCCGTTGGACGGCAAAACAACTTGTTCTGTGTCCTCGATTGGCAGAGATGCTGTGTCCTCCTCCGACTCAATAGGCTCAAACACCGGTTCTTCATGATCGAACAGGCCAATTTCATCATGCAGCATTAATGCTGATTCATCGGCTGAAATCGCTTCATCAATAGGTTCAGGCGGTCGAAGAGACGGGTCTTCCCAAAGTTCTGCACCCTCGACAGAGTCAACCAATTCGTCTTCGAATTCTTCTGTGCTTGAGACTTCGGCATACGACAAGTCAGTATATTCTCGGTTTCGCGTGAATAAACCAGTCATGCCCTTGGTTGCAATTGGGTCGAGAGGGGGTCTTTGCATAGGTTCTGGTTTGGCTTTTGGAGGTGTTGCTGGGTATCCGTCACGGTAATGATCCACCGCTTCTAATTCCTTCAGGGCTTCTTGATTTTCTTGGTCTACAGTAAGTTGATCAAGATTCAAATCAAAACTGTTGTTGATGTCCTCAAGACTTTCCATGATTTTTGCATCTTGTACTTCTTCCAGTGTTTGCATTGGTTCATCAATTGGCTCACTTGGGATTTCAGTCAAAGTATCTTGTTCATTATTGAACATGGATTCAAGACTCGAATGAATCTTAGGCTCAATCGCAACTGGTGTAAATTGTGATTCCGAAACAGGAGTGACTGGATCATATTGCGGGTCAACATAGGTATATTGGGACATCTTTGCACTGTCAATAGCATCACGCATAATTCGAATAACCTTAGCAGGAAGTCCGTTGGTTTGCTCAAGCAAATGTTGTGCATCTTCTAGAGCGAACGAAAACGTCTGGTTGGTCGACTTTTCTATGCGGCGTTCCACAAGTAATTGTATTTCTTCTGCCGTCAAGTTTGGCAGAGGGTCCATTTGCTCCAAGCGTTGTAAAATCGAAGCAGGAAGCATGTTCTTATCCTTTGTTTCCACGACAACAACAACGACTGCTTGGAGCCGTTCAAGGAGCGGGAGAGTTTCTCGCAAGGCAACATTCAGCGCAGATATATCCACAGTTGAGGCATCGAGTACAATCAGCGGTAGTGCATGGGGGAAGTTGTGGGTAGCGGCCATTATCTGGCCAATCAGTTCGCTACGGTTCTCTGGCGGATTAATATGGACAAATTGAGCGTAGATTTCTTTGAGAAGATTCAATCCTGCCTGCGAATGTGAAATATGGTCGATATAAATCGAAAGTGGAGCTGTTTTTGAGGCGCAGCGAAGCAATGAAGTACGCCCTGAACCATGCTCCCCGAGCAAAAGAATGCGTCGAGGCGAGCGGAATTTCATGTATTGTGAAAGCACCGTCAACATATGGTTGCGTCCCACGAGGAGATCAGAATCACTCGCTTCCAAAGATACGGTCGAGAATGGATTTGAGTCCATAGGGGGCAGAGTCATTTCCTTGCCAACTATTCGCATAAGGTGGCCAACCCTCTTTGGGTATTTCATGTTTCACTTCCCAGAGGTAGTCTTGAGACCTGTTAAGACACGTTAATCTCGGCACCGCCACCGTTCATGTGCTTCGGCTAACACATAATTAACAAGTATTTAACGCGTTAATCAAACCGTTAAACCCGTTAAGATTCAAACACAGTAGTCAAACAACAAAACCAAAGGAAACGAGCCATCCACTCCATACTTGCCGATTGCTTGATGGGGTAAAGGCCCGTGGAGAGAAATGGACGTGACGTTATGGCAGTGGAGAACAGTCGCTTGAGTGGTTTTTTCAGACACAGTGTCGCAGAACGCCGAGCTATAGTTGCAAAAATGGCAAACTTAAACCAAGAACAAATCGAGGCATTGGAAGCCTGCGGCGCACTCAGCGAAGAATCAGCAGACCGTATGATTGAGAACGTTATCGGCACCATGTCACTCCCAGTCGGCATCGCAACCAATTTTGTCATTGATGGAAAGCATTACCTCATCCCATTCTGCCTTGAGGAATCGAGTGTCGTTGCTGCTGCATCGAACATGGCGAAGCGGTGCCTGAAAAACGGTGGATTTAGCACCAATTCCGATGCACCAATGATGATCGCTCAACTCCAAGTCCTCGACTGTGCTGATTGGAAAAAGGCTGAATCTGATATCTTGGCTGCTTCGGACGAACTTATGGCGCTGTGCAACAGCCTTCCTTCAACCATGATACGCCTGGGAGGCGGCTGCAAGCGTATTGAAACTCGCCTCCTCGATACAATAAGCGGGCCGATGCTTATTGCACACATCATTGTCGATTGCAGAGACGCAATGGGGGCAAACGCCGTCAATACCATGGCAGAGTTGATTGCACCTCGAATTGAACAAATCACCGGTGGACGGGTTCATCTTCGAATCCTCTCCAATCTCGCAGCACATCGATTGGCACGAGTACAGGCCATCTTTACCCCAGAAGAAATATCTGAAGATGGTACGCATGCGAATGGAGTTTCCGTCATAGAAGGCATCCTTGAAGCACAGCACTTTGCGATGGCAGATCCATTCCGTGCTGCTACCCACAATAAAGGTGTAATGAACGCTATCAGCAGCGTTGGGGTGGCTTGTGGACAAGATTGGCGGGCAATCGAAGCTGGTTGCCATGCTTGGGCAGCATACAGTAACGGAACGTACGGCTCTATGACCTCATGGGAAAAGGACAGCAATGGGAATTTGGTAGGCACCATCGAGACGCCAATGGCCGTAGGCATTGTTGGAGGCGCCTCCAAGGTCCATCCTGTTGCTCAAGCCAACTTGGCAATACTTGGAGTCGAATCTGCCCAGGAACTGGCTGGAATCATCGCTGCAGCCGGTTTGTCGCAAAACCTTGGAGCGTTGAGGGCGCTTTCAACCAAAGGCATCCAAGCAGGGCACATGAAATTGCACGCTCGAAACATGGCCGTTTCCGCTGGCGCTCAAGGAGAAGAGATAGAGATTGTAGCGGCACGGCTTCAAGAAGCAACAGGGCCCAAAACGCAAACGCTTGTTGGAGAATTACTTGAGGCCCTGAGGAACGAGTGATTCACTCTTCCTCTCCAAGCGGGAGCGTAGATTGAATCAATCCGTTGATTTCAGATTCTTCCTGCAACACTGCAGCATCTTCCATTCCATCAAACATGCCAGTAGTCTTCACTTGCTCCCTAAACCATTTCTTGACTTTCTTACGGTCTGTGTAAGGGCAACCGAAGGTCTCAGAGAATCGACGGGTTGTAGAAAGGCGACGAGTGTTACCATCCTTACGTCGGTCAACCATGCCCAATTGAGCGAGTTCTCGAACATAGTCGTAGGCTTTCTGACCTAACAATTCAACCAACCGCGACTGAGGCATAGGCTGATGATAAGCGATAAGTGCAGCCGCCTTGAGCAACTTTTGTGGAATTTCGGTTTTGGTCTCTTTTGGAAGATGACTGGCGATGTCTGGTTTGACCTCAATGGCCCAACGATCACCGACTTCTGCAACCTGTAAGGCGCCGCCACGGCGACGCTTCAACGTGGAGCGTAACGAATAGAGTGAGTCGAGCATCTCATCCTCATCATAACCGAGAGCGGTGGATAATTCAGTAACACTCATCGAACGGCCGGCTCCAAAAAGAGTTGCTTCGAGTAAAGTATCGATTGGGACTTCAGTCATTTGCTTCACCTTCATTCGACCAGCCATTCATGGTCATCGTACGACTGTTCTTCAACTCCAGTCGATTCTTTCGTCTCGACGACTGGTTGCAGCCTTTGCTGTTTGGCAAGGGCTCGCTCATGCTTACGGGCAGATTCCTCTTCAGCTAAACGCGCTTTTTCTGCACGTAATTTGGCATGTCGAACCGAACCAGTATCCTGTTCCTGGATACGTTGATTTTCTACATTCTGTTGTTCTTCAATCAACTGACTAACTTCCTCAAAAGTTTCAATTTGAGGCCACATATCTTCCAGATAGATGACTCCGTCTGGCACGCTGTCTTGAGTAATCGAAGCAAAACCGCGATGTGTGAGGAAAAGTCCTGCAATAAAAGAAGCCACTTTAGCCTCATCATCATAGCCTTCCGGCACAGAACCAAAGGTTTGCTCTAAAATTGGTTTCAACGATTGCATCACAACGAGGACGGGGACCTTTGATGAGCCCGAATCAATACAGGAAGACCTCAGCGCAATCCAGCAACGTTTGATATCACCCTCAAGGTCTTCGTTGTGCATACGCCCCCCGACATCGGAGAGATACTCCTGTAATTCTGCTTCGTGTGCGAGTCGGTTTTCTTCCCGTAAGCGTAGCGATTCTGCGTCATCAGAAGCATCCTTGAATGCTGAAAGTAATTCTACCAAAGTCACAGGTCGACCTTCATCACGTCGAACACGGTTCTCCAATAAATCAGGAAGGAACTCATCAGCAGTGCCTTGAAGAATGGAATTCGTGAAGAAAAAGTCCTCATCGTTGTAATCGGCTTCCCAGCCGAATCCAAGACCATCGTCCCATTCATCTTCTGCGTCAATGTGTTGAACACGATCAAACAAATCTTCTGCTTGGTGATGAAGAACTTCCCATGACATGCGTATGAGACGGCCGCATGCTGGAAGGTCAAGAGTGGCTGCGTCAGATTTCACGCGGCTGGTAAAGACTTTGAGAAAGCTCGAGAGGTCAATGTTCCAAGCATCGAGCCCCTCATCACGAACCAAAGACAGTACGAGAGCGACTGAACGGTCAAACGGGTCAACGAGCGTCTGATGCTCTGCCTCTTCACGTTCAGCAATGGCCATAATTTTATCACCGAACAAAGCGGCTTCTTGTGATTCTTCACCCGACGCCAACAATTGATCGATAACATCCTGCCTCAGGAACCATTTATCCAATCCAGACTGTTGTTCACTCATGTGTTCACCTCAAACTGTTTCTTCTTCGATTTCGGTTGGTTCGGTCGCTGACTGTTCTTCCGCCTCTGCAGCCTTGACTGCATGTGCGACCTCTGCGTATTCTTCGATATCTTCGGTCATCTCAACAGTTCGTTCAGCAAGCGCTTCAAGTCCAGTAGTTGAATGCTCCTCGTTTTGAATGGTTGGCATGTGATTGAGCAGTCCACCAAGACTGCCTGGAGTGGCCAAGGGCTCAGGTACGGTTGGCATTTCATGCGTAGCAGCTGATGCTTCTTCAATTCTTGAATGATTCTTTTCATTATCCTTTTCAGCCTCAGCAAGGGCTCTTTCACCCAAAGCAATCGCCTTATCACGGTCAAAGTCAACGATTCTCCTGCTGCAACCGTCTCCACCGTGTGTAATGCCGATGTGATGGTCCGCCAGTCGAAGAGAAACTTTACGCAATGTGACCATGATGAACTGAGCACGCTTACTGCGTTCACGGCACATCAATGCAATTCGTTCAGCGTTGTATCCATCGAGATTCTGATCGACTTCATCGAAGTAATAGAACGGACTTGGATCGTAGTCTTGGATGGCAAAAATGAGCGCCAAAGCTGCCATAGATTGTTCTCCACCTGACAATTGGTGCCGAGTAACCTTAGCGGATTTACCTCGAGGCTGTGCCCATAGTTCCAGACCACCCTTAAACGGTTCATCTTCGTTTTCGAGGAACAGCTCTCCACGGCCACCATCACTCAACGACTTGTAAGCAACCTTGAAATTTTCATTGACCTTTTTCAAGACCTTAATCAGGCGTTCTTTACGCTGTTGTTCGAGTTTTTCGGTGACATCAATGAGATGTTTTCGACGTTGCTGCAAGATCTTGAAATCACCTTTCATTTCAGAAAGTCTCGCTTCACAAGCATCGTATTGTTCGATAGCCAGCATGTTGACAGGACCATGGAAATCGAGACGACGTTGAAGCGCACGCTCATTTCGCTCAGCATCTCCAACGCTTGGCAGAGACACGCCTTCTTCAGCAGGCTCGATGTTGTTTTCAGACATCTCGAGTCGATTTTCACGAATCGATTCATCTTTGAGCTGAAGCGCACGCCCCATTTCTTCAACCATACCTCTTCGGGAACGAGCGTCAAGGGCTTTTTGTTGAAGTTTGACCTGAAGACTGGTTCTTTCTTCGATAAGTTCCAACCGTTCGTCCTCAAGTCCTTGATTTTCTTCAAGGTATTGTGAACGCTCCTCTTCTTTAGCCTTCAACTCTATAGAGTCGGTTGCAACGCTCGCTTGCAGAGTATCAATTCGTTCACTTCGAGTGATTGCATTCCCCTCAAGCAATTGGATGCGGTTGTTGATTTCTTCAACTCTCTTCTCCAATAGTGATTGATGGTTCGCATCGCCATTGAGTGAAATTTGTGCTTGAGCTTTCGTACTCTCAGCTTCAATGCGTTTCACCTTCGCTGCATGTAAGCGGTCTTTGAGGTGAACCGGGCTGGCTTCTTCCAGTTGGTTTTGAGCAGCAGAGCGTGCTTCATTCATTGCAGCAAGGTGTTGTTGCGCACCGTCAAGTTCTCGCAATTTCGTTGAACCTTCGAGCCTCAATTCACCGAGTCGCTTCTCAAGTGTAGCAACATTACCAAGCGCAGTGATGTGATTACTTTTCACTTGCTTGTGCTCAGCCCTCCATTCCTGGAATCGAACTGCGTGTTCACCATCCGTAAGATCATTAATTTTCGAACGAAGTTCGGATTGAACCCTTCGAGCATCAGCAAGTGCACCATTGACGGTATCCGACATTATTCGGAATCGTTCCACGTCGGATGAGAGAGCTTCAACTTCGCTGGCGCCCTGAATATTTCCTCCGAAGGCAACCATCGATTTTCTCTTCGACCCCCCAACCATTGCACCACCGGCTTCTGTAACATCTCCTCGAAGCGTTACAAGACGGACACCACCCATGTTGGCACGTGCAGTTGACATGCTGTCGACAATCAATGTGTTCCGAAGAACAAAGCGAACTGCGACATCAATTCGTGGGTCGTAATCCAATAATTCACTGGCAAAACCGATTACACCAGGTTTGCGTGAAACCATCAATGCTTTACCTGCAGCACGGGATTGCGTGAGTTTGTTTAAAGGCAAGAAGGTTGCTCGTCCTGCCTTGTTTTGTGCCAACCATTGAATGGCACGTGCTGCATCTTCATCGCTGTCAACAACAACGGAAGTCATTCCACCACCAACGGCAGTAGCAAGTGCATCGGTATGAGATGGATCTCTCGGCTGACATAGTTCCGCCACAGTACCGATGACTCCTCGAAGTTCACCACGGTCCCGTGCGGCCATTATAGCGGCTGCACCACCTGCCATTCCTCTTGCTCCACTCTTGTTTTCTAATTCGTTCTTAGCGGTGTTAAGGCGTCGTTCTGTTTCCCGAAGACGCGTCTCGATTGACTGTGATTCCTCAAGTAGCTTCGCCTCTGAACGTTGTGCAGTGAGTAATTTTTCTGCGAGTTGTTTGCGATTTTGGTCAGGAGCGTTGGCTCCAAGTTCTTCACCGACGAGTTCGGACTCACCCAATGCGAGACGAGCGGTTTCTGCTGCTTCCTGAGCGGCCGATATTTGTTCATCAAGCATTTCGGCTTGTGTTGCGACTCGATTCACCTCTTCTTGAGCAAGATTGAGGGCTGCTGTTGCTGATTCGGTATCGGATACTGCTTTGGAAAGAGCACGTGAAAGTTCAGCATTGGCGGTGCCGGATGATTCGAGCAACTCTTGCACTTCCAATTCTTCTTTCTTGGCCTCTGCAAGCGCTTTTTCAGACTCTTCAAGGTCAGTACGAGCGTTCGCCAATCCTTGCTGGAATTCATCAAGTGAATCAACGGCCTGCTGCAGAGATGCAGCCAAATCCACCAATTCTTCTTTATCTTCGAGGTCTTTTTCTTCGGCCTCATCGATACGGTCGCCACTTGTCGCAATCCGAATTTGAAGTTGGTTAATAGCGGCTAAGAGGCCATTTGAATCGCCACCCATGAGGTCTTCAATTTGCTTCTGCAAAACCCCAATTTTGTCTTCTAATCCAAGAAGAACTTGGGCGCCTTCCTTGACTTCCGCCTCCATCTGTATGGCTTCACCTTCGATACGAGAGCGTTCTTCAACCATGTAGGTACGTTCTGAAATTTGACTTGCCAGCTTTGTTTGGGCTGATACGATTCGGGCAGTTTGCAACTCTTTAACCAGGTCTTGGACTTTGAGTGCCAGGTTTTTTTCCTTCGTCAAATCTCGAAGTCGAACTTTTTGTTCCTCCTCAAGTAACCCAATACGTTCAATATAGCCCTCAACCATTTCTTTTTGGCGTTCTGCCTTACGAATCTCATCATCGTAAGAAGTGACTCCTGCGACGCCATCCAAAACTTTTCGACGCTCTTTTGCGGTCATCTTGGCAAGTTTTGTAACATCGCCTTGGAGAACAATGTTGTAACCATCTGGACGGGCGTTCGCAGCACCCAGCAAACGGTGGAATGTTTTCTGACTGCTTTCCTCACCGTCGAGTAAGTAAGTCGTGACAATGTTGTTTGCTTTTGTGAGGCGTACTGCACGTGTCATTCGAACTTCATCTTGCTCAATCGGAAGCCTTCGGCGACCATTGGTGAGCAATGGATTTGCAAAAACGAGCGTTACTTCACATGAACGAGCGGGCTTTGAATTCTTGCCGCCGTTGAAAATGAGGTCTTTGGCGTTTTGAGCGCGTATCACCTTGTTACTCCGTGGCCCAAGTACGAATTGTATGGCATCGCCACAATTCGATTTTCCCGATCCATTTGGACCAGTAATGGCTGTAAATCCTCGGTCAAGTGGCACAGTAATTTCGCCCTTGAACGATTTGAAGTTTGAAATTTCCAGTGCTTGAAGATACATCCCTATCCCTCTAATCGAAGTATGTTGCTTCGACCTTATCCGCGACACCCATTCCCCACAGGTCTTAAACAATGCGAGTGATGAGTGGTCAGTCACGCGCTTTTGACCACAGTAAGTCGAGAGCCGTAGAGGTACCTGATGCGATTAAAAATGTGATAAAAAGAATCACAGTGTTCCGGTTTGGTTGCAATCTGCGCAACCACCACCTTTGCAATACGGACAGGTTGCTAGAACTTTGATACTTTTTGAGGCAGTTCGACGCATATGTAATTGTGAATCTTTCTTGAGTAAACGTGAACGAGAAATTCGTTGCGTTGCTCCACTTCGCGTGTTAAGTGACATTTTGACTGAACCAAAAGTTCCACGGAATGTGTCGGCCACTGCCCTTCTCTTATTCAATCGATTACGAGCCTGTTCGATACCCTCTGCTTCCCAGTATTTTGGCCCTGCCATGAGGAATGAACCGATGGCAGCCATAATGCATTGGACAATGAACGGTGAAACTGCAAAAGGAATCAATTCAGCAATTCCTGTCGAACTCGCAGCCCTTGGTAAAAATTCCAGTCGATCCAGTACAGCGAGGCTGAAAAGGACAGCACCTGTTCCAAAAAGAATGTGATACCGTCGTTGGCTACGACGGCCAACACGCGTAAATCCGACCCGACCGTAAAGCAAAACGAATAAGCCTAGGCAGAGGAATAAAATATCGATGCCATCCCATATTCCAGTTGCCTGAAGGCAGTACGATTCATCACCGTTCGCAATTTCAGCTTCTATCGTTGGGATGGCACAATGCGGCTCAAACATCCGAGTAATGACCATTTTCGAGTCGGGAGCACCCTCGATGAAATAGGGTGCCATTTTACCCATGCCAGCATTCCCAATCGAAAAACCTGCGAGTGAGATTCCAAAGAGGATACCGACGAGGTCACGAATACTCGCCATGACACCTGTAGAACTGGACCGAACATAGCCGTTTCGCTGCCGATGGGGTGAAATGTGTCCGCATGCACCCAGCACCAAGGAGGGCGCTGTATGGCGAAGATTGTCATCATTGGAAGTGGGATTGCGGGATTATTTGCCGCTTTACGCTTAGCCGATGCAGACCATACGGTGACCGTCATTACCAAGCAACGCCCAATTGATTCATCTACAAATTGGGCTCAAGGCGGAATTGCTGCTATTCTCGACAAAACCGATGGTATAGGCTTGGAATCTCACATCAAAGATACGCTTGTCAGCGGCGACGGTTTATGCGACGAGCAGGTGGTTCGGAGTGTCATCGAAGAATCTGGAGAACGCATCCGTGACCTGCTCAATATTGGGGTTCAATTTGAGACCGATGATAACGGAGAGTTCCATTATGCTAAGGAGGGAGGACACTCGGAACGTAGAATCCTCCATGCTAAAGATGCAACTGGAAAAGAGATTGAGCGAGCATTGAATGACGCTGCGAGCACACACAACAATATTACACTCAAACCGAATACGCTAGCAATGGATTTAATTCAACGTGAACACCAAAATCCCGAGAAAGGAATCGTAGGCGTATGGTGCCTCGACCAAGAACTGAATTCTGTCTTCACTGAACCAGCTGATGTACTGATGCTTGCTACAGGCGGCGTAGGCCAGTTATGGTCGCAAACGACCAATCCCCCTGTCGCAACTGGCGACGGCCTTGCAATGGCATACAGAGCAGGTGCTGCTGTCAAGAATATGGCGTTCATTCAATTCCACCCCACAGCATTAGCCATTGACTCTGACCGCCCCTTTCTCATCACAGAGGCCGTCCGAGGCGAAGGAGGCGTCATATTGGACAACCAAGGGTTCCGTTCATGGCAAACCGATATGGAAAAACAAAATCCAAAAGATTCAATGTTGTTGCCGAATTCCTATTCATTCACCCTCAGACACTCACCACTTGGCTCGATGGCTACACGAGACATTGTCGCTCGAGCTATTGACCAGCGGTTGAAAGAAACTGGAGAAAAACATGTCTATTTGGTCACATCTCACTTGGATCAGGAACATCTTGCAGACCATTTTCCAACCATCCAGGAACGGCTTAATCGACACGGTTTGAAATTAGGGAGGGACCCACTACCGGTTTCTCCAGCAGCTCATTACATCGTGGGCGGGCTATCAGTCGACGAATTCGGCCGGACACACTGCAGAGAGTCTGGGAAACCCTTGCCCCACCTCTATGCAATCGGAGAAGTTGCGTGTACCGGCATGCATGGCGCAAATCGGTTAGCATCAAACAGTCTCCTCGAAGCAGTGGTTTATGCTGCTCGGGCTGCAAATCATATCATCGGTTCAGAACCCGAAAGCCGTGATACTCCGTTACCCGAATGGCGAGCAGATGGGCTAGAAGGTCTAACTGAGCACGTATCTGTAGCCAACGACCGAGAAGCCCTGACCAACACGATGTCAAGAGAAGTTGGCATCGTTCGGAGATTCAATCGACTTAACAGGGCCCAACGCAGATTGCAATTGCTTAGCAAGGAGGTCGACTACATCTGGAGAAGTGCATTACCTTCACGTGAAATTGTTGAATTACGAAACCTCATTCTCGTCGGGCAACTGGTCACCGAAGATTCTCTCGCCCGGCAGGAGAACCGTGGACTTCATTTCAATACAGACCTTATTCAGAGTGAAGAGCAGTAACCATCGCCACCAACATTTGATTGAGAGGAGTGGCAAGTCCAGCACGCTCACCACGTTCGACAATAGCTTGGTTGAGCACCGAGATCTCGGTTTTTCTGCCGCTTCGCAGGTCTTGCAGCATGCTGCACATATTGCTTGAAGTTGCTTCAAGAACATTGCGAAGTTGTTCTTCCAACTCCGAATCGCTGGGAAGGGAAACTCGTTCTTGACGAGCGACTGCAGCACCCTCCAACATGGTGGAAAAGGCCGATGAAAAAAGATCCGTCCGAAGTAATTCACCGTTCTCGACGCCTGCGAGCGCTGCAATTGGATTGATAGCAATATTGAGCAATACCTTTCTCCAAACAGTAGCGACTCCATCTGAAGACCATTCGGGGGATAACCCTGCGTGCTGAAGGACATCCAACAGAGGTTGTGCCTCTGATTGACCGGGTCCGCCAGGTAATGCTCCAATCATCGTTTCCCCTTTTCCGGCCCAGTGAACAGTTCCGGCAGTAGGCCTCCAAGCACCATGGGTGGAAGTGGCTGCAAAAACGCGATGGGGGCCGAGAACATCTTGACATTTCTCAGCGTGGCCTAACCCATTGCTCAAGCACAAAGCATAGCCATCAGAAGTAAGTAACTCACGAGCAAGAGATGCAAGAGAGAGAGTTTGATCAGCTTTCCCAGTCAAAAGAACGTAGTCAACCGTTCCCAAAGCCACCGGTGGCAGACCAACTTCGTCGAGAGAGAAGAATACATCAACATTGGAGACAAAGTGTTTAGATTCACCTTCAAGGTGAAGACCTTCTGCTACCATGTGTGCACCGTGTGTGCCGCGCCCATGGACGAACAACTCTACGCCATCGACTCGAGAAAGTAATGCAGCATAGAGTGAGCCAAGCGAACCAGACCCTAGAATGGCTACACGCATAACAAGACCTCAAACGTAACTCGCCAGATGAATTACAAGAGAATTATCTTGATGTTCGAACCAGAGCGTCGAAAGCGTCGAATCTGATGGAGCAAATTCAAACGAATTCCATCCGTTGGAGAGTGAACTAACCGAGCGTACAGTCGTCCATTGCCCTCCATTTCCTTGGTAATTAATTTGGACAGGTATGCTTTGGTTGCTCGAACTATAGAAGGAAAAGTTTGCACCTTGTGATTGCAATAAAGTACCGTTATAGGCAGCCATCCACATGTTCGACCACATCCGATGGGACGTGTTGTATCTTTGGAAAATCAGCTCTGGACCTTCCTCAACGGTAAAGTTGAATTTCGGTTCAACTGACAGGTGTGGTGAGCAAACATGCATGCTCGTGCCGTCTGACATCCGAACTGTGAGTGATTGATTTTCATCTTGAACTGCCGGGATATTCGAAATTTTTCGTACGTCTAAATCCCAAATCCATTCACCTGCAACAGGCGCTGGAGGAATGGATAATGAGGGATTAAGTGGGCAGACATCATCAATTGAACTAAGTGCACCGCTGGCATTCAATTCAAATCCCCAACCGAGTTGTGCACTACTGGTAATGTTCCAGCCCTGTAGCGGCACCACTGCAATTAACGGCAGTTCTGGCATTCCTCCATCAAACAACTCGTTGTTCAGCTGAATAGTGTTCAATTCAGACGTACGAAGAACTACAGGATCTAAGCCTCTTAAGCAGACTTGCTCGGGAGCAGAATCGTATTGAGCTTCTAGATTATTTTGACCTTCAATCCATTGCAAACGAGATTGAATCTCCAACGATTGGTCAGCATTCGGAAAACTCACATTCAACTGTTCCTCAGAAAACGACTCAATGGAGATACAGCGTTTGAGTTCACCTTCAGAGAGTACAATTTTCCACGGTGAATCAGGATAGAAAGAAAGGTCGGGATGTACCGATACAGGAAGATGATCGTACTCACCATCTGCAAGCGTGAGTAATGAAAAATTAGTGAGTGATGGAGAATGAGTCACGTCGGTCCAAGTAAGGTTGAGTACGACAGTTGTGTGGGTTCGAGGTGGTAAAACACTGCCGCATCCAAATCCATTGATGGACAAATCCTCTTCTCCATCGCATTCCCAAACCTTCGCCCAATTCTCTAGTCCTTCAGCGAATTGATCGTAATCGACTGCCCAGTCTCTGTTAACGGAAGATGGGTTGATGACATGCAGAGAAATCATCGCATTCCAGCGTTCATCGACTTCTTCCGCACTGAAAATGGTCTTCATCTCAAACACGATTGCCGTGTTCCAGTCGTCATCTCTGTCAAATGGAACTTGACTTGGCAGGGCAAACAAAACGGCAACGAGCATTACAATTCCAATGTTTTTCATGGAGTTCAAATCAAGGCCTTTGGGCTCGTTAAGGAGAACCGGGGAGGTACGGTCTGCACCCATAAACAGCAATAAGGGCAGGATGAGAGTCAAGACAAGAATCCAAATTGTGAAACCGTTGAATGCATTGAACATCCAAGCGAAGGCAAGAATGAGGAAGAACAAAAACATTTGATTGGAACTGCTGCGAGCTTCCATATGACCTGAACGTGCGACCATTATTCGGCCGCCAGGGAACGTAGGGATTGGAAGCAATGAAATCCATCCGAAGAAGGTAAGGAGAGCACCAGCTTTGACAAATGGGTGAGACCATATGAGACGAGTGAGGTAATCATCGAGCAGCCACTGGCCCAAGATCTCAACGATAAACGGGCCTTCAGCAACATTCTGTGCCTGTGTAATTGCCACATAGTCTGGAGTCAACCACAAACCAATCCCCCAAAGGATAAGCCCAAAAGAAATGAGAGAGGCTGGAACCGAAATGGCAACCCAACCCAACACTTTTCGGTCTTCCCAAAGTCTTGCATCCATTCGAGGTAACGTGGGTATGAGGAAGAGGCCAAAAGGCCATATCAAAGCGGTTTGGGAGAATAATCCAAGGCTCCACAGCGCTATCGTAGGTTCAGGAATTGGAGTGATGTGCCCGACTCGGTGGTTGAAATGAGACGCTGTGCGCCTTTGGATGAGGGAAGCGATGAAAATACAACCCAGGACTGGAAGTGTATAGCCAACCAAGACGTCCAAGAAAGAGGAATTGAAAAACCAGCCTCCTGCTGGCCGAGAACCTTCCATCCAGTATGCACCGGCGAGGGTGAGCGTCAGTGCAGAAACCGACCACATCATGAGGGTCAACTTTGATGAAGGGAAAGGTCTCTCTGGGAGCGGAATCATTTGAATGATCCATTCCTCTGTACGGGAAATTTTAGCCGCCCAACCTAGCTTTTTGAAGTAAATATTCGCTTCAGCTAAAGATTCGTTTACATCTTTTCCTTCTTTTGGAGAAACAACCCATGTTGGCAAAAATCCGCCAGACATATGCGAGGCGACGTAAAAGTAACGGCGTAGAATTGTTGCAAGAAGATCGTGTTGCTTCCATTCTTGGCGGTGACGAGGCATCGATTCAAGAGATGAATCATCTGCAGTCAAGTCATCCGTACTACTTGGCATACTTTCTCCTCAGACCTTTGTAATCCTGCTTCCCCTTTGAAGGAATCCCTCACCCTCTTCAGGCAAGAGAAAAAATCACTTGTTCTTGAAACGCTTGAGACGGAAGGTTTCTTCACGTTCCATCTCTTCTAGACGAAGCTGAATGAACACTCGTGCCTCTTCCAATTCTGGAATAACTTTGTACTCCAAAGCATTTACACGGCGCTTAGTTGCTTCAATTTCCTGCAGTAAGCGCTTGAGTGTAGCTTCCATCTCGGATGCCTTGACAATCTTCTCAATGAGGTTTCCAAAGGATTCACCTGCTTCATCGATGTACGGAGACGAACCAATAAATCCAATTCCACGTTCTTTGAACGTTGATTTGAGATTGGTTCCGCTGACGCTTGGGACGACGACACCCATGATGTTGCGTCGCTCAACTTCAACCTCTGGGTGGCCGGTATTTGCAATAGCGGCGGCACGTACTGCCAATCCACCTTCGATAGCGTTTGCAAGGTCGATTCGTTGTTTTGCCATACGGTAGGTAGCGGTTAAATCACGCTTTGCCTCGATCATATCCGAGAGCAATGAACGGAACTCGTGAAACAATCCATCCCTCTTCATCTTCAGCAATTTGTAACCGTTCTTGGTTTGCTTAATTCTCCCTTTGAGTTTAATCAACTCACTTCGGGTTGGTTTGATGTCGAGTGCCATGTTCTTTCACCTCCTTTTTTATCGAAAAATTAGTTTCAAGCTTTGTTATCCGGGTGGTACTTGTCAATCCATTTCTGGTCGAGACGGACGAGGTACTTTGTGTCAATTGCTGACATGAGGTTCCAGCACAGGTCGAGTGTTTCTTCGATTGAACGGTCTTCATCACGGGTTTGGCGAAGGAACTTGTCCTCGAAAACTCCTGAGAAGTCAAGCAATTGCTTGTCACGCTCATTCAATGCATCTTCACCGACAATTGCGACAAGTCCACGTAGCTCACGGCCTTGTGCATATGCAGCATACATTTGGTCAGAAACAGATTTGTGGTCTTCACGGGTTGTCTTCTCACCGATACATGAACCCATCAATCGAGAGAGAGATGGAAGTACATTGATCGGCGGATAGATACCTTGCTGGTGCAATTCACGTGAAATAACAATTTGTCCTTCTGTGATGTATCCAGACAAGTCAGGAATCGGGTGCGTAATATCGTCACCTGGCATGGTCAAAATTGGGAATTGAGTGATTGAACCCTTCTTGTTCTTGATGATTCCAGCACGTTCGTAGAGCATAGCCAAATCTGTGTACATGTATCCAGGGTAACCACGTCGTCCGGGAACTTCTTCACGAGC
>QQRW01000048.1:15678-55336 GCA_003602605.1 Candidatus Poseidoniales archaeon | reverse complement strand
GTTGAGGTGGGTCAGGCCGGACTTGAACCAGCGACCTCGGCATCTTCAGTGCCGCGCTCTCCCAACTAAGCTACTGACCCGTGCAGTTCGGCGAGAACCACTGCCATATCAAGGCTTTCGCCAAACAATGCTGGGCAACTCAACCGCAAAACTTCATTCAATTCCGTCGAGAATTGCCTTTTGAGCTTCAAACAAAGCATCAATACCGCCATCTGCTCGTGCGAGAAGTGCTATGAGTTCGTCTCCCGAGAAAGTTGACTCTTCGCCGGTACCTTGAACCTCGACGTATTTCCCATCGGCAGTTTTGACGACGTTCATGTCGACATCAGCATTGGAATCCAGAATGTAATCTAAATCGAGGTAGACTTCACCGTCGATAAGTCCGACCGAAATTGCAGCCAAATCGTGTGGAATTACTGCGTTTTCGTGGTTTTCACGTTCAGTTTCGGACAGTGATGGAGGAGTCCATCCGGCTTTTCGTTGGTCTTCCGTCGGACGCATATCAAGAGGTAGGCATTGCCCTTGAGCAATCAATCGTCGTACTGCAAGTCGCAGAGCGATGTTAGCTGCAGTGATGGAAGCACATCGGGTGCCTCCATCAGCATTGAGGACATCACAATCGACATTGAGCGCCACTGGGCCAAGGGCCTCAAGGTCAACAGCAGCACGAAGTGAACGAGCTATCAACCGTTCAATTTCCTGGGTGCGTCCTTTTGCACCGCGGCGTTCACGACGGAATCGAGAATCTGTAGATCCAGGGAGAAGCGAATATTCTGCGTGCACCCAACCTTTGGTCGAATCACGGGGAAACCATCCAGGGAGCCGCGCTTCTTTGGTACAGCACGCTAGAACTACAGTGTCACCTTGTCGGTAAAGAATTGATGCTAGAGCATTTGGTGTGAAGTCGATTTCAACTTCTACATGTCGCATTTCGTTTGCTTCTCGCTCGGTACTAAACTCGGTCTTGAATTTCGCCATACAACTGCCAGCACCTCCTCTTCATCAAGTCTTCTCATGATACATCCCATGCCCAAAGGCGCGCACATTGAAGAATACGACTGTATTCGGAATGGTATGAGCAAACCAAAAGTCGCCATCTGTGGCGTGGCTCGCACACCAATCGGCAAATTCATGGGTGCTCTTTCGGGTATGAAGGCCGTTGACTTGGGCGTACTTGCCGTTGAAGAGGTTTGCAAAAGGGTCGGAATCGATCCTTCGCAGGGAGTGATTGATGAGGTCATCTTTGGACAAGTTTTGCAGGCAGGTGTCGGTCAGAATCCTGCACGCCAAGTCGCCCTTGGGGCTGGATTGCCGGTTACAACACCATGCGTAACCATCAACAAAGTTTGCGGTAGTTCTCTCAAGGCTGCAATGATCGGTGCAAACAGCATCCGTGCTGGAGAATACAATGTTATTGTCGCTGGAGGAATGGAAAGTATGTCGAACGCGCCACACCTTTTGATGAACCATCGCAAAGGAGCAAAAATGGGAAATTCGACCCTTGTTGATTCAATGATTCACGACGGCCTATGGGACGGTTACAATGATGTTCACATGGGCAACACCGGTGAAACGGTGGCAAAAGAATGCTCAATCACTCGGATTCAATCCGATACTTTTGCTGCTCGCAGTCATCGATTGGCATCCCAGGCACAAACTGAAGGATGGTTTGATTGGGAACTTTTCCCAGTCGAGATTCCACAGCGACGAGGTCCTTCAATTGTGTTCTCAAGCGACGAAGGCATTCGGGCTCAAACGAATGTTGAGTCTCTTTCAGGTCTACGGCCAGTGTTCCAAAAAGACGGTCAAGTTACAGCCGGTAATGCCAGTACACTGAACGATGGCGCAAGCGCTGTTGTTCTAGCCAACGCAGATTTTGCAGAGGAACAAGGCTGGGAAATTATTGCCTATATCGATGACTATTGTACGAGCGGAGTGGAGCCAGAGCGCGTCATGAGTGCGCCAATCCCTGCAGTTCAAATGCTCTTGGAGAGAAACCAATTGGATGTTTTGGACGTTGATATCTATGAGCACAACGAAGCATTTGCTTCCGCTTCTTGTGCTGTTGCACAGGAACTGAATATTCCAGAAGACCGATTCAATCTCCATGGAGGCGCAGTAAGTCTCGGACATCCTCTCGGCTCCAGTGGTACCCGATGTCTGATAACGATGCTCGGCGTTATGCGCCGTTGCGATGCAAAATCAGGCATTGTGACGTTGTGTTTAGGTGGTGGCAACGCCGTAGCCATGCTCATTCGGCGCTGAACCTACGACTCTTGAGTCCACAAAACAGCGGCTTTTCCGACTGGTGGTATCAAATAGGGCCGGATGACGGCCAACAGATGGGGTAAGCCGATGGTATCGTTTGCAGATCTTGGAATTGAGCCACTTTTGGTCGAGGCCCTCAAGCAACAAGGCATTCTTGAGCCCTTTGAAGTTCAACGGGAATCGATTCCTGATGCTATGTTGGGTAGGGATGTTTGCTGTCGAGCGCCTACTGGTTCAGGGAAAACCCTCGCTTTTGGACTGCCTCTTTTGGCTATGACTGAGGAAGCAGAACCACAACGTCCAACTTCACTCATTCTCACGCCAACTCGAGAACTGGCTGAGCAAATTTTCAACGTACTCGACCCTCTTGCATACGAGTTACAACTGTATGTTCAAGCCATGTATGGTGGTACTTCCTATAACAAGCAGTTTCGCGCCCTCGAGCGAGGCATTGACGTCCTAGTTGCTTGCCCGGGTCGCTTGATTGACATGATGGATCGTGGGGCAGTCTCATTGGACGACGTGGGAATCGTTGTTCTTGACGAGGCTGACAGGATGGCGGACATGGGATTCATGGAGCCTGTCTGCAAGATTCTTGACCGATGCAAGAAAGACCGGCAAACGATTCTTTTCAGTGCGACTTTGGATGACGAAGTTGCTGACCTTGTACGCGATTATCAAACAAATCCAGTCACCATCGAGGTTGGCCCTAAAGAAGTGACTATGGAAAGCATGACGCACTACTTTTGGCTCATGCCAAACTCGAAGAAATCTGCAATTTCTTCAGAAATCATCCGTAAATGTGGACGAACCATCATTTTCTGTCGAACCAGGAACGGTGTCGACCGAGTTGGGGACGAAATGCAGTTTGATGGCATGGCGATTGAAACCCTTCACGGTGGACTTTCACAACGCCAACGTGACAGTGCCATGAAACGTTTCCAACACGGCGAATGCATGGCTCTGATTGCGACCGATGTCGCAGCACGTGGAATAGATGTCGAGGGCGTCAATTGTGTGATTCATTATGACCCTCCGGAAAATGGGAAGGCGTACAAGCACCGAAGTGGGCGTACAGCTCGCGGTGGAAGCACTGGAATCGTTATTTCCCTAGTTCAAAGACCTCAGAAGAAACAATACGGCCGTATTCAACGAGATGTTGGAATCCGTGTCGAGTTCGAACCACCGGAATTTTCAGTACTTCCGGAATTTGAAGTAGAATACATTGCTGCAGACCGCAGACAGCGTTCAAATCGTAACGATTCGGGTGGTCGCAGTGGACATTACGGTTCACGCAACGGCGGCGGTCGAGGCGGCGGCGGATACCGTGGCGGTGGCGGCGGCCGAGGCGGCGGTGGATACCGTGGCGGTGGCGGCGGTCGAGGCGGCGGCGGATACCGTGGCGGTGGCGGCGGTCGAGGCGGCGGTGGATACCGTGGCGGCGGTGGCGGTCGAGGCGGCGGCGGATACCGTGGCGGTGGCGGCGGTCGAGGCGGCGGTGGTCGTAGCAGCGGCGGCAACGGAAAGGGCGATTCTTACCGCGGTGAATCTCGTGGCCGAAATTACAAACCAAGTAAGAGTTCAAGCAAAGGCTACCAAGGTGGCAAGAAACCTTCCGGCGGTTACGCCAAGAAAAGCGGCGGCTTCCGTGGCGGAAAAAAGAACTGAATCACTCTTCTTCTGAGTTGTTGATTTTCACTGCACTGAATATTCCGTAATCTTCGATAATTTCAGCTGCACCGGGTAAAACCGGTAGCACATCATCGGTCATGAGGCCAGTATTTTTGTAAATTCGATTGGCAAGTTGCTCTTTTTTAGTTAGGCCTGGACGAAGGATCGCAAACCGTTGGCAGATTGTTCGAATCGTCTCCGGCATTCCACCCATGAGCAGAGGCACTCCATTTATCGCAACGATTCCTATCCCCATTTGAACATCTAAATCCTTGAACCATTGGCGCTGCCCCCGAACGATAAACGAGCCTTTACCAACATACTCTCCCGTCTGTGCCGTCTTTGATACTTGTGCGGGCTTTACAGAATACACTGTTCCGTGAGCCCCCCCTCCTGCCCAAGCACGGCTCCAGCATAGAGCGAGCGTGGCAGCTTCCTCCAATTTTTCAGTCGTAATTCGCTCATCGCCGAGTTTATCCACAAGTCGGAAGGCTGGAATATCGTCGGGTATGTGCGCAGGTTTGTGTTGGTCGACAGCGAACCCTTGAGTTGCTCGAAGGCTACAACTTGGTGCTCCGTGTAAGTCTGCGTGAAGGTACATGTCGGCACCTGAAAGATGCTTTTTGACGATGGAATCGTTGCCTTTTGCATCTCGGCCTCCAACCAATAAATGCCCTCCAGAAAGCATACTCCATTTGTGGCTTTCAAACCACAAACGCTTGCTTCGCTTCACTTTGCTGAGTTTTCCACTCGCTTGCTGTTTTGCCTCTTTCTTCATTGCCCGTTGTAGATGCAACACAGTATCTTCCAACGCTTGAACTGCCCCAGAGGTTTTGTCCTTTTGCTTTCGAGCAGCCTCAAAATGCCGTTGAGCATTTTGATGGACGGTTTGGTCGAGAGAAAGCGTCGTTTGAGGGCCGTTCGGTTTCCCGTCTTCGTCGGGCAGGACGGTCACAAACGTTCGCTCTGCTGGGTTGAGAGAAACAATCCAATCGACTTGTTTTGCATCTTTTTTGACTTGACTCCAACCCTTTTCCTCGACCGCTGCAGAAACTTGACTCAGTAAACTCTCAATGTGCGTCCAGTTGTTTTGAATCGTATGCCCGAGCATTTGTTGTTTCTCAATTTTGACAGAAAAACCTTCCAGTGCCTTTTCTTGTTGTGCTTTTCGTCTTTCCAACCGTTCAACATCGGTCGAGTGCCCACGCCCTGGTGCAGCGATATCTAATTTTTCAGCCTCTCGTCGAGCCAGTGCCATCGCGTCATGTGCCCCTTTCCAAGCGTCGACTGCTTGGCACAGTGAAGAGAATGTTGCCTTTGGAGCCTTTGCGTGATTCGGCAAAAGAGTAGGCGTTGCTTCACTTGCATATTTTTCAAAAAATCGATCTCTGTCGCCATTAGGGGAAAAACCTCTTGCTTTTTCTTCTAATTCAGAGGCAGACGTTTCTTCATCTGCTTTCAGCAACAAGTAGCCAACTCGAGTTTCGGCCAGATCGCTCAACAACGACTGAAGTGCGCCATGTATTTTCCCTGCATCAACGCCCTTTGTATCGACGTTTGCTTCAAAACCTGCGAGAGAACAGACAGCATTTGCATGAGTACCTCCAAGGTTTACCTTGCCTCCAAGTGTTGATACGAGGTCTCTATCGGACGATTTGAACATGTCAGAAAGTTCTTGCTCACTGATGCTATGTGGGTCCATTGCAGCAGGAGGCGGAATGTATGTAACGCCTTTTTTCAGTGTTCTTCCAGCGTATGAAGCATGTGTAAGCGGTTGAATAATGATGCCTTCTTCGTCGGTTAATATGATGTTTCCATCTCGAAAAACCTCAACATAAAGGTGGTACTTACCAAACTTCGTATCGAAGTCAAAGCAGAGGACTCGGTCAAATCCGAGCTGTCGTACAGCGATCATTCGCGCATTTTTCAGGTACTTTCGCAAGACCATCGCAAACGGCGGCGGGGTCATGGGCATCGGGCGATCTCGGTTCGAGGTGTAAATACGGGCGCCTCGTACCAAAACGAGGTCAAATTGATCCATTTCTTTAGGATTGATTCGCAATACAATTTGCTCGTAATGTGGCATGTATGCCTTTTTGACATACGCTCCTGAAAACGCGTTCATTTCACGTGCCACTGCGCGCAGGTCGAAACTAGACATTGCTGCTTTCATTCGCCCGCCTCAAACCAACCTGCCATCGACGCTTCTTCAATACTCACTCAAACCGTAGTAGGACTTTACCGATGTTTTTTCCATCGTGCAGGTACTGATGGGCCTTTGCTACGTCTTCGACATCATAGATCGAATCGATAACGGGTTTGAGTGATCCTTCGAGAACCCCTTCCATGATTCGTTGCAATTGTCTCAACATGACAGCTTCATTCTTCCAAGTACCCATGTGGACTCCAAAAACTCCTCTGTTACGTGTCATGAGTCTGAGCGGATCAAATGCCGGGGTTTTTCTCCATGCCAAAAACGAACGAAGCATTGAACGTTTTGAGGTTGGTGCTACAGCAGACATACCGTATGTGTAGAGGCGGCCACCTTCCTTTAGAACCGAAAGAGAACGAGTAAGATTGTCTCCTCCAATGGGGTCAAGAATATGGTCTACGCCTTGATTGTCAGTTTCTTTTTTGATGATTGATACGAAATCTTGGTTGTGTCGATCGATGGCTCTTCCACCATACGATTCGATGATTTCTGATTTTGAGCCTGAAGCAGTTGCCCACACTTTACTCACTCCAGCCCACTGGCACAATTGCAACGCTGCGGTTCCTACCCCTCCGGCACCTCCGTGGATGAGTACGGATTCGTTTTCATCAAGATGACCGAGGTGATGCAGCATGTGATGTGCTGTGAGATATGTTACAGGCATTGCGGCTGCAGTCTCTAAAGAGATCTCTTCCGGCAACGGTAAGACTCGTTGGGCATCAACTACGACATGACTTGACTGTCCACCAGTGGACATCGCTGCGACAACACGCTGTCCAATGGTAAACTGTGATTCATCGTCACCCAGAGCATCGATCACTCCACTGACCTCATATCCTGGTGTAAATGGATATGGAGGGCGAGGTTGGTAGAAACCGAGTCGCATTAGTAGGTCTGCAAAGTTGATTCCAGCAAAGGCCACTTTCACCCGCACTTGACCTTGTTTTGGTTCTGGCATCGGCATTTCAGTTACTCGGATGGTGCTTGGAGAACCTGCCTTGGTAAATTCAACTCTACGAGCCATATGTCGGCGTCGTACTCAGGTGTTCTAAACTTTGGTCTTTACCACGGACCACTGCGAGGATTTTTCAGACAATATACCGGCCCGTTGGTGTGAAAGCAAATGTGAAAGCGTCTGGTCCATCGCTAATCCTGGATGGGCGTTTGGTGTGTCAGCATATGCGTGCTTCGATATCTCGGATAGGGTCTGTATTCCCGATTCCACTGCATCATAAACAGCCTGATGCCGAGCCATTCTGTGGCGTATGTAATGGTCGAATTTCTGTTTAGGCAACGCAATTACGGGTCCGTGACTCGGGAACAGGAGGTGGGGATCTAAGTTCTTGAGTCGTTCAAGTTGTTCGAGATATACATTCATGTCTCCAGTGTGGGGTGGAATCAGTATTGTCCCAATTCCAGCGACCATGTCTCCCGCAATCAATCCTGCCTGACTGAAGAGACAAATGTGGCCGGGGTGATGTCCGGGTGTAATGAGAACCTCCCATGATTGGTTGCCGAGTTCAAGTATCTCTCCGTCTTCTAGAATCCGATCACATTTGACGGTTTGAGCAGTGTATTCACTTCCCCAAATGGGAACATCAAATGCTTCTCTTAGCAACCCTATGTCGCCTACATGGTCGCCATGGGAATGGGTGAACATCATTGCTATGAGTTCACCTTTGTGCCGGTCTACAGCCTGTGCCATCTCTTCCATGCCTTCTCGTAGATGTGATGCAGGATCGACGAGTATGAATTCGCCCTCTGGGTCTCCGACAAGGTAACAGTTTGTATGATCGGCAGGAGGTAACGTGGCCGTCTTCACAGGCACGACTTCGACTCCATATGCAAACAGAATAGATTGACGGGCAGGTAATCGTTCACTGATGTCGTGAGCGGCAAGACCAATGTCACGGTTTTTTCGTTCAAGAGTACGTTCGATTTCCATCATCAAGGTGACAACTGGGGGCGCGACCTTGATTTCGTAGTTTGCCCACCTTCTGAGTATCTCGACGGGTGTCGCCCACATTATCTCGGTGAACTCAGTTTGCGGATCAAGGTCAATTTCAGGTACATTTTCAATCGCACCAGCGTGAACATGCATGAACGCATTGTCAAATTGAATTGGCCCAAAAGGCGGGGTGATTCTGTGGCTTAGAACTCGAATCGCAGACGTTTCATAGGGGAATTTCCCTTCGAGTGCGAGAGATAAATATCTGCTCTTGTCGGCAATGATTTCTTTGCGTGCTTCGAGAGGCAATTGAACAAGACCTTGCTTTGAAGGAGCTAATCCTAATTCTTCACTCATTTCACGAAGAATACATGCAACGGCTTTTGATTCGTCGATGTCGAAACCTTCCAATTGTTCTACAGCAGCAGCGTCTACACGCGACAACCCGCCGCCGGGGAATGCCCAGTAACCGGGGAAGGCAACCATGGTTTCTGAGCGCAGTCCGAGAAGAACTTCGACACCATTTGGCCCGTCCCGGGTCATAGTCATCGTAGCAGTAGGACGGGGTGCTTTACGTTCCATATCTTGGAATGACACGCCTTCAGGTACTTCACTCATGCATTTCGCTCTACTCCATTGGCTTCAAGTCTTTGTTTCGTCGAGATGATAATGCGTGAATCTCATGTAGGTCCTACGGGTGCGTTAATGCATGGCAGCACAATCTATGGAAGAGGAGTTGCAAGAACTCGCTGCACTCGTTCGCGAGGCTGAAGCTCTTGGCATCGACCCGTGGCCGCCTGAAAAGAATGAACGACCATGGGCCCGTTGGGCTTTGGGTTCTTTCATGATTGTCCTCATGCTAAGCGCCGTATCGAAAGTTCTCTTCCGATTCGTTACTCTCTGAGACCAGTGAACATTTTCATTGAAGCGATTGCAACTTTCACTCGTTTTTTTTACCTGGCAGCACCGCTCAATTGAAGAAGGAATGGTTCTTGGCACAGACGAACAGTCCCTTAGTGTAGCGGTCCATCATGGAGGATTCTGGTTCCTCCGACCTCGGTTCAAATCCGAGAGGGACTACCACCGCCTCAAAGAATCAAAGGTTTTGAAACACTCTGTGATTACCGATATTCATGGCCAAAGTCGAATTGTACACGAACAGAGGCTGTGGCGCATGCGTAAATGCAAAGCGGCTACTCGATTCGAAAGGTGTCGCATACGATGAAATCCGTCTGGGTTCCTCAAGGCGTACCGACTTAGAATTTCGTGTTCGTACCAATGGAAGTAAAACGATTCCACAAATCTTCATTGACGATGAATGGATTGGAGGGTTTGAAGAGCTTCTTAAGTTTGATAAAGCGGATGAACTTGATTGGCGCTTAGGCTTGACTGAACGTCCGAATGTCTCCTTCTTCACTCGTATCATGCGCCGTTTAACGGGCAGAATCTATTGAGTTGGAATCACGCCTCTTTCAAGGTAAAACTGGTTACCATCTGCATGGCTTGACCGTGAGTGATTTGCCCTGAATAGTCTCGAACTGCCCCATGAATCGTGATTCTCGCCCTAAACAAACATGTATCGGTCGTATCCTCTTTCTTGTGGTGCTTGTAAAAATGTACACCAACCTTGTATTTCCCAATAGGCGCATCTTTAATCCAAACTACATTTTCAACAGCGTTCTTACTCGTCGGTCGAACATTCATGTCAACGTCGAGTTCTCCGCCACATTCACTTGTTTTGTTGTTGAAATAAATTCGTTCACCGGAAGGACAGAAAATGTGTAAATCCAAATCATTGTAATCGTCCCAAGCCAGTGAGACCTGAACCTCACCAGTCTTTCCACCTTCACGGAGAAGCCGTTCATCGATATCATCGTTCATTCTAGAAGACGAATCTAAGACTTGGATTCCACTACCAATTTCTTCGGCTTCCACCAACGCAGCATGTTGGTTCAAAGGCTCCTCGTTCTGTTCAATCCACGTGGTTCGAAGTTCGATGGTTGAGTCCGTAAATTCGTCATCGTTAACTTCGTTTTCCGCAGTTTCTTCAGTGTCTTCCGCAGTTTTGATACTTGCTGTAATATCATCAAACAAGTCTTCAACCAAAAGTCTCAACGACATCAGATTTTCGTCTCGCTCTTGGTCTCTTTTATCGTATGCTTTTCGTTCTTTTTTTGACAGTTCGTCTATTTGGCGACTTGAATCACTCAATTCAGTAATGGCGTTCTTTTCATTGGAGATAGGAAGAGCGTCTTCTTCTGAGGATTCTGTGTTCGTACTCTCTATCGAATCGTGCTCCTCGACTGTACGACTCTCACTCAATCTCTCTGTTGATTGTTCGTCTTGAGCGTCTTCGATCGCTTTGCCTTTCGAGTTGATACGTCGCGGCGCCAGAGATTCTTTTGGTGCGTGTTTCTCTCTTCGGGCAGCCGCACTCAGCAACATGTTTTTCTTCTTTCGAGAGCGGAAGATGTAGTAACTCAACCCACCGACAACAGCAACCGTTGTGATTATCGGTACAATTGTCATCATCTCACCTTAACACTTCACAAGAAATCAACTGTGAAGTGCGGCGTTGATTTTTTCGAGAGTTTCTCTGTTCGGTCGAAGCTCCTCATTCGGAACATCGACCAGAGGGATGTCTACGAGGCCCATGTCTTCGGCCAGTGAAGGTTTGGTGTTATCAAAATACAACAACCCAGTGACGTGCTTTAGATTCGATTCAGCTTCGTGAAGTGCAGTAAGTGCGGCCACTGCGTTTCCTGGGTCGTGCTCTGCGGAAATCGTCTCGAGACGGATTGTTGATCCGTCATGCAGTTCGATGTCTCTAAAGTGTCCTTCAGGGACTTCAATCTCTTCAACCGGATTGAAGTGAGGGATATAATCGGTCATGTGCAATGTGATTTCGTTTTCCTTAACATATCCATATGAACGCATTGATTCATCGTTGTTGTTGAACGTAACACAGGGGCTGATGACATCGATAAGAGCGAAGCCTTTGTGAGACATTGCTGCTTTGAGGAGCGAACCGAGTTGCTTCTTTGAGCCAGAGAACGAACGGGCAACGAAAGTACATCCTAGATTGATTGCAAGTGCGCACAAGTCAATTGGCTGGGTCTTGTTTGGTTCACCTTTCTTCTTCTTCGAACCAATGTCGGCGGTAGCCGAGTACTGCCCCTTAGTTAGGCCGTAAACACCGTTGTTTTCGACAATGTAGACCATGTCCATGTTCCTTCGGATGGCGTGAATAAGTTGTCCAATACCGATTGAAGCTGAATCGCCATCACCGGATACACCGATGTACAACAGGTCCTTGTTGATGGCATAAGCACCAGTTGTTACGGATGGCATACGGCCGTGAACGGTGTTGAATCCATGCGACTGACCGAGATAGTATGCTGGTGTTTTCGAAGAGCAACCAATTCCAGACATCTTAGCCACACGGTGTGGTTCAATTCCGTTTTCCCATGCTGCCGAGATAATGACATTGGAAATTTGGTCGTGTCCGCAGCCTGGGCACAGCGAAGATTTTCCGCCTGTGTAACTGTCCTTTGGTTCATTCAAAACATTCAGTTTAATTGCGCGTGCTGGTCGTGCTGGTTTGTCGCTCAATTGTCTCCCTCCTTCAAGGTTTCAAGAATAAGTTTCGCATAGATTCCTGCACGTGGAGGTACGCCGTCGCTGTACGCTACAGAGCGAACTTTTGTGATGAGGTCGTTTGGCAATTCTTTTCGCAAAATACCATACATTTGTCCATCGCGGTTGATTTCGAGAACAATCGTTGTCTCGTGCCGTCGAATGAACTCTTCCACGCCGCTGTGCAACGGAAGCGCTCGAACTCGACACTGGCTCACTTTGATTCCAGTGGCTTCAAGGATATCGTCGATTTCTTGGATGGTGTTTTCCATGCTCCCTAAGTAAATGATTCCAATTTCGCATTCTTCTTCTTCGCGTAGAATCGGAGCAGGTAGATCGTCGCGTGCCCCGTCGATTTTACGCTTGAGGCGTTGCATGAGTTCAAAGTAATCATCCGGCTTTTCAGAGTAAACACCCTTCGGATTGTGCCCAGTTCCACGGTAGAGAATAGGGTCCATGCCGGAGCCAGGTAGTGTGCGGTAAGGGATGCCATCGCCGTCCACATCGAGGTAGCGACCGAACTCTTCGAACGCTTCAAAGATATCACGTTCACGAACTACTTTCCCACGGTCCATGGCTTGGTCAGGGTATTCAAACCCTTCACAAGCCCAGCGGTTCATTCCCAAGTCCAGGTCACTCAATCCAAAGACAGGTGTTTGATAGCGTTCTGAATAGTCGAATGCTCTCCAACCGAATTCGAAACACTCTTCGACGGTTCCTGGGATGAGGACGATGTGTTGTGTGTCGCCATGGCTGCCTTCGTACAACAGTGTGATGTCAGATTGTTGTGTTCGCGTAGGAAGTCCAGTTGAGGGGCCTACACGGTTGACGTCCCAAAATACTGAAGGGATTTCAGCGAAGTATCCCAATCCAATAAATTCCTGCATGAGCGAAATACCAGGGCCTGATGTTGCGGTCATTCCACGGCCGCCGGCCCAGCCTGCGCCGAGAACCATACCCGCAGCAGCAAGCTCGTCTTCGGCTTGGATGACTGCACATGTGGCGTTTCCATCATCATCAGTACGTAATTGTGGGATGTAGTTGATAATGCCCTCTGCGAGAGAAGACGAAGGAGTAATAGGGTACCAAGCGAGCATTTGAACGCCGCCAAAGATACATCCAAGAGCAGCAGCTTCATTTCCTTCAATGAAGAATTGTGGTTTTTCGATGACTCGCTTTTCGACTACATACGAGTCACTCTTGGTGAGGTTTTCTTTGAAATAATCACGGCCCAGTCCGAGAGCTGTGATGTTCAGTTCGATCGCAGTAGCCTTGCCCTTGAATTGTTTCGCAACTGCAGCTTCAAGTTCTTCCTGGTCGATTCCAAGGAGTTCGGCGAGTACGCCAACATAGATGATGTTGGTCACTAACTTTGCAATTTTAGGATTGATTTTGCGAGCGAGTGCGGACATAGGCACAGGATATGAAATAACATCATCCCTGTTCATTTCCTTTTTTGCATTCTCGTTCCAAATGACGACGGAACCCGGCTCGAGGCTCGCCAAATCTTCGTCCCAAGTTGCCGGGTTAAGCAGTACTTGGATGTGGGTTCGATTGCCAGGGGCTTGATATCCCTTATCTGAAAGTCGGACAATGTACCATGTAGGTAGCCCAGATATGTTTGAAGGGAACATGTTTTTGCCGCTTACTGGAACTCCCATTTCAAAGAGGGATTGGAGAAGAATGAGGTTTGCAGATTGCGAACCTGTTCCGTTGGCAGTGGCGATGTTGATGGTGAAGTCGTTTGCAATGGTTTCCATTGTGTGTTTTCCCCTGAGAGTAGTTCGGTGATGAATCACTGGCCTCTCTTATTGTGGGGTTTGGCATTCACTCTTTGAACATGTTGATGCGCATCTCCGCCAAAACCGAGAAAAGCATATTCTCTGAAACCGCTTTTTTACGCGACGCTCAAAACCTCTGCCATACTGGCGACTTCATGGCGGACAAACGGAACAAGGCTGCATCGAAAACAGACATCGTGGACAAGAACAGTCCTTTCGATTCTGAAGAAGCTCGTAAGAAGGCATGGGCTAAAGCAGAAAAATCCATCACTCAAGGTAAGGCTGAAGGAGCGCTTTTGGCTCTTCGAGAAGTCGACCCAAGTGGAACATATCCCACGACACTCCGTCTTGCGGGTGAGGCCACACGCCAAATCGCTCAGCGAGAGAATTCAAAATCCGAATATCGCAAAGCGGCTTCACTTCTGCGTGATTCGGTTAAGATGAATCCTAAAGATAAGAAATCCAATTCCTCGTACAACAATTTATTGAATGAAATGCAGGAAAAAGGAATCAGCCAAAGCACAATGCCGAGGTTGCTGAACGACGGTACGCCCACATTCGCTGGAATCCTTGCATTCGGCGCAGGTCTCCTTCTTCTTCTCGCTGGCGCAGGATTCCTTGCGAACCCTTCTACTGCCGGAGATGAAGTTATTTTTGAGATGTCATGGACCAATCCAAACGGCGTTCAAGAGACCGGTGAAGTCACCATTGAACTTTACCCAGATGCAGCTCCATATCACGTTGAAAATTTCAAGCAACTCGTAAGTGATGGCCACTATGACGATACCATTTATCACCGAATTATTGCTGGTTTCATGCTTCAGGGAGGTGACTTCACCAATTCAGATGGAACAGGTGGCCACGCTGTAGTTTGGTCCGGTTATTGTAACGGACAAGCCTCTGCATCCTCCTCTGATTGCGGAATCTCGGAATGGACCTTGCCCGATGAAGCAGACAACGGCTACATCCACGAACCGTACGCGCTTTCGATGGCCAAAACAAGTGCGCCACACACGGGTGGATCTCAATTCTTCATCGTATCCCCGGGCTCCTCGCCTTCGCACCTTGACGGCGTTCACACCGTCTTTGGAAAGGTCATTGAAGGCCAAGATGTCATCGACAAAATCGATGCAGTTGAGACCGGTGGAAGTGCAGGAAGCACTCCGAACTATACGGTTTCCCTTAACAGTGCCTCGTTTAGCGGTGAAAGTTCACCGTGGTATCAGTTCTGGTAATCCAGCATTCCCTAGCGACTGTTGAACTTCATGAGGGGTTTTCTTCATAGACATTGGCCTTTTGGGTTGAGTTATGACGACTCTTGACCCCTACAATGCGCGACGAAGCCTCTCTGTCGGTGGAGAATATTTTGCGCTCGATGGCCTCGATGAAAACGGCATTGACACCTCATCTCTGCCCTACTCAATTCGTATCCTTCTCGAGGGTGCCCTGCGAGGAAACGATGGTTTCTTGGTTCGCGATGAAGACATTCGTAACATTGCAAGTTGGACTCCAGACGGCGAACGCGGAGAAATCCCGTTCCGACCTTCTCGAGTTATTCTACAGGATTTCACCGGCGTACCTGCCGTCGTAGATCTTGCTGCTTTACGAGATGCAATGGTTGAGATGGGTGGTGACCCGGAAAAAGTCAACCCTCAAGTTCCTGTAGATTTGGTCATTGATCATTCGGTGCAAGTAGACATTGATGGAGGTCACAGCGACGCTCTACAATTGAATCTGGACATTGAATATCATCGCAATATGGAACGCTACACATTCTTGAAGTGGGGTCAACAATCCCTCGATAATTTCCAAGCAGTGCCTCCATCTCGAGGTATCGTACATCAAGTCAATCTCGAATATTTGGCGAGCGTCGCCCGACAAGAGAACGGCGTCTGGCTGGCAGACACCTTGGTCGGAACCGACTCTCACACGACCATGATCAACGGACTCGGTGTTCTTGGTTGGGGCGTTGGAGGGATTGAAGCAGAAGCAGTGATGTTGGGCCAACCCATCTACATGTTGGCTCCGGATGTGGTAGGCATGCGTCTCAAAGGCACTCTCAATCCTGGCGTCACAGCAACAGACATGACCTTGAGAATTGTTGAGATGCTTCGAGAACACGGTGTGGTCGGTAAGTTTGTAGAATTTTTCGGCCCAGGCATGGTCGAATTAACGCTCGCAGATCGAGCTACAATCGCTAACATGGCACCTGAATACGGCGCAACGTGTGGTTTCTTCCCCGTTGATGAACGAACGCTGGAATATTTGCGCTTGAGCGGTCGCGAAGACGATGCTATTGCAGGTGTTGAAGCCTATGCACGAGCTCAGGGACTGTGGTATTCGACCGGTGATGCTGAGAAATCGTACACAGCGACACTGGAACTCGACCTCTCGACAGTTCAACCAGCATTGGCAGGTCCAAAGCGTCCGCAAGACCGTGTCGACCTTTCTGCAATGAAATCTCATTTCCTTGAATCCCTCACCGCAGAACTTGGACACCATGGTCACGGCCTTTCAAACGACCAACTTTCCAATGGCGCTATTGTCACCAAAGACGGCCAAACATATGACTTGAATCATGGCGATGTCGTCATCGCTGCCATCACTTCTTGTACCAATACCTCGAACCCGGGAGTCATGCTTGCTGCTGGCTTACTTGCCCGTAATGCTCGCGCACACGGACTCGAAGTCAAACCGTGGGTCAAGACATCGCTCGCTCCCGGTAGCCGTGTTGTTACTGAATATTATGAGGCATCGGGGCTTCAGGATGATTTGAACGCTCTTGGTTTCAATGTAGTTGGATACGGATGCACGACATGTATTGGTAATTCAGGGCCACTGCCCGAGGCCATTGATTCGGCTATCGATGAAGCAAACCTCATAGTTGGTTCTGTTATATCCGGCAACAGAAACTTCGAAGGTCGGGTTCATGGTAAGGTCAAGGCGTCCTATTTAGCAAGCCCTCCACTGGTCGTTGCATATGCACTTGCAGGCTCACTTGAAGTCGATTTGTCAACAGAACCTCTGGGATACTCACATGACGGTTCTCCGGTCATGCTTCATGATGTATGGCCCAGCGATGAACAATTGCAAGAAGCGTTGAATGTGATTACGCCGGAAATGTTCCGTCAGCGATATGCTGATGCCATGAATGAACCTCGCTGGGACAGTATTCCATCCGAACCAAGTCCTCTATACCCGTGGCAAGCAGATTCGACCTACATCAGGTTGCCAACCTTCTTCTCGGGCCTTTCCGCAGAACCTCAGCCGATATCGAGTATAGACAATGCTCGTGTGTTGTTGAAACTTGGCGATTCAATAACGACTGATCACATATCTCCAGCAGGTTCGTTCCCTGAAGATGGGCCAGCCGGTAAGTGGTTGATTGAGCGTGGAATCGCAAAAGGTGATTTCAACTCGTTTGGAAGCCGTCGAGGCAATCATGAAATCATGATGCGTGGAACGTTTGCGAACGTACGAATTCGTAACCAAATGGCTCCTGGTACGGAGGGTGGCTTTGCTTCCGATTTCACAACTGGAGAAGTCACATCGGTCTACGATGCTGCTAATTCGTACGACGGGCCAAAGATCGTTCTCGCAGGTAGCCAGTACGGTACGGGTTCGTCTCGTGACTGGGCTGCTAAAGGAACATACTTGCTCGGTGTCGCAGCGGTTATTGCAACTTCCTTTGAACGAATTCACCGTTCTAATCTTGTCGGAATGGGCGTCTTGCCAATGACTTTTGTTGAAGGAGAATCTCACGATTCACTCGGTCTAGATGGAACTGAATCATTTTCTATACCCGTGACGGATGATGTCGAACCCTTGCAAATGCTAACCGTTACTGCCTCGCACCCTAACGGCACCGTTTCTACTTTTGAGGCTCAAGTTCGATTGGATACACCTGTTGAGGTTGAATACTATCGCAACGGGGGTATCCTGCACACCGTTTTGAGGCAATTAGCAAAACAAGAATGAGTCCGATACATCAACTTGAATACCTTTGACGCACTGGAATGAGAATAATGGTCGAATTAAGAGGTCAAGTTCGCTACCGTTTCCGAGCGGATGAACATGATGTTCATGTTGTCTTAGAGGGCGAAGCGTCTTGGGTGAAGAAGCATGTCTCCGACTTGGGCCTTGAAGGCGTGGGATGGACCATGCCAATCGCAACTGAAATGCGCCCCACCAATACCTCAGGCGTCGATATCGCCGATTATGACGATGAAAATTTCGACGATGGAGTCTCACCCTCGATGCCTCAGAAGCCTAAAGACATGGGTCCAACACCCGATCCGTCGAGAATCCCCGTGGTTCGCAGGCCCATTGGCCAGCTTAATCTAGAAGAGGAACTGGACTTACTCGGCCTAGAAGCTCCTGTACGCCCTGATCCAATCGAATTGATGGAGGCATTAGAAGAAATGGAGCCTCCTCGTCCTGTTCAGGGTGCAATGAGCGTCGACCCAATGGCGGAAGCGTGGCTTCGAGAATTGCTCAGCCTTGTGGTGCGGGATTATGGCATCACGGCTCTCAAGACGGAAGATATTGAAGAAATTGCAAGCAAAAGACTCGGTAATCGTGAGGGCACAACACTCGAAGTTTGGTTGGAATCCCTTTTCACCGCAGGCAAGCTTGTCAAAGTTCACGGCGGAGATGCTACCGGATGGGGTCCTTCACCTCGTTGGTTGTCAGGTAAATTCAGTTGAAACCGCCTGAAATGCCTTCGGTTTTCCCGAAATTATTTCTTTTGGTTTTCCAATCCACTATTCGGGCTACTGCGAGTCTTTTTGATGTTTTCATTTGAGAACTTGAAAGCAAAGGAATTAAAGTGCAACAGGGGTTGGAGAAGGTTAGTGATGTTGATGATTCCCAAGAACCACCACCTCAAGAGCCGCGCCCTAAGCATGTTCCTTGTCATGCTGATGTTACTTTCGACCACCGCTGCCATCGCTTCAACAGCGAGTGCGTCCATGGCTCGTTCATACACGACAAACCGTGACCCGCAAGATGTTGCTATTGGCGACTTCAACTGCGATGGACACAATGATTTGGCAATGGCGACCGACGGGACTCACACCATCAGTATCCTATGGAACGATGGAAACGGTGATTTTAGCGAGCGCCAAGACGTTTGGGTCTCTAAGAACACCAGCCGTAACGCCGAATGGGACGAATTTTCCAACGTTCAATTTATTGAAGTTGGTGAGTTTACCGGCGACACTGCAACAGACATTGTCATCTATCAGCGCAACAATCCGTTCAAGACCGATGACAATGGAGCACCAGCAGGTGAACCCGGTAACGTTACCGTCATTGAAAACGGTGGCTGCAACGAAAAATCATGGAGCATTGGCGCTCGCTTCACTCACTTCTACGCTTGGGATTTGACAGTGGGTGACGCAGACCAAGACGGCAATGATGATATTTTTGTCCTTGATCTGCTCGGTGACTTGGCCACACAACGTGTAGTCACATACCGTGGTCCAATCACGAGCAACACACAAGGCACAATCACTTCTCTTGGTTCCTCAACATCAGACCGATACCAGAATTTGGAAGTCGGCGACTGGGGAGAAACCGAAACAGGTGGCCTTACAGGTACGTGTACGGATGACGACTTGTGGCTACAGCGCGCAGAAGGTGTTGATTACAGAACTGGCCAGGTCACAAACCCCGGAAACGACGATAACATGACCATCATTGAATTCAGTTGTCTAACCAACACTTATCCTGCTACCTACACATTCAGCGCGACAAGCCCTCCACCAAACACTCACGTCATTAACATGAACACCGTCACTTCCCAAGAATTTGATATTGGAGATATGGACGGCGACAATGTTATTGATTCCATTGTGATGATGGACAGCAATCTCGAGAATGTAACCTATGCTACCTCCTCTGCTGTTGGAACTTGGTCTTCACCTTCGCTAGCCTACTTTGGCCCTTACATCTCGTGGTCGGTCGCAATCGCTGACCTTAACGGCGACCAAGAGCCCGATTTCATCAATCCTACAATCGCTTATCAACAAAACACATCGGATTCTGCAGGCGGTTCAACCTCCTCGTTTTACCTTAACTTCCCAACTACTGTTCAGGTGACCCTTTCAAACGGTAACGGCGGCCATCTTAGCCCGCTTTCGTACGCTGCAGGTCGCAGACCAAACGTTGTTGACGTCGGCCAACTTGCAGGTTCCAGTGGCTCTTCCGATGACTTGGTTATCGGTCACGCTAACTGGCGTTTTGGTGGCTGGAGAGACAATTTCGGATGGGAAGGTCAGTACGATACCGTTTCAGTGATTGAAATGGACAGCAAGGATTTGTCCGTTTCATCCATTGAGATCTCACCTGTTGACAAATTCTATGGTATTGTTGGCGAAGGAACACGCGACATCAATGTCACAGTAACCAACACTGGTATGGATGTTCTAAATGGACAGCAAGCCACTCTTGATGTCGAACTCAAAATTGTCGACGCTGCTAATTCGTCCAATACGACGGTCTATGAGATGGACTGGGATGCACCGGAAAACAAAGCTTCGTGCAGCGGATGTACTTGGTCTTACGAAGAATACGTCGATCAAGCTACAATGTGGCACGAAGAAACCAACAATTCAGTTGGTGGCACATCGGGTAACAATGATCCAAACGTTTCGGCAAACTACAACAATCCAACCGACTTCATGTGGGCTGGATACTATGAGACCAATTCCAGTGGAGATACATGGTCCGGATATGGCCGTAATTGGGACGATGCAATGGTCTTGGAGGATGTCGACTTGACAGGCTCTGACCGTGCTTTCATGAGTCTTGAACTGTTCCGACACTTGGGCCACGGAGTCCTTGGAAGTCTAGACCAATCCGGAAATTACCTTGCTGGTGATGTTTGGGATGACATTGCCATGATTGAAGTCGGCAGCGTTGAAACTGGTTGGTCAACAATCTCCTGCCCACAAAGCGCACAACTTGCCGGAGCATGTGCATCTGGCGAATCTATGTGGGGCGGATTCGATATGGACCGCATGTACAAGCAAGCAATCGGTGGTGCACCCGAAGGTATCTACTACTATGGTGTATACTCTTTTGGAACATACTACGGTTGGAATAATTTCACTGAAGAAGGCGTTGGAGCATTCGATCTCAGCCCCTGGGCTGGTGAGACTGTAGATATCCGGTTCCGATTGCGAACTGGATTTGAAGGCTCAATTTCCAGCGACAACGATTCTGAGTGGTCAGGACGCGATGGATATGCAGTCGACAACCTCACGATTTGGAAGCAAACAACAGCATTCCTACCAAATCCACAAGTCCAACAAGCCAATGTCCCTCTGAACAACCTCGGACCAGGCCAAGATTTCACCACCTCGATTTCAGCGGATCTCCTCAACGATACGACCTATCGTATCTCAGCAGTGTTGACCGGAAATTCATGGGATGAGCAGAGTCAGAACGATGAAATTGTCGGGTACATTACTCCATTCAACCTCTACGACCCTATGGTCGATAGCCTTGAGTACTTCAAACCTGGAGGATTGTATGCTGAAGGAATTTTCGACATTGAAGTTGCAACCAATAACTACGGTAATACCGCTGTTGACTATGATGTTAAGGCCACTGTTTACTCAGCAACCCCTTCAGACATCTACTGTGGCACACCGAGCGCTCTCTGTGAAGAGACTTTCGAAGGTGGCGCTGACGGATACCGATACGAAGAGAGTCAAAACCCACAAGGTGCAGTCTACAACGAAATCAATTGTCAAGAGAAGATATTCAACAACCACGGTTACTGGTTTGGTCATCCGTGTGATACTGGGTCGAACGGCTACGGTGACGCATGGGCAAACGAAACACTAACCATCCCTGGTGTTGATTTGACTTCAATGAGCGGCGACTTCGTCTCTCTCAACTTTGAGTATTATGCAGATACATTTTACGGCATTGATTCCGATGGAACCAGCATCGTTGATGTCAATGACTATGCCGCAATGACTCTCGACATCCTTCGCGACGGTGCGACATACAGCAGTGTCGTCATGGGACAATGGAACGATTACAACGAAGATGGGACATGTCAAGTCGATGAAAACGGCGATAACATCGTGAACGAATCTGAACCAATTGATTTCGCCGAGATTTCATACATCGGTGACGATGCAACAACAGATGGCTCCGGTTCGAATTACAACGTGTTCTTCAACACAAACGACCTTGTCGCTACTACAAGCATCGACTTGACGCACCTGTATGCGCTCAATACCTCTTCCGCATCCACCGTGGACTGGGAATTTGAATGTATGTCGTTGGCTGGTGCTACTGTTGATATCAACTTTGAATTCCAATCCGATGATGACGGCCGAAACGGAATCAACGACGGGTTCAAGGGAGTTGCTTTCAACAATATATCTCTCCAAGAGTTCACCTTCGTTGAAGACAACGCTTACACGATTTCCAAGACAAACATTGACGCTGACATGATCTCGACCGATCTCATCGCAAGCCACGAATTCTTTGCAGGCGTTTACAAAATTGACGTCGAGACTATTTTCGACAACACAACGGTAGGTAAGCCGTGGTTCAACAACAACGAATTGTCAGTTTCGAACAACCGCGAAACTGTAATTTTCAACGTTGAGTCAGTGGATATTACGCTAGGCAAGCCGAACACCTTGAACTGTCTAAACGATCAAACACTCGAATGTGTTATGCCAATCGACAGCGCACTTACTCACGATTGGACCGTTAAGGCAACCAACGGTGTTCTGGCCGGAGACTATGTGTTCAACATGAACATCTTCGATATGACCGCTGGTTCACAAGCTCACACGACAACCGCTGGACCTGCACAGTCTCTTGAATCGCACCAGCTGATTGATGTGTCTTTCACTCCGTGGAACGGATGGCAAGATGGACATGAATACAACATCAGTTTCGATGCGGAACTCGCAAACGGAAATCCATCCGGAAACGTTCGCTACTTCCACGCAACCTTTGCTGACTCGGTAGATGTGGCGATTCTTTCGGATACTTCCCCTCGTACATCAGCAATCAAGGAAGACTTGAACATCCTTGGAATGACTTATACACAATTTGACATCAACGATTGGGATACTTACTTCCTCAGTGGTTGGTTTACCCACTACGATAAGATTGTCTTGCCATGGCAAACCGATATTGCCGCTAAAGACATCGAAAACGGCGGCCGAGGATACTACCAGAAGTTGGGTTCAACAGCCAATAAGAACACCCTTGAAGGCTTCATGTATGCCGGTGGTACTGTTCAGGCCCACCTGGGTCCTCAAGGCAGTCAAGTCTACGGTCTTGATCAAGGATTGACCGGTCGTCTTCCGTTTGGACTGAACATCCAGAGCAAGAATCTCGGCGAGAGCCCGATCACCTATGCTGAAACAAACTTCGCAGATCCATACCATCCACTTATGGAAAATGTGGATTTGGCAGCGTTCCAAGGATTCGATGCTTCTTCGACTGTCGCAACGGCGGTTCTAGACACGAACTCTCAGAGTGCGAACAACGTTCCAGAACGTTGTGGCGGATACAGTGAAACCAAGAGAGACGGAACTTTCCAACGAATTATCCGTCAAGACGGTACCCAAGCACAACAAAAGGATACCATCCTAGGTGTTTGCAGTTACCAAGCCGGTGGACTGATTGTTTCGACGATTGACGTTGCTACTCACTCCGAGCGTGCAGACAGTGCAACACTACCTCTTCTCGGTAACATGCTCAGTTACCAAGTGACTCCTTATCCAACAGGCTTTGGTGTTCTAGGAGACGGGCTTGACTTGCAGATTAACGGTGTAACACCCGATAATGACCCAAGCACAGGCGGATACAAGGACTACTACATCAAGAGCAATGCAGAACTGACCTTCTCCTTCGTATCAGATACGACTGAAACGTTGAACACCGACTGGATCATTGATGGCCCAACCTCATGGACCGGTGCTTCGATGGCAAGCGGAACTGCGCACACCACTGACAACAACCCATTGATGATGTTCTGTAAGACCGACCTCGCATCTGCTACTGGATGCACACAAGGCGAACAATGGGACATAACCCTCATTCTTCATGATGCCCAAGGCCATTCGCGTTTCATCAGTGTTACCGTTGAAACGAACGATGTCTATGCAGATGCGTTCCGACCAACTGCAGATGCAGAGATCGACATGCGAGATGATTATGCTGAACAAATTGAATTCTTGGGAACCAACACAATTCAATCCAAAGAATGGGATGTACATCAAATCCGATTGAACGAGAACAACGGTGAAGTCACAGTGTATTTCGATGCGAGTAATTCCTCGGACGAGGATGCGCTCGACGGAAACGGCATTGAACGTTACGAATGGAAGGTTCTGTTCGACGCTCCATATGGCGATGATGACTTTGATATCGAAGGCCATGAATTTATTCAAACGGCAGCCAGTGATGGGTTATTTGCTTACACATTCCGCAACTTAACCACCGACGCAACCGGTGCATCAAACACGGAAATACGAATTGAACTTGTCGTCTTTGACGGTGCAGAAAAATTCTCTGAAAAGCACAGGATGTACTTCGTCGTTGTTCCAAACGACTTCGGTGATGATGAACCGGATGTTGACATCAACTTCGACCTCAACAATTCTCGAGTTACTACACCGACAATTACCGTCTCTGGTACAGTTCTTTCAGGTGCAGAATCTCAGAACGATGTTTATGTCGAGATTGCATTCATGGAAGACAGCTTCTCTGCAAGCGCTATTGAGAAGTTCAACATGAAGAACGACGAAACTTGGGCGAAGACCGAGGCCGGTTTGGGTGACGGAGATACTTTCTCTCTCACACTCTCTCTTGAGGATCTCTACACCAACAAATCTCTAAGTCAGCGTGTCTTTATTCGAATCTATGAAGGACAAGCTCCAGATGAGCGCCACGTGATTGTCAAATGGCAGGAATTCCAATTGGCAGCGTGTCAAGGCCTAGAAGCACCTGCAGAAGCAGATGCAGCAGGTGGCGAATTCGTATTCATCGATGGTGAGTGTGAATGGTCCGGTGCCTGGACATTCGTTGACGGTAACTGGTCTGAACCTCAAACGAACAGCGGTGAAGATTCGTCTGAAAGTGCTCTTGATGGCCTTGGCCTACCAATTATGATTGGCGCTTTGTTGTTGCTGGTAATTGTTGGAACCATGTTCTTCCTCGGCCGAAACGGAGAAGATGATGTCAAGAACTTCGCAATGACCGACAGCGGCTTTGGTGGCGTTGTCGATCAAACTGAACAATATGTCCAGCAACTGATTGCCCAAGGTTATCCAGAGGAAACTGCACGTGCTTATGCACAACAATACTCGTCTCAAGCCGCTGCAGCTGCACCGGCAGCTGTTACACAAGCTGCAGCCCCTGCCATGGATCAAGCAGTTTACGAGCAGTATTACCAGCAATTTACTGCGCAGGGATATGATGCCCAAACTGCAGCAGCATATGCACAGCAATATGCTATGCAGTATGCGCAAAGTCAACAGTGACCTTCAGATGCCTTCTGAAGCGTAGTATGTTGAGCGTGAGCCTTGAATGGTTTTTACTCCCCATGTAGGGATGTGCCTTGCGCAGTGTGAATCGCGAATGATGCATTACTCGCATTGATAACTTGGAAGCCGGAACAAACCTCTCAGTGCGTGTGAGCACCTTCAAGTGGCCCGAGAGGGATGATTCGGAACGGGTTGAGGTTTTGATGTGACCAGAAGTAATGAGCCTTGATATGGTGCCAATGGCATGTTTCCTTCACACCTGGTAAATCGATCATTCGCTCGACGAAAGATTGGAGGTTTGGGTAATCGATGATTCTTCGAAGATTGCACTTGAAGTGAACGACATAGACCAAATCAAAGCGAACTAGAGTAGTGAAGAGACATATATCGGCTTCAGTAAGTTGGCCGCGACCTTCGCCGACCAACCATTCTCGCCCATCAAAGTGAAGCTCCAATTCATCAAGTCGAGCAAAGAGTGCGGTTACAGCTTTATCGTATGCTGCTTGTGTTCTCGCAAATCCGGATTTGTAAACACCGTTGTTCACGGATTCATAATTTGAGTCAATCATAGCATCGATTTCATGGCGTAGTTCGATGGGGCAAAGCGAGGTTCCATTCCCCATTCCTGCATTAGCAAATGTATCGAACATTCTGATAATTTCACGGCTTTCGTTGTTAACGATGGTATTGTGCTGGCGATCCCACAAGACGGGGACAGTTCCAATTCGACGGCTCTCGTTCCAACCAGAAAAAGCACGGTTATACACTCCTTCAAGACTGCTTTCACCGTTAATTGTGTCCGCAGTTGCCCCTTCTTCTTCTGGGTTAAACGACCACGAGCCATCACTGTTCATTCTCCAATCCACGACATCCACTGAAATGTGATTCTCAAGTCCGAGTAATTTTAGAGTAATGAGGGTGCGATGCGCCCATGGGCATGCATAGGAGATGTAGAGGTGATATCTACCGGTTTCAACATCAAAGAGTTCACCCTTTGCGATGTGTTCGCGAAATTCGCTGGATTTACGTATAAATTTCCCTGAATCAAATGCCTCAGTCCATGCTCCAGCCTGTTCGTCTGTCGGGTCCATGGAGTAAACAAACCGCCGTCTCTAATTATGCAAACGGTAACTCGAACGATACTTGGTAGTATCTTGTATCGAGTAATTTCACTCTTCTTCAAACTGCTCAAAGGTGTCTTCCTCACCATCCTCAATGAATCCCATATCATCAAGGTGGGAATCGAAGTCCGGGAATTTTGGTTTCCAGTTCTTAGGTAGCGGGGAGTTGTCTTCAATAATTTTGATCATTCGTTCTTGCCAAGCAACGGGCTTTCTCTGCATGATGTACATGTACAGCGTTGAAGTCCGAATATCTTCTTGAATAACTGAATATCCGGTATTCGCTTCAAAGTTCATAGCTCGAAGCAAGTTGAACGCTGGTCGATTGATGTTGTGGAACATCTTCTTTGAAGTGCGCATTCCAAACAGCACGGTTGCAAAAACGATGAGACTCGTGAGACAAAATGCCCCCCATCCTTCTCCTGCGAGTTGTCTTGAAAAAATAACGACTGCAAACAAAACCGGAACCGTTGTAATCAAAAAAAGGAAACTCTCGGAAACAGGACCTTTACCCATCTTCGATTCAATTGCGCCCCAGCCATTGTGATGTTTCTCCCACGGTTTGAAGTGTTCACTTGGTTGAAGATTTGCAGCAGCAATCACTTGATTTCGCAATTGATGAATTTTCGCTATTTGGCTTGGACCTCCGTCCATGTTTTCCTCAATGATGGTGTCGAGTCTGTATTTTGCCTCCAGGTAATGACCCATATCTGCTAGAAGCGAAGCTTGTTCAACAAGTGGGGTTACTTCTTTTGGCAAGTGATGACGGAGGTCTTGCCACCATTGCAGTCCTTCACTGAGAAGTCCGAGTTCATCGGAAAGTAGGCGACCTCCAAGCATCCACATTGCAGTTCTGTTTGGGTCCAGCTCGATGATTTTGCGTACAGCAGCGAGAGATTTTGCTGCCTGAATTAACGTTGGTTTCTCTCCTTTCGGGGGGAGAATGGTCTCTGCACAGAGTTGCCATGCGTCGATATGCTCAGGGTCTAATTTGACGGCTTTACGAGCTTCCTCATATGCCTCTTCTGTCTTACCTTCGTCGTACGCTTCAACGGCGTTAAGGTAGTGATGTTCAGCACTCATGCTCTATCACCGCTCAATCGTCCCGGTTACGAGTCAATGGTTTCGGAGGTCGGTTGTGGGCATGGCCAGGTCCGTTTCCTCGGGATTTGCGAAATGTGCGTGGTTCTCGGGTTTTGCGTACTGGTTGACGCTCGTCGCCTTGAGAACGATTTTGGTTGTATGGACCACGGCCTTGGTACTCACGTTCAGCACGTCGGTCTCGACCGTCCCTTCTTGGTGGTCGCTCGCCTTCTCTTCGTGGTGGGCGCTCTCCTGAATCTCTACGGGGAGGTCGTCCTCCAGAGTCGTATCGCCGAGGGCTATCGCGGGAGTCTCCACGAGCTCCACGGCCCCCTCCTCCACCTCGTGATGCACCACATCGGTTGCATTCGGTTCGGAATGCGAAGTTTGAATTTTGACACTTTGGACAATCCCAGTCGCCATCGCGTCGATCTTCGTTACCGCCTCTGTTGCCTCGGTCGTTTCGATCAAATCTTCCACCTTGTCGCTCGCGGTTCTGATATCCTCCACGGTCCCCGCCTCTGTTGCCTCGGCCACGGCTTCCACCGCTGCGAGGCTCACCACACCGATTGCATTCGGTTCGGAATGCGAAGTTTGAATTTTGACACTTTGGACAATCCCAATCGTTGTCATTGTAGATCTCACCACCTCGTCCACCTCGATTGCCACGGTCGTTCCGGCCTCCTCGACGGTCATCGTTTCGTCCTCGGCTTCCGCCGCCACGAGGTTCACCGCATCGGTTACATTCGGTTCGGAATGCGAAGTTTGAATTTTGACACTTTGGACAATCCCAGTCGCCACCGTTACGGTTGTCGTTTCTGTTGCCCCGATCGAATCGTCCACCTTGTCGGTCTCTGCTCTGGTATCCTCGGTCGTTTCGGCCGCCTCGGCGGTCATCGTTTCGTCCACGGCCTCCACCGCTGCGAGGCTCTCCGCACCGATTGCATTCGGTACGGAATGCGAAGTTTGAATTTTGACACTTTGGACAATCCCAGTCGCCGCCGTTACGGTTGTCGCCTCTGTTGCCACGGTCGTTACGATCGAATCGCCCACCCTGTCGGTCTCTGTTCTGGTATCCTCGGTCGTTGCCTCTTCGTTCGTCTCTACGACCGTCTCTATCGGAGCCACGGTTTCGCTCTTCACGTTGTTTTTTCGGACGAATTCCAACTTCAACTCCGATGAGTGTATCAAGGTCCAGTTTTCGGTCGATGTGGGCTACATGCGCGAGTGGAGCGTTGGTATTTCCTAGGACTCCATCGACTTTACCGATGTAAATCCCTGACTCAGCGTTGATTATTATTGATTCCAAGGCCGGTGATGAACCGGTGAATGAAACAAGAAAACCACCTTCGTGGCTTTTGGACTCAATTACACCCGTAAACATACCTTCCCCTGCTTATTGGGCTGAACGCCCTCTTTTGAGGATGCCGGTTCAAGCCATCAGTCTCTTCGTTGTCTTCCGGCAAACACTGCACCAAGCATCGTGATGCTCAGTGTTGCCATCATTGATAAGGCTGGTAACCCTTCTTCTTCAGTATCTTCTCCGCTGTCAATGGTGTTTGATGTATCGTCGTTCGAGGCATATGGGTCTGGGACATGCACAGTGTATGTCGTCATCGTTCCAGATTCATCGGTAGCAGTCAATACGATATCATAAGCAGTCACTGGAGGGTTTTGGGATGAGCAGGACACGATGTTAACGTTGATTTCCCATCCACTTCCTTCGCGTAAGAAATCATTAGTGGAGTATCCGCACAGGAGAAGAGAGAGAGTTACGTCCTCACCATCAGGATCCAACACATCGCCTTTGAGCGTGAATGTAAGGCCATTGGCTTCCCATGTTGCGTTCATTCCGTCTAGATTCTTTGACACGGTAATGAGCGGTGCAAGACTTGCTTTCTCAAGCCCGAAGTTCAACATGAAGTCAAGGTCGAGCATGGTCGAACTTTGTGCTTGACCCATCACCATGACCATGCCAGGAGATAGACCATCGAGTGGAAGGGTGAGAACTGCATCATCAGAGGCCAGCGTGGTCGTTCGCATTTGTCCCATTGCGTTCGACTGGTGTGCATGTGCATTGATTGACATTTCATTTACTAAACCAGTTGGAGAGAGTGTGAACTCAATGTTATCTCCAGTTGCGGAAAGCACAGCTGTTGAAGTAAACACTTTACCAAAAGTCCAGTTTCGTGAATCGATTGAAGTTTCACCGAATGGATCAACCACATAGCATTCTGCGTCAGAGGAGGAGGCTTGGGAATTTTGGTTTTCGACGATAAAGTTCCCTTCACCATCAAGCGATGAACTCCATCCACTTTCGGTGAATGTGCAATCCATTCCCCATCCACTGTCATCAGTGGCCCACATCTCGGTCTTTTCACCTGTAACCACGACGTTTTGTCCATCCAACATTGGGATGACAGTTCCGTCCACTGGAGCGTTTGAAGACCATTCTGGTGCTTCATTAGTTTCAGGTGCCATGGTCGTGAAATCGAGGAATAAATCACGCTGAATCGGATATTCACTCGCAGCATAGGTCACCACTTGGTTGACACGAAGTCGACCGTCGGGAAGGTAAAGTGCCTCTGGAGCGGACAGTTCAGTGTTTTCGGTTACGGTCATCGTTCCGTCGCTATTGGTGATGGTATCTTGAATGGAAAAATTACTCATTCGCAACCCCTGCTTGAGCGGGAAATTCAACTCGAGGTGAGCGTACGACATGTTGGTGACATTCAATGCAAGTGTGAAATTAGAATCCCCATCGTTGGGAAGTTTGTCAAACCGAACATTGTTCGATTGGTCTTCTGCAAGGAACATCATGATTTGAAGATCGTCAGTGATGCTCACTGGAACTTCTTTGCATCCGTTTGCTGAGCCTAGGTTTTGGCATGAACGCTCTTGAGGATGGTTTGCAGGTACGAGGTCAATTTCTTCTAACCCGATTCCATCTTCTACAAAGGTGAGGTTATTCCAATCAGGAGCACCTCGGTGTGGACTGCCTTCTTTCATCCCGATTCGGGTATCCATTGCCCCGATGCACTTTGGACCAATAGCCCGAACTGCATCTCTTTCATCGGTGCTGATGTAATCGTTGCCTCCTCCTGAAAGTCCCTCAAACAAACCATCGAGGTTATCGCGTACAACTGCGGATTTGCTACCGTTAACAAACGCACCAGCATCCATTTCCGCTGTCGCCCAATCGTCCCCAATGTAGACCTTGAAATCGGCAAAATCATAATCGAAGAGATCTTCAAATTTCAGTCCTTCACATTCGTCTTCGATGGAAAGTCCGCCTTGGCGGCCGTTCGCAGGTGCTTCGCTTTCTTCGTTTGACAATGCTTCTTGTGGGGTGTAAAGGGAAGATGTTCCCATGAAGAGCATCAAAAGCACCAGCAAGAAAGCGGTGAAAAATTGAGTCTGGGGATTGGAAGGGCCGACCATCGTGCGTGCTGCCATGGATTAACGTTGACCTAATGCCTCAAAGAGGCTTTCGCTCATGTGTGCCTCCAAAACCCGCCTTTCGCTCAAGGAAGTATCTTCTCCATTCGGCGGATGAAAATCCAAGAAGGGAGTACTGTCCAGAGTAGGCCCATGGACCAACTTTGCCAGGAAGCAATACCACGGTCGATTTGGGGTAATCGTGTTTCAAGCAAGTGGTGGTACACGCCGTTTGGAGATAGCAAATCCAAAGCACCTTCCAGCATAATCCACGAAGCATCGTTCTCTTGACCGATGGAAACGCCTGACGCAAAGGCTACCATCGTTGTAATCAGTGCCCAAAGGAAGGTGAAAAGAAACCACATTCCAACACCAAACGAAATCGCTGTTCCCTGTTCACGTGTGTATGAGGATGCTAACAATGTGAAGAGAATGTACCACAACAAAATGAGTGCAGTCGATGAAAAATAGACGAGGAAGTCAGCAAATGAAATCCATTCGCCCATCCGATACCTCACGATGAACACCGAGATGAGGAGAAGAATCCATGTTGGGATGAGAATCGCTTTCCATGAGCCAAGAATCATTGCCAACGATTGATGTGCTCTGGGCATGGGTTGTGAAAGTCGGAGTTCCAACACTCCGCTCGAGCGTTCACGGCTCACTGCATCATAGGAAAGCAACACTGCACACATCGTCGCTCCGAATACAACTCCGAGGCTGGCATAGAAGAGGACCTCCATCGCACTTTCAGGTTGATGACCTCCAGGTAAGACAATGTTTGGATCGGAAAAACCCCAAGCCATGCCCGGAATAAACAGCAACAAAACAGGTAGCATGATGTACATCCGAGTTGAAAACATTCGTGCAAGCGTGAGGCGTTTCGTCAATTTCATGACACGGGTGAAATCGCTCATTCTTCTTCACCACCAAACGTTCGTAGCGGCACAAATGCGGTGGACGCAACTTCGAGGCCGACATCTTCAATGGATTGTCCAGTCGCAGCACACAGCATCTCCACGACATTGGGTTGACGAATATTCCACTCAGTAATTTCAACCCCATCGTTGATTAATTTGGCAAGTAAGCGCGGTTGTGCCTGTTCGAGGCGTGCAGTCCAACTGTTTTCATGAATTTTGATTTCAACATGCTCGTCTTTAATTTCGTATTTGCTAAAGTGAGGTGCTTGACCTGTTCCTTTGATTTCGGTCTTACTGTCAAGGTGCAAACCTTTCGCTACTTCCCTCAGTGTACCTTCCGCCAGAATATGTCCTCTGTGCATCAGTGCTAATCGGTCAATTATTTCAGAGAGGCCTTCGACTTGATGCGATGATAGTACAATGGAAACGCCTTTTTCAGACAATGTTTTGAGCAGGGAAATAAATGCTGCTGCACCTACGGGGTCAAGGCCGTTGAGCGGCTCGTCCAGCAAGAGAATTTTTGGTGAGCCCAGCAGAGCTACCGCAAGGGTTAGCCGCTGGCGCATTCCTTGACTCAATTCACTTAGGGCCGAATCCTTTCGACCATTGAGGCCGACGAGTTTGAGAATCCCATCAATTCGTTTTTCGCTTGCATGTCGCATTTCACCAAGTTCCAGCAGTGCTTGTCGAACAGACTTCCTACCTTGCCAACGTACTTGTTCAGGCATGTGCCCCACTCTTTGACGCAATTGCTGTCGATCAAGCATGACTTCTCCGTTTCCGGAGTGAACACGGCCACTGTGTACCGGCAAGATTCCTGCCATGATCCGGAGAAGGGTCGTTTTACCTGCACCGTTTGGACCTACAAGGCCGAGTATCGTTCCTTTTTGAAGAGTTAAATTGGTGTCGAAGATACCAGGTCCTTTGATACGACGCCATGGTTTCAATGGAAGAGGTGCATAGACTGAGTGTCTGTATGTCACTCCTTTGAGCTGCAGAACTCCTTCCTCCATGGTACGGCGTGGAGGTCGAGGTTTGACAATCTACCGTTTGATGCCGCTCAAACCCCAAGGCTCATGTTGGGAAGGTACTTTCCACAAGTGGGTTGAAGATGATTGGTGATTTCATGCCGTCGGTTCTCCTCATCTTCTTTGTTGCTGTACATGTGTTTGCAGTGCACCGAAAATCTTCTGATGAAGCAGGATTTGAATGGAAGGATATGTACGGTCCACACGGTTTTCAGGCCCTCATTTCTTTCATTGTTCTTCTTTGGATTCTCCCGGGAGGATTTTTGTTAGTTGGCCCAGTGATTCTCCTCTTGTCAATTCTCAGTCCAGCGGGACGAATTGCATGGGAATCGTATCGCAAGCCAAGAATTGTTGTTTGCGTTGGTCTAGTTGTCATGTTGTTCCTTGGAGGCTTTTCACCCGTTTCCAATCCCGTCGCACCCTCTGAATGGGGTACGCCTTTGTTAACCGAAAACCCAAATGCGCCATTTTACCCCTCCGGCGAACAATACACATGGTTGATGTTATCAGAATCAGGTGGTTTTGAGGTCGAAATCATTCAATCCTTGACCTTACGTCTTCCCTACCAGTACGGGCCGTTAGGAGCAGAATCTTCCGCATTTACACTTGCTTCATTGTTCAACATGGAACAGGGCCGCCTCAATCAAGCCATCGAAATCCTCGATCAAGAATTATCCGGATTCCGATTGGATGTTGACGAAATGAAGCTCGTTCCAATGCTTGCAGAAGATACACACCATTACTCGTCAACTTCGGCAGGAGTCGATGAATCTGTTCTGGTACGGTTGTATGAACTTCGAAGCCTTTCCATCGGATCATCAGACGAGGGTCTCAAGGTAGGAGAGGTTCTGTGCATTGCAACCAGTTCTTGGGGAGGGACCCTCGAGATTTTGGTGGTCGTAAGACCAATTGGCCACCCCGGCTTGGCTTCGGACCGTTATGCAGAATCATACGCAATAGAATGGCTCTCTTCGTGAGCAGCAGCCTCTTTAGGAGCGATGGAAAAAGCGTTATTCATTTTTTAGGGCGGCCTAAATCTTTATGTATATCCGGTTTTTAGGGCGGCCTAAACCGGTAGGTCTTAACATGAAAACGCGAACCCTAAAATCAACGATACTTGTCTTCTTAATTGCCACAGCTTCACTAGCAGGCTGTTTAGGTAGCGATGACGAGAAAGAAGAAAGCAACTTAGAAGAATTTGTCATTGCTTACAGCATCAAAGACGACTATACAAATGTCGACGAAAACCCTCAACGTCTAGCAGACTACATGAGTGAAGAACTCAATATGGATGTTTCATTGTATCCTATCGATTCTGAAGGCGCCGCCCTCCAAGCTCTCCGCTTCGGTAACGCCGATATCGCCTTCATGGACGGCGGTGCAGCGTGGGTCGGTTGGCAACAATACGGTCTCGAAGCTATTGCTGCAGATCAAAAATCCGATGGACGTACATACTACAGCGCCCACGCTGTTGTACTCAAGGATTCAGAGATTGCTGCAGCCCACCTTGACGATGACCCATCAACAGACCCGTTCTCGTTGATGGCTGGAAAGACTTCGTGCCACACTGGATGGCTTAAGTCGGCAGGCATGCTCCTACCAATGGGTTTCCTCATCGGTAATGGATATGCAAACGTCATCGGAGACGCAAACGATGTTGAATCCTTGCGTTCAACCATTACCAACTTTTTCAGTGAGGATTCAAGCATTCCTGATTCTGGGACTCCTTACTATTCGTATTCCGGCGCAGTGAAGTGCCTGACTGAAGGAGCCGGTGATGTTGCCTTTGCAAAGGATTCGACCATCGCCTCATACTGTGGTAACGATGATGCTACTGCTAACGAAGCATGGTGTTTGCCAGAATCTGATTACATCCTTTTGCCTTCGTACGGAAACGCACCTTCGCACCCGGTAATGTACAACCCGACAACCACTGATGCAGATACAATGACACTCGTTCAAGACGTACTCGTTGCGATGAAGGATTCAACTGAAGGTCAATCTATTCTAAGTGATGTTCTCAACACTCCTGCAATTTCTGCAACAACTGCTACAGAACACCTTGCATCCTATGGAAACTTGATTGAAGATGTACCTGGAATTTCGGCATACTACGACACCAAGTTCGAAATTAATGATTCAGTGACTCCAACAATTTCCAACATCCGAATCGCATTTGAGATGAAGGACGATTACGAAAACCCTGCTGAGAACCCACAAGTTCTGGCAGATTTCATCGCCGAACAAACTGGCGTGACAGTAACGCTTTACCCAGTCGCTTCTGAAGGTGCTATCATTGAAGCTCTTCGCTTTGGTAATGCAGACATCGCATTCATGGACGGTGGCGCAGCGTGGGTCGGTTGGAAAGAATACGGCCTTGCTGCTATGGCTGCAGACCTCAAATCTGACGGCCGCACGCACTACGATGCACATGCAGTCGTACTCAACGGTTCAGACATCGCGAACGCCTACTTGGACAATGATGATTCGACCGATCCGTTTGCCATGATGGCAGGAAAGACCTCGTGTCACACCGGTTGGCTCAAATCTGCTGGCATGCTTCTACCTATGGGCCACCTCATCTCCCAAGGATATGCTCCAGTCGTTGGCCCACAGGATGATATTGAATCACTACGTGACACCATTACATCGTTCTTCAACGAAAATGCCAGTATTCCAGAATCTGGTACTCCTTACTACTCCTACTCTGGCGCAGTGAAGTGCTTGACAGAAGGAGTCGGCGATGTCGCTTTTGCTAAGGATTCCACTGTAGCTTCATACTGTGGTAAGGATGACGCAAGCGAGAATGCTGACTGGTGTCTTCCTGAATCTGAATACATCTTGCTGCCATCCTACGGTTCTGCACCATCTCACCCAGTGATGTACAACCCAGCAACACTTGATGTGCAGACTCGAACTGCAATACTCAACGCAATGTTGGCATTGAACGATGAGATGTACGTCGAAGATTACCCTATGCAGGGACAGAATTACACTGGATGCTACTCGATGATAACTCACCAAGTCGACACGACTTCGCCGCAATCCGCTTGTGGCGATCAAATCCTGTCGAATGTGTTGAACACAGGTGGTTTGGTCGAGGTTAATTCGCAAGAACATCTCGGCAGCTACAGCAGTCTCATAAGTGCCATTCCAGGCATTTCAACATACTTTGATTCAAAGTATGAGATTACAGAGTAATTCAGTTAGTCTTCCTTGACTGAAACCGTCGGCGAAGCATCCCAGTCGCCTCACCCAACCGTGTTGGGTTGCTTCGTCGGCATCTTTGAGGCGTTCACATGCAGAGTTACATTCGTTTTTTCCACACAGGTTCGAACGGCTGTAGCCAACCGTTTCAAAAAGCCCCGACCGTAGGGCTGCTTGAGGGGATGCTATGAGCGAAGATGCTATCCTGTCTCTGAACGGCTTGGTCATCGGATACGATCAACCGCTGGTGAGTCCGATAACTCTTGATGTACAAGAAGGGGAAATCATCGCTATCCTGGGGCCTTCTGGAATTGGGAAAACCACGCTGATTCGAACCATTGCAGGGCTCGTACGACCACTTGACGGAGATTTTGACCTTCGCGTCAAGCGACGTGGTGGACTTGGATACATCCCTCAAAGGTTGGGGCTTGTTCGACATGCTACCGTTGCTCACAATGTTTCGCTTGGTGCTCGCTTGAGCGTGGGTTGGTCAAAGACTATGTTCAAGGATCGTAAAGAGAGGACGCTAGAAGCCATACGAACACTCGGTATAGAAGAAAAGGTTTCTGAACCAGTGCGGCGGTTATCCGGAGGGCAACAACGCAGAGTTGCGACAGCGCGCACTCTGGCCCAACGTCCCCAACTTATGTTGGCCGACGAATTCTTAGGCGAACTTGACCAAACGAACGTCGACATCGTTCTTGGCGCAGTTCACGAATTGGTCGAGAACGGAACTGCGGTCATAATGGTTGAACACCATGAAGACAATGCGAAGGAATTTGCAACCCGAATCTGGGAGATTAAAGACGGACAATTCATTGACATGTCGATTGAGCAATGGACGTCTAATGAAGCGACGGGGGAAGAGGAATGAAGTATCGCCTCTTTGGTATAATTTTCATCCTTTTCTTCCTGGCATGGCAGACGCTCGATGGACTTGTTGAAGGCAACTGGGGGCGCCTCGAGGGTGGCCTTTCCAACCTCGCAGTGTTCTTTGAAGAGAGTATGTGGCCACCCAATTGGAGTGTTCTTGAAGCTCGCTCGTACCCGGTGTGTGAACAAGAGATCGAATTCTTCTGTTCCGTTGGATATCTCGGGATGATGGAGACGCTTAAAATCGCATTTGTTTCAACGATTTTAGGTTTCATAGGAGCAATTTCACTTTCATCATTAGCTGCACGAAACTTGATGCCGTTGTACATATCACTCCCTGTTCGAATCTTCCTCTCAGCCGTCCGCAGTCTGCCGAGTTTGATTTGGGCTATTCTGTTTGTAATTGTGATTGGATTTGGTCCGCTTTCTGGCGTACTCGCCATGACGTTCTACACGATAGGATATCTTGGCAAATTGCAGTATGAAGTGTTTGAAGGTATGGCAAACGACCCGCTTGAAGCAGGTCGAGCCATGGGTTTGAGCCGCCCAAGTATTGTATTCAACATCGTCATACCAGAGAACAGCAACCATCTGCTCAGTCAAATCATGTTCATGTTCGAGTACAATGTACGCCACGGAACCGTCATAGGAATCGTTGGTGCGGGTGGAATTGGTTACTACATCAACACGTATCTGAAGTTTCTTCAATACGACAAAGTCTTCGCATTGTTGATTCTTATCTTTATCGTCGTTGTACTGATCGACTTGCTGTCGTTAGCAGTTCGATCCTTTGTCAATGAAGAGGGCGATGTTCGCAAACCGACTTGGTTGAACATGTTGCTTAAAGCTCGAAAGAAAAAAAGTAAATCAGGCGATGTTGCTTGATTACTCTGCAGCGATGTGCAACGATCCTTCTTTGTAAAAGACTTGAATTCTGTCCGGAACTTTACGCGTCAAAGCTGCGACTGCTTCGTAAACTTCGTCTTCTTTTACTTTGAAAGACTTCGCAGCTTTGGAAGTCGACCAAGCAACCGATTCAAAATCAGATTGTCGAATCCACTCAAAGATTCGGGCTTCAAGTTCGGTTAATTCCTCGGCCATGAATATCGCAATGCGACATTACTCAAAACAGCACCGGATAAAAACGGTGTGAAAAAGCACCCATTCAACCAAGTGCGACCATTCTTCGACAACATTCTTCTGCGTCGATGTAACCGTCTAACAGTGTGTTGAGCGCTTTGGTGAAAGGTGTATCAATCCCGTCATCTTCAGCCCGTTCTGCAAACATTCGAGTCGCTCTTACGCCTTCAGCAACCATGTGCATTTCTTCTAAGGCTTCTTCGACGGTAAGGCCCGTTCCAAGTTTTTCGCCCATCGTTCGATTTCGACCATGTGGTGAGGTCGCTGTAACATACAGATCGCCAAGTCCAGCCGGTCCAAAAGCAACCTCAGCACGCGCCCCGAGTTGTGGAAGAAGAATACATCCTTCTTTGAATCCGGCCATGAAAATCGCTGCTTTGAGGTTATCACCGCCCAGCGAACCTACTTTTTTCAGTCCATCGACGAGTCCGCAGGCAAGTGCTACGACGTTTTTGAACGCCCCCCAAAGTTCTGCACCTGCTGGGTCAGCAGCCGGATGAAGTATGAATGTTTGAGTGGTGAGTGTTGTGGCAAGGTGCTGAGCGACTGAGACGTCTTCACTGGCAACGAGTGCAGTTGTCATGACACCACTGGCAGCTTCTGGCGCTATGGTTGGGCCTGTGACAACGGCCAATGTGTTGTTTTTCCCAGCTGCATTGAGTTTCTCTTGAATGGCTTCAGAAATAAGTGTGTTTCCAGGTGCCAATCCTTTCGCTAAGTCAAGCAAAACATGCCCGGGTCGCAGGTAAGGAATAATTTGGTCTACAACTTTCAAAATCACTGAGGATGGAACAGCAAGCACGACGATTTCTACGCCTTCAAGTGCCTCTTCTATGTGCATGGTTGCTTCTAAACCGTCGAGAGAATGTTTAGGTAGGTATTTGGCGTTGACTGAATCCATCGTAATGGATTCGTAGACTTCTTGTTCAATGGTCCATCCTTTGACATGATGGTTATCAGCCAACCACATCCGAGCGATGGCTGTTCCCCAATTTCCTAATCCTAAAATCGCAATATGTGCCATAGAGACCAAACTCTACGCCGCTCCCTTCACTTATGTTAGTTGCCACTATAATCCGGTCGCATGTTGCTGTTTTGGATGCTAAAACCGTTCAGCACCGCATCAGAAAAGGTCGTCATCATCTTCTTCATCAAGATCGAAAACACTCTCTTCCTCTATAGCCTTCTTTGGAGCCGCTTTCTTCGCCGGCTTCTTTTCTTCCGTCTTTTCAGGCTCTGCAACAGTGCTCTCTGACTCAGCAGGTTTTGTCTGTTGTTCGCCAGCAGCCGAGGCAACCGGCGTAGAGCCAGCTTGTGCCGACAGTGCTCGTCGACGGTCTTCTCGAGCTTTGCGCTCAAGTTGGCGATGACGTGATTTTTCGATGTTTTGCAACATGTACATTGCGTCATGTTCTAAGAGCGGTGAATCCGAAATCAGTGTGATGTCGAGCCATCCTCCATCTTCGACGATGAATTCAGCAAGCGGTTCAAAGTTAAGGTCGGACTTCTTGATTTGCGTGTAATGCATGGCATTTCCGGAGCGGTGTTCCACACCAGAGAAGTGACAGTAGAATTCCTTCGTACCTATTGTTTCTCGAACTTCATCAAACAATTCGCCATAGTCTTCCGAGGTTCTCATCTTTCCGTGGCCTCGGGCGTGTATGTGAGCGATGTTGAGAACTGGGATGGTTCCTTCGACATGGTTAACCACTTCGAGGACTTCTTCGAGACTTCCCCAGAGTTCTTGACGGCCAGAGGTTTCAACGCCAATTTTTGAGGGTGTTCCGTCTTTGATCCAAGG
>QQRW01000048.1:0-15338 GCA_003602605.1 Candidatus Poseidoniales archaeon | reverse complement strand
TCCATGGTTTCAAGGCCGAGGGAAATAATGTCATCCATTCCTTCGACGATTGTTCGTCCTTTGCACGAGAGTGGAACGCCTGCAGGTCCGAGTTTAATTGGCATACTTCATGTCCCCGCAGAATCAACCCAAGTGTCTTCCTATGATAATCCCTTTCCGTTGGCTGTCCGCAAAAAATGGCTTTTTTAGGTTGTCTTCGTTAAGCAGTTACATACGACCATTCATGAACTCCTCCCGCCGAGGGCTGTATATGGACGAGCAACTCAAAGCCGCAGTCGACGCCTTCCAAAAGGGAATGCCGGTTTGTCTTTTTGACTCTGAAAAACGCGAAGGAGAAACGGATTTGTTGTTCCCAGGACAGAGCGCTCAACCGGCGACTATGCGCCAATTGCGGCAAGATTGTGGCGGCCTGCTGTTCCTTGCCATAGGTCACGATGTCGGTGAATTGTTTTCTCTACCTTTCCTGCAAGATCTCCACACTCAAGATTCACTCACTGGACAATTCCCGGTGTTGCGCCAACTGGTCACCAACGACCTACGTTACGATGCTCGCTCAGCGTTTACTCTCTCACTGAATCACCGAGACACATACACTGGAATCACCGACTCTGACCGCTCACTAACCACGCGTAGATTTGCGGAGCTCACAAACGAACTTCTGAACTCTGGAATTCACGGCGAAGAAGCACAAGTGGCTCTCGGTAAAGAATTCAGAACCCCCGGCCACATTCCAGTGTGCCGAGAAACAGAAGGCGGTCTCTCTCGCCGGCAGGGCCACACGGAGTTAGCAGTCGGATTGGCTCGACTATCAGGGATGACTCCAGTGGTAATTGGAGCAGAAATGCTCGAAGAAAACGGAGATAATGCTCTGTCCGTTGAAGACGCCCGTGCATGGGCTCTTGAGAGAAATATTCCTTTCCTTGAAGGGGCACAACTCATCGATGCATTGAATGCAGAATGAGCATGCATCTCCATGCGGTAAAACAATGTGTGACAATACTTTCACAGCAACAGGTGAGCATATGAAGCGTGTCATGGCAGTCGGAGTTTTTGACCTGTTACATGCTGGTCATCTGCACTACATGGAACAAGCTAAATCGCTCGGAGACCATTTGACAGTTGTCGTCGCTCATGACGATACAGTTCGTATGAGGAAGCATGAGCCAGTCACTGGACAGGAACTTCGTTGTCGAATGGTCAACGGTTTGAAACCGGTCGATGAAGCGCTTATTGGAAATCCTCCCGAAGTACCAATTTTTGATATTTTACCCGTTGTCAAACCTGATATTATTGCTTTGGGATACGACCAAGAACATGCAGAAGACAGAATACGCTCTCGTCTCGACGAACTCGGTTTCCAACACATCGAAGTGACTCGGGTCGAGGGATTAAGCGATGATCTAGACGGAACTCGAAAAATCATCGCTCGGATTCTTCAGCGTTCAAATCAACCGGAGCGTGACATCTGATGTTTACAGGTATTGTACAAGGAATTGGAACCGTTCTTGCTGTAGAAGAGAAACAATCTGTGCATACGTTAACCATCCAAATTCCCGACACGAACCGTTTAGCAATTGGCGCAAGTGTGGCCGTAGATGGCGCCTGCCTAACTGCAGTCCAGATTGAGGGTTTGAATGTTGATTTTGATGTCATCCCCGAAACTCTTGAGCGTACGACACTTGGGCATCTTAAGGAAGGGTCCTCTGTAAACATTGAACGATCGCTGAAATTTGGAGATGAAATCGGTGGACATCTCCTTTCAGGTCACATTATGGCAACGGGTCGAGTGAAATCGAGAGCAGAAAATGGTGAAGGTATGGATTTCAAAATCTTAGTCCCTAATGATTTGAGAAAATACGTCATGGAGAAAGGCTACATTGCGATTGATGGGATATCTCTTACCATCGGCTCTGTTCACGAAGGGGTTTTTTCAATCCATATCATTCCAGAAACACTTCGACTTACAACCCTTGGCAGTAAGCTGGTTGGGGATGCAGTTAATTTGGAAATTGACTCAACGACGCAAACAATCGTCGCTACTGTTGAACGAATACTTGAAGAAAAAAGGAGTTAATATTATGTCAAATATCGCTGTTGTCTGTGGTTCTTTTCACAAATCTGAAATCGAGCGTATGTTAGAGTGGGCTCGTGAAGAATCTTCTTCACTCAGTCTCGATATTGTAGATGTCGTGTGGGTTCCAGGAGCCATGGAAGTTCCTCTTGCTGTTGATCGCCTGTTGGCTGACGATGAAATCGACGGCGTGGCTTGTTTGGGTATCATCGAAAAGGGCCAAACGCAACACGGTTTGGCTATGGGCCAAGCAGTCATCAAGACCATTATTGAACTTCAACTCGTTCATGAGAAACCAGTCGGACTCGGAATCATCGGCCCAGGTGCGGAGCCCGAGCACATCGAGCCGCGCCTTGAACCGCATGCTCGTGCAGCAGTGGCTGCGATTTCTTCAATGCTTGAGTAAAGCGAGGGTTCATCATGCAACCTTCTGCTTTTGAACGATTGAAAAACAATCCTCTGCTGCGCAGCTTTATTCTGTTCTCTATTTTTAGGGCTTTTTACGGAGCAGGAATCCTTGTTGTGACTTATTTTTTATCAACATCTGCCGAGGCACCGTTGCCCGTTTCAATCGGCTTCCTTTTGTGTTCAATGGTATTCTCTCGGTGGCTCTTTAAACGACTGAAAGGTACGAAGAAATCAAATATCGAATCAAACATTTTGAACTGATTTCAAATTGCGCCATGTCAATGTTCAAATGGTGAGGCCCCTCGTAAGAAAGTATAGGGGTTTTCAACTATGTCAAAAGTACACAACGTTATCATCATTGGTTCCGGTCCAGCAGGATACACAGCAGGCCTCTATGCGGCACGGGCGATGCTCGAACCTCTCATGTTTGGAGGATATTTGTCTGGAGGTCAGTTGATGCTTACTTCCGATATTGAAAACTTCCCCGGTTACCCAAAGGGCATAGGTGGTCCTGAAATGATGATGGAACTACGAGAACAAGCCGAACGCTTCGGACTTGAAGTTCGAGACCAAAACGTTGAGTCTGTTGATGTTTCAGAGCGTCCATTCAAGGTGGTCGTCGAAGGTGAAACATTCCTCGCCGATGCCATCATTGTTACGACAGGGGCAGAGTCAATATGGCTCAATGCTCCTGGTGAAGAAGCGCAAAAAGGACGTGGAATCTCAACTTGCGCTACATGTGATGGGGCCTTCTTCAAGGATGAAGAAGTGATGGTCATCGGTGGCGGAGATTCTGCTTGTGAAGAAGCCACTTTCCTCACACGGTTCGCTTCCAAAGTCACGCTTGTTCATCGCCGAGATGTTTTCAAAGCATCAACCATCATGTACGACCGTGCTGCAAACCATGAGAAGATCGAAATCAGAACCTTCCGCCAAGTGAAGGAATGGCTTTCAGATGACAAAGGCCTCACTGGAGCAGTCTTAGAAGACCCACGAGACGGTTCTACTGAATCCATCAACGTAACAGGTGCGTTCATCGCAATCGGACATAAACCAATGACAGGATTCCTCGGAGGACAAATCGAAGTTGATGAAGAGGGTTACATCCTGCACAAGAAGCACACCATGACCTCAGTAGAGGGCGTATTTGCAGCCGGAGATGTCGTCGACACTCGTTACAAGCAAGCTATCACTGCGGCTGGCATGGGATGTCAGGCTGCAATGGATGTCGAAAAATGGCTTGAAGACCAACATTGAACCGTTCAATGAGTTTATGTTTGGACCGTGCTTGGAACGGTTAGGGATTCACCGTGGATGTTGATATACAGCGATATGCTCGTCATATATCTCTGCCTCAGGTAGGTCTCGAAGGACAGCAAAAACTTGCTGAGGCCCGTGTCCTGGTCATCGGTGCAGGAGGATTAGGAAGTCCTGTATTGCTCTATTTGGCAGCAGCAGGAATTGGCCACATTGGAATCGTGGACAACGATCGGGTCGATGTCTCGAATCTTCAAAGACAAGTTATTCATTCGACATCGGAAGTCGGTGAGCCTAAAGTTGAATCAGCCAAAAAGAGATTGTTGGCCTTAAATCCTGATTTGAATATCAGTACTTTCGATCTTCAATTTGCCCCAGAGCATGTTGATATCATTTTCCAAGAGACTTGGGATGTTGTAGTTGATGGAACAGACAACCTTCCAACTCGATACCTTATTGACGATGTATGTTTTTTGAAAAACACACCTTGGGTTTACGGTTCTATATATCGGTTTGAAGGTCAGGTAAGCGTGTTCAATGTTCAAGATGGGCCATGTTATCGCGATCTTTTTTCAGAAGCCCCTCCTCCTCAGACAATACCTTCCTGCGCGGAAGGAGGCGTTCTAGGTGTTCTTCCGGGAGTGGTTGGCTCACTCCAAGCGAATGAGGTGATCAAACTTGTACTCGGTCTTGGAGATGTGTTGAACGGACGATTACTGTTGTACGACGCTCAGGCAATGACCTTTGACACGCTGCAATTCTCGCCAAATCCGGACCGAAAACCGGTCGTTGATCTCTCAGAGAGCCAACGTATGTTTGACAACGATGAATGGTGTATGCGGGTTGGTGTACAAGGTGAGGTTGATGAAGGAGATGCCTCTACCGCTGACACGATGTTTAACTCAATCTCAATGCAACAACTTCTCGACCGTCGTAAGGAAGGTTGGAAACCGTTTGTCCTCGATGTTCGCTCTGATGGAGAATACCAGCAAGCACGCGTTGAGTCAACCGACTTCCAAATCGATCATGAATCTGTAACGACTGCTTTAGATTCAATTCCTAATGACCAAGATGTAGTTGTGCTCTGCCGCAGCGGTATGAGATCACAAATGGCCGCTATGTATTTGATTCAATCCGGTTATGATGCTACATTCTTGTATAATCTCGAAGGTGGGATAATGGCTTGGCAAGCCTCTGCACCATCGGAAATTGTTCAGGGCTAAGCCGGCTTTATGCTTCTACTCATGAATTGAACATTCGACACCTGCCGCAAGGGTGAGGTTCAATACTCCTCAGCCATCCCTGCAAACGAAGGGAGGGAGATTATGGCCAAAGTTATCGTTGCTGACGAAAATGAAGGACGACGTTCTCTTCTTGCGAATACTCTTGAGCGGAATGGATTTGAAATTACTAGAGCAGCCACCCTTCGACAGGCAGAAGGCACCGCACTTGCCATTATGCCGGAAGTCGTTCTTATCGATGGAGAATGGAAGAACGGAGACGCAATTGATGCTTCTCAACGTTTGATGAGTGACCCAGAATTTGCTTTCAAATGCCGCATCGTTATTCTCGGTCGAAATGTTTCGCAGGAATATCTGATGAGCGCAGCTCAATCCGGTGTTTCTGAAGTAATTCGAAAACCAGTCGATATGAACGTTCTCATTCAGCAATTGAATAAACATACTCGTAAGCAATTCGTTCCACCACCAGCGGATGTTGAAAGGACATCCACTGGAGGCGGTAGTTTTGATGTTTCAATGACAATGGGCGACAGCAGTTGGGCTCTCCCGATGTTGAAAGGACTCGTTGGGCCGGAGAAAATCAATACCAACTTTATCGATGAAATACTTTCTCAAATGGATGAAGAAGGAATGGAAGTAAGTACAGAACTCGATTCTTCTGCTATGTCGTCAATGCTTCGGATGGCACTGAATAAATTGGTTGAGCAAGCAAGCGAAGATGGGGAACTCAATGCTCCGAATGCACCCGGCCAAAATCAGATGATCGGTCCTTCATCTCCCAGCCAAGCAAAGCGAGGTACCTCTCTTGGCGGCAACAAACTCCAACAAATGAAGCAGGGTTTCTCTTCTTCCATGGAAGGAATTTTGGAGGCACAAGCGCAGGATTTAGCAAACGAAGTCGAATCCAAAATGGACTCGATTCTTGACGAAGAGCCTGAATTCGTTGCTCTTCATGATTTTGGCACGATGGTCCCCATAGACCCAGAAGTGTTGAAATTAACCCGCCTCACCACCGAAGTAGTCTCCGATTTAATGTGGAATTTGGGCCAACGTGGAGTGGTTTCCGATATCACCCTGTTGACGCGAATTGAGGATGCAGCCCAAATGATGGCAGATGTTTTGGACGCTCTTCCACCTGCAGATGAAGAGGAGTGAACATGGCGAAGTACCCCATTCCTCGTCCGAGTGAACTTCGACTCGTCGATCGCAAATCGGATTTGGATGAACTCAAAACGAATCAACCAAAGGTCTACCGATGGAGGGCTCTGATTGGTCTATTGGTACTTGCATTTTGCGCTATCAGCAGCATTCTCTTGTTTAGAGATGCTCAAAATATCCTAACGTGGTTCGAAGACTTAGGTCCCCTAGGACCTATTATTTTCACGCTGTCCCTCTCGCTAGCTGTTGTTGTTTTGTTTCCAACACCTCTCATCAAGGTGGCGGCAGGTGCCATTTTCCCGTTTTGGATTGCAGCGGCAGCGAATTTCATTGCTTCACTGCTTGGAGGCTTGATCGCCTTCTTGCTCGGAAGATGGTTGTTTCGTGAGAGCATTCAACGTTCGATTATGAACGACCAACGTCTTCGCAACATTGAGACAGCGCTGACCGTCGATGCAATGAAAATATCAGTGCTGGTTCGCCTCTCTCCACTGATTCCGGATGAATGGCTCAATTACCTGATGTCGGCAACTCCAGTGAGCCTACGCGTCTACATGGTTTCGAACTGTTCTGGCATTGTCTATTCGTTGGCTTATGCATATTATGGGCACGCTCTTGGCCGCTTCGCACTCAACTCCTCTGGAATGGATAGCATGAACTCAACTCCACTCGGGAACGCTATGCTTGTTCTTGGTATTATTGCTTCAATCTTCGCCACGGTTCTTGTCACTCGTGCTTCAATGAAAGCGTTACAGGATGCGATGCCACAAGCTGAGTAATCTTCTTTATGTCGATTTCTGAGAAACATAACGCACATATATTCAATAGTACTCCTAAAGGTATGACTAGCCCAACTTTCAGCCCTGATGGACAATGGATGTGGAACGGAACAGAATGGATTCCTACTCCTCCTCAATCACAAGTTCTGCCTCAGCAAGCAATCGATCAACAAGCCCTTTCCACTGTTGCAACTCAAACGGGTGTGGACCCTCAGCAACTTGCACAGGCTGCACCTTATTTCGACCAAAACCAAGACGGAGTACTTCAACAAGCAGAAATCCAACAAGCAGCGATGGCTGTATCTCAAGCCCCTCAGACTCCATTCCCAACCACAAACCCTCAAAATTATGTTCCACAGCAATCGGTAATGCAACAACCGATGATGCAACAACCGATGATGCAACAGCCAGTAATGCAACAGACGTATGTTCAAACAGGCGGCTCTCAACCGAGTGTGATGCTTTCATATTTGCTCTGGTTGTCAAATTTGCTTCTCCCAATCGGTGTCCACCACCTGTACATGGGAAGAGGAGTAGGAATCTGGCTTCTCGCTTTAATCACTGCCCAAGGATGTGGTTTGTGGTGGTTCGTGGATCTGTTTTTGATTCCAAGTTCATGTGCCAAAACACGTGGAAATGGGATGGTAATGGTTCGTTGAAAGTCCCTTCGTCTTCTTCCGTCGCGTTTGTATGGGGGGGACCTTTGGCCGAACCATGAGCCAAGGGGACTTGCCGGTTATTCACGGAGCAAACTGGGCCCCGAAAAAGGCATTGGATTTTTCACAACCGTTGCACGCAGATGCAGCGCGTAGAGAAATTCTACGCTTTGTTGCTCAAAGGCATGATGGCCATTTGTTCCTCGTTGCCAATGTTTGGGATGTCTTGATCGAAAACGAGTCTAAACAGTTTGAAGGGCCTTCGTGGCATGATTTCAGTCAACGGTTTGTAGATGCCGTTCACCGCGGCCTCGTAGCACAAGTAGATGCCAAAATGAAAGACGATTCAGAAGTTGAAGTCATTCCACGACGAAACTTGAAATTGTTCCTTGACCGGCGTGCTCAACACTTCCTTCTTGATTTGCGATTGGTTTTTCGTAGACTTGCTCATTACATGTCTGTTACCATGGAGCAACGCCTCGAGTGGCAAACCATGATGACTCGAACAAGGATGCTTGATGATGAGTTGAAGTCTATATTTACTGAAGGGATTGAAACTCCGGACGGCTCAACTTTCGGTGGCAAAGGCTTCCGCTCAACTTGGCAAGAGGGTGTAGTTGCTGTTGCTACAGCTCTTGAACGCCATACGGATGCTCCTCGAACAGCACGACCAGGCTTCGGATACGACGGTGATTTGATTGCCCCTATGATTCGTGATATCGGCCTTGGTCTTGCCATGGGTGATACGCCTCTGGATGTGATGGCGGCGAATCTTGGTAAAGCCGGTTCCAATCAAAATGGCGGTTGGGAAAATGCTGGTGGACGAGATTTACACGTTGGTGCTTGGCACGTAGGTGTTCTTCCGCCTACTGCTCCATTGCCAATTGCGAGTGTCACTATGACCGGTCTAGCTTTCGCTGCATGGCGACAAAACTTGAATCGTTTCCACGTCGCCTGCATTGGTGAAGGTGCTTCCTCATCCGGTGAGTTTTGGGAAGCAATGAATCTTGCTGGTGCCCGTGGACTCCCAATTACTTACATTCTTCAGAACAATCAAATTGCTCTTGATACATCTCCAATCAAACAATCTGGTGTTGAGATTTGGGCTGATAAAGCGGACGCTATGGGGTTCCCTGCATGGACCATTGATGGCTCAGATCCCGCAGCATGGTTCGCCAGTACAGCCTCTGCTCGCGAATTTGCGCTTGAAGGAGGTGGGCCGACCCTCATTCATGTGGAAACCATGCGAGGCTGTGGACACGCCCACCACCATGACGACCTCTACCTTGGAAACGAATCTGGAACTCCTCCGGGATATGTAGATCGTGATTTACTCGAATACTGGGAGGCCAAGGACCCAATTCCTACCCACCGCCAATTGTTGTTGGATCTCGGCCTCAAAGAATCAATTCTCTCTGAAATGGAGGCTGTTGAACAACGAGATATTGCTGCAGCTCGTCAAGAATTGGAAGACATGCCTTGGCCAGAACCTGAAACGGTTACGAAAGGTGTAACTTCTCTCAACGATGCTGAAACGCATGAAGAACGCTTCACACGTCTCTCGACTGCCGGCGAATCGGATTATCCGGATTCGCCTTTGGAAGTCGGTGAATCGACCCTTACCTACGCAGAAAAAGGTGGGTGGACGTATGCCCGTTCTATTCAGCAAGCTATGTCAGACATCGCAACTCGCCACGGTGAAGATTGCATGTTCATTGGTGAAGATATGGAAGTTGCAGGTGCTTTTGGGATGAACATGGCGCTGAAGAACGCAGGACATACGGACAAATTGATTGACATGCCACTATGTGAAGCAGCGATTGTTCACACTGGGGTAGGTGCTGCTCTTTCTGGAATGAGGCCAATGGTCGAGATTCAATTTGGCGGCTTTGCAGCTCTCGGGTTCAATGCACTGGTCAATAACGCTGCAATGCTTCGTTGGCGATGGGGAGCAGAATGTCCTATGACCATCCGAATACCGCTTGGTGCTCGCACTCGCTCCGGGCCATTTCATGCAAACATGATTGAATCGTGGTTCGCGAACGATCCTGGATTGGTTGTTGTTGCAGCTGGGACTCCTCAAGATGCCTATGATTTACTGATGGAAAGCGCCGAACTTAACGACCCAGTACTGTTCTTGGAACACATCGGGTTGTATGGGCTGCGTGGGGGATTAACCGGTTGGGGACAAAACATCAACCAAAAAGTCGACACTGAAGCTGTGAAAAAAGCGATATCAAACGGTGAGCGTTACAAACTTGGTAAAGCCGCAGTTGTCCGTGGCGGTCGAGATGTGACGCTTGTGACTTGGGGTTCTATGCTCCACGTCGCTCAGCAAGCAGCCGAACAACTTGCTTCAGAGGATATCGAGGTGGAAATCGTCGATTTGCGGACATTGCTTCCATTCGACGCTCAAACCTGCATTGATTCAGTGATGAGAACTGGACGCCTTGTTGTCTTACAAGAAGGCCAATGGTGCGGTGGTCTCGGACACAGTATCCAGAGCAGAATCCTTGAATCATGCTTCTACACTCTCGAGTCCGCTCCGCTTGTGATCGGGGCACTTGATACACCCGTGCCGTTTTCACCCCCGCTCGAAAACTTCACGATACCATCTGTAGAACATGTTGTGAAAATGCTGCGAATGACGGCTCAATCTTGAGTCGCATCGACCCTTTCATCCAGTTTGAGACGAACAAAGATTTCTGCTGCTATCCACGCTCCGCAGATGGTCATAAAACTATAGAAAAGGATGGAGGAGGACATTTCGGCGATAATATTTGGGCCGAAGGTCCGAGCAGGATTCATTGATGCTCCTGTTAGAGGTCCGAAAAAGTATGCAAGTATAGCCACAACAAATCCAACGAAAACGGCAATGGAAACATGCGTCTTTGAACGCATTACAATCCAATAGATACTTGCCATTAACGCGAAGGTAATGAACACTTCAATCATACTGGCACTCACAATCGATACATCTTCTGCCACCGACGTTGGCCCTACGCCATCGAGCCAAAAGGCGGCGAACAAGGCGCCGCTTAGTTGGGAGATAATGTAAGGGATTACAGCTTCTTTTTCGAGGTGCCCACTTCTAAAAAATGCTAGAGAGACCGCCGGATTGATATGCGCTCCACTGATTGGTTGGAATATCAGTATAGCAACAGTGACTGCTGCGCCAAAACTGATTGAAACAACTGCACCTGATGCGCCAAGGGCGATACTTCCACACCCAACTCCAACCATGAGTGCAGTCCCGAGAAATTCGGCCATGCATCGACGCAGCATGTCAAATCGTTCAGTGAGCCAGTTATGTGCTTTGCTCACATGATACTTTGTAGGACGAAGGGAACCGTCAAGAAGTAAGGATTCTTGGTCAGTCCTATGGGGTCCGACGACAAAGTGATGGGCATCCCACAACTTATTCACTTTCAGACGCTTGTTACAACCGGAGCATTGTTTCTTGGCATCGTCGCAGTACGCGTTTTAGAACAGTCCGCAGGTATTGACAGCCTTCTTCTAACCGTCCTTATTGCTTGTCTCGCCCTTGGTCTTCTGATTTTTTCGGCAGATTTTTTCATTGAAGGAGCGAAAGGGTTGGCGCGTCGTGGCGGTTTACCGGAAGTCGTCATAGGATTGACGATTGTTTCAATCGGAACCTCTCTTCCTGAAATCCTCGTTACGACCACTGCTGCATTAGATATTCCATCGTCCCCCGAAGTCGCTGATTTTGCAATCGGTTCCATCCTTGGTTCTATATTTGTTCAAATCACTTTGATCATGGGGATTGTAGTGGTCAAAAGTGGACTTAAAATCCGCGAATCATGGCTCAAACGTGATGGTCTAATCATGTTGCTTGCCGTCCTTCTTTTGACCTTCTTTTTACTTACAGACCATGTTCTTGAGCGGTGGGAAGCAGGTATCCTCGTGGGCCTATACATCACATATATTGGATGGTTGTTGAAGCACAGGAAAGTTATCCAAATGGAAGAAGAGAATAATCGCGAAGATGTCGAAATACGTGGCTCCAACTGGACGACTGCAGCTTACACGATTATGGTTGTTGGTGGCCTTGCCTTTGCCGTTTTCGCTGCTCATCATTTGGTAGAATATGCAAGTTTGATTGCTCTGGAGTTGAAGGTTCCACAAGCCATAGTAGGAACGACTGTGTCGGGAATTGGCACATCTTTGCCCGAACTGACGATTGCCATCATGGCTTCTAAGAGAAGCCAAGGTGTTGCAATCGGTACTCTCATCGGTTCGAACATCACAGATCCGTTGTTGTCAATCGGTCTTGCAGGAGTCATTCACCCACTTGCAATTTCTTCACAAGGATTTGACTTCATTGTCTACATACTCATGCCATTTACGGTCGTCGGATGCGGAATTGCGTTGCTCATGATGCGGACCTCTTACGAGTTCAAGAAATGGGAGGGTTACACAATGATTCTCATCTATGTACTCTTCCTGATCATGTTGGAATCTTACAACCGAAAATGGATAACATTCTGAAACAATGAAGACATAAGGGGCGACTCCTTGGGTTGCACATGGTGAACTTCCAACTGGACGAGATGCAAGAGATGCTAAGGGAATTGGCTCATGAGTTTGCTGTTGATGAAATCCGCCCACATGCCGAACACTGGGATGCTGAGTCCATCTATCCAAAAGAAGCAATTCAAGCCGCACATGAGATGGGATTGCTCAATTTGCACATCTCGGAAGATTACGGCGGACCGGGCCTTGGTTCGATGGAAGAAGTTCTGGTGAACGAAGAACTTGCATGGGGTGACCCTGGTTTTGCAACTGCAGCATACGCCACATCACTGGCTTGCGCTCCAATTATCACCGGAGCAACAGAGGAGCAGAAGCAAAAATGGTTACGAATGGTTTCAGAAGAAGGCAAACTCGCATCGTATGCTGTTACCGAACCCGGAGCGGGTTCTGATGTGGCAGCGTGCAAAACTTCAGCCGTTCGGGATGGAGATGACTACATCATCAATGGCTCGAAAATGTGGATCACCGGTGCAGGACACGCTGATTTCTTCTTTGTTCTCGCAAAGACTGATGTCGACGCAGGTTACAAGGGAATGTCAGGATTCATTGTTGAAAGTTCAGCCGATGGGTTTTCTCTAGGCAAGAAGGAGATCAACATGGGACAGCGTTGCTCGGATACCCGCTCGATACAATTTGACGATGTCCGTGTCCCTGCTGACCAATTGGTTGGCGGCTCGGAATCCGGTGGCTGGATGAACGCCATGAAAGCATTTGACATGAGTCGCCCAAACATTGCAGCGCATGCTACTGGCCTTGCTCGAGCAGCGTACGAACACGCTTTGCAATACTCCGGTGAGCGTACGACTTTTGGCAAACCTTTGCACAAGCACCAAGCCATACAATTCATGCTTGCTGATATGAAGACCAAGATTGAAGCGTCACGAATGCTGACGTGGAAATCGGCAGCTGATTCGGATGCAGGTGTGCAAAACACGGAATCTGCGGCCCACGCAAAGCGATTTGCTGCAGATACGGCCATGGAAGTATCGACCGATGCAGTCCAAGTTTACGGCGGATACGGCTATTCAGAGGAATACCCCGTTGCTCGTCTCATGCGAGGCGCTAAGGTTATGCAAATTTACGAGGGTTCATCGCAAGTTCAAAAGATGATTATCGGTCGTGAGATTACCAAGAATCTATGATTCATTATCATGGAATTTGTCGGCCACGTGATTCCAAAAATCCGTTAACTGTTCGTCTCTTTTCCGTTTCTTTTCCTCGATTGCTTCTCTTTGGGCATCCAACGCTTTGTCGTTTTCTTCCTGAAGCTCAAGAAAATCCTCCAAGCAATGCATCTCATCAATCATTCGTTGATGTTCATATTCGTTATTTTGATGGTACATTTCCTCTTCATCATTTTCCTCTTCTAACCAATCGAGTCCGTATTCGGCCATCTCTTCGGTGACAATCATTGTATCTTGGAAAATCATAATGTTCGACAGCATTTGACGGGTGCATACAATGAATTGAGCCAGTAAGGGGATTTCCATTGCGGTTTGGATATCGTTGGAGAGTGATAAAATCAAAGAGACTATTTGGTCGCCGATCGGCAGGTTCTGTTCGTTCGCATGAAGGCACAACTGGGCGCAATATTGGTTTGCATTCACGATGTCATCTTCGCGTCTTCCAGCGTTCACTGTATAATTCCAACCGTTATCTCCATGCGGAAATATGGCGTGTTGTCCTTGGTGTACAGCATAAATCTCATACCATCGTTTTGATTCTCCACGAACCCTCACTTTGATCTCGGTTTGCGTGAGAAGCACAAGGGTTGCGGAGGTCGTCTTAACCACCCCTTGTAGCATTTCTACGGAACGAAGTTCCGGTTCGGACATTCTGTAACTTTTTTGCGACATGAAAGCCGATGAAATCGAGTCTATATCAAGAGCAAAAGACAAAGCCACCTTCCTCATGTACGCTTCATGGTACGACCTTGTCCGGCAATAATACTCGCTGCCGGCGCAAGTCAACGTCTTGGACAACCCAAATCATTGGTGCGTATTGGTGATACAACACTCGTCGGTATGGCGTACAAAAAGTTGGACAAAGCCGGTTGTTCTCCAATCGTAATTGTTACTCGGAGTGAACTCGCCTACGAGATCATGCAAGAGACGGTTGGCTCAAATGTTCTTTCAAATCCTTCTCCCGAAAATGGGCGAACAGGTAGCCTTCAGTGTGGACTCTTATCCCTCGCTGGGGACAAAGGTCGCATTCCAAGAGGCGTAATCGTCGCTCCAGTTGACCGACCAGGTTGGAACGCTTCCCATGTCAAATCCCTTCTTGAGTCGAGCGTTTCCTCTGCACTTGCTTCTCACGGGAGCAAAGGCCACCCCATTTTTTTGGATACCGCAGCCATCGAATCCATTTTGACTGCGAAAGCCGATGAGCCATTGAGAGATATTGTCAAGTTCTCCGAACATCTTGTTGAGGCTCCACTCCTCGATTTGAATATTGACACCCCGGAAGACTTGGAAACGCTGTCAATTCATGAGCATGAACTCCTCAAAGACATGTGACTTCGATAACGCAAAGGGTATGTGTGACTGCCTGTAGCACCGTACATGACTGCGGCGGTTATGGCATGGGCCTTGTCGCGGTTGGCCGGTGGGCAACGTGTGGTGCTTGCCAGTGTTGTTGAAACTGCAGGTAGCGTTCCCGGCAAGGTTGGTGCACGGCTTGCCATGTCCATGGATCAAGATTGGACGGGGACGGTTGGGGGTGCAGGCCTAGAGATGAAGGTCTTAGAACGGTGTCGCGAACTTCTCTCTTCGAGTCTCACGCCGCATGGCGAGGTACTCCGTTTTGGGCTTAACAAGGGTGCGAAGGGCTATGAAGTGAAACCTCTTGATTCATTGTGTGGGGGCCAAGTTACCCTTTCGATTGAGGTGATGATACCAATGCCGCATGTATTGTTGATGGGTGGTGGACATTGTGGGCAAGCGATTGCTGCCTCACTCGATGCCCTTGGCTGGAAACATTCGGTACACGACACTCGCTCCGAATTTGCGGATTCTACCTTGTATCCCAATGCGATCTTCAACTCAAGTGACACGATTGATTCCTTTTTTGCCAAAGAAACTCTCCAATCGATGGGCCGCTTTTCAGATGTCCTTTTACTCGGCCATGATTGGAGTGAAGACCAGCAACGTCTCCTCAAATTACTTCACATGTACAACGACAACGATGTTCTCCCTGACGGTGCCAGCGGCCCTCG
>QQRW01000047.1:8443-10162 GCA_003602605.1 Candidatus Poseidoniales archaeon | reverse complement strand
CTTGAGCTTTACCCTTTGCCGCATTTGCTGCCAAAGTGACAGCAAATTGTTGAACATTAGTAGAATTATTTGCCGCCATTACAATCTCTCCAGTCCACAAAGAAACTTTGAATCCTAATTTAGCCATGCGTCTGCGATATTGCCACTTACTTTCATCGGGTCGACGAGGATATGCTTTCCTTGCAGCAAAAAGGAATGTTCTACCACCCGTTTTCATAGTGATATAGCCGCCCTTTGCAGCAACTTTTCCAGTTCTATATGTCGCTTTAGTAGTGACTTTACCTGCGCCGTATGTTCCCTTTGCAGCAACTTTAGCAGTTTTCCCAGCAACCTTAGCAGTACCTTTGACTGTCGCACCACCAGCACGAGCCAAACCTCCTGCTGCTGAACGGAATAATCCTCTTTTCTTTTTGTCTCCCACATTTGTTGCTGAATATTTAATCACTTAGATTTGTCTCCAACTTTAGCATCAACCGACATATCATTTCCACGAAATCGCAAGGGTTCTCTCAAACCCCTCAAGATATTATGGAGAAGTACAATGGGTGTTCAGTCCCCTAGTACAGACACTACCCTACCGTGAAAAGCATATACAGTGGGTGTTAACAGGAGTTTCTGCAGTTTGCCTGTTGATTATCTCTCTCGGGTTGTGAATAGAGTTGCTCCAAGCAAAGCCATCATACTGAGCAGAACACCAAACCCAGGAACGTTGTCTTCATTCCTATCGTTCGCATCCTCCTGTGAATCGACAACTTCGTTCGTATAGACGCCATCGACGCATGTCCCACTTCCAACAACGAACGGTACTTCTGAATCCGACAATACGGTAGCATTCTTGACATCTGTACTGAGGTCAGTACTTTCGTAAAGGGATGCAAGTATCGTGTAGCATCCTTCCTCTAAGGAAAAAGTGTGTTCGTATTGTTCGCCGTTATCTTCGATATCGTTCCACCACCAAATCCCCTTCCATTCTTCAGTATCGAGTTCCTTAACCACAATCAATGCGGTGTAAGTCAAACCGGTCTGAAGTTCATCGACTTCTGCTTGATAGTTGTAGTCCCAAGTTGAGGAGTTGCTTGAAGCTGAACTTCGCATTTGAACTGAATTTACGGTGATGTTACCCGCAGCTTCCAATGGTTCCGATTTCTCGCCCCAAAGCCATACCATGTTGCTTTCATGCTTGTTGGTGTCCTCACCAATGAGAAGTCGTCCATCGTCTAGAACGAGGAGATTGTCTGGGCCAGCCAGGTTGTTTACATCGCATTCGTATTGAGCAGACGAAAGGTAAGGACCTCCTGAGATGACGGGGTCAATTCGAGTTACATCCCATCCATTGCCGAACGACATGCGATAGACGATTCCACAGGAATTTAGAGAAACATCGATATCATCCTCCCCATCTGTCATTGCGGATTCAATTCTCGACATGGCAAGGTAAAGGCTGTCAGGTACATTGGCATTGAACGCGACCCCTTCCATCTTACTCCATTCATCCGTGGCCCCGATTGCAGCAGCAGCTTTACGTGATTCAAGGAAGGCGACACGGTCATCAACGGCAGAGCCAACAGTTCCATCGCCATTTAGGTCTTCATTCAGACGCCATTCGGCCCAATTGTTTATCTCTTCATCCGAAATGTAAGAGTTTTGACCTGAAACAAAATCATCTGTCGTGATGCCGTCGTATTCATCAATCCAAGTCTGAATTTCTGCGTTTGAAGA
>QQRW01000047.1:0-8388 GCA_003602605.1 Candidatus Poseidoniales archaeon | reverse complement strand
CTATCTTGAGCGACTTTCGCACCGTAGAGCGTCCCTGCGCTGAGATCACCTGCTGTATTTGCAACGAATTTGAACAGGACCGTCTCATAACCGTCATCGGTAAGGTAGACGGTTCGATCATCTGGCATTACTGCTGCATTTTCATGTGAGTAGCGACCCATCGAAAGGTGCCGTACAAAATCCGGTTCAGCGGTGGTTGCGTTTTCGATTTCCACTATGTATCCATAATCATAGGGATTGGGGTAGTGGCCGAGATAATTCTCCAACTTGGTTTGATCCGAATGGTATCTGAAACTGTCGTCGTTCCAGTATTCGGTATTGTCGAAATACAATTCCTCTGAAAACAGTGGCGAGCCCCAAGGGCTGATGCTACCGAAACAAAAAACCCAGCCACCGTTGATACTGCTGAGGTCCAACATCTTGCTGTTCAATACCGACCACTGTGAAGATGTACTGTCCCATTCAAGCTCCAGTTGGCTGAGACCTGCAGGACGGTCTTCCCAAGCGGTGTAGAGGTAGCCGTGTGTACTGTCTGCGTTTAGAGGTATGAAGGCGTTATAGTCCGGTTTCTTACTGATGAGTATCTGACTCTCATCGTCTGCAGAATAAATCCCTCCAGCTACACCACCTTCGGAGAGTGTGTCTCCGGTCTGTAGAATCACCTGATAATCTCCATAAGATGTACGGATTCCGTGCCAAATGTCGTTTTCGCTACTGGATGAAGGCAGTTCTGGAACGACTTCGGGTAAATTGTTCCAATCTATTCCGTTGATGACGCCAATTGTTGCCTTGTAGTTGTCTTCATCGGGATGCATGGCGTTGACAAAGAAGTTACCGTTTGCATTGATGTGCATGCCGGTAACTTCAGCCTCGGGTGGGAGCATCATGATACGAGTCATCGCTTCAGGTGTTGTTTCATCACGGCCCTCAGCCATCGCAAAAGGAGAAATGTTGAGTGCCAGCAAGAAGCCAATCGAGAGAAGAACCAAAATCGGTTTCATTCGCATGTTTCACTCACTGAAGAATGAATCAAAAACATTCCTCCAAAACCAAATGAAAGCACTGAAAGGCACAATGTTGTTCATTCCGTAGGAAGAGCATCGTCAATGAAAAGTCAATGTGAAAACACTGATTGATATACTACACGGCAGATGTTTTGGTATGGCACTCACGTGTAACATCGGCGCTGCAGGTAAAGCATTCCGTTTGAGAATCGGCATCGCAACCGTATTTGGTGGACTCGTACTTGGACTCATTACAGCAATTGGCGTACTCCCCCCGATTGCGTGGGTTGCCGTAGCAGGCAGTCTCCTCGGTGGCTCATTCTCAATCTGGGAAGCAAGGGCTGGTTGGTGTATTGTCCGGGCAATGGGATTCAAAACCGCCCTGTGAAGTTACTCTTGTTCCTTAGATGAGATCTGCTTCACCGTACGCGGCACCGCTGGTGTTGGTAACTCTGCGAGTTTACGCTGTGCACCATCTGCAACCTTGAGTTCTTCTAGACGGCGACCGCTCGGTATCACACTTCCGTCGTATGAACCGACTGCATCGTTGTAAGCTCCAACTACAGTATTGATGCCACGGCCCATCTTGGCCAAATCGTGACTGAACTTCGTGACGCGGTCGTAAAACTCTCGGGCCTTCTTGTGAATTTCCTTAGCATTATCGGCCATGGATTGTTGTTGCCAGTACAAACCAACTGTTCGCAGCAACGCAATAAGCGTCACTGGAGTCACAATGAGGACATGTTTGTTGAAAGCGTATTCTTGGAGCGTAGGTTCGTACTCAAAGGCGGTTGAGAGAATCGGTTCAGCCGGAATAAACATCACCGTGAAATCTACACCGTCAAGTAGACGAGGATAGTCTCGGTCAACCAGATCGTCAATGTGTTTTTTCACAGCCTTCGCGTGCTCTTTCATTTTCACTGCACGAGCGTTTCCATCGTCCAGTTCTAACCCGTCCCAATAAGCAGCAAGCGGAACTTTCGAATCAACTGGAATACTTCCCCCGTTCGGAATTTTTGCCAGGAGGTCGACGCGTGCACCCCCGGCACCGGATTTGAGTGTCACTTCGGTATCAAAATCGCAATGTTCTAGCATTCCCGCAGCCTCTGCGATGTTCTTTAGAGCAACTTGGCCCCAGTTGCCTCTTGCTTTTACCGAACCTCGTAGAGCGGTTGACAGTTGTACATTCGTGTCTCGTAGGTCAACTGTCTGCTGATGAAGCATGTCTGCAGTTCTCTTCAATCCCTGATACGCTCCTTCGCGCTTCAGTTCCATGTCCAATGTCGCCTTTTCCAATTTTTGAAGATGCTCTTTGATCGGATCAACGAGTGATTCAACTTCCTTTTTCCGTGCAGCATGATCCTTGACAGATTCAGATTCAACTTTGCCGAGTCGTTCCTCTGCGAGTCGTAGGAAGTCTTCTGAGTTTTGCCGAGCGACATTCGATGCGACACTCTGCATTTCAGCCAGCATAGAATCCTTACTCAGCGATATTGCTGCAACTTGAGCCTCGGCTCGTATCACGTCGCCGGAGTATCGATTCTTTGCCAAAAGCCAGCCGATTCCTACGCCCAATGCTGTCCCGAGTATGATAAATCCGTATTCAAGTAGGCCTGCCATATCTCAATGATAGTGTCGACACTTCTTGAAGACATTGGCGATGAATGGACGGGCGTCCAATCACTTACCACGGTTGAGGTTTGCCTTGAGCGATGGACGCAATTTCTCCGCACCCTTACCCTTGTTGTGCAAACCACGGCCTCGCTTTCCAGCAGAGGTCTTGCCTCGGTAAGCACGTCCACGATGGGACTTGTTTCCATTAGCAACGCTGAACACACCGAGTTGCTTGTCAGCAATGATTGCTGGGTGGTGTGTGTCAATGAGAATTACTTCGTAGAACTTGTGCTTGCCGTCTTGTCCGACCCAGTACGAGTTCAGAACTTCCATGTTAGGGAAATGGCGGGCAACACGCTCTTCAGCCATACGTTGGGTGTTCTTTGCCATAGTGATTTTCTTGATACCGGCCTTGCTTGGCTTGCGCTTCATGTGGATTTTACCCTTGCGAAGTCCACCACGGCGGATTCGGGTTCGAATCATAACAACGCCCTGCTTTGCCTTGTAACCGAGACGACGAGCTGCGTCGATACGGGTTGGACGGTCAATCTTGCAGTTCACCGGTTCGCGGCGCCATTGAGCCATACGTGCTTGGCGGAACATGTGAGGCGTGGCCTCTTTTGGTTGCTTCCAAGTTTCACGAACATGTTGATACAATCCTCGAGCCATAATGAACACCTGCGCTTCTCAGCATCCTGCCGACTTAACTCCCCTTTATGAGCCTGCCCACGCGAATGGAGGACTTTGTTTGGGCTAAAACGCGTGCTGCTCGCGTGAAACTGTTACCAAAATCATTCAATTGGAAGACCTTCTGCTTGAATTCCACGCCATCCGCCCCAAAGCGAAAAAGCGTTGCTGTACCCCATTTCCTTAAGCGATTTAGCTGCAAGAGCACTTCGGAAGCCCCCGCCACAATACAACACCATCCGCACATCTTCACCAAATCCATGCTTCTCAATATCGCGTTCAAGAACGCCCTTGCCGATGTGCACCGAACCGACCAAATGGCCGGCTTCGTACTCATATCGTTCACGAACATCTAAGACTACAATCGGCTGACCATCGTCGAGCATTGTTCGTAATTCAGCCGCCTCACATTCTTGGATTTGTGCTCTCGCCGCCTCGACTATCGCCAAAAATTTCGCACTGTGCTTCTTCGCCATAGACTGCCCAGCGAGGATAGCCTCATGAGGCCTGCGGACCACGGCATACCATGGCAGGACAAATAACCGGTGCTGATGCAGTGCTAGCAGCCCTGCACGCACAAGAGGACCTCAAGATGGTCTTGGTCGATAGAGAGAAGGATACGACGGAAATTCGACAACTCTGCCATGAGCAGAATATTCCTCTTGAAGAAGGGTCAACGAATGACCTTTGGCGCATGTCTGCCGACGGTCATGTCGACGCTTTAGCGCTCATCGAGAGAATACCACATGGGGATCTAAAACAGGTCCTTCAACGGGGTGGTACGGTTTGGTTTTTTGATGGCGTCACCTATTCCACCAACCTTGGATTTGCGATACGAACCGCCGAAGTATCTGGTGCTGATGCTGTTGTTCTTAACGTCGCCAAAACACATGAAGAACGGCGGACAATTCGACGCTCAAGCATGCGTGCCGATCGATTTATTCCTGTCGTCTACAGTACCACTGAAGAGATTTTGAAGGCCGTTAAAGAAACTGACTTCCGATTGATTTCTGTTGAAGATGTTGGCACACACGAACCTTGGGATGAAGACCTGACTGGCAATGTGATGCTGGTCGTAGGTGCTGAAAAGGAAGGCATCAGTGCGGAAGTATTGGAAGCATCTGATGCCGTGGTGTTACTGCCAATGGATGGATTTGTGCCCTCCTACAATCTTCAAGTTGCGGTTAGCGTTGTGGCTTTAGAAGCCTTGCGGCAGAGAAATCTCAACGTACGCAAGAAGTGATTTTTCGGCTTGCGAACTGTTTAAATCGTGTCAGCAAAACACTGTATTTGGTTCCGGTCAAAGGAGGTGAGTGCATGAATGAAGAATTGAAGATACAATTTCATGCCCACCTTATGGAAATGGTTTTCCAAGCCTCTCAAGTTAATCCAGGAATGAGAGATTTCTATCGGAAACACGGCTCAAAGGAAGAAGTATGGAAAGGTCTTGGGCTTCAAGAGTCGTATAAACTTCAAAAAAAATTGGACCAACTGTTTCCGAACGAATTTCGAGTTGAAGCTGGATTCATTTCCCTCACTGATCGTTCAAATTATGAGAAAAGAGTTGAAGAACAAGCGACACTGCGTAAGCAGCGATTAGAAAAGCACATTCAAGCATCGCAAAAAGCTACGTTAATGCATTTCCAAACTCACGGCTCCCCGACGGTTCGAAATCCAACAAAGTTAGCGCCTCTGAAACGTCAATCAAGGGGCAAAGAATGTCCGACCTGTGGCGTTAAAATGGAAAGCAAAAAAGGACTCTTCGGCCTCACGATTGAGCATATTATTCCTGTACGTTATGGAGGTAAAAACACCTTCGACGGCGAATTTCCGCAGTGTGTTGGAATGTGCTATCTATGCAACCAAACGAGAAATCACATCGTAAATGCGATTGGGCGAGAAGAGATTGGTAACAGAACTAAAATTTCCGACCGAGTTATCCGTTTTCTTATCACCCAAGTACACCGTGTGGACGAAGTTTTGGACGAACAAATGTCTCAGATGTTTTGGGGACACCACCAGCTTGCTTCATCGCAAAACATCCCTGTCGAAGACTACGACTTGTTTGGCGATGGAGACGGCAACGAATATGTCGAGTACCACATTTCCCTAGATGAAATTTCAACAACTGAAAGACTATCAGTTCCGGATGAAAACGATGCTGAAGATTCAGTCCCAATCTATCTTGAACTACCTAAAGAACAGGCCATTGCATACTTGAAGAAGGATTTGAACAATGCAATTTCAGAAGCCAACAAAAACGGCAAGTTGTATCGTACAGAGAAACTTGAGCGCTTGTTCCTCAAACACGGAAGTTTCGAGGAATTCAAGCAAAAAATCGAGATGCCCGATAAAGCAATTGATGCCATCCTGTTACGGCTCTATCCAAATCAATTCATCATCGAAACGAAAGGCACTGTTCAGTATATTTACGCCCTTGAACAGGAAAATGCCCATTTTTACAACTTTGCAGCAGATGTTGAGATACCTGCATTGGATGAGAAAGAAAATGAGCCACTGGAAGACCTTGAATCAGAGCGAATTGAACCTGAACCGGTGCCATTGCCTGTTCTTTTCGCCCGAGAGAGTATTATGATGCTATTGAATTCATCCAGCCACACCAAAATATCACTCGAAAGTATCACTGAGGCACTCGATGACTTACGGAAAGAAGACGGTGAAAATTGGAACGCCTACTTTGCCAAGTTTGGCGTTGAGGGAGATCGGACGACTGCAGAACAGACTTACCAAATGTTGACAGAATGCGGATTTGACTGTCGTCTTGAAGAGGAGCAGCAGCGCCACTTTATTCGATTCGAATTACCTCATCGCTTCGAGTGAAATTAAACTGCCTGGGACCAAAATTCTTCGATTGCACTGCTTTCTGTCATAGGACCAAAGTGGCGGTCAATCATTTCACCGTTACTTCCGACAAGAATAAGCGTCGGTGTATTGTTAATGTCCAATGCCGATGAAAGTTCTGCGTTTTCCGAGAAAGGAGTATCGACAGTGCTACCTTCTTTACTCTCATTGACCTGCTGATGCCAATCTGATAGCTTGGAGGAATCACCAGCGTCGGTTGATACAATGATGTACATGTGTTCCGAAAGTTGGGCATCAACAGCATGAATGGTCGGTCTGCATTGACTGCACCATGAAGCAGAGAAATGCAGGATGTAAGGGGTTCCGAGTAAATTATCAGACGAATACGTCTTGTTGTCGTCTGCTACGACCGAGAACGAGGGTATAGTTTCCGCTTTCTCAACATCATCACCGCTGATACAACCGGGTGAGGCAGTTAACATAAGCAAAAGCAGAGAGAGGCAGATGGTGCTCAACTTCATGGTTTGGCGTAGTGAATATCCTTCTTCATTCTTACGCCCCAATCACATATAGGCAGTGGCTTTCATAAACGACCCTGTGCTAAAAGAACCGTGCGAAACAAAGTCATACTGTCATTCCTATTCGCACTGTTCGTGCTTCTCGCATTCAGCATCAGCGAAACTCGGGCAAAAGGAATCGAACTTGAAGAAGTGAAATTTTCCTTTGTTGATTCTGATGATGACGGTTACGATGAAACGGATGCCTGTCCGGATGTGGCTGGCAATTCCACTATCGACCGCATTGGTTGTCTTGATACCGACGGGGACGGCTATTCAGATGCGGACAGTACATGGAATTTCACCGATGGAGCAGATGTGTTTCCGCAGAGAAGTGACGCGTGGAGCGATGCTGACGGTGATATGTTTGCAGACCAAGTAAATCTCGATATCACCGATGATTGCCCGTTAAAGTTTGGAACGAGTCGAGAGGTTTTGTTTGGATGCTCAGACATGGACCTTGATTGGATTCCGGATGTATTGGACACGGACATCGATGGCGATGGCATCTCAAACGAAATGGAAGTTGCTGCGTCATTGGTTCTCACCTACTACGATCCGATGGACCCAAATTCAGTCCCTGAAGATTCTGACTTTGACACGTTACCTGATGCGATTGATGATGATGATGATAACGATGGATGGCCTGATATTGTCGAGCAGGACCGAGGTTCAAATCCGTTGGATGTTGACAAAACACCCTTCAACCAGTACTTTGGCATCAACACGGGTTTCTTCTACCAAGGTGGTTTCCAAATTTCCTCAGATTACGATGCTGAAGCCATCGAAATCTCGGTCTCTGGCGTCATTGAAATCGTCACTGAAGAATTGGTGATTCCATTTTTACTTATTCCTCTTTACTTGTACTTCTTCATCTCTAAGAAAAGAAGATTTGAATCTCTACGCAGTGAAATTCGAGGCACGAAGGATGGAAACAAATTATACGCACTTGAACAAGAAGTAAATTCCTTGGTTGAGAACAAGAAAATCAACACATTGCATGGACTTATCCTAAGAAACTCGATCGAGGAGCAAGAGAATTCTGCACGGCGACTGAAGATGAATCTCAGTCAAGAGGAGTAACAGTACTACCACGAATGCTGAACTGCGTGGATTTGCGCAATTGACCGCAAGCTGGATTGTTAGCATCAAGTGAAGCTGTACGGAGTGGGAACTCCTCAGGAGTACATGGGCACACAATACCAAATTGATGCTCAAAATAAGCGAGTTTGGACGGCGTAAGCAGACTCAGATTGGTGAGCGTGCAAATCAAACATACAGCGGGCAAGATTCCACGCTGCATGCCTCAACTGTTCGATAAGTGGAACTGAATGATCCGAATATTTGTCCATTGGAGATGGCGATTCGGATTGCTGCGGAGCGGAATTAAAAGCGAGGCTGCCTTCAACGATGGAGATGAAGCTCAAAACGGGATGTTGTTGACCCTCTACAAAGACAAAAGAGTCGTCTGCACTCGTTCGAGAGGAGGCAGGTGAGAATTCAATGCTGTGGTTTTGGGCATCTATTTCTTCATTCAATGCCGAGTATTTTTCAACCAGCCAATTCGGGTATCCTAGAGGCTCTTGGTCATCGAGTGGATACATCAAATCGTTCGGTGTTGAAGCATCTTCTGTTTCTGTAAAGTGAGCCGTATATCCTTGCTCAACAAGGATGTTAGCAACAAAAGTAGTGAGTGGGTTTCG
>QQRW01000046.1 GCA_003602605.1 Candidatus Poseidoniales archaeon | reverse complement strand
TGATTCTCCATCACCATGTAAGGAGCGGATGCATACACGGAGGTGTAATTGACATTGCTTCCACAACCTGAACTCGAATTGTTTGACCGAGCACCGCTTTCAAAGACGGGTTCCTGCCATTCTTCCTGCTTGTCTTCCATCGGCAAGACATAAATGGCAGCAGACATCGTTTGTACGAGAAGAAGAAGACCGAATGCGTATGCAATGCGCTTATTCATGATTAAGACTGAAAGGTTTAACTTTATATTCTTACCCCAAATATAAAAAATTAATACATTTTTCAAGATTAGATTCGGCAAAGCAACGAGCTAAATGTCGTGTTCGATTATTCACATTGGGCTGAATAGAATACCCATAATCAATGATTCTGTAGACTCAAATTCATGAATGAAGTGGGTTCATGCTGTTATCCATACTCGCAACAGAGCGAATATGAATTGAGATGAGAGTCTCTAGTTTGAAAGGTCTTTGATTTTCTCAATCAGGTCCATTTTACGTAGACGCCAAACACCGAAAGGCGTCATAGCAACTGCGATGAGAAGAACGCCAGACATCAGCTGCCATGCTACACTTGGGACAATCGTCACAGGAACGAAGAACTGCCACGAAGAGAACGATGCAGCAAGTCCAACAGCCCCACCGTAAGCAAACAGAACACCGACAATGCCACCAATGATTCCAATCAAGAGACTCTCGAACAAGAGCATCGTTCCTAGACTACGAGTTGATGCGCCAAGAACCCGGAGAGTTGCCAGTTCAAAGTCTCGCTCAGCCACATTCATAATCATTGTATTGAACATAACCACAACCGTGAAAAGGAGGCCTAGATACATCATTGCCTGGAAAATTTGTGTTTGCTGGTCGAGTAAACTGTTGATTCCATTGAGGAGCGTTTGTCGTTCAACAATTCCAGTCGATGCCTCGCCTAATGACGAGTCAACCTCAACTCCTGACGGTAATTCAAGATAAATCGAGGTAGCGTTAACACCAAGAATTCCACTCAGATCATCTCGAATGAAATACATCGTACGGGCCAATTCTGCGGTCGAGATTCCTACAATTTCGACATCCAGTGGCGCACCATTGAGATTCACTGTGCGCTGGTCTCCAACCTGCCAGTCAAGGAAGTTCATGCTCCCCTCATCCATCATCACTTGCGTGATTGCTGAGTTTGCAGTGGGCGTGTTTCCATCCAGAACAGAAACTGAACGCATGCCAGCATCATATGAATCAAGGCCTACAAGGGTGAAAACTCTGTCAATTCCATCGCCATCTGCCACCGAGCCAAGCGGCATTTCGATAATCATCTCATATGAGGCACCGTTGCTGTCTGCCCAATCAACGACCGGCCCTTCAGCGTCAGGCATGATGTAGACCTGTGTGTCCCAAGTCTGGTCGTCTTCTAGACCTCCAACGAACGTATCTTGAAGTCCAGCAGACATCATTTGAATCGAGCCAAAAAGCATCAATGAGATTCCGACGGCCACAAAAGTCATCGTGAGACGTATCGGTTTACGCACACTTGAACGAATCGAAAGACCGAGCGTTGTTGGCATCCATGAAGTCAATTTTCGAAGAAGATTTGAGCCAACCCGCATTTCGTTTTGACCGCTAAGAACCGCTAAAGGATCAAGGCGGCTTGCCTTCCATGCCGGGAAAGCACCCGAGAAGAACACGACAAGCATGGTCGAGCCAATGACCGTTAGAATCACTGAGGAGGGGACTGTTCGTTCAACAATCGGTACGCCGACCAAATCTTGGTAGAAATCCAACATCCCATTCATGCCTACGGGCCCAGCTAACGCTCCAAGTGCACAACCGATTCCTCCAATCACCAGAGGTGCAGCGAGATAGCCGGTCATGAGCGACGAGCGCTTGACCCCCAATGTTCGCAGCACTGCTATTTCCTTAGCTTGGCTTTGCACCAAGCGCTGTAGACTCAACACAATCGTGATTGCTGCAATTGATGCAATCATCACGGTGAACGGAACGGTTGTTCGCTCAGTTCCTTCAAGATCCTGGCGCATGACTTCAACAGGTTCGTTCTGTCCGCGATCACGCACTCGAGCATCGAGTTCTGATTCGGCAAGGGCAGCATCAACCAACGCCTTCACAGCATCAATTTCCTCTCCTTCATACTCACTGGTATCAGGTAGGTCAAACGAAGGTGTTCCTTCGACATCCAGCATAATGATGTTACTGGTACCGACGGCTTCGCCGGTCAATCGAGCCATTCCAGCGTCTGAGAGGTAACCTACGACGTATTCGCCTGATTCTGGAGGAAACAATGTCCCCTCGGGTGCCATCAGTACATGCAGTGGATGGTATCCCATTCCGACAAGAGTGAAGTCTGCAGTCGTATTTCCTGCTCCGATACTTACTGTATCTCCTAGATTGAGTTCAAGCGCCTCGGTCACGTGAGCATCGATAACTATCTCATCAGCAGCAACTGCTGTTCGACCTTCTGAATGGCCCTTAGGCATCCAAACACGATCAGCATTAGCACCGTCTGGAATGCCGTGCCATAGAGAATTGATGATATGTTCACCGGTGTCGTTGGTGTGGAACATCGCACCTTGAGTGACCGTTCGCCCTTCGCATGAGTCAAGAGACTGAGCGACCGTTGAAGAATCCCAAGCGACCCCTAAAGCAGTACAGAAGGAATTGACTTGTTCCGGCGTCCAAGCAGCGCTGCGGTTGTCAATCCACAAGTCAGCAAGATTCGCACCACCTTCATCATCTGCTTGCATGGTGTCGTACATGCCCCCAAGATTATGTGCATAGCCTCCGAACGTTATGCCGGCAAAAACGCCGACAAAAACCATGAGAACTACGGCAAAAAGTCGCAACTTCGTTCGCCATAGGCTTCGAGCCAAACGCTTGTTGAGAAGAGCAGACATGGTCAAACCTCACTCCGAAGAAGCGTCATTCGTTTGTTCGTCTGAAACAATTTTTCCACTGTCAATTCGAATGACTCTGGTCGCATACTTGACTAAGCCTTCGTCGTGTGTCACGAATACTGAGGTAATGTTTTCTTGTTTGCATGCACTCACTAAAGCCTCCATAACTTTGTTCGAAGTCTCCGTGTCAAGATTGCCTGTGAGTTCATCACCCAGCAAAAGGGTTGGGCGTTTGGCAATGCTTCGGGCAATCGCTACACGTTGTTGTTGCCCACCGCTAATTTCTCCTGGGAAACGGTTGACTTCGGCTTCAAGGCCGACCAGTTTCAGCAATTCTTTCGCTCGGTCGGGGTCTTTCTTGCCTGCCAATTCTTGGATCAGAAGGATGTTCTCAAGAACGGTGAGGTCTTGCAGGAGGTTGAAGAATTGGAACACATAGCCAATGTTCTCTCTTCGGAAAGAAGTCATTTTCTCGGAATTGTTACGAGGAACTGCATCTAACCCTTCCGTTTGACTGGACATGAAGGTGTAGTCGCCTCCGGTTGGACTGTCGAGAGCTGAAAGGCAATTCAGTAGAGTGGTCTTTCCGGAACCAGAGGGGCCGAGGAGAATGACCCGTTCACCTTCATGAATTTCGAAACTCACACCGTCGAGTGCCTTGACAACGCCGGCCGGTGTTTCGTAATGCCGCTCTAGTTTTTCCATTTGCAATAATTTGTTCATTTTTTCACCTTCTTGTTTCAAAGAGTTGTTTAAACATCTCAAAGAATTTGCCAACGACTTGTTGTTCCCCCATGCGCCCCTCTTGCGTTTCTTGCATCAGCCACACCTCATATTCGGTATTCATGCGAATGAGTACCTTGAGAGGGACATCATCACGGATGGCCCCAATCGCTACCCCGTGTTCGAGAATTTTCATGAGGTCACCATACTCGCTCAAGCCCTCACATTCTGCGTTCAACTTATGGAAAATAGGATGATCTGTCCCCAGTGAAACCAATTGGCGCATGAGGGACATCAAGACTGGGTGCTGAAAAACATCATTCCATTGCTTTGATGACATCGCCTTGATTGAATCCCAATAGGTTTGCACGTCATCCCCCAACGGGAATGTAGTATTGTCAAAACCAAATCGTTCCGTTGCATGTACAAAAGCATCCAGAAAACAGGTGATGAACAGGTCTTCTTTGTTTTCAAAGTAATAGTACATTGAGCCTTTTGAGATGCCGATTTTTTGAATGATTTTGTTGTAGGAAGCACCTTCATAGCCATGCGTGGAAAACTCTTGCTTGGATACATCGAGAATCCTCGCCTTGAGGGTTTCATCAATGGATTCATAGCGCGCGAGAGGCATTCGACCGATTGGTTCGACCGGCCGGTCGAATATAAAATTAATCTCGCCTTTCATAGAATGGGCTAGCAGAGTCGAGGGTTGAAAGTTCAACTACCATTACCCGAAGAATTCATGCAATGTTTTTAGATTCTCACTTCTTTTAGCGTATTATGCAACGATTGATGAATGGCAAGATGATTGGATTGATGATTACCCTACTCATGGTAACAGCCTCGGCAGTCCCTCTTTTCGCCGGAGCAACTGAACAAACGCATGCCCGTTCTACCGGAAACGAGGCTGTAAGCGTTGATGTAAGTGAAGTGTTCTACGAACGTGGAAACAGCATTTCGGTGACTGTCATGTCTACAAACCTTGACCCTGCTACAGAATATGTGTTGGAATGGGAACTGTGCTTAGCCCCTTACAACTCCTGCAATCTTTACGGTGAAATGGCAGCTTCGGGAGGTTCCGATCCTACGGAAACTGAAGGTTCCATAGACCTTGGTTCTGGCAACATGTTCACAACTTCGATTTTCACTTTCACAGACCCTGGATTGTTTGTAGAAGATGAAACAAACGGTTTGTCAGGAATTCGCAACCAATCGTATCACTTCCGGGTGAGTCTGAACACACAGGGCGTTGAACTCGCTGTCAACCAAAGTACTGATTTCGTACTCGGAGGGGAAATGCGAAGTCAGTCCTATTTGGATAACATTGGGAACTTACTCAAGAACACACCAATTGAATTCACTGGAAGATTCTATCTCGATTATGAAAATCGGAACCTGTTGGACTACGACCTTGACTGCGGCCTTTACGAAGGTACCTCAACAACACCGGTTGACACATATTCTATCGAGAATATGAACACATATCAGTCGTATGGATACTTCTATTCTACCGTACCAAACGGCAGTGTCGGCGAGGAATTGCTGCCTTTAGCGTCTTCAGGTGTTCACCATGTTGAATGCTCGTTGACTCGTAACATCGATGGAACCGTGCTGGGCACAATTGTGAGTAACGATTTCAATGTCATCGATGCAGATGTAACGGGATTAGAAGAAATTCATGTCGATGACTTGGCCTCTGTCTTTTACGAACGTTCCACTGCTGCAACTTCATTGTTTACTGTTTCAGTAGAGTTCACAGATTTGTATATCGGAGAAACATACACTGCAGATTGGGAGTTGTGCTTTTCCCCTTACAACTCTTGTGATCTTTACGGCGAAATGGCTGCTTCAAGCAACACCGACCCTACCGAAACCGAAGGTCAATTTTCCTTTACACCGACCACCGACAGCAGCACGCAGACCTTTGATTTCACAGACCCAGGATTGTTTGTAGAAGATGAAACAAACGGTTTGTCAGGAATTCGCAACCAATCGTATCACTTCCGAATAACGCTCAGCGTACAAGGCGTTGAACTTGATCTCAACCAAAGTACTGATTTCGTACTCGGCGGGGAAATGCGAAGTCAGTCCTATTTGGATAACATTGGGAACTTACTCAAGAACACACCAATTGAATTCTCTGGAAGATTCTATCTTGATTATGACAATCGGAACTTGTTGGACTACGACCTTGACTGCGGCCTTTACGAAGGCACCTCAACAACACCGGTTGACACATATTCTATCGAGAATATGAACACATATCAGTCGTATGGATATTTCTATTCTACCGTACTAAACGGCAGTGTCGGCGAGGAATTACTTCCTTTAGCGTCTTCAGGTGTACACCATGTTGAATGCTCGTTGACTCGAAACATCGATGGAACCGTGATGGGCACAATTGTGAGTAACGATTTCAATGTCATTGATGCAGATGTAACGGGATTGGAAGA
>QQRW01000045.1 GCA_003602605.1 Candidatus Poseidoniales archaeon | reverse complement strand
TCTTACCTATGAAGTTCACTCAAGAACTTGCCAGCGATTCGTGTCCAGCCGAACAAGCAATCCCTGCGATTCTGCAAGATCAATGAGGTCTTGAACATCTATAGATTGTCCACTTTTTTGAAGTACTGGTTCCAATTGCTTGACGGTAAAAACGCCATCCTCATCTGCAGCTCGGTGGAGAATTTGAGGAAGACCAGTAAACGAAACTTGGTCCTCCGATTGAAACAATTGCTCATTTTTGACGAGCCGTTTACGCAACGAATCTCGCAATTCCTCGGGAGTGTTGGCCAAAGCAACTTCGATGCGTAAATCGGCAGCGCTTTGCACCGTACAAACGATGGTTGGGTTCTTGCCCATTTTCTGACCGCAATGTGGGCATGAGTTGCCAGTGCCACGGTGACCATGACAGGTGTTGCAAGCATTGCAACGGAGAACGTTCCATCCACGACCAGACACAGTTCTTCTTCTAGGCAACGGTACTTCAACGCTTCTCAAAGAGAAAAATCGGTGCTGGACTTGCGACCGCCAGGGCGTAATGCTGGTGCGGCAGGTGCTTTGACATCTACTCGCTTTTGAGGAGGTTCAGCAGCTTGCCGCGTCAAGGCCTTTCGAACAGGTCCTGTACCTGTGCGAGCACCCAGTGAAAGTGAGTTTGGTAAAATAAGTGCTGCCATTGCAACACCGTAGTGGTCCGCAGCAGCCGTTACTTCGTCGACAGCAACATCGAATGAAATGACTTCAAGGTCACGGCTCGCGAGTTTCCGTTGGAGGTGCCGACGTAGCAGCAATGTCGTTTCTTCATAATCCATCTCGGTTGAAACGGTTGCTACGATGGCACAATTATCGCCTTCAGGTGTCACGCACGATGCCCAGGCCACCCCAGCACAGGCTGATGAACCGTTCCAAGCGTATGCAGTTGCCAAATGGCATTCCACGAGAGAACCCATAGGCAATGGTTGAGGGGGGGTTGCACCAAAACCAAGAGGCAACATGGCACCTTTCATTTCAATCAAACGAGAATCTCCAAGCCCAAGTTCGACCAAACCTTGGTCGTAAGCATCCTCACTGTTTTCGCCCCATGGCGCTACAGCTGTCATTAACCAGCCAGGGCATTTTGCAGATGAGCCATGTTTTCCGTCGGCGGAGTACATAGTGTCACTACAGATGCAACGGGTTCATGAAGAACATGGTTGTGAGACACTCATGGCGACGCTTTCTCGAAGGCTTCTTCCATCAGCAGCAATATTGATTTTACTTGCAGCCATAGGGTTAAACATTTCAACTGGTGGAAGCGTTCTCACAGTGGCAATATTTGGATTCGGACTCATCATGGTCGTGTTTTCTTGGTTTCTCTTCGAGGCGTCATCTCGATCGAAAGAACGTGGCTCTTCGCCAATTAAAGCGAACTATGCATCCGGCAAAACAGAGAACAAATTTGCATCAAGCGATCACGATAAAGAACTCCCTGACCCACTCGAAGCTGGGTTCGAGATTCCATTGATGTGAAATCACATCAAACGGACTGTTTCAAGATTCTGAGGCGCATATGTTCTGCACTTGTACCGTTCACGCAGAGTTTTTCCAAGTTCATTGCACTTGTGATAATCCCCGTGGTGGCAGATAATGTTGCGAGGGGTCGGCGAGATTTGGTCGACGAACTCGAGCAATTGACGCCGGTCAGAGTGTCCCGAAAAGCCATCGATGGTTACCATTTCACAGCCAATCTTGACGATTTCGGTTTTGCCGTTGATGATCATTGGCACTTCGCCGAACCCTTTCTGCAAACGACGACCAAGAGTTCCTTCAGCCTGATATCCAACAAAACACAACGAGTTTCGGTCTTCGTGAGCCCAATTCTTGAAGTATTCCATAACCGGTCCACCGTTGAGCATTCCAGAGGTTGCAAGTACGATGCAAGGAGAATTATCCATAATGATGCTTTCACGTAATTCTCGACCCTTCACGGGACGGAACCAATCGCTTGTGAATGGGTTTTCTCCGTCATCCTTGAGCAGCGACTTACGCAAACTGCTGGTGAGGTAGTCGGGGTGCGAGGCGTGTATTGCGGTCGCTTCCTGTATCATTCCATCCAACCAGACTGGTACTGGTTTCACATTTCCAGAGCGGAACAATTCGTCGATTGCAATCATCACTTCCTGACTTCGACCAACAGCGAAAACCGGACAAATCAGTTTACCGCCACGAGCAATAGTCCTTGAAACAATGTCTTGCAATTCTTGATTTGCTTCTTGCCTTGAGGGTTGATAATCACCCGAGGCGCCGTACGTGGATTCGATAACGAGCGTTTCGACTCGAGGGAAACGCGTGTTAGCTGCATCAAACAACCATGATTTCTCATACTTTTGATCGCCACTGAACACGATATTATGCTTTCCATCTCCAATGTGGAGGTGTACTGCAGATGATCCGAGAATGTGACCCGCATTCGAAAAAGTAAGTTTGATGTCTGGAGCAATGTCAGTTGTTTCATCCCAGTTGACGTCAACAACGTGCTTCATGCAGGTGCGAATGTCCTCCATATCATAGGGTGCCCGCTTTCCTTCCGCACCACCAACCTTGAGGTAGTCAGTTTGGAGCAAGAGCATGAGATCACGAGTAGGAGGCGTACAGTAAACAGGACCACGGTAGCCATACTTGAACAACACTGGAAGCATTCCAGCGTGGTCGAGGTGAGAATGAGTCAGCACAACAGCATCCAGCTTTTCCAGTGGTAACGCCTCAGGCGCCGTGAAGTAAGGCATAGGGTCTGTATCCGAAGCAATGTTGACACCGACGTCGATCATGACACGGGATTCGTTTGTCGTAACGAAGTGACAAGCTCTTCCGACTTCACGGTATGAGCCAAGAGCAGTGACACGAGCCCATGCAGCACCAGGTCGTTGCGGCCGGTGGATATTCAAACCGAAATCCTTGAGCAACTTGCGCCGTTCGTCAGCGTTAGCATGTCGATATCCCCGAATGTCGTGGACCGTCTTCGAGATCAACGGTGGAGTTCGCTCAACAGTGACCAACCATCCAGATTGGTCACGGATTTGTTGCAAATTAATTCCCCTTCGACCAACTGCTTCTCCAGGATTCTCGCATTGAACTGTGATTTCACGGTAACACGCATCGAAGTAGATTTGATTGATACCAGCAGTTTCCGGAATGATTTCTTTGACAATCTTTGTAGCCTCTTCTTCAGATTTCATTATTGAAGCGTCAGGTCGAAGTACAATCTTTCTTTTTACCTTCTGAGAGAGCTTAGCAAGCAGTCCATCCGTCCCAAGGATTCGGTTCGGTTCTGGAGTAACAAGAGCGATGTTACCCGCTTCAAGCTCAACAGTGTAGGGGATGTCTCTTGGGACAATCTTTTGCACTTGGTCTTTCAATTCTTTAAACGTTAAACGCATTATAATTCACCGTGTCCCGCGCTCGCACAACAATGTGCACAGACTCTCCCAGAGGGAGCGCAGATGAGCTGCGGGAAAGTGAATCAAGCGAGAAGTTTGTTGATCTCTGCTTGGGAAATGGCCACGTAGCCGTCTTTAGCGGTAATAACTGCCAAATCCATGCCGTTGCCGGAGGCGGCGTCACGCTGCCCCGATGCGTGTAGGGCACGGGCCGCGAGTTTCAATGCATCGGTCCGAGACATACCTTCGCTAAAGCCGTCTTCGAGAACACCGTACATGTAAGGAGAGCCTGAACCTGTAGCACAATACAAGTCAGGGATTGAGCCACCGGCAGAATCTATAGAATAGACATGTCCGCCTTCATCATCAACGCCAACAATCAACAATTGAACCCAATGAGGGCGTCCAGAGAGAATGTTTGCAGTGAGGGTTGCAGCACCGCGCACAGTCATCTGTTGTTGACGGCGCAGTTGGAAAAGAGCCACTTCCGCCGAGAGTGTTCGAGAAAGTGATTGAGCGTGTCCGACCAGTCCAGCAGTTGTGAGTGCCAAGTTTTCACCGATTTTGAAGAGTTTTTGAACACTCTTGTTAGCGATGAAATGACCCATGGTCGCTCTGTGGTCTGCTCCAACGACGACACCGCCATCGAAAGTGATGCCTATTGTGCTTGTTCCGGTTTTCAATACATTCTGGTGTGCTTCCATTGTCATCAATCCATCGTTTTAGTCGACACCTCTTGAACCTTGAGGCGCAATTGCTAGGTATCAGCGGACCCTTATCAACCCCACGAGCCGACGGCTAGCGCCGATAATGCAACAAAAAAGACCACAATCACTTGGATTCATGCGAGTCTTCTTGAGGTGGAGGTTGTGAGGGTAAAATATGCGCCGGAGGAGAAAAGGCAAGAAGGACGATGCACAGTCTTCTCTCGATGCTTTCACCAATCTCGGACCAGATTCTGAAGCAGAGATGCCAACCATCGTCCCTTCGATGCCGGACCTCGATGCATTGACGCGCGCTGATGAAAAAGCACGGGAAACAAGCGTTGATGTTGATTCGCCTGTCCTTGAACCCGAAAGCAGCCAACCATTGCGGACGTTCAATATGCCAAGTATGGATCAGCAACCTACCGTAGCGATTCCTGAGGCAGAAGTCATCTACCACAAACTTGGCGAAATGTACCCCCACGCCCCCATTATCGATTCACAACATGGACTGGTGCTGCATCGTGCTGTGCTCAACGACATCACAGGATGCGGCCAACTCATGGATTGGGTTGCTGATGACCACGCCGTTATCGTCGAAATGAGCCGATTGATGAAAAAGACTGTCGAGTTCAACAGTGCCATTGCTCGGCTCAATACCTTCATTGATACTGATTTAGGTGGGCAAATTATCCAGATGACCGATACCCGGCTTATGCTGCTTCCACCCGGATGCAGGGGTGTCCGAGGTGTCGACATGGAAGCATTTGCTGTTGACGCCAAAGAACTCGGTAGGCAGGGATTGTGATGGACGAACAAGACATCAACATTCCTTGCCCCATATGCCAGCAAGAAGGGAAACTACGAATGGTCGCTCATGTTGACGAAATCCCTTACTTCGGCGAGCACACTCAAGTGACGGTGATGTGCCATGCATGCGGATGGAGACAAACCGATTTCATTCCGGCTGAAGGCCGTAAAGCTGGTGCGTGGTCACTTCGTATTGACGATGTGAAAAAATTACGAAGTCGAGTCGTTCGCTCATCCTCATGTACTGTTCGGATACCTGAATTGGAACTCGAAGTCATGCCAGGTACCAATTCAACAGGTTATGTCAGTAACATCGAAGGTGTTCTCAACAGATTTATTGACATCATCAATATGGTCCGAAGAGATGTTGTCCGAGATTTATCCAGTCCTGATGCAGAGCAAGAAGAACTCATGCAATCACTGCAAACGCTCGATGGTTTGCTCCATTCCATCGAGAACGCCGGTAATTCAACAGAATTTACCGTCGACTTTCTCGACCCAAACGGTCATTCAATGATTCTTGATGAAGATGCGGACGAGAGAGAACTTACCGCAGAGGAACTCGAAGAGTTGCCAATCGGCCCGGACCCTGCGGTGTTTTCTTCTGACGATGTTGCGAACTAACGGGCATCGAAAGCAAGGAACTCCTCGACAAGGTGGGCAGTTTGGTCACGCATCTCATGCAATTCACCAAGCCATGTCGTTGCTCGCTCAATGCACATTTGTTTCATTTCGCCTGCAAGAATCTTCCCCGAACGATAATCAGCATTGATTTCGGCAAGGAAGGAGTCATCGTCTTCGAAGAAATACATCATGTAACGGTATGCGACATCGATATCGGGATTTCCACCCAATCGTCTGTGCTCTTCAACGGTCGATTGACCTCCGGAGAACGCACGTTTGATTTTCTTTTCCACAACTGAAAGATCGTCACCAAGGAATAGAGTGGTTTTGGGCTTGCTGCTGCTCATCTTCTCACCAGTGAGTCCGACTGCGAAATGATGGTAAGTCGACGAAGGTGCAAGAAGACCCATGCCACCGAGTGAACGTTCGAATTCAAGCAACTTCATGCGGATTTTCGATTTATCTTTCGCAGTTGCGCTTGGAACACGGACCGTCCCCTGCTTGGGATTCGACAGAATATCGGAGTACCCAAGATGTTCTAGACACTCGACAATTCCACTAAAGACGGCATTCAGGCGTTCCTTGTCAAGGCGACCGTTTGGTAATTGACCCAGCACTTCTGCGTTGTCATCTTGTACCGATAGCGTAATGACAACGCCAGATGATTTACCGTCGTTCACGTTAAACCAGTTGGTTTTCGATGCAAGACCTCGAGTGAGGCGCAAATGTGGGTCTTGGTCGACCCCAACAGGCACCACAATTGGCCGAAGACCGCCGTAATCGTCGGTCTGTGGATGAAGGATATCACCCACTTGAACCAAAGGAGCCTGAACATGAGCCAAATTGGTTTCACCGTTGAAACCGTAAATCGATTCAAATTCGTTGAGGTTAGTTCGCTTGCCGAGTTGGAATCCTAGCCTTTGCACGATTGGACGTGAAGATTGGAAGTAAACATTGGTCTTTTCTGGGTCCAAGCCAAGAGCCGCATAGTGAGAAATATATTCTTCAAGAGCGATACGTCGACCTTTTTCCAACGATACACCACGGGTTGCTTGGCTTTCGAGATCGGCAACTGCGATTGTCACATCGCCACCAAGCTGTTGGAACCATTTGACCTGGTCGATGACCATTGAATGGCCCATGTGCATTTGACCACTTGGCATAAGACCGGTGAGGACTCCGAATGAATCTCCTTGCCGTTGTGCATCAAGAACGGTTTCAAGTTCACGGTGTGCGAACACAATACCTCGTCGATGAAGACGAGATGGTTGCGGGAGTGAGACTGAATCCATTGAGGACAGTCCAAACTGTTCGATGATGCGAGAATAATCCGTCGATTGAGCACTCCCCCAGGGGTCAATGACAACATCTTCTCCAGCCATGTTCAGTTCCTCTCAAACATCGGTGAAGACTTCATAGCATCAAGGCTTCGCCCTTATTCTGCTTCAAACATCGATTGCCGAGACCCATCATACGTGCCACTATCAGAATTTTTACGAGCAAAAGGACCGAGTCCTTCTCGTTTGAGAATATACATCATTCCGGTGATTGTAGAAACCGTAATGATGACAGCCAAATACGGAAGCCAAGGTGCTTCACCCAGTCCGTCACGAGGCTGGACAAGCCATGTAAAAACGAGGCTGGATTCATCCGTAAAGCGTTTTGACCATTTGAAAAGGTCCGTCGTATCGTGTGCGGCGATGGTCACGGCCGAAGAATAATTGTTCCAAAACTGCGAACGACCTACAACATCATAGTCGACCGTACCGTTGACAACAATGGAAACATTGTGCCCTCGTACTACCGAAAGGTGGAGGTATTGCGAATCGATGTGCGTATAACCCTCCGAGGTTTTCTTCACCCCTTCAAGCGACTGCAATGTGCCACTTCCGCTGCGAACCTCGACAACAGATTCAGTGCCGACATCGAGAATCCATGTCATTGGAACATTCCAAGCTAAGGGTGCCACGGCAGTACATTGCTCGGTCAAAAGTGATTCAAATTGAATGATTGTTTGGTTCGCAACAACCGAACTGGAGTGAGCGATCTCATAACAGTCGTGAACGGTCCAATACGACCATGCTTCGCCCCATGTAGTCATCCAGGCTTGTGCTTCAAGACCGAGGTATTCGGCGATGTCCCTGTCATGTCGAATCGTCGCGTCATTGACTCTTCCAACCCAGTATAAGTTCACAAGACCGCCTTCCTCGACCGCAGTTTGTACCTGCTCCTTTGAACCGATAACCTGCTCGAGGCTTCCACCCCTGCGTCCAAGATTGTACCAATCCCAGTCATCGACTGGAGCATCCTCGGAAGTATGCCATGCAGTCGATGTCAAACCGTTCATGTCGCCATGAATTGGGAAACCTTGCCCTGCAATCGTCGTATGTTGGCTCATCGTCAAACCCGGAGGTGTGAAAGTGGAGACTGGATTAGCACCCCAGTGGCTCGCATTGATTCGTCCTGTGATGTAATTTTGGCATTCAAGTGCGACAGCGCCAGGGTCCGCATTCCATGAGAGATGCGGCATTCCATAACATCCGAATTCATCACCGTTATCCAGGCGTTCTTGCGCTAGAGCTGTTCGAAGCCAACCGTCCTCTTCCCATCGAACTTCAGCCATCGCTACAGGACTGAATGTTGAGGACATGAGGCAAAGTAAAACGGTGACAACAAACCACCTGAGGAACCGACCTTGGGAGGCTGTTGCCATGGAATGTGCTGTAGAAGGAATGCTTTGATGGTTTGTATGAACATGACTGGGTTTAGAGGGAGGAGAAAGTGGTATCTTCGCCTCCAAAGGAAGGGAACAGTCAAAACCCGTGGAGGGTTGGATTTTGATATGACAGAGGTGCCATCCTACGAGCAAGCATGGCAATCACTCAAACCGCATTGGTTCATTCCTCCAACAGGCGAGGTACTTCAGAAAACCCCAAGTTACAGTTTTCTTCGAATGTTTCTTTCGCCTTTTTTACGCCCAGTGTTGAACGCTAAATTTCTCGGATTGCACAACATTCCTCGAAAAGGTGCGGTCATACTTGCAGCCAACCATTTGTCACACGTCGACCCAATTCTTGTCATTGCTGCTGCACGGCGAACAACCCACTATCTTGCGAAAGACGGGCATTTCAAAAACGGGCCACTTCGAATCGTCATGCGAGCAACTGGCCAAATAGAAACCAAAAGAGACGAAGGTGGAGAAGGGGCCTTATCGAGTGCTGCAGACGTACTTTCAGAGGGTCAAGCACTTGGAATATTCCCAGAGGGAACACGCTCGAAAAGAACGGAAGAACCGTTCCTACTGCCCGGTAAAACAGGAATTGCTCGTCTCGCTGCATCGTATCCGAACGCAGTGATTGTACCAATTGCACTCACCGGCACACGAAACATGATGAAACCTCAAGACCATAAATTCCCGAGGCTCTGGAGGAGAATTGGACTCTCGGCAGGTGCCGGCATAACATGGATGCAATGGTTGGAACATGAGAACGGAGGCGGCATGACATCAGAGCAACTGATTGGGTTATCCGAGATGGAAGACCATGAGATTCGTTCCTCTCTTGCCAAACTCTATAGAAAATTCACCGACCAAATAATGTCGAGCATTTCGGCACTCGGTGCTCCATAGTTGATGTACTGTCGACCGCTTACCCCTACGTGAAGCGTATAGACACCCAACTTGGAACACTTATCCTTGGAGACATTGTTTGTCCAAAGCGTCTGAAGGCAGAACTTCGAGGTCTAGAGCTGTTGTGTTCAATTGTCAATTCTACACCGATTTGGAGTATGGAGATGGGGTCGGAAAAACCATTCATCATTTCCAACGACAACGGACCGACCATTCTCATCGATGTTTTTGAGAGCATTCGCAAGAAGGTATGCGAAGGAGACCCGCACATCACGGTCTACATGTCGCAACGACCGGTGTGCATCCTGCGTGACAGCGATGTTGTTGACACACCTTCTACAGACTCACTCGTATCACTTGTGTTGCTGGGAATTGCCGGGTGGCCATACGATTCAACACCCAAAACTCTCAGGAAGAAATCACTCTCTTCATCGCATGCAAAAATCGAAAACTTCGGCCGACTTTTGGAGTCAGATCACAACCAAATGCAGTCTGCCCTTCACCTCCATCAAGAAGGATTTACTCATGCTGGATTATCGGTACTCGCTCAAATGGCTCGGCGTTTGTATGTATGTAGATGTTGGCATTTCGACAAAATACGTTTGGCTCTCCAACCCATCCTCGAAAACTTCACAGATGCTGAAGTTCAAACCTATATTCAACATCCAGATGAAGAAACCGATGTTCTTTTCCTCACTCCGTGAGATAGAATCGCTCAAGAATGCTCAAGTGCTGCCGGTTACGACAATTGTTCGGTGAGTGAATGGAAGTCTATCATGACCTAATACAGCGCATTCTTGACGAAGGTGAAGAAAAGGGTGACAGAACAGGTACAGGCACCCTTTCTGTCTTTGGACACCAAATGCATTTCGACCTCTCCAAAGGATTCCCGATGGTCACCACAAAGAAACTCCACTTACGCTCTATTGTTCACGAACTGTTGTGGTTCCTCAAAGGAGATACCAACGTCAAATATCTACAGGAAAACGGCGTTCGTATCTGGAACGAATGGGCTGACGAAAACGGCGACTTGGGCCCTGTGTATGGCAAGCAGTGGAGGAAGTGGGAAGCAAAAGACGGTCGAATCATCGACCAAGTCGAACAGGCGATTGACATGATCAAAAATAACCCAAACAGTCGAAGAATTATCGTTTCTGCGTGGAACGTCGGCGAGCTTGATGATATGGCCTTGATGCCCTGTCATGCTTTTTTCCAGTTCCACGTCGCAAATGGCAAATTGAACTGCCAACTCTACCAACGCAGCGCAGATGTATTCCTCGGCGTTCCGTTCAACATTGCATCGTACGCATTACTCACTGAAATGATGGCTCAAGTCTGTGGGTTGAAGGCTGGCACATTTGTACATACCCTCGGCGATGCTCACTTGTACACAAATCATCTTGAACAAGCCAACTTGCAAATCACTCGAGAACCAATGGCTTTACCGAGTTTGAAACTCAATTCGGAATGCACGACGATTGACTCGTTTACATTCGAAGACATTGAAGTCATTGGATACGAGCATCACCCGCACATATCCGCACCGATTGCAGTTTGAGGCGAGTTTTCATGTTCACAATGATTTTCGCTTGCGACTTAAACGGTGCCATTGGAAAAAACGGTGACTTGCCATGGCGACAGTCAACCGATCTGCAACATTTCAAACGAGTTACGATGTCTAAGACAATGGTCATGGGGCGAAAAACCTGGGAAAGTCTTCCCGGTAAATTACCGGGACGTCGACACATCGTGCTTTCCAGAACACCACGAGATGATGTGGAAGTGATGTCGTATGAGTCGGTCTTGGAACTTGGTGAATCAGAGGAATTAATGATCATTGGTGGCGGGGAAATATACCAACTGTTCATGGAGCACACGAAAGAAATCCACAAGACCATCATCAACACGAGAGTTGAGAACGCTGATGCATTTGCACCATCGATGGATGGAGAAGGTTTTCACATGATTGGAGAACGATTTGTCAATGCCGGCCCACGCGATGAACACGATATGGTATTCCAGCATTGGATTCGATAGTTACTCGTCAGGCTGATATTCGGTGACTCGCAAACCGAGCCGCCCTTGCCGTGATGGACGCTGCATGATTTTGGCGTATTTCTTTTCAAATGCAGCCTTCAAATCAATTTCCATGGCGAGGGAGTGGCCCATCAAGAGGAGTAAAATGTCTGCCATTTCCTCGGCACATTCAGAGAGAGGTTTGCCCTTGGTAACAGCAGCAGCCAATTCACCTAACTCTTCGACGGTAAGGGCAATTCGGTAACCCATGTCATGGCCGTTGTTTTCTTCGAAATTGTGTTTGTCATGAAAAACTGCGATTTTTTTCATCATAACTTCCCATTCATTCGTTGCTTCATGGGCCATCCAATCTGCCACTGACATTCCATCCATATTGACGCCTATCATCGCCGGGCTTTGAACTTGTATGAACTCCCAAAACGACCGCCGGAGAGATTTAAGAACAGTGGACTGCTACGCAATGCCATGACAGTACCAACCACAATACCTGCAACTGAACGAGATTTGTTCGTCGAGAACGACACCCATGGATTTGAAGCAAAAGACGCTCATGTACAGCCAACAATGCACAAAGTTCTGGTCGATGGTTGGCCAGCGAATGCCGGTGTTGGTTCATTCGGCAATTACAGTACACGACTTGTCATTCAATTCGATTCACCTCACCCAGTTTTAGGCCTCGAATTGTCAACAAAATACTTCATGTTCGATGACACACGTCCTGGACACCTTACATGGGGTCATGACGGAGCCTCATTATCCATTCAGAAAATTATAGACTGAAGAGCAAGGCAGTAATTTTTGGGACGATGTGAACGTCGATGCATCACGACGAAATCCCTGAAAGTAAACTCGAATCGAGATATAAACCGGATGAGTGCCTAATGGAAGTTATTCCTTCAGCAATTTGACCATGCACGCCCAAACTGGCATCAAGCGACGGTTTGCTTGAGATGAAACTGAATGATGATCAAGGTCTGCACCCGAATCGCCAGGTTCACGACCTGCCGCCCAATTGGACGAAATACAAACGGCGACATACGGAAGTTTGAGTTCCCGGGCAAGTTTTGCCTCACGTGGCATCGTCATCCCAACCATGTGACCACCAAGTGTATCGATTGCGTCGATTTCGGCTTTGGTCTCGAAATGTGGTCCTTGAGCGAGCCAGTAGGTGTAGAACATGCGCTCACTGCTTGGAAACTCTTGAACCGAGCGCAGCACTTCGCTCAACTGATGATTTATGGTAGCATCAAACGGTTCGGTCACCGATGTGAAAACAGCTGCATCATCGTGAAAGGTCGAAGCTTTTCCAGTGAAATCAATGTACTGTTCGGCTAACGCAACTTTTCCTGGCGGGAAATCCTCTGGTATTGCTCCGACTGAGCAAACCGCCATGACTGCTTCACATCCAGCATCAGCGAGCGCACGCATGTTGGCTCTGTGCTCGATCATGTGAGGCGGTTTGCTGGCTTCGCCACCGTTGTGGTGGCGTTGTAAGAAGAACAATTCTTTTTCTTCGGTTCCGTTTGAAAGTCGCATACACGTAAGTGGAACATCGCCCCATGGAGTTTCGACACTCACATCATCCCGTCTCAACAATTCGATGCCAGATTGTTTCATTTCCTCACCAACGGCCATGTTGATGAGACCTGTTCCGCCAATGACTCCGAGTCGATTCATAGCGGACCCTGACGCTCAAACCTTGTCAAACCTACGGCTCGTACGACGGTTAGACCTTGCTTTCGCAGAGGTGGTTGATATGACCGAGGTTCATTCACTCGTTGAGGCGAGCGATCAAGTCTGCTTTCTTGCCAGATACTGGCTTTCCTGCTGCCTTGAGAAGTTCCTTGAGTTCTGCGACCTTCATCGAATCGTAGTCTGCACTTGGTGCAGCCTCTTCAGCAGGTGCCTCTTCAGCAGGTGCTTCTTCGGCAGGTGCTTCTTCGGCAGGTGCCTCTTCGGCAGCAGGAGCCTTATCAGATGCAGGTTCCATAGCTTCAGCAGCATCAATAATCGACGGAGTGGATTCTTCTTCCTCTTCATCTTCCATTGCTGCAGCAAGAGCTGCAGCCTTCTTTGCCTTAAGTTCAGCATCACTGCGAGCTTCTTCAGCGTGAATCTCATCGAGTGTCTTTCCTTTGTCAGCAACGACACCAGCTTGGAGAAGTTGGCTCTTACGGATAGCGACAGACTTCACTGGGTAGATTGGCTTGACTGCCTTTCGGATTTCTTCTTCAAGGGTTCCGTCAAGAATCTGAGTTTGAATCTTGGAGTAGGTGGCCTTGGAAGCAAAAGCGATAATCATGTCTCGAGCCTTAGCACGCATAGCCTGCTTGATGGAAGTCTGAACTCGCTTTTGAGTAATAATTAGTGGCTTGAGTCGAATCAAGTAACCGTCGGTCGAAACGACATCGACGACGTCATCGACTTTACCCCGGTAACGACGAATCTGTCGACGGATGTGGTCGGTTTGGTGATGGTGACCGATGAATGTGGTTAGAGCGTCTTGCCCAACACATTCGTGAACACGGAATCGGAGGATTACGTGCATCTTAGTAAAGTCGCCATTGAATTCTTGTTGTGTCATTTCGTACACACGGCCGATAATGCGTTCATCGGACTCCCCGAGAGTCTCTCCTATTTTCTTAAAATCCCATGGCGTTCGTGGGGCACGAATGGTGTACCAAATCTTGTTCTTCCACTTGTCACGTTGCTTACGTGCTGCTGCACGTGCCTTTACACTAATCTTTTTTGCCATGGTATCATCTCGGGGTGTGTGTTTGCGGGGGCTACCCCACTTGCAGGTTGGCGACCTCCCTCCCCTATTTGAAGAAGTCTCTTCGCTCGCCTAAACGAGGACATACCAATTCGTGGCAATCTAATCCATGATGGTTCGGTAAACTCTTGAGCATGAAGGGGCACGGAAGGGTGTGAGCCTACACCACATCACTTGGCGTGCAACCGTTGGCGCTGTTGAAGATGAAACGGTGGTTGCAGAGGCTATTGCTTGGTTGGTGGGTGACCCTGAACTGGTCGATATTGAACGTACAACATCCTACCATGGCTCGGAAATCCACATGGTAACCGGAGTTTGCAAAAAGAAGAAACAGTCCTTAGCATCTCTTGCAAAAATTGGAAAAGACAATCTGAAGATACTTGCCCAAGAAGTCGAACAACGCTACGATGAGAACAATACCTTACACTTCCGACTTGAGTTCCATTCCTTCGTCAACGGCGTAGCTGTTCTAGCATCACCGGGACATGCCTCAACCATAAAATGCCACACCAAGGTTGAAGTCTATCCTGGGCAAGATTCGAAAGAAGAGTGCACAAAGGTCATTGAACAGGCATTGAATCTATGCCAAAAAATGTCCAGTTGACACGAAGCCGTCACAACGCTAAGTTGAAGTCGAGTTCAAGCAACCAAGCCTCATGAGTATGAGGTTGAGGGCGGTTGTACTTACCACTCTTATGCTGCTCAGCCTTACCATGCCAATTTCTGCCGAACATCAGCCGAGCATGAATGAGCCACCTGTGTGCAATGCAGACCGTAATTTGACATGGACGGTGGGTCTTGTATACTGCACCGATTCAATCGACATTGGATACACACTGTTTTCACCGTTTTCTTCAACCGAAAGTTACCTCATCGACCACGAAGGTAGAGAAGTACACAGTTGGGACTCACCTGGTAAACATCGTCCGGGAATGACATCTTACCTTCTTCCCGACGGAGATCTGCTGCGTAGCGCTGATATCTCTCAGCAAGCAATAGGTAACTTCAGCGGCGGGGGAACTGCAGGTAAAATTGAACGGATAGGATGGGACGGAACAGCTGAATGGTCATGGGAGTTTTCCTCGACATCTTACATCACGCACCATGACATTGAACCAATGCCAAACGGCAATATCTTGGCAATTGCATGGGAAGATAAATCAGAGGCTGAGGCTCTGCAAGCAGGAAGAAATCCTGCCATAGCGAGCGATTCACCTGGCGGTAATGCGAATGTGTGGCCGGATTTCATTATCGAGATTGAACCTCTTGAAAACAATGAAGCGAACATCGTTTGGGAATGGCACGCTTGGGACCACCTGATCCAAGATTACGATGCTTCAAAGGACAATTATGGTGTCGTTCGAGACCATCCGGAGTTACTTGATATCAACTATGTAGGTGCAACTGGTAACCAAGCCGGCCGTGCTGATTGGATGCACTGCAACGGTATTGATTACAACGAATTTCTCGACCAAATCGCCATCTCATGCAAAAACATGAATGAAATCTACATCATTGACCACAGTACGACAACGGAGGAGGCTGCAGGGCATACCGGTGGCAATTCCGGCAAAGGAGGAGACCTTCTCTATCGTTGGGGAAATCCACAAGTCTACGATGCAGGCCTATCCAACAGCCAGAAATTGTTTGGCCAACACGATATCCAATGGATTGAACAGGGCCGGCCTGGTGAAGGAGACCTCATCGTGTTTAACAACGGTGGCGGACTGAACTACGGATACTCCTCAGTCGACGTACTCAGCCTGCCTGGCTCCAACGGAACTTATCCGCTGCTAAGCAACAACACTTGGGGACCTCAACAGCCAAACTGGTCGTGGAATCAAGGCAGTGAAATGAATGCTCAGGTAGTCTCCGGTGCCGAAAGGTTACCGAACGGTAACACACTGGTCACCGATGGCACAACAGGAACACTGTATGAGGTAGATTTGAGCGGTGAAATTGTGTGGAAATACGTGAGTCCCGTTTCAAATCAAGGCACAATGACACAAGGTGAAGATATACCGGTTGGAAATGTGTCCGTTGCACTTGGGAATGCCCTGTTCAAAGCCAGAAGATATGCCCCCGATTTTTCGGCGTTTGGTGACAAAAACATGACGCCAGGCACCTATATTGAACATTCATTGGATGCCTGCCCCGATGAAGATGCACTTCCCTGGGACAGCGATGGCGATGGCTGTATCGACGACTCAGATGAAGACGGAACGAAGGACCCGTCCGACATATGCCGTGGGCATGACGACAAAATTGATCTTGACGACGATTCTTTGCCGGATGGTTGCGATGATTATGTTGATTCGGATGGAGACGGAATTGTCGATGAAATCGACGTGTGCCAAGGGTTTGATGATTCCATCGACATCGACAACGATTCAATTGCAGATGGATGCGATGACCTCTTGGATAATGATTCGGATGGAATCTCAAACCAAGACGATGTGTGTGAAGGAAGTGACGATTCGATAGATGCAGACATGGACGGCACACCCGATGGATGCGACGATACTCCGAGCGGTGATGAGATCTCAGCGAATAATTCTGACAATTCTACCAATCAATCGAGTGAACAATCAACCACCGAAGCGAACAATTTGAGCAGCAGCAATTCAACAAATCCGCAAACTGGCGATTCACAAACTCAAGATTCAGATACCACATCAACTAACACCAATGCATTCGTAGCAAAAGTAGCAATAGGAACGGTAGTGGTTTCGACCATCCTGATAGGCCTCTATTTCCGCATTTCATCTCAAAAATCAAAGGATTAAGTTCAAGTTTAAGATACATTTTGTTTGGATTTTGTTTCAAAGCCTTCATGTATAGCGAGTTCTTGGGATGGCTGAGGAATATCCATGACCCACGTCGTAACAAGCACCTGTGTCGATCACAAATACCAAGAATGCGTTGCAGTATGCCCTGTCGAAGCATTTAGAGAAGCTGAAACTTACTTGGTCATTGACCCTGACGAATGCATAGACTGTGGAGCATGCATTCCAGAATGCCCAGTTGACGCTATTTTTGCAGATACAGATGTACCTGATGAAGAAGAACATTGGATTGATCGCAACGCAGAAGAAGCCGTTGGTGCAGAAATTGCAGAAGGCGATTCCCCGGTACTTGCGAGCGACTGAACTCGCATTGTGTACTTCATGACCTAAACTAATGTTCATGAAGGTCGCGCTTCAGGATGAGATGATTACAATGGTTCGAACAGATTTTTCACAACTGCGGAACGGCAGCGATTTACTCAAGCGAGGTTTCGCTCGTATGCAACAGGGCGGCGTCATCATGGATGTCGTAGACCCCGAACAGGCAGCAGTCGCTGAAGATGCTGGTGCTGTTGCCGTGATGGCTCTTGAACGCGTTCCTGCAGACATCCGAAGAGACGGTGGAGTTGCCCGCATGAGCCACCCCGACATGATTCAAGGTATTCTCGATTGTACCTCCATCCCAGTGATGGCCAAAGCACGTATTGGACACGAAGGTGAAGCACGAATCCTTGAGTCAATGGGCGTAGACATGGTCGACGAATCAGAAGTTTTGACTCCTGCCGACCCCTTCTTCCACATCAACAAGAACGACTATTCCATTCCGTTCGTATGCGGAGCCACAGGACTTGGTGAGGCAGTTCGTCGTATATACGAAGGCGCATCAATGATCAGAACCAAGGGTGAGGCAGGTACGGGAAACCTCGTTGCAGCAGTAACCCACGCAAGGCTCATCGACCAAGAAATCCGTCAAATCCAATCATTGGATGATGCAGGCCTGGAAAAAGTCTCCAACATCATAGTCGACAGATACCGTGTTCTTGCAGACACATCGGAACTTCCAGGCAACTACCCAATGACCCCCTTTGGTGCGATTGACGATAACATGGACAACGATATTCTTGAGATTCTCAATCAAGTCAAAAACATGGAAAGACTACCAGTGGTTACTTTCTCAGCAGGTGGCATAGCAACCCCTGCTGACGCATCCCACATGATGAGACTCGGCATGGATGGCATCTTTGTCGGTTCTGGAATCTTCAAGTCGTCCGACCCAAAAACGATGGCTGATGCCATTGTCCTTGCAACTGCGCATTATGATGATGCTGCAAAGGTTACCGAAGCCATGGCAATGACAGTTGGAGATCCAATGAAGGGCGATGAGTTAGAAACACTCGAAGTCCGAATGGACCAGCGTGGTTGGTAATCACTCCAAAGGATTGGAAATTCCCTCTTCACCGAGAGCCCACCTGAGCGTCTTCACGACACCGTCCAATGCCTTGTGATTTCGTGCCGCTTCTTTCATGCCGTCACGGTCCTCGTTTTTTCGGCATTCATCAAACCAAACCTTCCATTCAGCCCGCTTTGCTTCGGCTCGATTGAGCATATCCTCAATCTCTTCCCAAGTGCGGTCATAGCTCCGAGCGGGTGTAGCACGAGAGGACATATCGCAAATGCGATAACCCAAGGTATTTGAGTCAAACGCCAACATGATTAGTTCGGATTCGGAATTCGACAATCCTTGAGAACGCTACCTGCATCGACAACCACTCCGTCACCAAGTATCACATTCTGCAAGGTACACTGTGAGCCGATAACAACGCCTTCACCAACGACAGTGTTGGTGATTTTGCAATCCGTTCCTATTTTCGAATCCGACATTACGAGAACATTCTTCAGAGTGCTACCTGACCCAATGACACTCATCGACGATACGACTGAGCCTTCAATCTCACCATGAATTTCAGCCGAGGACGAAATGAAACTGTCCCCAGTAAAATCACCATCGGGGAGGGGAAAAGGAAGAGAATTACGTTCTTCTATGAGCGTGTGTTGAGCTCGGATAAGTTCTGAGGGATGCCCAACATCAAACCAAACACCGTCGATGGTTTTCGCATACATAGGCCAGTTCTTTTCAAGCACCATCGGGAAGAGTTGCTTGCTAAAATCAAACTTCTCACCCTCAGGGACTAGGGCCAAGACTTCAGGTTCAATGATGTAGAGTCCAGCGTTAATCACGTTGCTAAAGGCTTCATCTGCCGTGGGTTTTTCCTTGAACTTACAAATGTAGCCTTCACGGAGTTGCCCGTCGAGTTCGCCGAGATGTGAGACTGACAGTCCAACGATTCCAAATTCAGTCGGATCTTCGACTTCCCAAAGCGCCATTGTAACTTTTGCCCCACTTCGGCGGTGGGATGCAAGAAGCGCGCCAATGTCGAACGAGGCAACAGAGTCGCCAGAACCTACAACGAATGTTTCAGTCAAGTGCTCTGAAAGGAGGCGAACACTACCTGCGGTACCCATAGGTGTTGATTCTTGGTTAACCCATGCATGAATTGGTTGTTCTCCCTGCGTCCAGGACTCAACATGATGTTCGAGTTGTTCTCCACGGTAGCCAGTCGTGACAACAATGGTGTCGATGGAAGCATCTTGCATTGCGTCTTTGACAAAATCAATCACTGGGCGACCGAGAATCTCTACCATTGGTTTAGGTCGAGTGAGTGTGAGTGGGCGAAGACGAGAGCCTTGGCCACCTGCCATGATGACCCCGTACATGTTCAAACCTCAGCGCCGGCGTGATGCACGCATGTCGATCTTGCGCATTGACTTCTTCTTACCGGACTTGGACTTTCGCTTACTGGAGTTTCCAGTATCACCTTGACCAATTCCACCGAAGGTAATTCCGCCTGAATTGAGAAGTTGTGAAACAAGTTCGTCTGCGACTTCTTCAGATTCTGCACCGGTTTTCATCTCGGCCTTGACGGATGCATTGTGGTCGGTCATCCATGACTTTCGCTCATCACGAGCCATGTTCAACTTGTCTCGAACTTTATTGACATCGACCATCAACTCTGTAATCTTGTTGTGCATGTCGTCAGACTTTTGACGCAATTCCAAAAATTCGTTGTGGAAGCGATCGCCTTCCGCTTTGAGGAAGTCACGGTGGGTGAATGCTTCATCAACTTCCTTGGAAATTGCATCAGCACGGCCAACTGCCTCAAGCATATCTTGGTGTGCTGCGTCAGCTTCAGAACGAAGCAACTTGATTGCTGAATCCATGTCGCTGAGGTCAACATTAATTATTTCAAACTGAGTAACTTCTGGAGCTAATTCCTTGATTCGGATTTTCATTTCCTTGATTTTCTTAATCATTTCCTTTTCCTTCTTCTGACCTACAGAGGAGGTCTCGAAGGTCTTTTCGAGCGATTGGACTTCTTGTTGCAACTTCGCATATTCAGCGGTTGCTGACTTCTTTTCACCCTTTTCATCACGGCGACCCTTCACCTGATTGATGACTTCACGAAGCTGTTGCTGTAGAGCATTACGCTTCTCCTTGAACATCTTGATTTCTGCACGGATTGCTTTGATCTCAGTAAGCACGAGGTCGACCTTCTCTCGATGTTCCTTGTATTGTCCCTGAACTGCATTGCGCTTGTCCGCAACAGTACGAGCTTGTTCGCTGAATGAATTACGAGTGTTTCGCATTTTTCGAACACGTGCTTCCATGCCCTGTAATTCTTCTCGCAATTCAGCATCAGGACTTGGAGTCGCATCATCTGGTCTTCCGCGCATGGCTACTGCACAGAGTGACCCATTTCAAATCTACCCATGGGTGAAAAGGCAATTACACACTGATATTACCGAGTATATCGCTGATTTTAATGAACACTGCAATCGATATTCCCAGAATGCCGAGTAGGCCTGTAGTGACCGATGAGAAACCCAGGATGCGTTCGAGGAACTTCGTTCGAACACGGACGTTAATCTGTCGTCCAATGATGAGGTCGCCGCTTTGTTCCTCAAGACGAACGGAGACGGTTGCCTCTCCAAAGCGCTCAGGGAGCAGGGATTGCCATGCGACTGTACCGTCTCTAAGAAGGCCGGACATGAGCCCAAGAACATCCTCATCACCCTCTGCTGCCAGTGGAAGAGCCTTGGCAGACCACCAATGTTGTTCACCTGGATTAAGCCGGTATGTCATGGCAATGTCGTGTGGCCTGAAATCAGGCGATTGAACTCGAAGAACGACGTTCCTCGGAGTGTCAGAAAGATTGTGAATGAGCGTGAAAAGGTTCGCGCGTTCATGAACGACGTTCTCCATGTCCACTTCAAACACAATATCAGAGTTTGTAGCTGCGCGGCCAGCACCGAGGTCTTCTTCGATTCGACCAATCATTCGGAAGAATGCCGGACAAGCATGCTCGATATGGTCTATAATCGAAAGCCATTCCTCGATCGTAAAGACTGGATGGCTACGAACGATATCCATTCCTTTCTTGGTCAGTACTTCGGAAAGTTCAGATTCCATTGTCTTAAAATCAAGACCTTTCGAGTGTCGATACAGCGTCATCAAGATTTTTTCCCGTGCGTACTGTGGATCCGTTCCTCGCTTGAGGCACTGTTCCAATTCCTTCGAATAGATCTCATAGACCGAGCGCAGCAATGGGTCCATATGTGTTTTCACGAGGTCGTCAAACACCATCTCCAGAGTCGAAGGGTGAATAGGTGGGTTGTACGCCTTCAACAAACCAGTACGCTCATCCATATTGAACGGATAGGAACGTGTCAGGAAATGCTGTGAAAGGGAAAGCATGAGCGTTGAGAAGGAAAGCAAAAGCATGATACGTCCATTCAAAGAAGCGATATCTACAAAGAAAATAACGAGTAAAAGCAGACTTGAAAGAATACCAAAAGAAAGCGACCACGTGTGTTTGGATTTCGCTCCCGACAACTGGTCAGCGAGGCTTTCATAACCGTGCAAGGACTGAACCGAAAGATGTTCACCGTTCAGCCGTTCAACTTCCTTCTCGAAGTTGTTGAGAGACAATTCGACTCGATGTCGATGGAACGTCTGGGCAAGAATGTATCCGAGCAGGAGAACAAAAGTAAGAGCAGTCAAAGCCATTGCGAAGCTTATTCCAACCGTCGGTTCGATTTGTGACCACCATTGGGGAGATGTTGCAGAAAAGGCGAGTGCTCCAAAGTAAGTGAAGAACGAAAATGCCGGTAAAATCAGGACAAGTCGCAATCCAGAGCCGAGTAATTGGCGGTCGATGGCGAACCAAAAACGCTCAGAGGTGAGAATGCTTTCTTCTGAAGTGGATTGTTGATTTTCATCGTCTGATGAATCAACCTGCTCCTCAACCATATACAGTCCACCCGGCTCTTGCACTAAAGTGTTACATCAGTTCAAAGCCGGATGAATGCGAACGAGGAGTTTAGAGGCAAGTTCCGGAGACATTACGAGATTCGTTTGGTCTGAAAGCGAATAACCGTCGACCAAACGGGTAATTTGAATACCGACTTTGCATCCCTGAGACTCCAACAAGTCCACCTCTGAAGCACTGAGGAACATGGCTTCCAAGGTTCCACTCGCGTCCACGGAGAGATTGGCAAGTGAGCATAATCGTGACCTTGTAGATTCAATGCGCTCCGAAATATCAGTTGAGGCAAGCGGAATGTCTCGGCCGCTCGGATCAAGAACAGGCTCACCAAGCAACAATGTGAGTGCGACTTCTAAATCGTCATCGATGGCATGTTCTAATCGGCAGGCAGTTGCGTGAGTATCTCCTTGGAACGAAACGCTTTCCAGAAAAACTTCGGCTAGACGATGCCGACGCTTCATTTTCTGTCCGTGAATCATACCCTTTTCTGTAAGAGTCGCTCCTTTGTAAGGCACGTAGTCAACCATGCCCTTGCCAGCCAAACGTTGAATCATTTCTGTTGCCGAAGCGGGTGAAATACCGAGAGAACCGGCGAGGTCACCGTTACGAACCGGGACACCGGGTTGTTTCTCGTGAAACTCATACATGGTCTCGAGGTACTCGTCCTCAAACTCTCGAAAATGTCCATTCATGCACTCACCCAAAACTACTCAGTCTGTACAGCAGAAAAAACTTCCTCACAAGCAGGGCAGCGAACTGAACCGGTATAATCCTCGGGAATTCGGAGCGATTGTGTGCATTCTGGGCAGTGAATCTCGATCTTACCGTCCGATTCAACGGCTGGCTCTTCCTCGACTTCCTGCCGTGATGAATCGATACGTGGTGTCACATCAAAGCGATTCGAGCAGTCGGGGCAACGGACTTGCCCACCGTAATCTGCAGGCACCCGAAGTTGACGTTCACATTCAGGACAACCAATTTGGATTTTCTCAACTTTGGTTGCTTTTGCTGCTTTTTTCTTCTTCTTCGAGGAGGACGAGTTCTCCGGCTTAGCAACGGACGAATCTGTACTCCGGTTTTGATAGATTCGAACGACTGCACCGATTACAACAGCAAGCATCACCCCACCAATGACACCAACCCATGGGAATTCAAACGATGCCTCTTCAACCACGACAACTCCGGACTGGAACGTGTTTGTCGCAGTGAAACTGCTGTCGCCAACAACCCATGTCACCTTGAGAGGGGCAGAATCCAAGTCCGGCCACTCAAATGAGAATTGATAATTCGAATCTGAGTTTGCACCTAAAGCATCGGTTTGCTTCTCACCAAGGAAAAGACCACCCTGTGTTGAGACGACAAGGTACCCTTCTGCGCCTGCAACATCTGCGGAGTTTCGGACCTGAACGGTCACAGAACCGGTTTGGCCAGGCAGTGGCCTGTTTGGCGTAGAAAGAGGGTTGAAGTCGACAGAATACGATGGGCGCTCGTCGGGAATGCTCAAACTGAAACTGGAAAAGCCGAAACCAGTGGTCCAGTTGAGTGGTGTTGCACGGATAGAAACTCGTTCGGAATCAACAAATCCAACGGTGAATGCGCCGCTTGTCGTACCTGCAGAAAGCGTGACTTCGTAGTCCATGGGATAGATATCCAACCCTGATTCAGTGTAACCCAGACGAATTCGGACGGGTCTGTCAATACCTTCACTCATCTCAACAGACCATTCGAAAGTGACACCGTTTACCGCATCCCAAGCTACCGATGTAATCTTGGGCGTCAATGTTTGCTGGGCAGCTACAGGCACCATTACAGTACCGTTGAGACCTGAATCTATCGAACCATCCGTCGAGGAGAGTGACCAGTTAACGGCTTGATCGCCAACCGTCGACATTGGCAAAGATACACTGACCTCACCCGCAGCGTCAACATCCAGCAACAATGCATTGCTTGCATATTCAATGCCAAGTGTTTCACATACCAGCATCACATGACCCATCTTCTCGCCATGGTTGCGAACGAGCATCGAGAACACAGCCGTATCACCTTCATGCCAAGGGCCGTTTAGAACTGCAGGAATACTTGAGCCTGCAAACTCAAATGCTGCAGATTCAATATCAAAAGCAAGCGAGACCGTGGAAGTCGATAAGGTCGAGATACGCATACCAAGCACACTGCAAGACAACAGGTCTGGTCGAGCTGTTGATTGAAGAGATAGATTTGTCATGGAGTCTATTGAAAGAGTAAATGGGGCATCATACAGCGTTTCCTGCCCGAACATGCATACAAGTTGTCCATCGAAATCAAGCGTGCCAGTGTTGGAGACTGAAAGATTCCATTCGATTGCGTCTCCGGCAGTGAGTTCGCCCAAGTCTGAAGAAAAAGCAAGTGTCATCAGCGGTAAAGGTGGAGGAGACACTTCAAAAATGATGGATCGTGTTTCGTCGCTCGAATCACCATCACCGGTATCGTTGAGTGCAAGTTCGAGACTTGCTGAGCCCTCTGTTAGCTGCAATGTGCTGGTGAAGAAGACAATGAAACTTGATTGAGCATCAACCGTAACCTCTGAAGATGTTTGATTCTCATAGACCGAGCCCACATTCAGCGATTGGGAAAGTGTACCTGTCCAAGAAAAATCACCGTCGTTGATGATGGCAACTTCTGTACGAAGATAATCACCGTCATGGATTGAAACATTTCCAGTTGCCGCGCCATTTGAAGTCAAGCCAGAGAGTAGAATCTGGCCGGAAGTCGCTAAGGAAATGTCTGCGGGTTGAAGTCGATGAAGGGTTCGAGAGAGCGTAATCGCTTGAGTTGAGTTTGGAGAGCCGATTTCGCCAAGAAGCTCTACATCGACATTTGTGTACCCGTATGGAAGCGATGTGAGCGAAAATTGGACGGGCAAAACTGAGTCCGCTGCGACGGTGAGATTCTGGCTTAACACTGCGAATTGGGTACCATCAAGGGTAGAGAGTTCAACTTGCACCTCGACCTCTGCATCGCTTGAGAGGAGTTCGATGATGTCAAACTGCAAATCGTATGTTGAGTCCTCAGTGGTCTCAAAGTCTGCAAGTGAGAAACTGCTTACATCCAACACTGCGCCACCTCCAGTCGCACTGACCAATGGCAAAAGGCAAGTCAAAAACAGAGCAGTGATGCAAAGCGCCAAACACTTCGATTGACTGCCCTCACCCCTGCCCATGCTTCACCCTCTGCACGGGGGTTCTTCACTTTCTCGCCTAATGAAGACACTACGCCATGTTTATTGAAGGTTGGAGACTGGCGCACACTGTATGGGTCCTGACGAGTTGCTGGAAATGACTCCTGCCTTACTGGCAAAGTCCATTTTGCACCGGCGCGAACGCCTTGCAGAGACCATACCCGAACAACTCGATGCACGCCAAGATGAACTACGTGCGGCAGAACCTTTGGCTCGAAGTGCCAAAGAACAAAGGGATGCAGTGAACGCCAAAGTTGCAAATCTCAAAAAGGAAAGAAATGCTGCTCGAAAAAAAGCTCAAGACCTTTTCAAAGAGGCTGGCAAAGTTCGTGAAACAATCGCCAACGCAGGAGGCGTCAAGCAAGCAAACCCTGAATGGGCTCAATCCAAACTTGAGGACAAGCTCAAAAAGATTGAACACGAATTGGAAACCAATGCCGGCAACCACAAAACCGAGCAAAAATACATCAAAGAGATGAAGACATTGCTTCAACAGCATGAGGAATGGGTGTCGAAAAGAAAAGACAATCTGGAAGAGCAAGCGACGATGAAGAAGTTGTACCAAGAGGCACGTAAGCAACTTTCGTTGTCCGAAAAGGCACACAATGCACTGCTCGACCACGCATCTGAAAACGAATATTTTCACAACACTTACCTTGAACAGGAGGCTCATCGACGACGAGCAGATGCACGAACAAAACGTCTTGCTCTCGCCCTTGATAGCAGCCAGAAAGGCATTGAACACTGGCAAAACCACATTGACAAGGGATTTGACTCACTCCTCGAAAACGCCCAGCGCGTCAAAAAAGGCGAACCGTCAAGCCACGCACGGCGACGGGCGAACAACATGAAGAAGGAATCAAAACCGACCTACACTCGTCGCTCGAAAAAGAAGCAAACCAAAGGAAGTGAAGAAGAATGAGCGACGAATGCCCAATCACGGGTTTTGACAACGCTCAGCAACATCGGTGGCCACTTGTTCATCAGTACCTCTGCGACAAACTTGAGTTGCCAACCGGTGAGGACTTGGAAGCATCTGCTATCGATCAACTGTCGAAGGACATTGAAAAGACACTTTTTGAACAACGACCATCTTCCGTGATGCTCAAAAAGCGAAAAGGGTTGTTTGAACACTTGAAGAGAACCGTCGAACGTCGATTCAAGGGCAGTTCGTTGCGACAGTTTGGATCATCTGCTTCAGGCCTCTCCCTCTCAAGCGGTGATATGGATCTCTGCCTCTTGTTTAATGACCAAAAGCCAAAGAAAATTCTTCGCTCGATTTCAACTACGCTGAGAAATCAAGACATGGAAGATATCCAAGTGATTTCTTCTGCAAAAGTACCAATCATCAAATTCACCGATGAACGTACGAAAATCCCAGTGGACATATCCATCAACAACACGTTGGCGTTGCACAACACCACACTGCTCAAGCGCTATGCAGAGATGGATGAGCGCATTCAAAACAGCATTCTGGCCGTCAAATATTGGGCATCGCAACGCGATGTAGGTGACGCTGCTCGAGGAACATTCTCATCGTATGCTTGGAGCCTGATTATGCTTCAAGCACTTCAGACCACGACTCCACCGGTCGCGCCAAACATTCAGTCAGGCAAAGAGCGCACGCACCTCAAAGTCGACGGAATAGAGTACGACCTTACAATGTCGGACAACCCCGAACAGTTGCTCAAGGAAAAGAACACTCAATCGATTGGAGAAATCTTTGCCCATTTCATCAAGCAATTGGTTCTTGAGCGTCCTTGGGAAGAACATGTCATCTCGATTCGAAGTGGACAACCCATCGGTCGCAAAGAAAAGAAATGGAAGTACGGCAAACCCCATGCTTCAACCGCCGTTGTAACCGGAGGAAAGACACGGCTTGGGTTGCACTCGTTCCCGGTTGAAGACCCATTCAATCATGAACATGACTTGAGCCGCGTCCTGCGCCCTGAGGGGGCACTTGACATTCAAGAGGAACTTTTCCGATTCTGGCTGGCACTTAACGAAGGGAAACCCTGGAAGGATTTGTGCGAACTCAAGAACCCCGAACGTTTCCCAACAATCGAAGAGAAAGATCTCTTTGAGGACTTGCGCCCACTTTCGAAGGCGGACTTTGAATTGAAAGTTAAGGCGAATAACGAACAGCTCACAGATCTTGATGGACGCATCGAAATGCTTCAACAGGAACGACAAAACAACATCAAAATCTCACAAGCCCTTCGGGGGCTTTTCGAAGAAACCAGCGACTTACGCAACGAACATCGCAAGATTGTACGCAGTCTTCGCCCCCGCAGTGAACGGATGAATGCATTGCAGGAAAAGCGTGACCAACTCAATCAAAAAATAGGAATCCCTCTCTACAGAATACGAGAACTTCTTGTTGAAGTCTACAACAACCTTACCGATGATGTGGATTTCTTCCAAGTGCCGTCACTCCAGCGTGAAGAGGACCAGTTTGCATGGTTCTTTGAATTGCAAGCTATGCATGAAGTTGCCCTCCAAGCCGATGCTGCTCACAAGGAGTTTATCTCACTGGTCCGTGAACAGAAAAAAGCGGTCAAAGACTTGAAAATAACTGAGAACAAGCAATCCGAAGTTCGTGCAGAATTGATTAATTCTGAGCCAATACTCGCTAACATCACCACTGAATTCAGTGAAGCTAGACAATTTGATCAGAACGCCCACTCACTCAACAAAGTGATTCAAGAGCGTCGAAGAGAGATGCGACAATTACGACGTGAGAAGGGACGGTTGGACGCATGGGCTCGTATTTCAGCCAAGGGAACTTCAAACCGAAAATCTGGCAACAAAGACCGAGCACGCAAGAAAAAATCCGGTCAAGCGGATTGGAAACCTCGCAATAAAGGACCGAAGCCTGAAGATGTTCAACAGCGTGCTGCAACCGGCGGGGCTCTTTCTCTTTCTGACCTTGACGTGTTGCTCAACAGCGGCGGGCTTGCATCGGTAGGTACATCGAAACCAACACCAAAATCAACCCGCAGGGCAGAACGGAAGAAGAAGCAAAATCGTAACTTGACCGTACGACGTGGCGAGCGCTCTCAATCGAAAAAGGGTCGCAAAGAATGAGGTTTGCCGATGGATAACATCCAGTGGGTGTACGGTTTTGAACCAAAGTCGCTGTCGGATGAATGGAAAGAAAAAGTTCGTTCCTTATTTCTAAAAGAGACCGGAGAACAGTACACATTGGATTCGATATCGAACCTACCAATTCCTCAGTGGGCTGGCAACATGCTCCTGCTCGATAACAGTAAGTACCCTCATCCAGATGCATTACTTGGACTCATGTGGGCCTTACCACACGAAATTGATGGAGTTCGAATCGCAGCCTTCGTCATTGATTCCGAGTACCAATCAGCTGGATGGGGTGCAAAGGCATGGGAACACTTGGTCGAGGCATCAATTGCCCAAGGAAAGAAATCCATTCAACTCGAAGTAAAAGCGGAAAACATTCGCGCTCAGAAATTCTATACATCAAGAAACCTCGAGGTGATTCGTCATCTTTCAAACTATTATGCATCCGGTCTCGGATATCTGATGAAGGGGCCGATATAAGTTGCAAATTCTCAAAAGCCCATGAGGGTCAAAGGTTATGCCCCCCCGATGCTTCGACGATGTGTGGAACCTCTCTTACTTCGTGACATAGCAGCGCAATCCGGCGTCACCGGTGCTGCTCTACTCGACGGTGAAGGCTTCGTCTTGTTCAGTGAACCCCAACACGATGACAGTGTCCAACATTTGGCCAAGGCTATTGCACTTCTTGATCCGTCGTTTTCGAACGGAAGAGTAACACTGAACGCTGAAAACGGCACCGTAATCGTCCAAGAACTCTCTGGAAACCGTGTACTTGTGGTTCGATGCGCGGTCTCCTCAAACCTTGGCCAACTTCGCCACATGCTGGATGAAGCAACGGTTCGATTCAATGCGCTCATACCTTAGAGACGAATTCTGAGTCAAAAATGGGTTGCTTTGCTCTAGTTTTCCAAGTGAAGAGATTAAATGTAAAGGGTCGGTCGCAAGGCCAGTGAGAAGATGGGAGTCTTCCACGAACAGGTGAGATACGAATGGATGAACTAAAACCTCAACTCGAAGAACGACGAAAGATGGTCGATGAAAAGGCTACAAAATACCGTACTCTTCGAGACGAGTGTAATGAAAACTCCAAGAAATTCACCGCAACACGAAACGAGATGAACGGCGAAGTTCGGGAACTTATTGTTCAAGTTCGAGAACAACGTGAAATCCGTGAGCAAATGAACGAAATTGTTCGAGAAAAGAAGAGCGTCCGACTTGAAGCAAACAAGAAAGTTCGCGAAGCAAAGGATGCTCTTAATCAAGCAAAGGGGCCAGATGCCGCTCCTCAACGCGAAGAAGGGCGACGTGGTCGAAGAGACCGCCCAGATACCATCCACTCCCTCCGCCGTGAATTGATTCGTCTGGAAAACGAATTCGAAATGGGACGCCACACCGGCAAGAACGAAACAAAGGTCATGAAGCGCATGAAGGAAATCAGCGCGAAGATTCAGAAGATGAAAATTTCAGAAGATTCCAACACCGACCTCAAAGAATCCCGAGAAGCACTCCGCATTGCTATGGAAGCACAAGAAACAGCACACGCTGCTGTCGAACAAGCCGCTGAGGCTGCTCAAGAAGCACACGATTTGATGCTCCAATGGAATAAAGAAGTCGACAACCAACGTGAAAAGGCAGAATCTGCTCACCGCAAGTTGCGAACTTCGAAGAAAGAAGCTGACAAGAACCACCGTGCCTACATCGTTTCCTTGCGATGCTTGCACTCGATTCAAGACATGCTCCGTGCAATGCGTGGCGCAAGTGCAGGTGCCGGACAACGGCCAAATGCACGGGTTGAGGTCCAAGACCTGATGGGCAAGTTGATGTCAGGAGAGACACTCTCTACCGAGGAATTGATGCAACTTCAGCGCTACGACTGAACCTCATCAATCCGATGAGATGAAAGACCCCCCCTTCTACACTTACATTATCGAGGGAACACCATGCTGTCGAAAGAAGATATCGCATCCATCGTCGAAGATTACGACCGAATGAAACTCAGAATCGGGATGACCGCCTCGCATTCGGCATTGGACATCTGCGACGGAGCCATTGAGGAAGGATTCCCAACCGTTGCTTATTGCAAAGAGGGCCGTCACAAGACCTACGCCAATTACTTCAAAGCGCACCGCTCACAATCCGGCCGAGTGGTTCGTGGAATGGTCGATAAGGCCATTGTCATGCCTTCGTTCAACGATGTCATGAAGGAAGAGATGCAGGAACAAATGCGCAAGCGTAACGTGGTCTACATCCCGAACCGATCGTTCACCTCGTACTCTTCGATTGCCGATGTTGAAGACACATTCAAGGTGCCGCTGTTCGGTTCTCGAAACATGCTCCGTATGGAAGAGCGAACCGAAGAGCAAGACTACTACTGGATTTTGGACAAGGCTGGATTGCCGTATCCAGAAGCCATTGCCGACCCTCAAGACATCGATTGTCTGGTTATCGTCAAACTGCACCACGCTCAGAAGAAACTTGAGCGTGGATTCTTCACCTGTGCATCCTATGCCGAATACCAAGAGAAGTCGCAAACCCTACTTGCGGAAGGCGTCATCGATGAAGAATCACTTGCTGGCGCACGGATTGAACGCTACGTTATCGGCCCAGTTTTCAATCTCAACTTTTTCTATAGTCCGTTGGCTGAAGAGGGTGAAAAACTCGAATTGCTCGGTGTCGACTGGAGATTTGAGTCCTCTCTTGACGGTCACGTTCGTCTTCCCGCTCCTCAGCAAATGACCATGCCTGCTCACCAACAAATCCCTGAGATGACCGTTGTTGGTCACAACACCGCAACGATTCGAGAATCACTGCTTGAGAAAGCGTTTGAACTCGGAGAGAGATTCATCACTGCAAGCAAAGAGCATTACGACCCAGGCATCATCGGACCGTTCTGTTTGCAAACCTGTATTGACAAGGATATGAATTACTACATCTACGACGTTGCCCCTCGTTTGGGTGGTGGCACAAACGTCCACGTCAGCGTTGGACACCCGTATGGAAACGCAACATGGAGAAAGCCAATGTCCAGTGGACGACGCATTGCTATGGAACTGCGTATGGCTGCTGAGCAAGACCGTTTGCTCGAAGTCCTCACATGATACCGTATTCCCCTCTCAGCTCGCCATACAGACATTGATAATCTCTTGAGCAGGGCTTGGGTTGTTACCATGCCGGAAGGTCCAGAGATACATCGCGCTGCGTCGAAGATTCGCAATGCGCTTGAGGGTAAGACCATCGAGGACATTGAGATCACACTACCGCGCTACGAAAAACGTACCAACGAGTTTCTCGACAAGACCGTTCTCAAAGTCGAGGCGAGAGGAAAGGCCATGTTGATTCACTTTGACACCTTTGTTCTTTACAGTCACAATCAGTTGTATGGACGATGGACCGTTAATCGCAGAGCAACTGAAGCCAAAAAATGGAACCGCTCGTTACGGATTGCGCTGTCAACCAAGACGCACACTTGCCGCTTGTGGTCTGCCACAGATATTCTCATGCTCGAGCCTTGGGAAGTCTCCGGCCACCAGTACATCGCCAAGCTTGGCCCCGATGTTGTCATCGATGAGACGACAACGGACGAGTTGATTGAACACATGAACCACAAGCGATTTCAGAGGAAACGGCTGAAAACGCTGCTGCTCGACCAGGGATTCTTTGCGGGGATTGGTAATTATCTGCGAAGTGAGGTGCTTTTTACTGCCAAACTCCATCCCGACCGAACCGTTTCCTCTCTCGATGAAGATGAAAAAAGAAGGCTTGCTGAGCAAGCACTGTTCCTTTCGCGCCAATCCTACAAAGTTCCGGGCATCACCGTTGATTTGGAACTCTATGAGCAGCTGAGAGATATTGGTTTGTCACGAGGTCGGGCAAGGCACTGGGTGTTCACTCGTAATGACCGACCGTGCCATCAGTGTGG
>QQRW01000044.1 GCA_003602605.1 Candidatus Poseidoniales archaeon | reverse complement strand
CGCTTGCCAATTCAGGATGTCTACAAGATTTCCGGTATCGGTACAGTCCCAGTCGGTAAGATTGAAACTGGAACCCTAAACGTCGGAAAGACTGTCGTCTTCAACCCTTCACAGAAGTCTGCTGAAGTCAAGTCCATCGAAATGCACCACACCATGGTCCCTAAGGCAGAGCCTGGAGACAACGTTGGTTTCAACGTCCGTGGGCTTGCACAAGTCGACATCCGCCGTGGTGACGTTGCTGGATACGCAGACAACGAACCAATGTTCGTCCGTCACGACGAAACCTTCGTCGGCCAAATCCAGTTGATGGACATTCCAAAGGCTGTTTCCGTCGGATACACACCAGTATTCCACGCTCACACCGCTCAAGTCGCTGTTCGATTCCTCGACCTGCTTGAGAAGACCAACCGATCCGGCAAGGAAGCAAACCCGTCTTTCCTCAAGACTGGTGATGCATGTCTTATCCGTTTCCAACCAAACAAGCCAATGGCGATTGAGCAAATGGACACGTTCCCTGAACTCTCTCGCTTCGCTATCCGTGACATGGGTAAGACCGTCGCAGCAGGCGTTTGTTTGAAGATTGACAAGAAGTGATTCATCACTTGAAGAAATCGGAAGGAATCGGAAGGAATCAATATGGCAGCTGTCACGATTATCAAGCTCACCGGCCAAAACCATCGAGATATCGATAACGTTGCAAGCCAAATTAAGACCATCTGTGACACCGGTGGAATCTCTCTACGAGGTCCTATTCCGTTGCCTACACGTCACTTAGTCGTCCCTGTGCGCAAAGCACCTGATGGCGAAGGCGTCGAGACATACGACCACTGGGAACTTCGTGTTCACAAGCGTCTCCTCGAGATGGACATCACATCCGGTAAGGGCGAATCTGCTCTCCGACAAGTGACACGAATCCCAATTCCTGATACTGTCAGCATTGAACTTTCAATGCGCTCTGTCAATTGATTTGTACCCGATAGATCCGCAGTTATTGTGAAATGCCGTAAGGCTGTTTCTTTTCGACGCACTGTCAAACTGATTTCTACAGCTTGCTTTGTTTCAAAGTGCGGCATCTTCAGCCACGCCCGATTCGATGAGCCATGCGGCGGTTTCAGAGTCAACAAACTGTACATCGCCTTCCTCAAGCATGAGTTCCTCACCGTTCTTGGTTGCGATGGGTTCGGGGCTAGAAATCAACACACGTACCCGTTGCAGTTCACTTTCTTCTGTTGACTGCTGTTCAACGTTCACCTGATCCTTTTTTGGTTCGGGGTTCATTTCGAACATTTCAATTGCAGATGAAGATTTCTTAGATGGTGCAAGTTCCAATGCTGCAGCGTGCTTTTTGCTCTCGTTTACTGGAGGGGCTGGTTGAGGTTGTACAGCACTCTTTGCAGGCGTTTCATCTGCTAGGTCTGCGTGAATGTACTCATCGAGGTCCGGCCATTCCTCATCCACAAACCGTTCTTCGTCATCGCCGTCGTACTCCATGGCTTGTACAGGTGGTTCTTTGTCTTCAAAGGCTAAATCCGGTGGTGCCGCACCTGTCAGATTTGTATCGATGTACGAATCGAGTTGCATTGTACCTGGAGCGTGCCTTGCTTGTTCTGGGCGAAGTTCTCCTGCGATACCGTTCTGCATGGAGTTCCAATCAACTTCCATCTTGAAGCGATCAATTTGCACCTGCATCATATGGTAAATCGCTTTCTCAGCAGGATCATGTCGCTGCCAGTCCAATGCTGGCAAGTCTTGTCCGGGTTGGGTTGATGTGCGCAACGATTGAGATGATACATGCTGCATCATGGCAACCAATCTCTTTCGAGCGAGTTCTGAAGCAATCAGTCGAATGTTAGCCTGTCTTTTCTGCAGATTTTGGAGCCTCATCCCGGTCATGCCTTTCATGAGCATACTTTGTATTTCGTTGTCTAGGCTGCCAAGAAGTTGGTGAACCATTTTCCAGAAATCTTGCCGAGGAAGTGGAACCGGGACATGGCGGTTAATTTGCAACCGATGCGTCGCAAACAGCTGTTCTTCTACCTCTCGCGACTGAGCACTGTCAAGGTCGCCAAGGTTCGACATCGTCCACTCCTGTGGCCGACATACTTTGAACCCTTCATTCCCGATTTATCAAACAACGAGCGCGCCCATTCATATTCAATGGCTCACCTCGCAGAGCGAGGTGTTTGTTCGTGTCGAAGATGAGTGACTCATTTTTACCAAGGCGCAAGTCTGCAGGCACCGCTTTGTTCCTCATGTTTCTCATGTTAGGCAGTGTGTTATCTGCAGCAAATGATTCCGATTTCGGAGCCAGTTTACTTCCTGAACCGGATTATGATTCGACCGGTGAATTGTTCTTCCACCCTGCCCCGAACCAAACCAGCGTGAATACCAGTCTTTCTTCCTTGATTCAAGTACCGTCAAATCATACGTTCATCGACGGCTCTGTTAAGGTCGAGCCGCTTTGGAACCGCTCTGTTTCAAACGGAACTCATTTTGGCGTTGGCGCATTTAACCAGTGGAATGGAACCCACTCGATGACCAACGGAATAGGCCATGGTGGGCAATTAACGCTTGCGACCAATTCATCGCTGGGCACAATTACCGATTTTGAATCAACTGTTCTAGCTGCACCACGATGGCTTGGGTCGGGTAATGACCATGAAGCATGGTCCATCCAACGCCCCAGCATCGTTTCGTTTTCATCAAATTCGGGGATGGCAGTTCCTACAAACGGTTCAAACTCCATCGGCTTTCTCGCCACTCAAGCCCGAGGCGATATCGGCCCTGACATGGATGGATGTTTGGTATCTCCAACGATAGATACTCCTTTTCGCATCAGCAACTATACGCTCCAATTCGAACATTGGACCGCCTTGTACAACGATGATGCTGCATGGATCGAGATGCGCGATATGAACGGAAGTTGGTCGCTTCTCTCGCCGCTCGGCGGTTATTCATCCACTTCAGCACTCAATTCCACTCCAAGCAGCGTGTGGAACGGCGAAGATTCGGCTTGGAAATCGACTTCTTTCCAACTTGATACGCTGGTTGCCCAGTTCCAACCCACAGTTCAATTCAGGTTGTGTTTCCAAACCAGCTCCTCATCTGGACTGCGCGGGGGCTGGTTTATTGATAATTTTGAGGTTCGCAACCAAGGCGATAGCCCCGGCGCATGGTTTCATGGAAACTTATCTGCGGACTATGCTCCGAATGCTGACGGCGACTTTATTCTTCCAGTGGATTTCTCTAATATGACGGGTCAAAACGTCGAACTTGAGGTCTGGTCGAACTGGGACATTCAAGGGGCGGCATTTGATACACTGACCATTGAAATCTCGTATGACAATGGATCTTCATACTACACGCTTTCCACTTATCCTGGAATTCCTTCTGTCGGTGCAGTCTGCAACGGTCAGTGGTTCAACGGTGGAGATTCTGCGAACAGGTGGTGCCCGTTCATCTTCGTTCTGCCATGGTCGCAGACTGCCCCGACAAATGCAAGCAGCATTTACCTCCGATTCAATGTACAAACGAACAACCAAATCAACTACGGTGGTTCAACCTCATCAGCTTGGGAAGGAATTGCCATCGATGATTTGGGTGTGTGGTTGAATCGCGGAACAAACAATCAATCCTACACACGACTCAAGAACTTCACAGCACAACCGACCGGAATCAACGGCTCAGACGACGGTTGGCTTGAGTCCCGTGGCGCTCCTAATGAATGGCAATGGCTGACTTTTTTCGAACACAACTCCCCCAAAGTTACCGTTTTTGATTTTGATTCAGGGAACGAATTACCTGCAGGCTGGTCATTGTGGTCTCAAACAAACCGACGTTGGGAAGTTGGTGCCACCAGTAATTCCTCCGGTTTCGGGCCTGGCGTTTGGCATTCTGGTCTGAACGGTGCAGGAATATACCTTGATGATGAATACAGAAGTGATATGTGGACTGAACTCTTCACTCCAGAGTATTACATTCCAGAAAATTCGACTTCCCGACTCACGTTCAGAAGTTGGGTTTGTACCGAAGCGAATTGGGACGGAGGAGCAGTCTCGATATCGACGGATGGTGGAGAAAATTGGTGGTTTATCCCTCCAACTTACAGTGGATTCCACGACCAACTCTCAACCACGAACATCTATTCACCCTTGTACAATCAAGGTATTTTCGACGGTTCAAGAGTCGTGGGCGGGTGTCACAATGTACAACGAGGATTTGATTTGAAAGAATACGACCTCTCCAATCTTACGGGTTCAACAGTACGTGCGAAGTTTACCTTTTTCTCAGACCAGTTGGTTGAACTTGATGGATGGTATATTGATGACGCAGGAATTGAAATCGATGTCTACGAGCCGAATGGCTCATGGACTTCAGAAGCCATCACACCCGATTCGTTGTTTGGTTGGGGGCAAATCGATGGATTCGTGGTTGAACCATCCAATACCACTGTGAGATTCGATGTTCTTGATGCCAATGGAACTTTGATCCCCGGGTATCAGAACAGAACTCTACCAATTGACTTGCCCTTTGATGCGATTCAACATCCTGAATTGTATGTCCGTGTTCACATGACAAGCCTTGATCGCTTGATTACACCGAGTATCGAACGACTCTCAGTTGGAACACTTACCTATTTCGATGCTTACCACCTTGCTCACTTGGCAGGATTCACCGGCTCCAATCTTGAGCAACTTGAGACGAGCAGCGATTACACATTGCGAACACCGCCTACGGCAAGTTATGTCTCCTTGATGTGGGATACCAAGGCGTTCTGTCCATTCCAAATGGCTCAATTTCAACTGCTTGCAGGTAACCTAAGTGCTGCACACAGCGATTATTCCGTTGTGGCATCTCAATGGGAGGCGTCCCCGTATCCTACCCTTTCCCAAACCATTGAGCGTCAGGGTAGGCCGAAAATGTCTGTAGATTTCTCTCTCACTTGGTCACCAGGCCAATCCTCGAAAGGATTCCTTTTCGAACCGTATTGTTCAGTTGCCCCAGTTGGCACAGAAATCAAACTTGGAGATCCACCCACTTCGCTGTTCGCATGGCCTGAGTCTACAGCGAGTTCTACACTTGGGCTGAATCAACACTTCCACACCTTCCAGCAGTCACCGTCATCGGTTGTAAATGGAATTGAGGACATCTCATTTTCTCATGCAGGGGCTATGAGTTCAGCACAATTGTCCGTTCTCGTCGCTCGAAACCGAGACACTGCACTCGTATCTGGCTTTGACATTAGTTACTTGGCTGCCATCACCAGCGACGGAACACCTGGCTTGTTACGTCACGGCAACCTCCAGACCGTCGATTTGCAACTTACATCTTCACAACAGCACCATCGAATTCAGTTCACATCAGTATGTTCCACTCAAGTGCAGTATACGGAGCATCTTGACATCTGTACTCTTGATTTGCAATTACAAGGAAATTTTACTGCGAACTTCTCTCAATTGCACTTTATTCCTCATCAACAAGTACTGACAACACAACTGTCCCATCAAGTTCTCAATTCCCTTCTCAATCAGTCCTATGCCCAGTCTCCGGCTCCACTTGTAGGCCTGCCGCTACGCGTGCAATCGACGAGTGGATCCCAAATGGTCAATCTGAGTTATACGATGCAGACCAAGCTTGTCGATAGAGTACTTACTCCTTCCCACGTACGCTGGTTGCCCAAACAAACAATCCAACTTGAAACCCATCACTGGAGAGGTGATGCTCACAGCATGGAAGTCGATGCACCGGATCTGTCTTCGGTATCTCTCGTACTTTCGGCACAATCGGATTACGGTGGCCGATTGGTTGAGGTTGAGGCGTACAATCTCGAATCTACACCTCAGTTCCGACAACTTTCTGGAGCAGGATACGCTTCATTGGAGGCGTCACAATCTTTGGCACAATGCACCATGAACACCTGCTCAGTCAATTGGTCTTTGACAAGCCATTGGCTGATGGATGATGTAGATGATTTGTATGTATTCGCTAAGGCTACAGATGTTGACGGTTTTTCGACAGGTCCAGATGTGGAAGTTCGTCAAACTCCGTTTAACGAAGTCGAGAATGATTTGGAAGTTGTTGATTTCAATGTGGTCGACGATCTTAATCGAGTCCTTGATGACTGGTCGAACCCCCAATGGCCTTTCCATTTGAACGCAAGTCAAGAGATGGTGGCAACAGGGAAAGTCCGTTTTGAAGGAATTGCGAATGCTTTTGTCGAATCGAGCGATGCTGAAATTCGAATTGATGCAACAGCAGTTCCTCCAATAAACCTCAGTGGAGGTCCTAATGAATGGCCCAGTGAAGCTGTTGATTGGAGCACTTCGTGGTTCGGGGATGTCGATTCCAATGGCGCTTTTTCCATTGACCTTAGAGCACCTGGGATGGAAGATGCGCTTCCGAGCAACACCCGCATTCTTCTTTCTCCGCATGTTCATCGCTCGGGTCCAGTGGACGAAGATACATCATCCAGTGAAGATCAAACCAGTCCATTCATCAGTATTCCCTTTTTGTTCGATAAAGTACACCCAACGACCGTTTCTATCGATGCACTTGACTCGGGTGATTATGTGCCAGCTGATGGACACATCTGGACGGCACAACAGGATATTGCGTTACGACTCACTCTACAGGATCCAGAAGGGTTATCCAACTCGTTGCAACTCTACACATGGCTTGAATCCAGTCATGACGTCAACGGTAATGGAATCATGGAAGCGAATGAATACAGTGTTCAAACGGTGACGTTTAACTCGGGTCTGACCACGGTTTTGATTGATCTGCCTATGCTACCTTGGCAGCAGATTTTGCCTGCCGGACAATCGTCTGGAACAGCAAGTGTCGTCGTTAAAGGATTTGATTTGGCGGGGAATCCACTCGAAGGTGGAGGTCAATTTGGAGAGGCTTTTGACCTTGCTACTTTTGAGGTTCAGGAACGGTACGATACAACCATCGATACAGAAACCGTGTCGTTTGACCTGTTCCAATCGCAACTTCTGCCTGGAAATGAGCATACTTTTGCATTCACAGTGACCGATGGCAACGGAATAGATTCGTTTGATTTCATTGAGTTTGCTTTGCTAAGTCGTGATCAAAACGAAGCGTGTGCCGTCAAGTATGAACCTCGATTCGAACAGGTCGAATACGATGCAGAGTGTTTTGTGGCAGCGCCGGTGGTCAATGTATCCAAGCATCCTTTACTATCGGAATGGCAGGTTGAAATCCACTTCCGAATGTCATGGAACTTGCTTGGGAACTCGTTGACAGGGACGCCGTCGTTGAAAATATTCGACGAAGGACAAGACCTCGGTCTCGGTTTATCGAGATTGAACGTATTCAATTGGACGCTGTCCAGTCAACTTGAATTGAGTTCGTTTGATATTCGAGACCAGACGCTTCCTTTAGGTACCCGTGAAGAGTCGAATCTTTGGTTTCACAAGAACGACACACTCTCCGTAAACGTCGGTATGTTTCATGCGAATACTTCCATTGCGGCCGAACATTTGCCTGACTCGGTCTTACTTCATGCCTTATTGAGCGACGGTGAACGCAGTTCTAATTCCAACGCTAGTTTCTCTCTTCAAGGTAAGGCAGTCATGACGGTCCATCTCAACCCATCTGTCGTCAAACTTCAGCAGGCTATGCTGGAGTTCGAGGTAATTGGCCTGCCAACATTCTCCTTGCGCAAGGTATTCAACATTAGTTTTGACAGTGAATCACCTCGAATTTCCATTCCTCCTGGCATTCTTTCTCAAATTGATTCGAATGCACTGGACGAGGTCGATGTCATTCTCATGGTGAATGATGAGGTCGGAATAAATCGTTCTTCGATTCAAATGCACTGGTACTTCACACGGGCGGGTGACCTCATTGAAGGCTCACAGGGGGAAGCATATGTTGACTTCTTGAGCCAAACCAGCATCACGGCTACTTTTTCCTCTCAAATTGATATGCGGCCTTTCAATGCATCACTGCTGCAGAAGAACGATCAACTGGTTGTATGGTTCAGCGGCAAAGACCAATCCGGCAATGTTCTTTCAGGGTTCGGAACGGAAGTAGAACCGGTCACGCCCAATTTCCGGTGGATTGCCTTTGAGCCACAGTTCGAGAACATTGTAGCCACTCCGTACCGTGCTAAAGTCGGCGAACAGGTCTCTATCTTTGTTCGAGTTTCGAACATTGGTGTTCTTCCCGGGAATGTGACCGTTGAATGTTATGACGACGAAGGCATGCTTCTCGAAACCAACTCAAGTTTCATTGAAGGTGGTTCCTGGGTTGACTATCTTTGGGAAGTTGAGGCATGGAAGACAGGGCGCCTCGGTCTTACAGTGAAAATTGTCAATCATACGGGCAATGTACCCGTGTCAATGGCGAATGTGGGTGAATACGACCAAAACAGCGGCCAGACGACGACCGCGCTAGGTTTCGCAGTGCTCGTAGTCATGCTCTCAGGGGGAATATTTGTCGCATCGATTCTTCGTAGGCGCGAACATTCGCACCAATATATTGCCGAGCAAGTCCAATCAGCCTTAGAACGCAGTAGCCCTCCGCCACCGCGCCCCAAAGATTTAGTCGAGTTAAGTCAAGAGGAATAGTCAAAAACAGATTGTCCCACGCCCAACAAGAAGCCGGGGTTCCCGAGCGGTCAAAGGGGGTGGACTCAAGATCCTCTGCGTAAAGCTTCGCAGGTTCGAATCCTGCCCCCGGCACTTCTTTTCTTTTACAATACTACGCTGTAGGCGTTTTTTCGAGAACCGTTAGGACTTTTTTCGAGCGTCCAATATTGCGTTAACAAGAGGTTCAAATGTGTCACCGTGCAGATGCGGAGAGCAGACATCAGCGGCTTCTGAAACCGACTCAAAAGCACCCTTCACAGCAACCGACCAGCGGGCTGTTTCAAACATTGACAAATCATTAGGTGCATCACCAACGCACAGCATATCATCAGCGGACCACCCCATATGTTTCATGAGAATCTCAAGTCCGTTACCCTTGGACAGGTGGGGCTCCATCAAGTGAATTGCAAAGCCAGTTCGAAGAGCAGTCAAATGCGACCATTTGCTTTGGGCTAAATGCATTCGAATACCTTCGAGGTCTTCGTTTGGATTGAGGCACCATTCACTTTCTCTCCACTGGTTCGATTCAATCCCTCTTGGGTCAATCTCCATGACCGTAGACAGCCATTCAGCAGCCTGTTTTGCTTCGTTACCATCTGCTTGTAACAGCGGTTTATCGAAACTTGGGTGCCAAAGAACTCCGCCGTTTTCACAGCATATCGGGCCAGATAGTTTGAGGAACCTCCACAATCCATAGGTTACGGCTCGAACGTTTCCGGTTGCTAAAACAACGGGAATGCCGTTTTCTTCAAGCCGTTTTAGAGCATCTAAGGCTCTGGTGTTGAGTTGTTTTTTCTCATCGGTAATTGTGCCGTCAATATCGACTGCGATGAATTTAGGAGTCCAGTCTTTCGGTAGCCACTCCATGGTATTGCGAGCGTGCAGTTCAACATCAATTTTCGCCCTTGTTTTCATGATGATTAATGATACTAAATGCGAGAGATTATCTAAGGTCGCTCCGAGGGTGAAGTATGTCTAAGAGTGACAAGAGTGATGTCTTCCTCTCGCTCGATGACGATGATGCTCTTATTCCGGAACCGGTACTTGGTCCGAATTCACCAAAATCACGTATACGTGCGCTAAAGAAAACCGTCAAGAACCGTCCAACTGAAGTTCTTGATGCGGAGATTTTGGATGCCACAATGGTTACTCAAGCAACTGGAATATTCGATGTGAGTTGGCCGCTGCTCGGAATGGACTGTCCTGATTGTGCGAGTAAAGCAACACGTGCACTTAATTTTCTGCCGCAGGTAAAGACCACAAAGGTTTCCGCTACAGCTGGTATGGTGACGGTTGAAGTCGACCTTGAAGACGGTCCTTTGTCTGAAATCTCGTCGGTTCTCCGTTCCTTAGGTCATGCCCCCGATGTTCCTTTTCACGAAATCGTCGGAGTTCGTAGTTCGCAAATGGCTCAACGTAACGAAGTTGACCAACGTAAACTGGTGAAAATTCTCAAACAACAACCCGGAGTATTGGATGTTGAAATCACCGACGATGAACGAATTCTTCTGCAGTTGGCTACAGAAGTTTCAAAGGAGATTTTTGAAGTTCGCGATGCATCTCTTTCAGAAATAATCGGCACACAGGTTCGCTATGCACCAGCAGAATCGAACCGTATTCGCCCAGATCAGTGGCGATTAATTGGCGGCGGAATTGCGCTTCCTCTTCTCGTGATGGTCATCATTGGAGAAATCATTGGCATGTCGAATGTCGTTCTCGGTGCTCTTGCTTTGCCCGGTCTCATCATTGGTGGCTCTCAAATGTTCAAGGAAGCCGCAGCCAGTATCAACAACAAACAACTTGGTTTTCAAGTGCTGACCAGTCTAGCCGTAATAGGCGCTGCCATTCTTGGGATGTGGGAAGAGGCACTTGTTGTAGCCATCTTGGTAGCATTCACTGCTCATCTTGAGGGTGACGCTCTAACCAAAGCTCGTGAAGCAATGCAAGGCGGCTTGGACCGTTTGCCTCGTACCGCACGAAGAATTACAGGGAACAAGCCAAAAAGCATCTCTCAACTTGCAAACACCGGTTTTACTTTACAGATGGCTACCACTCCTTCTCCACTCATTGGTGCTGACGGTTGCGCTTTACCGGATCCTAATTCTCTTCATGAAACCGTGCCAATCGAACTCATCCGTATTGGGGATTCCATCGAGATTCGCAGTGGGGAGTTGATTCCAGCAGATGGAGTCATCATCGAAGGCCATGGGTCACTCGACAAAGCACCTCTGACCGGCGAATCGGTTCCAGTCGAAGTATCGGATGGAGATGAGATACAGGCTGGACTGATCTTAGCCCGAGGTCCTGTTGTAGTAAGGGTGACAGCTGTTGGCGACGATACACGCCTCTCTGGTCTCATCGATGCCGTCCATACGTTCCGCGAAGACCCTCCGCGATTGCAAAGCAGCATCGAACTGTTTACCGCTATATGGGTGCCAATTGTTCTTTTGGGTGCAGTTGCAATTTGGTATTTCATGTTCCCTCAAAACTGGAAAGTGATACTGCTGATTTGGGTTGTCGCCTGTCCGTGCGCTTTGCTTCTGGCGACCCCAGTCCCTCATGCAGCAGCGCTCTCACGTTCGGCACATTTTGGAGCAATAGCTCGCGGTGGTGATGTTATCGAACGTCTCTCTCGTGTTAACCACATTCTCTTGGATAAAACCGGGACATTGACCTCTGGAAAACCCCGCTTAGGCGAATTCATCATGGCGAAGGGTAAGCAACGCTCTGCTGCCCTCAAACTCGCAGGTGGACTTGAAGCCCGATCTTCGCACCCTTACGCATTATCGGTGATGGAGTACCTCGATGAGCAAAACATTGTCCCGACTCAGGTTTCAGCAATCTCTGATATTGAGGCAGGGGTTCGAGGGATGGTTGCTGGGAAAGAAGTCATGTTCATTCGTTTTGACCGTGCAGCATCTCTTGATGTGGTTGTACCCACTGATTTGCAATCGGCTTATTCCGTAACCGAGGCGAAGGGTCATGGTGCAAGTTTACTCGTCCGAGGTGGCGAGGCAATTGCTTTGGTGACGTTTATCCACGATGATACCCATGATGGCAGTAAAGAATTGATTTCTTCACTGACTGCTCGTTCAATCAATGTCGAAATCTTATCCGGTGATCATCAATCGGCAGTCTCCGCTTTTGCGAAGAGTGTAGGATTGCCTGAGTCTGCTGCACACGGTGGATTTTCGCCTGAGCAGAAGGTTGAATGGGTAAAGAACCGTTCAAAGACCCATATCACTATGATGGTTGGTGATGGATTCAACGATGCTGCAGCATTGGCATTGGCAGATGTCGGTGTTGCTGTTGGTACCGGTGAAACAGTCAATCTTGAAGCGGCGGATGTTTTGATACCCAGCGATAACCCCCTCATGCTCACTGATTTGGTTGACTTGGCGAGAAGTGCCCAACGTATTCTCATCGGGAATCTCCTGATTACGGTAGGCATCACTCTTTCTCTTGTTGTGGCGGTCATTATGCAACTGTATGACGAGTTATGGGTTGGGGTACTTATTCACGAGGCATCGGTCATACTCGTTATTCTGAACGGTGCACGACTCGCAGGCGGCGATGGCGCAATTATACTGTTGAAATCCATTCTCAAGTCGCTATGGTTCGATACAAAGGATGCATTCCATGTCCTTAAGTTGCGTTATCTGTCTCAGTGAAGGCAACTCATCACTTCGTGACGCGGCATCTTCAAACCTTAGAAGCATCTCTCAGCCAACGGTGAGAAGGTGGCACGAGTTCGAGCAGACCCAGTTACGACCGCACTTGCCCATCCTACTCGAAGGGCGTTGTACATCTGCCTAGCTACAGCTGAAGAGATGAGTACTGTGCAACTACAAGCTGAAGTTGATGTCGAGCGGTACAACCTCTACCACCACCTGAAGAAACTCGCATCGCTTGGACTCATTGAAAATCACAGGGATGTTGGCCGTGCGCGATGGTGGAAGAAATCCACACACGTGGATTTGCCTGAGATGCTTACGACTCGGCCCAATCCGTCACCACCTGCTACCCAACCTGCATCGACTCAAGTTTCAGTTGGTGATGTAGACTCTCTTCCGTCGACACTTTCCGATGCGGTTTCTGACGGTGGTGAAATCCATATCTTACGATTGGACGGATCACGTGACCAGGTCGGTGCTAAGAGAGTACTGGAACTTCTTGCACTGGAGCACGGTATCGAACTCAATTTGCCTTGGAATTTCCTTCCAGCGAGTATCGCCCTTATTGCGAAGAAAAAGTAATTCCAACACAGAGAAGCAAACACCTCAAGAACAGAGAACAGGAGCGTTGTATATGGGCGAAGAACTGACTGTAGAATCACGCATTTCACCTCCAGCACTCTCTTGCCCCAAGTGCAACGGATTGCTTCCGAATGAATTGGGTGAACTTACATGCAAACTTTGTAGCGCTCGCGTTCGAGTTGATCACCCAGTTACTCGTAGAAAGTGGCGCGAAGAAAAACTAGGTTGTCCCGAATGTGGTAAAGTACTCGTGGCAGGCGTAAACAAAAGACCTGCACATCTTCAATGCGCATCATGCTCAACTCACTTTACACTCACTCCACACATTCCTCGGGTCGAAATATCATGCCCTGGATGTGATCGTCAACTTCGTATGAAGCGCCGACCAGGTGAGCGTCAAATCGAATGCCCTGCATGCTCAAAGAATTTCAAAGTCACTTTTTGATTCTCTTTCACTACCCTTCGAATAATAATTGTGAAGTTGCGAATTATTAGTTTTGATTAAATAGTTAATAGTGAACCGGCCGCTATGAACAACAACCGTATGAGAGTCGTTTTCGTAAGCCTGATCATGATTTTTACCAGCCTTGCTGGGTGTCTTGGCGATGATGGAACAATCACCGTTGAAGATTCCACTGACAACATGAATGATGGTAACAATTCTACCGTAGTTGGTGTGCTAGGGACCGTTATGGTGTCCACCTACCATATCGGTGAACTCGTGAAAGGTATCGCTGGTGAAAATGTAGAGATGGAGTACATGAGTCTTGACAACATTCCAGTCCACGACTATGAGCCATCTGCTGCGGATCTTATCCGTCTACAGAACGCCGATGTATTCTTTTACCACGGTTTGGGACTCGAACCTTGGGTTGACGAAACTCTCGATTCACTCGGTAGCGATGCCCCAACTTCTATTCAGGTTCACACTATGCCTGAGGGCCTCAGTACGCTTGACTACGAGTCCCTACTTACATCTGACTTGTGTAAGACTCTCGTTGCAGGACCGTTCGAAATGGTCGAACTCGAAGCTGAAGAGGAGCACGCTGATGATGTCGAAATCCACGCTGAATTCACTGCCTACAACATCTCTTTCGCTGAGGAGGAGCATGACGAGCATGAAGACGACGATGACCATGCTGATGATGACCATGCTGACGATGGCCATGAAGATGGCCATGATGGGCATGAAGACCACAGTCACCTAGAAGCTGAAAAGACCATTGCCAATCCTGCCGGATGTCCAGCAGATACCATTGTCTCTATCTTCCATCTTGAAGAGGGTGAATATGTTATCGAATTCGATGAAGAAAGCCCAGAACATTTCTCAATGGCTGCCCTGAAGATGCTTGGCGGTCACGCCCACCATGATCATGGCGACCATGGTGACGACCATGACGACCATGACGACCATGACGGTGAAGAACACTTTGTATGCCACGACATGTCAGACCACACTAACAACGACATCGACAACAAAGTTGATTGCGAAGCAGGTGGCTTCATCTGGATGGAAGAAGACGATCACGATGAGCATGATGGCGACTATTGTCACGACACAACAACTCACCAAAACACCAACCATACCTCTGAATCAGAATGTGAAGCAGCAGGCCACATGTGGATGGAAGAAGACGGACATGATGGCCACGATGACCCGTGTGACACCCATGGAGATGATCATGATGCTCACGGAGACGACCATGATGCCCATGAAGACGACCATGATGCTCACGGTGACGACCATGACGGGCATGATGAAGACCACATGACTCCGGAAAGAGCACTCGAGGAGTTCGATACAAACAACGATAGCCACATCTCCTGGGATGAATTTTGGGCTTCTTGGGAACACGATGATCATGAAGAAGACGACCACCACGAAGATGGCCATGATGAAGAACACTACGGAGTCGTGGTTTTGTTCCCCAACAAATGCCTCCAAATGTATGGGGCAGAACATGATGCGCTACCCGAAAACGCATCAGGATGGGACCTTACAACCATTGCAAAAATGGGCAACGAAAGTCTAGTTCTCAATTATACCGTTCACCCGACATACGGAACGAACCTCCAAGGAATCAACGGGGTACTAGCTGCAGATGACTACTCATGGTACTGGCAACTTATGCTTTGGAACGAGACGGCCACAGTACCTGGTTGGGAAGTAAGCAATGTGGGCATAGATTCGGTTCACATTCCCGAAACAACAGAGTTCATCGCATGGGCGCCAAACTCTTCGGATATGTCTCTCCTGCCAGATCTTTCTTTGATGCATCACGATGACGACCATGGTTCAGACATGGTTTGTTACGATATGGGTACACATACGTTGAACACATCCTACACAACCGAATCCGACTGTGAAGCTGCAGGATTCATGTGGACTGCATCAACCGGTGGACCGGACACTCATGATGACCATGACGAACATGCTGAACCAACTGAAAGCGAACTGATGGAAGCGTTCAATGAATCAGACATGGATGGCGACCAATTGTTGAACATCACAGAATTAGGCGAATTTATCGAAATGGTTGAAGAACTCGAAGAGGGCGACCATCATGCAGGATACCTCACAATACACGTCTATGCAGAAGGCGACTATGGTTTTGCTCTTCCAATGGATGTTAAATTCCATATCCTGGAGAGAGAAGGCGGCCATGATGATCATGCTGGGCATGATGACCATGCTGGGCATGATGATCACGCAGGTGAAGACGACGATGACCATGACGGCCATGACGGTGAAGACTCTCTCGATTACGACCCTCACAGCTGGCTCAGTCCTTTGGCCTTCAAGGCACAAGTTAACGTGGTTTTGGACGGACTCACCACTGCTTTCCCTGCCGGAGAAGAAGTTTTCAAAACCAATGCAGATGCTTACTCAGTTGAATTGACCTCACTGGCAATCGCATACGAGACGGCCTTTGGAGAAGAAGGAACATGTGCGGTTGCAGGTCAACAAAAGACCGTTGCAGCGAATCACAACGCTTACTCCTACATTGCAGTCGAGTATGGTATTCAATTTGTTACCGTTCACGGCCTTGACCCTGAAGGAGAGCCTTCTCCTGAAGATATAGCAAAGGTTGTCAACTTCATTAACGAAGAAGGAATCACTGTCCTGTTTGTTGAGGAGTACACCGATCAATCCTCTGTTCAGAGCCTTGTAGACCAAACCGGTGTTACGATTCAAATTCTCTACACGATGGAGATGGCACCAAGTGATGTCGATGACACTTACATGACCATGATGACGAAGAACCTCAACAATCTCGTCGCTGGTATTGGATGCTGATGAAGAGAAATTAGAACTTAAGGAACCAAAATGAAGGAAGGTTGAGAATATGCACTATGTAGATTCACTCCCGATACTCTTTACAGCGACGATTTTTGTTGTCTTTTTCGGATACCTTCTCGTTGATTCTTTTTGGGCACGACGGTCTAATCGTGACGATGGCTTGTGAATTTTAAGCTTCGAGTGGGTTTGAATCAACTGTACCGAACTTACTTGACATGGTAGTGCTTAATATGCAACCTCCAGCGGACATACAAGTCATGAAACAAGCTACGTCAATCCTCGACATCAAGGATTTGACGGTAAGTCGTGCCGGAAAGGTCGTACTCAGCGAGGTCGACTTACAAATCTCAAAAGGAGAGTTTATTGGTCTCGTAGGGCCGAACGGTAGTGGTAAATCCACGCTGCTTTTGACGATTCTTGGAGTATTGAGAGCCCAGAACGGGTCGGTCGAAGTTTACGGTCAAAAACCAATGGCCAGAAGCATTCTTGGTAAAATTGGTTGGGTTTCGCAAGCCGCTGCTGTCATGCCAAAGAGCGTACGAATCACAGTCCGAGAACTCGTTCAACTTGGTACATTGAACTCGCGTAACATGTTTTGGCGAAGACGAGGTACTCATCGAGAGAAAGTCGATAGAGCGATGAAAATGGTTGGTTTGGAAGAACTTGCAGATCACGACATCTCGCGACTCTCTGGAGGGCAACGCCAGCGTGCGGTCATAGGTCGAGCACTGGCATCTGAGGCAGAATTTATTTTGCTTGATGAACCTCTAGTTGGTATAGACCGTGAATCACGTAATTCTTTGTTGTTGCTTCTTGACCGACTATGCCATGATGAAAACAAGACAATTCTGATGGTCTCGCATGACCTTGCTGCAATACGGCAGACTGCTCATCGAATGATTTACCTCGAGGAATCGATACGTTTCGATGGACATACTGATCAGTTCCCAGATCTCACCAGTCTTGCAGGATTACGTGGGATTGAACCAGTACATGGTCATAAATCGCATGCTTCGAAGACCAGTGTACTGGAAGCCAGCGACATTGATGACCCCGTTAAGGAGGAAGAATGATGGGGATTGGGATGACGATTTTGGACATAGTTGCGCCACTTCTCGAATTGATTTCGCCTCTCGTTCCAGGAGAGGTTTTCCCATATTTCTTCACCATGGAGATGTTTCAACGGGCTCTCATTGCAGCCATAATGGTAACCACGGTCGCTGGCGTACTCGGTTCATTTTTGTTGATTCGTAACCTTGCCCTCATTGGAGATGGTTTGGCTCACGTCTCTTTCGGCGGTGTAGCAGTTGGCGTGGTGCTAGGTGCTTCGTCGCCACTTTGGTACGCTTTGGTGTTCAGTGTTATTTCAGCTATCATTATTCATGAAATGCAAACCAGAGAGTTACTCACCGGCGATGCTTCTATTGCTATCTTTTTGACCGGTATGCTCGCATTGGGCCTCGTAGTTATACGGATATTTGGTGGAGGTATCACCAGCGATATCGAGGGATATCTCTTTGGCAGTTTACTCCTCATTGATGAGCAGAGTCTCGATTTAATTGCTACAATAAGTGTTTTCGCGCTGATTTCCCTCTTGGGGCTTTATTCAGGATTGCTATCGACGACCATTGACCCACTTGCCGCTCGTGTTCAAGGCCTTCCGGTTCGAGCGATTGGGCTTGTTTTTAGTATTCTCACCGCTGCTGTTGTTGTGAGCATGGTTCAAGTGATAGGTGCATTACTTGTCACAGCACTACTGGTTACTCCAGCGGCAACTGGACAGTTGGTGGGGCGAAGTTTCCGTTCATGTCTGATCTGGACACAAATTTTCGGACTGTCGGCAGTTTTTTTGGGTCTTTACTTTTCAGCAGAGTACAATTCTGGAAGCGGGGCCATGATTGCTCTGGTTGCTGCAACAATTTTCGCCGTTGTTGCGATTTTCAAAACAGTTATTCTTGGATTTATCAAACCAATGGACAATCTCTAATCTGATGTTTTCAGCACATTTGACGTTTGCTTTTGTTCAAAGTGCTTTTTGTTGTGGAATGAGCCGATGTAAACGGTTCGTTGCCGTTTTATAGGCAATAAGCACAGGGTACTGCATGGGACAAAGCAAGTGCTTGTGGGTTTTGGTTTTGCTCCTTTTTTCGAGCTTAACTGGCTGCCTATCTGAAGACCGGTCGGAAGCCTCAATATCTCTTTCCGTGGTTGCAGATATTGAAAACACAACTCTTGTCGAGACGTATTCCAATGGGGAATTGGTTTCTGTAACGAACATCTCGGTGATGTATGACTTCTCAAAGACCACCTCAGATCTCCAACTTGTCTCATTCGGAATCGATCCAATGGACGGAAGACCTTCAGTAACTGTTGACGCCACTGTCGAATCGCAAATAGAACTCAACTTCGAAAACCACGGAATCTACGACATTATTGCTTTCGCAATTGATTCAAACGGCGGCGAACAACGAACGAATCTCACTTTGCGAATTGACTTGATGATTGATTGGACTGAGTCGAATACTCGCGACCCGAAAGCATTGATTTTCGATCCTAACCCAGTGAATGGAGGGCCAAACCCCAAAATGGTCGAAATTCAATCTACTGTTGATAATCCAAGTTTCCTTGAAAATTTAGATAGCAATTCCCAAGCAGTTCAAGTGACATGGAATATCGTTGATGAACTTGATGATGTCTGTCAAAAGAAGACTGCACAAATTGATGACGGCGAATCGGATAATTGGTATACTCTACACTTCAACACTTTTTTGATTCACGAGTTAGAGGTTTCCTATGATGATGGACAAGATATGGTTGATATATCTCACCAGGTCACCATCTTGTATTCTTCGTGAAAGGTCTATTCATTTAACTTCGGTTCAAAGTATATGCTCAATGCCACGAGTTTAACAACGATGTTCTTGACGCAGTGTCATGAAGAAGATTGGCATCAAATGGAAGGCACAGGATGTGGTCGACCAAAGTGGAAAAATCGCTGTCGTGACCGGTTCAAATACGGGTATTGGGTACCATATGGCTCTCGTTTTGGCCGACAAGGGTGCTCACGTAATACTCGCATGCAGAAATCTTGAGAAGGCTGAAACGGCAAAAAAGGAGATGCTCAAATATTCACCTACTGCTCAAATTTCGGTCGAAAAATTAGATTTAGCAGATCTTTCTGATGTAGAAAAGTTCGCAACGAGATTAAAGAAATCATATGAGCGGCTGGATATTCTCATCAACAATGCAGGTGTGATGATCCCACCGAAATCGACGACGAAAGATGGTTTTGAATTGCAGATTGGCACCAACCACTTCGGCCATTTCGCTCTAACATCACACTTGATGCCATTACTATCGGCAGCCGAAAAACCGAGAGTTGTAACACTTTCGAGCATTGCCCACTGGTCAGGGGTCATCGATCTCGAAGACATGAATGGTGAGAATAAGAAATACAACAAGTGGGGAATGTATTCCCAAAGTAAGTTAGCAAACCTACTGTTTGCTCTGGAACTGGACCGTCGCCTCAAGGCAGTGGGGTCTCACATTGAATCGTTGGGCAGTCATCCAGGTTATTCAAATACAGATCTTCAACGGTATTCTCGCGGGTGGAGATTCCTCAATCCCTTGTTTGGGATGAAGCCTATACGAGGGGCAGCTCCGACTCTTTATGCTGCAACAGAGCCTAACGCTCTGCTTCACCGATATTGGGGCCCAATCGGATTCCTCGAGGCGCGAGGTTGGACCGGAAAGGCGAAAATCACATCACGAGCGAGCGATAAGGAGATGGCTCGTAAACTATGGGAACGCACCGAATCCATGATTGGAATACAGTTTCAAATTTAAACGACAAGAGTCTTTTTTTTACGCCTCTTATCCAATCTGGAAAGCAGAAAAACCCCAAAAAACAGGGTTATAGCGTCGCGTTCCTGTCGCGCTCCTTATCTATGATGAGATGTGCATGAATCACTGGATGGATACGATGGGAATGAGCGCAAGCAATAACAGCGATGCTCTCGAAGAGGCTCGCAAGAAGCGAGAAAACACCTCGAAAGTTTCCCTTTCAGCACTACGTTCACAGTTCACGTCGACGGCCACATCCACCCTCGATCAAGTAACGATGACGAGCGCTCGATTCCGACAAGAAGAGCGTCTACGAGCCGACCTTCGAAGGGAGCGTCGTATTCGACAGCAGGCTATTGCTGAACGGGTTTCAGCAATGCAAGAGGCTCTAGCTAGCGACCTTGCTGTTCAACACGAACTGACTTTGGACTCTTTGGAAAAAGAGATGCGTGAAGAGATGGAGCGAGATCTCAGTACGCTGGAGCGCGATTCACTTGCCCGAGAAGAATCGCGAATGCGTGGTGAACTTGATTTGCGCCTTAACAGGCAATTAGAAGCACTGCAAGACAAACTTGATGTTGAGCAAGACCGGCGTTTGGAGGAACACAAAGCCCAACTCAAAGCTCAGATTGAAACTCAACTTCAGGATGAACATCGCCAAAGACTCGAAATTCAGAAAGAGCGCCTAGCAATGGACTACAACCAAGAACTGCAGCGCCGAGTACGTGAAATTGAATCGAACATAGAACTCGAAATGGAAGAACGATTCAAGGAAATGGAAGTCGCGGAAATTTCTCGCCTTGAGGAAGGTCATGCCGCTCGTCTCGCTGAACGCGAGGAACAACTTCGGCGAGGTATTCGAACTCGCTTAGAACAACAACTTCGTTCTCGTCTTAAGCAACGTGAGGCGCGGCTTAAAGCAGAATATGAACGTCGAAGTCTGCGTCTTGAAGAGGACATTGCTGAACAATTACAAATGGAACTTGAAGGGCAATTACGCAAGGAAACAGAAGACCTTGAAGAGCGAATGCGAGAAGATGTAGAATTGGCAATTGCTCGTCGCCGAGATGAACTCCGTGTTGAGATTGAGCAGCAATTGCAAGCCCGCCATTCAGAACGCTTGTCTGATCGCAAATCGAGACTTCGCGAGAAATACGATATTACCTTCTCAAAAGCAATTGATGATATTTCCCGCTCGTTAAAATCTGATGTAGAGTCTGAACTTGAAGTCCGCATGGACGAAGAGTTCACGAGTTACAGAACCGCTCGGGAAGCAGAAATCCAGAATCGCCTCGCACGTTTCCGATACGAGCGTGAAGCGGAACTCCGTGAGCAACTTGAGGAACAATACAATTCGAAGAAAACAGATTGGTCCGAGCGTTTGGAATTGGAATTCCAATCCCGCGAAGCATCAGCTCGTAAGGCGATTATGTCCGAGGTTGACGCCGGTCTAAGAAACGAGAGACTAACGTTTGAAACAGATCTTGACCTGCTCAAAGAGGAAACTTCACTCGAACTTGAAGTCGAGATGGAAGAGCGTCTCAACAACTTCCGAATTCGAAAGGAAGAGGAAGTTGCCACACAACTTGAGCGCCAACTCGACAAGCGTGAGGAAATCATGCGTAACAAAGCACTCATCGATGTTCGAAAGCGTGAGACACACATCCGGGCAGAAATTGAGGCCCAGCTGGGTCTCAAGAGAGCCGAAATTCGCACGCGGTTGCAAAGTCTAAGCGAGAAAATGGATGCCTTCAAGGAGATGGCAGAAGACAAGATGCGAGACGCTATTACCGGCCAAATCGAAGGAGAGATCAGCGCCGAGGAATCGGATTTGAAGACTCGTGAATCCGAGTTCCGTGACCTCCAGTCGACCGATACACGAGCCGAAAAGCGTCAAATGTGGATGCAATCGATATCAGGCCAAGGTCCTGCTCAAACTGCGAGTACGATGAATCCATCAGCGCTCGGTGCTCGACCGGATGCTCTTGGCTCGAGTGGAGGCCGACCTATGCGAGGTATTCTCGAAGGTCAGCAACAGCCCCCTCAGTCTCGAATGGGTCTTGGTGGTATGAGGACACCAATGACCAGTTCAAAGCCGCTTCAGCCACTCGCTGGTGTCCCACTCGCTAAACCGGTCAAAGCACCACTTGGTGATGGGCTCTCTCAGCAATTACCTCAACCAGTGCAAAAATTAGTCCGCAAGCCTCTCTCTCCGGTGACTTCACCACTTGCTGAGACTCAAATGGAACAAGCCCCAGAACCGGTAAGTGAACCAGTTGCAGAGCCGGAAAGTGAACCTGAAATGGATATCGAAACTGTTGGTGAAGAACCAACTGTTGATGAAACGGTTACAGAGTCAATTGCAGAAGAAGTTGAAGAACGAGAGGACGGCCCACAGATGTCAGCAACCATGCGACCAATCACGGCAGTTCTCGAAGCACATGAAGCGCCTGAGCCAGTAAAAACAACAACGCTGACCGCACGACCCCCTCAATTGATTCCAAAGAAAAAACGCGGTTCTCCTCCTCAGTCGAAAGCTGGAGAAAAGCCAACTGCGGTTTCGACAACGACATTGAAACCAGTGCAGAAATTGACGCCACTGAAATTAACGAAGGCATCTACTGACGAAAGCAAAGATGTCGACGAAGATACTGACGAGTGAAACAACTTGACGCCCTAAAGGGCACGCTTCATATTGATTGAGGTCCTCGGGCTACTATGAAGAGGCCACTTGTTCTTCTTGTAGCTGTGTTGATGTTGCCCATTGCAGCACTCCTTCCTCATGTGGCTGCAACAGGTTCAAACCTTGTTGATGCAGGGTACACTCAAGAAACCGAACCTAGTTTTGTCTATTGGAAAGAGATGTTTGACGGCTCCATTCTAACCGTAGATACATCGGGAAATTTGACCGTGAACAGTTTCAGTAATGGCGTACTTCTTCCCCAGTGGAGCCTTGATTTGGATGTCGATGCGAATTCAGCACGTTTGGATGCCGCTCAACAATTAACAGTTGTTTGCCACGATAGCGGGGCTTATACGGTGCACATGGATCTACAGATTGCAAACCGTAACATTTCGACAAGCGATCCAGTCAATGCTGCAGATTGGGATGAGGAGGGTGATCTTTGGTTGGCCTTTTTCGCAGGCCGTCGTCGTGCTGAAGAGTTTGATAATTTCGGCCCGACCGGCCTCTATTCCCCAGTGGTGCAATCTGGAATGAATGCGTTTGAAATCATCTCCGGTGGACGTTTGGTGCTCGGATCGTACGACTCAAATGTTTACATCGCATCGTCAGAAGACGGCACAACCCTCACTACGCTCAGCGATTCAAACGCCATTGTCAACGCAGTATTTGAGGACCATAATGGCGATTTACTGGTTGGAACTGCAAACGGCAAATTGTTCCGATACGATACCAATTCTTGGGCAGTTGAAACGCTTTCAATCAGCCACGGGAAATCGATTATATCGCTTGAAGAATATGACAATCTCACCTACCACATTGGAACACAAAACGGCAAGTTAACTCAGGTACAAGTTTCGACTTTTTCCGAAGGGAGCACATACTCCTCTTCCGGTCGCGTCGTCGGTTCTGTCCAGGAGTTTTCCGGCGAACTTTACATTGTAACTTCATCCAATACGGTTTCGAAAATCCGTCTCTATGATCTCGACACCGATGGAGATGGAGTCACCGATCAACTCGATGTCTTCCCGCTTGAGTTCACTCAATGGGCCGATACAGATGGTGACGGGTACGGTGATAACCTCAACGGCTTCCTTGGTGATGTTTTCCCGAACGAAGCATCGCAATGGGAAGATGCAGATGGTGATGGCTACGGTGATAATCCGAGTGGATTTGAAGGGGACATTTTCCCATCGAATGCCGAACAATGGTCAGATACTGATGGTGATGGCTACGGCGACAACACCAACGGACTCAATGGTGATATGTTCATAGATGAACCTTCACAATGGTCAGATGCTGATCAAGATGGATTTGGTGACAATCCGAACGGTGTTACTCCCGATGCATGTCCATCTGTGAACGGTTTTTCAACCGAAGACAGGTTTGGTTGTCTTGATTCTGATTTAGACGGTTGGTCCAACCCGACTACGAATTGGACCATTGCACAAGGAGCAGATGCCCTTCCTCTGCAAAAATCACAATGGCGTGACGGCGATGGTGACGGTTACGGTGATAATTTAACAGGTGAACTCCCCGATGACTGTAATTGGAAAGCTGGAACTTCGACCAAGGCATGGATTGCAAACTCTACGGCTGCAGTTGGTTTCAAGGAAGTCCCTTCTTACGGTTGTGAAGACTTAGACGGTGACGGCTGGGTCGATGTTACAGAATCTCTCAACATGGACCTTGATCCAAATGAACACTTTGACGGTGACAACGATGGCGTTGGCTCCAATTCAGATTACGATGACACAAGACCGCTTATTCAAACCCAAGAAGACCATTGTCTGTTGAATTTTGATGATCAATCTTTGGACTGCCAGGGTTGGAGAAGCAAGGACTACCAGACTTACCTTTCACGTGACAAAGAAGATGGAGAAACTGATTTGAGTTTCGCTGCTTGGAACACGAGTAAAAACGCAGGACTTCTCGACACCAATTCAATTGATTCGAACACTGTCCAACAGGTAGTAATGGTTGGCGGCGGGGCTTTCCTTGCTCTTACAGTCGTAATTTTGGGAATTGGCTTTGTTGTGAAACGCAGGAAGACCAATTCTTTGGTCAAGATGTACGGAGTGCCATTTATTCCATCTGAGAACAGATCGGCTGAGAACGAGGCATTGGAGGGTACAGCAGGCCTCTCCGCTCAAGGTGGCATCGTTTCAGACTCATCATGGGATGATGAGATTGAAAGTATGGATTTTTCAGTAGCCACCGATGAGTTTGCCGAAGAGACTGAGGACATCCAAACCATAGATGCGGCGAGCTTGTATGGAGATGAGGACAGTCTTGAATCGATTGCAGGTGTTGAAACACCGTCATCACCGGTACCGGAAGTATCTGAAGCACCTGTTGAAGCCCCTCCACTGCCTCCTGGCGGTCTTCCGGAAGGGTGGACCATAGATCAGTGGAAATGGTACGGTCAAGAGTGGCTTGATAAGAACCAGTGATTTTCAACTCTCGTTCCAATCGTATTTGTATTGTGATAAACCACTTGACACTTGTTCAAGTGTTTGTTTATCGCCAAACAATTGGTAATGACTCGCGAAGCGCCTTGAGTTCTTCACCGGTATAGACGGGAACCCCGTCTTGTTTGAGCGTGTTCATAATAAGCCACAATACGCCGTTCCAAGCGTTCGCACGTGCAAAAATTTCCACGTAACCACATGCAGCAGCCTCGAGTAATTTCCCTTCATCCGTATGTTCGCCAAACAAAGCGCGAATGAGATTCTTAGCATCAAATTCGTAGCCTTTTGGACGCCATTCCATCATGTGAATCAAACCTTGAATGGTGAGAGATTAAGTCGGTCAACCAGGTGTTCGACTTCGACATCTGCGATTGCCTTCATACGCTCACGCAATGTCTCGATTTCACCGTTCATGGTCTTCATCTTATGAGCTCGGACCAAGTCAGTGAGTAGTTCGTTCACGCTTTTATGCCCACTCATCGTTCGCATTGTGTTGAGTTGTCGTCGTACTTCGTAACTCACACTGACCGAGGTCATCCCTTCACCTGTCATGGCTATCCCGAACCTCCTCTGTTCTATAGCATACTTAACCTGCGCGAAAGGATTGGTCATTGAAACGGCGATTTCACGAGGCGACATCGATTGTCACTAGGCAATCTCAGCGGTTTTTACGTTCAAGCATAAGCCGAGGGTTTTCGCTGACACCGAATTCCCGTCGCATTTCGATGACGCGTTGGTGGAATTCTTTGGAAAGCGTCCAGTATTCGAGTGAACCCGCTCCAGCACCGGAGTTCGTGGGCTTGTTGAGCAAAACAGTAGGTGCGCCACTCCAAGGCGCTTCAGCTACTTTCACCAATCTGCGAATGGTTGTTTTGAACAACTTGTTCGGCATCTTACGGTTCACTTCATCGCAAACGTGGCGGCTGAGTTTCGAACGGGCATCGACCATCGTCATGGCAATACCGAAAATCTTCAGATTCCGATTAATACGGCGTTGAATCATCTTAATGGAATTCATGAGCATGCTGAATCCTTCGAGCGCATAGTATTCCGCTTGGACTGGAACCATGACCCAGTTTGCAGCGCACATAGCGTTGATTGACAACAGGCCGAGTGATGGTGGGGTGTCGATAATAATGTAATCGAACTGATCGATTATTGGGAGCAGGGCTTCTCGTAGGCGAGTTTCCCTGCCGATTTTGTGGCTCAGTTCAATCTCAGCACCGGACAAGTGGATATCGCTGGGAAGAAGCCAAAGGTGACCGACAGATAGGTTTTCAGGCGGTTTTTTGTTGTTGTTTCTCAAACTCCAGGCGTCACGCATGGATTGAGTAAGTTCATCCGGACCAATCAGATATTCCTCCATTAGGGGAAGGTCTTCACCTGAGTCGTTGGTGAGAAGGTCGTAAGCAGTTTTTTTGATTTTTTTCTTTTCAACTCCGAAGGATGTCGCACAGTTTCCTTGTGGGTCAAGGTCGATGAGTAGGACCTTCGCTTTTGGAAGGCCTTGGCGCGGTGAACCCTTTGCGAGTGCGGCTGCCAAGTTCACAGCGGTGGTTGTTTTCGCACAGCCGCCCTTTTGATTGGCTACGGCAACGACCATCTTGTACGGATTCATCACAGCTACCTCCTCGGACAATTTGATGAAAGAGGCCTTCCCCTTTCAATGCAAGCCCCAGCGTTTCAAAATCAAGCAGGTTGAATGACTGGAACAGGGACTTCGGAGAGAATCTTCCGAACGATGTGCATTCCAGTAATACCACGAATCTTTGCTTCGGGCTTCATGTTGATACGGTGGGAGATGATTTGTAATGCAATGTCCTTGATGTCATCGGGAATGACGTAGTTTCGACCAGCGATTGCAGCAGCAGCTCTTCCGGTCTTGAACAACGATTGCGAAGCACGAGGAGATGCACCGTTGGTTACTCGGTGGTCTTCGCGAGTTCGCTGAACGATTTCGACGATGTACGAGAGAATCGCTGGGTCAACGTGAACGGTCTCCAGTGCTTTTTGCATGGCCACGAGTTTCTTAGGAGTTGTAATCTGCTCAACATCGTGAGCGTCTTTTCCACGCAGTTTTCGGCGAGCAAGGATTGCCTTTTCCTGAGGCCGGTCTGGATAGCCCATGCTCAGTTTCATCAAAAACCGGTCCATTTGTGCTTCTGGAAGCGGGTATGTTCCTTCTTGTTCGATTGGATTCTGTGTGGCAAGAACGACGAAAGGTGCGGGTAATTTGTGTGTGATACCTTCGATCGTGACTTGTTTTTCTTCCATTGCTTCAAGCAATGCTGCCTGAGTCTTAGGTGGCGCACGGTTAATTTCGTCAGCCAAGAGGATGTTTGAGAACAGAGGCCCAGCACGAAGTTTGAATTCACCTGATTTTTGGTCGTACATGTAGGTCCCCATGATATCAGAAGGTAGCAAATCTGGTGTGAATTGTACACGCTTGAATTTACATCCCAATGCTCGAGCAAACGTGTTTGCAAGCAACGTCTTTGCAAGTCCAGGGAAATCTTCCAGAAGCATGTTTCCGTTTGATAGAATCCCAACGGTGACTCTGCGAAGGTTCTGTGGTTTGCCGATGATTACCTTTCCAACTTCATTCATGAGGCTGTTTGAGATTGCCGACACTGTTCCGATTAAGTCTTGTGCGGCGGGGTTTTGACCCATTGCGGGTGCTCCAGTCATACCAGATTCCATGTAAATGCCTCCGAGGATATTTGTCAACCACAACTATCCATATATGAATGTGAGGTGTGGTTATGTCATACAGTTTTCATTGTATGAAGCGAATGATACGGTTTACAGTTTCCATCCAAAACCGTACCGGCGGTCTTCGAGAATCATGTTGTGAATCTTCTTTATTTCATCGAAAGCCGATTTCTCAGATTCAGTCATCGAGATATTCCTCATCATCTTAGCGTCTGCAGACGGTACATCACACCAAAACTCTTCATCGTCAACAATTTTACTTCGAGTAAATCGTATGTTCATTTTAATCGGAACTTGCTCACCCTCGCGAGCCACAGTTTGTCCTTCTTCACCGATTGAGAGGACTTTCCCAAGCGTCCGGCCACTTCCATCGTTGCGAAGTAATTCTTGACCAACTCGTATGCTTCCTTTGAGGACATGGACTCCAAATATTGCAGGGTCATCTCTCATCATCCCGTACTTGGTAAGGTAGCGAACTTGACCCGGCATGAAAACTGGGCCAGAGGAGGACGACGTTTTTTCTCGGATGGCATCCTGTATTTCGTCGATTTTCTCCATCACTTGGTAAATGATGTCGGCTTGAATAAAATTGTAAGAGGCTGTCCCTTTCTTTTTCAATACTTCAGCCAGCTCTTTTTCGACTTGATCATTTCCTTTGACCGAAAGAGCCACCAAGAAACGATGTTCTTCATTTTCTGTTGCCATGATCTGACGCAGATCACGTCGATTCACAGGGCCAACCTCAGCTCGACTGATCGGTATTTTTCTCTTCGCCAGTTCGTAAATGAGTGCTTCTAGACCACCCACCGTTCGAGCCTTGACCACAGCCCCCTCACGGAGTTCTTCCGCGTTTTGGCAGCCTGGTGAGAACCCGCTCCCCATTGCGTCTGGGTTTGAGTGTATGTCTGAAAACATCTTGCGGGACACGACTTCTTTACAGATACTGCACATGATCGGAGTATCGTTGCGAATCCGCTTATTTTCACGGTTCATCTCGTTGAAAACGGAGCGGTAATCATCACCCGGTTTCGGAAAGTAGATTTTGCTGCCAATATGAATATCCTTGAGATGTGGAATAATTACCTTCAATCCTGCAGCCGCCGACGCTTGTTTGACATCATTCCATCTTTTCCCTGCGTCACGCATCTCAGCCATATCTCTCGGTTCTCGTATGGCTCGGATTCGCACAGCATCTTCGCCGCCAATGTTTCCGACAGGTCCTTCGTTTGTATTGTAAGCAACATCATCGCCTACGCTGATTGTACCTTTTGTAAGTATGATATCAATGGTTTTTCCTAGTCCTGTCTCTTCTCGAGATTCCAAAACATATCCTTCCGCCATTTCTGTCGGGTCAACAATCAAATCTTTACGAGCGAATTTTTCAGCCATTGCGAGAATGACAAAAAGAAGATCTTGCAACCCCTCACCTTCTTTGGCACTCATTGGGACAAAAAATCGATCGTTATCAATATCGAAATTTTTGATTCCTTCCCAGTACTTTGTGAGGTTAAACCTAGAATTCGTTGCGACTTGCCCAAGAAGTTTGTAGTAGAATTCATCTGCAGTTTTTTGGACATCCTTCGACTGTTCTTTCCATGATTGCCACGATGAGCGCCCACGTTTCGATTCCCATTGATGGACTCTGTCTACTTTATTTCCAACGACCACAAACGGGATATCGTTTTTCTCAAGAATCTTGATGCTCTGAATTGTTTGTGGTTTGAATCCTTCAACTAAATCAACGATGAGTACGGCTATGTCGGCTACACTACCGCTTCTTTTCCGGATAGACCCAAACGATTCGTGCCCGGGCGTATCGATGAAAATGATACCTGGGCTTTCAAATACCGGCTTTACTTTGAACGGCATGGTCTGGATTGCATTGTTCAGTAGTTCTGCAGGTACGTTGGTGACACCAAGTTCCTGTGTGATTCCACCGGCTTCCCTGTTCATAACGTTCGTCTGATTCTTATCTCCGATCGAGCGAAGCAGGTCCAGTAGACTGGTTTTACCGTGGTCAACGTGGCCGGTTACAGCAACGATTGGTTGGCGAAGAATTTCACCGATTTCTTCTGTACCGTCATCAGACATGTGAATCAACTACTGTATGATTCGACTATTCATAAACCCAAGAGGTAATGGTTTGTTCCCAATCCATGAGCCCCTCAGGGAACCAAAGTCCAAGTTCGAACGCAGCCGTATCAGCAGCATCTGAACCGTGAATCATGTTGTAGCCCATGTCCATGCCAAAGTCGCCACGGATGGTGCCTGGTGCAGCTTCACGGCCGTTGGTTGCGCCAATGAGGGTTCGAGCAACAGCAATGGAATCTTTTCCAGACCATGCCATACAGACAACAGGGCCAGAGGTTACGAAATTAATTAATCCAGGGTAGAATGGACGTTCGGAGTGAACAGCGTAGTGGGTTTCAGCAGTTTCTCTGCTTGGAACGACCGACTTTAATCCAACAAGTTTGAGGCCTTTCTGCTCAAACCGTCCAATAATTTCTCCGATTAATCCGCGTTGTACACCGTCAGGCTTGACCATTACGTAGGTAGTTTCCATGTTGTTCACCAATTCAGCCGACTTGACACCCCTTTATGAGCCATACGGCCTAAAAGGCACAGCGGTTGCACTCTAAAAGAGGTAGAAATGAGGTCATTTCGAAGGGAGGAGCCTCAGAAGCCGCCTTTGACATAGTGACGAGTCCACTTAACTCGACGAGAGTTACGCTTGAGTTTCACCATGTTCTTGCGTGCTTTTGAGTTCTTGAACCACAAGACGCTTCCGTCTCGTCGGACGAACATCATGCCCGTACCAGGTTCGATCTCTTCTCCAGAAAAATTGCAAATACGTCGTTCAGGCATTGTTCATCACCGTGCGTTCAATTTACGGGCTTCTCGGCCGGTATCCTTGAGCATCAAAATATCGCCAACACGAATTGGTCCCAAGACGTTTCGAGAAATGATTCGTCCAACGTCACGAGGGTTTGGTGCGTCGTTGACACGAACTTTCACTTGAGTTGCTTCGCCTGTCATACCGGTTCGACCGACAATTTCGACGACTTCAGCAGGCCATCCACCGAGTTCTTCGCTCATATTTGTCATCTCCAGTATTGGTTTCAAGCCTTGAGGCCGTTAATGGCTTCAACAACTTTGCTAAAATCTTCTTGGGCGCCTTTGGTGATTTCCATCACAGCAATCGAGGCTGCCTTGACACCTGCTGGGAGTCCAGCAGCTTGTGCGAGGTGTTCTTGAGAAGGCACGTATCCGAATGGGATACCCTTTTCTGCGCAAATCAAAGGAACGTGAGCAAGGAGTTCAGGTGGATTGACGTCTTCTGCGAGGATAATGAATTGAGCAGTGCCGCGTTCTGCGGTCTTGGTCACTTCATTGCTACCTTTCTTGATACGGCCGTTGGAATTGGCTTGTAGCATGTCATAGATTTGGTTCGATACTTCTTCAGGGGTTTCAAATTGCACGTGTACAGTCACTGGAATCACTCTGTCCTCATGTTAAGGGCGTTCCTCCGCACAACCTCGCGGATATAAACACAGCGGAAAGAATGAACTGGGTGGTTTCACAACAAACTGTGGTCATTCAAACAACGGCGAGAAACTTTTTCGTTACACTGCGAGGTTATTTCTGCCAATTCAAACGCTCAAACAATTCATTTACGCCTCGAGCCAGCGCCGGGCCGCCGGATATCACATCGCGTGGATTTGACAACGAGCCCGTGGCATGCACACCATCGACGTAACGAATCAGGCGAGCAATCGCTCCTCCAGTGAACAGTCCGTGTGAACAAGCTGCGTGTACAGCAATCGCTCCTTGGTTTCTTAATGCTTCAGCAGCCCTACAAATGGTCCCACCCGTTGCGATCATATCGTCAACAATTGCGACGGTTTTTCCATCCACATCGAGGTCCTTCGCCTTGTGAACGATGGTGTGTGCGTCGATTCTTGTCTTTTCAAGGTATGAAAACTCACAATTAATTTCCTTGGCGACGGTTGATGCTCGCTGAATTGCCCCTTTGTCAGGCGAGAGGATAAAGTCTGGTTGAACTGTTTCTTGTAGGTGGAGGGCAAGTTCTGGCATCGCAGAAGTGAACGCCACCGGAACAGGTAGATCTTCGAGAACAGAAGGGGCGTGCAAATCGAAGACAATGATTCCATCGCAACGAGATGCGAGAAGATGCCCTATTGCACGGGCTGAGATTGCTTCGCCAGGTTTGAAGCGCTTGTCTTGTCGTGAATAGCCAAAGTAGGGTATCGCAAGAAGAATGCCCGAGCCAACATCATCCATTTTTTGAGGACCAATCTCGCGTAGGTTTTCCATTTTCCCTTTCCGAACATCGTTGATTGCCTCAAGCATGAGGAGTGTTTCTACGATTCCTGAATCGGGGAAAGTATTGGATACCAACACAACCGGTTCTTTTCGAACGGCTTGGATGGTTTCGCTTGGAATTCGAATGTAACCCTCCGAGTCTGGAAAACGTCGAGTTTCCAGTTGGTGGTGTTCCCACTTGAGCGAGGCTGCGAGTTGTTCAGCCAACAAGCGAGAATTGCTTCCGGATAAGACGACCATACGATTCCCTTGATGTGAGCGAAACACTGCCCCTTCATGTTCTTTGCGAGTGCAAATGTCTCGAAACAACCCCTGTAGATGCTGTAAGAGTGCGCGAGGCAGGACTTGAACCTGCGACCTCCCGGTTATCAGCCGGGTGCTCCAACCGACTAAGCTACCCGCGCAACTGTAGTTCGGCCGACTCACCTCCCCGTCATAAGAGTGACGGAGGGCCAAGGGTGTCGTAAGCACCGTTGGTTGTTCACTCTTCTTCGCTCATTGCGTTAATCGAAATGTATGACGGAAGTGTAAGCACTTTGTCAAACGTTCGCGAGAGAACAACTTCGTCCAAGCGTTCACGTGTTCGCGAAAATGCATTAATCGGTATTCGAAGCTGAGGGCCTACTCCATATTGCTTTTGAATTCCAATTCGTACTTGTACGATGACGCCTCGGTATGTGCGCTTTACTTTGAATAAGTCCGTAATAACGCCAATCTCGTCTCCTTGGTTGTCGAGAACAGCTCGATCAAGCATTTCATCTGGTGCGTATAGTTTTTCATCAATTCGGACGGTGTTTCTCCATCGTCGTTGCAGTTCTCTCATAGATTTTGAAAGTTTAACAGTTCCATCGTTACGAATACTGTGTACCAGTTCCTTTGGCAGTGGTACGAGTTCTGCGGGCTTCCGCATGAATTCATCAGCCACATCCGATTCGACCTGCAATCGCATGGATCGCACGCGTGCTTCGTTCGGATGGTGACGTTCACCAACTATTTTTCCTACTTTCTTATCGTTCACATAAACATCTCTTTGGAGTAGCTCCTGGATGTCATATTTGTCGTTCGGCATTTTTTCCCATCTCCTTCGCCAGTTTGTTCCGGCTTACCCCCTGCTTCACTTGAAAGGTCTTATACTCTTTGGCGTTTGAAATAT
>QQRW01000043.1:74593-77510 GCA_003602605.1 Candidatus Poseidoniales archaeon | reverse complement strand
AATGAAATTAGTGTTCACAAGGGGTTGCAGTCTGTCCTATTCGTCGCTCCCCATTTTGCTGCGCCGACCACAAGGGCTTCTTCATAACACCCTCGTGAAAATCACAAACAAATACATGGGTTCGCAGTGGGACGTATTCGCCCTAAGGACGAATAGGACGGCGGCGTGTTTCACTCGATAAGCGAAATGTTGGCCTTGAACATGATGACCGTGACTTCCACGGTAATCTCTTCGTCTGTGTCTTGGCTAATCGGGTCGACAAAACCAAGCGGGGTATTCACGTCAAGTTCGAGATCCACGGAGAGCATACCAACCCCCCAGCCCGTTTCGGTCCAGGGTTGTAATGCCTGATATTCGTTGACCGCTGAAATGGTGATGGATTGTCCATCAAAATTCGGGTAGATCCGCAAATGGAGGTCGATCGGCATGCAACTGCTATCTTGGCCGGAGAGGTTGCTGACCGGGTCATTCCATTGCGCCGTCAAGTCGTTTTCTATGATGTCCCCTGCGACGGAATCGCACTGCACGGAGACGCCTTCTTCTTCTTCCGACGTGATGACAATGTCGATGGAACCGATGGCGAAACCCTCGGGAATGCTGATTTCTGATAAATCGAATTGCAGGTTTCTTATCTCGTCATCTTGGAGGGTTTCAACGGCCTGCATGGTGTGAGTTTGGGTATCAAAAGAGAGGGTCCATTCAGGGTTACTCGAGGCGAATTTGTCGGTAGCCTGCAGGTCGCCGACAAAGTCTACCATGGTAACCGACATTATCACTACCGTCACGAACAACGCTACGGCAGTCGGGACGCGCGATTCTTGGGTCATCAGCAAACTGCGCATCTGTGGCGGTTCATCCATACTCATCCCCCCAACACCCCCAAACCGGTAAAGAGCAGTGAAATGATGAGAATGAACACGGTCACTCCACCGAACACGATGTTGAAAAGACGAGGAGAGGCTGCACTATCATCCATTTCCGGACGTGCGAAGTCAGGCACGGTCTCTTTGATGGAAGCTGAATCGTCGATGAGGCTGTTCACGATACGCTCCTCCCAGCCGATGAAGACGCCCACTACGATGGCCAGGGCAGCCGAGGAAATCATGTCGGGAATGGGGAGGAAGGACTGGATGAGTTCCAAGATGGTCGAAGACACGATCAACAACATCAAGATGACAATGATGCGAATTAGCCATCGGTTTTCATCGCGCTTGGTGTCGACGATGTCGTAGTGTAAGAGGATAAACATGAACAAAATTGGAGTGTAGAGGTACACAAGGGCCTCGGACGTGAAGTCATACCAAATGCTGTAGGCTGCAGGGAAGGATTCACACTGCGTTTCGTAGCAGCTGCGCACCACATCAAGCACGGCCACATCCGCCAAACCTGCAATGAATCCGATGATGAACATGACAAAGGTAAGCACGCCGAAGGGCGAAAGGCCCACCTTGAATGAACGCCAAGACTCGCCGGCGAACAGCACAAGCATGGCCGTTGCGCCCAAGGTCAATCGTATACTCATACCGCCCCACGCAGCGCCGGAGATACTCAATCCGTTCTGGATGGATTGACGCTGGAAGAACAGGTCGTTGATGGACAGCACCTGCGACAGCCAATACGTCATGGTCTCGCCGTGGATGCCGATGAGAAGCAAGCCAACGACAACCGAAATTTTCCGCAAGCGTTCATCACTGTCACGAACTTCAGTGACGACGAAACGAATGTACATCGAAATGAGGACAACATACCCGGGAATAAAGAGGAGGTTCTCCACCTGGAAATGCTTGAAGTCGGTCATTAGGTGAATGGCGGTGAAGACCCCAGTACCGATACACACGCCTGCCAACAGGAACCAGAGGTCCCAGTCCTTATTGATGAGGCGGAAGGGGAAGAAGAACGGAAGAAGCGCCATCAGCATGTACGAAGCGGATATCAGGAGGTTCTTGGCAGTAAACGCAAACGTGCCCCCAACCTTATCTGTGTTCACGGCCGAGAAATCCTCCAGCGCACCGTAACGGAACTCAAGTACGGATGTCATGATGTAACTGAGCCCAAGGAACACCAAAATCCACCCCAAGATACAGCCAACAACCCGGTTGTTGGCCGATGTTCCCGGACTCCTCGCAAGGATGGACAAAGTGGCAACTCCCAGGACGAGGTCCACCACCGCAGCGATGGGGACCATGGACTGGATTTCCACCATGGTTGAAGTCTAGGCCTCCAACACATAACCATTGCGTTGTGTAGGACTACAATGAGCCCCCTCGTAGCCTACACATATACAACGGTAGCGTCTGACAAGACCCACTGCGAGCCCTCTGATTTTCCAATACCTGAGCAATGGGTATTCGTCTTCACCCACTGAACTTATCGGAAAGCGATTATTTTGGGGAATGTTTTATGGAATCGGGCTCGCTCTTACTTTCATGAAGTTCCGAATGTTGTTTGTGATTATGCTTTTTGTCCTAGCACCTATGTCTGGCTGTTTATCTTCAGCAGAAGAAGAATCTACTAAGGCAGATAGTATAGTTAATGGCTCAAATTCACTTATCAAAATGACTGATGAATCCCCTGGTGAGAATTGTGCTTATGGTGGAGTTAAAATTGAGACAGGTATTGATTTGGATGACAATGGAAAATTAGGTGAAATTGAAGTTGACAACACGGCATATGTTTGTAACGGAGAACCTGGTGTTAATGGAGTTTGTAACACTGAAGAATGTTGCAATGTGGACTGTGAAAATCAAACATCGCCTGTTGATCAATTGACGGGTGGTGGGTGGCACACTTGTATGCTTAGAGAAGATGGAACTGTGATGTGTTGGGGTAACAATTACTACGGACAAATTGGCGTAGGATACAGAAATGCCTCGGGCGGAGTGGATCCTATTGATGTCACATTGTACGGCGGCCATAC
>QQRW01000043.1:68397-74505 GCA_003602605.1 Candidatus Poseidoniales archaeon | reverse complement strand
ACTCTTGGTGATGGTACTTTCAGTGATCGATACGTTCCCGTACCTACTCTTGGATTTGGCTCGGGTCTAACCGCTGAATTGTTGTCGTCAGGCTACTATCACACGTGTGCACTTCTTTCAGATCAATCGATTTCCTGCTGGGGAAGCAACGAATACGGTCAAATTGGCAATGGGGAAATCGATGGAACTCAAGGAATATCAACTCCATATTCTGTTCCAGAATTCAGTGCCGGAAGTAATGCTTCCCTTATTCGAGCAGGGGGTCATGCTACATGCGTTGTTACAACTGATGGTGAACTATTCTGCTGGGGCTACAAAGCATTGAAAGGTGTAACAAACGTCAATAGTTACATTTCAACACCGACTCATATACCACATCAAGGAACAAATGTCACAGATGTTTCAGTTGGAGGATATCATACATGTTCATTGCTTGAAAACGGCTCAGTAATGTGTTGGGGAAGGAATGATTTTGGACAACGTGGACTAGGTTATACACAATCTGCAACCGATCCATTTACTGAACGTGCCGTCATCGATTTCGGGAACAATAGAACCGCTTTACAGGTATCCGCTGGCACGCATCATTCTTGCGCAATTTTAGAGGACTGGGAGATTGTTTGTTGGGGGAATAATACCTATGGACAGTTGGGCAATACGCCTTCAAATCATGAGTCTACTCCTGTGACTGTTTCTGGCTTAGACGGGGTTGCAAAACCTGAGAATTTGTTCCTTGGCAATTTCCATACGTGCGTTGTTTTTGAAGATAAATCCGTATCATGTTGGGGAAGAAATGTCAATGGACAAGTTGGCGATTATACAACTGATGACTCTTCAGAACCAATCTTCCTCGAGCTAGACTAATTGTATAATTTTAAGATTTGCAAAGGGCCCCTCTTAGGCAATAGGGTTGGCAGTAGGTTAAGATTTAGTCGAAGGAAAATCTTTCAAGAATCAAAGTCAATATTTCTCCTGAGAAGTCACAATGAAATTATACTCAGTAGGATAGGAGAGGTTCATGGGCGAGAAATTGACAGTACATTCTCGCTCACCTTTTGAGATTCATCACATACTCACCGGTTTGGAAGAAACACCAGAGACGATCGTTGAATCTGAATTGTTTCTTCCAGAGGGAGAAGGTCCGTTTGGGTGCGTTCTTGCGCTTCATGGGAGCATGGGATGGGGCTCTCATCATCAGGATCACATCAGCGGTTGGCTTGCAGAAGGACTCGCAGTTTGTAAGGTTCATTCGTTTGCTGCACGTTCGGTAGATTCTACGGTTGATGATCAACTCACTGTGACGCATGCGATGATGCTCGTTGACGCTTTTCGCACTCGCTTGTTGCTTGAACAAGATTCGAGAATTGGTAAGATTGGAATTGCCGGTTGGAGTCTTGGAGGTACTGTGGCTTTGTATTCTTCTTGGTTACCAATTTGTGATGTTTTGGGCAAGCCATTTGATGCTCATTTGCCGTTCTACCCGGCGGCTCACCTGCGACCTGAAATACAAAGATGGTCCGATTCACCGATTTTGATTCTTCATGGGGAAGCAGATGACTGGACTCCCCTTCACTTCGTGGAAAGTCTGATGCCTCAACTTCCGAATGCGATATTGCACACGTATTCAGATGCTCACCATTCTTTCGACAGTGAGATGGAGTACGAATTTCTTCCAAAGGCTGTTCACTTGAACAAGCGAACTGCTCGCATTGATAAGAACGGCCACATGTCTGGAAATCTTTTCTTTGGCATACGGTGGCCGTTGAATGAGCGTTGGCACCGTCGATGGGTCATACGGATATTACGCAACAGAGGAGCACATGTCGAGGGGAACCCTGCAGCGCGTGAGGATTCTTTTGAGCGTGCTCGTAATTTCTTTGTCGAGCAGCTTTGCCGAGCAAAGTGAGGCTGTTACGGAACTTTTGTTCAGTTTCCACAGCCGCAGCCAGTGGTTTGGCAAGATGCGTCAGTGGTCTCAGCGACCGGTTTTTCGACGGTTTCCTTCTTTGGACGTCGGCGGATAATGGACGGCATGCGAACTTTACGCTGGTTCTGAGCAGTACGGCGGTTCATGTTGTAGCCTCGTGCACCTCCAATAATAACCTTCTCCAAGTTTGTAATATCTTGCACAGAAACATGTATTTCCACTTTTTCTGTATTACAGCAACATTGGTTTCAATGCAGGTGATTGTTTTACTCAAGTGACTGGTACATGCTGTCAAAGACTTTTCAAGTGACCGGCTTGGGGCGTATTCATGGTTGACCTTCTAGGCTATGGCGAGAAGGACTCAACGCCTCAAAGCCTCATCACTTTGGCTTTGATTACAGGATTGACTTTGTTTTTCTTCTTCCAGTGGGACATGAACAGTCTGTTGATTGAATCGTTCCCGACCTTCCATTCCTCGACCTTCCCATTGGTTTTGGTTTTCATTTGGAGATTATTTTGTCTCGCTGTTGGCGCAAGTGCTCTGGTTTTCATGTATCGTATGGAGACGGGTACCATGATTGTCATCGACCATGAAACGCGCAAAGAACGATTGACACATCCTGTGAAGTCTGAAAAGTTCGTTACATTCAGCAGTTGGACGCTTCTTTCGAACTTCGCATACTTTCTCATTGCATCCATTGCTACGTACATGGTACTCGTCGAACGCAGTGCTCCACAGTGGATTGAGGCATTCCAAGTGGCTTTGTTTTCAACAGCCATTGGTGCCGCTTTTCTTACATCGACTGTTGTACGTTTGGTGATTTTACCGGGAGAGGTTCAACAACGACGCAATCACGACCACCAATTTTTGTTCCATAACCAAATCATGCATAACTTTGCTGCGATTTTTCTCGCCATAGAGATCCTTCTTGCCCAACCTCAGATCCAACCGGAGTTTGCTCTTTTTGGACTGTTACTGGGTGTAGTTTATGCGGTATTCGCGTATCCTTTTGCAGCGTTTTGGAAAGGTTACTATGTCTACGGTTTCATCGATCCTCGATTGAAGTATGCTCCTCTTCTTCAGTCCGGATTAGCAGGTGCCATTTCGGTGTTCTATCTCGGATTGTGGCTCGGTAGTGAACTGGTTTCGTACAACTTCCTACTCGGGTTTCTTCTTCTTGTGTTATGGGTCTCTCAAATTGTTCAATTCAAATCAGCACTTCCAAAGGAGTCTGAACTTTGAGTTCTTCATTCAACGACGGCTCATACGAAGTAAAAGTACACTGGGACTATGGAAAAGACTGCAATGTAGATGAGTGTCTTTAGGGGCCGAATCCACCAACGGTTTTCTTCTGCATCCATAAACTCCCCAACGGCATCGGCAACATGCTCAAGCGGTAGCAGTGGGTCAACGGCCATGATACCGATTTTGGTATTGTGTTAAATGAATCTTCTTCCGTTTCGAAGAGAGATTTTCTCATTCCGTCTCTTACCAGCTTCGCCAGAAGTGAATCGTATTCTTCTTCACGGTTTCTTCAGTACGATTTCTCCAACCCGCGTTTATGTTAACCATGCACAAACAATGTTTCGGCGTGGTATTCTCACTCAACATAATATACCACTTGTTAATCATGAATTCTGTGGCACAAGGTACAGTAAAGTGGTTTAACCAAACAAAAGGATACGGATTCATTGAACGAGAGGGCGGCGACGACCTCTTCGTTCACATCTCCGAAGTAGAAGGGGAAATCCGAGACGGGGACACCGTCAACTTCGAAGTCGGTGAAGGTCCAAAAGGACCGAATGCCGTCAGTGTCAGCAAAGTTGAATGAGCATAACAAGTATTGAGGACTTCATGTCCTCACCTCTGTTTATGCCTGAACAACTGTTGATTATCCTCACTACACTTCCCTCAGAATGGGATGAATACCGTGTGGGGTCTTTTGCACAACTTCTCCTTGAATCTGGTGCAGCCTGTATTGAATATTCCCCGGTGCAATCTGTTTACAGATGGGAAGGTCAAGTGACGTCCTCAAAAGAGTGGAAACTCGAAATTAAATCCTCGTTCTCCTGCAAGAAGCGTCTTTTGGACGTTTTGAGTCTCCATCACCCATATGATGTGCCTCAACTCGTTTACTTGTCTGCTGAAACATCAGAACTCTATGCAACTTGGGCTTCTCAAGATCTTCCCAAAGATGCGGGCGAATGAGTCTGGAAATTTGGTCCGATGTTTGGAGTCGAGTTGGAGTGGAAACGCACCTTTGTCCAGTGTAGTTTTTACATTCAAAAACCGGCCTTTATAGTCTATGGCCAAAACCTTCGATTAACAGACAACTGAGCCACTTTTTAGCAATGGAAAAACACCTGCGAAAACAGCATCTCGCATCGCGATTTGAGGGAGAACATTATACACTTCCTCGGAGGGCAAATAAATTCCAGCGCGTGAAAGAAACGAGGGGGATGAGTCATGGTCATAGAACACGGTAATAAATCGAGCCTAAATGATGGATTTGAATTGGATCTTTCACAAGAACATATTGAGCCAATGCTCCAAGAGAATCTGGATCGTTTCGTCTTGTTCCCTATTCAGCATTCGGATATATGGGAGATGTACAAAATGGAACAAGCATCATTTTGGACTGCTGAAGAAATTGACCTCGCTGAAGATTTGAAAGATTGGAAGGAATTGAATGAGAATGAAAAGCATTTCTTGAAGCATATTCTCGCATTCTTTGCAGCAAGTGACGGTATCGTTAACGAAAATCTCGTGATGAACTTCTCCAATGAAGTCTGCTGGCCAGAAGCTCGGGCATTCTACGGGTTCCAAATCATGATGGAGAACATTCACGCTGAGACTTACTCTCTTCTCATTGATACTTACATTACCGACGAGAACGAAAAGGACCACTTGTTCAAGGCGCTGGAAACTGTCCCCTCGGTTAAGAAGAAAGGCGAATGGGCTATGCGATGGCTGTCCCGTAAGCGAGGTTCATTTGCCGAGCGATTGGTTGCTTTTGCAGCAATCGAAGGAATTTTCTTCTCCGGTTCATTCTGTGCAATCTTTTGGCTCAAGAAGCGAGGACTTATGCCAGGATTGACGTTCTCTAACGAACTGATTTCTCGAGATGAAGGTTTGCACTGTGATTTCGCTTGTTTGTTGCACAATAAATTGTTGAAGGGTGCGGGTGAAAACGTTATTCGAAGCATTATTGCTGAAGCCGTGGAAATTGAAATCGAGTTCGTTACCAACGCACTTCCAGTTTCTCTTATCGGCATGAACTCTGATTTAATGAAGCAGTACATCCAATTCGTTGCTGACCGATTGCTCGTCGCCTTGGGCGCAACGAAGCTCTACAATGTAGGCAACCCATTCCCTTGGATGGAAATGATCTCAATGCAAGGAAAGACCAATTTCTTTGAGAAGCGAGTAGCCGAATATCAGAAGGCAGGTGTCATGGATAATTCTTCTCTTGGAAGTGTCCAACAACGCTTCTCTGTAGACGAAGACTTTTGAACCGTATTCAATTATAGGAACTTACTGCGAATTCACTGAGAACACATGGAGGACGGAAAATGACAATGCAAGTTGTAAACAGAAAAGGGGAACGAGAAGATGTGCGGTTTGACGCTATCCATGATAAATTGAAGACGCTAACGTATGGCCTTGACCCAAACTGGATTGACCCAGGTCATGTTACCAAATTGACAATCGAAGGATTGTATGATGGTGTCACAACCCGTGAACTCGATCAACTCGCTGCAGAGACAGCTGCCTCCCTTGCATCTCAGCATCCAGACTACAGCCGACTCGCAGCTCGAATTTGTGTTGACGACCTCCATCGCTCGACAAAATCAACTTTCACCGATGTCATTACTGATTTGCGAGAGTACATTGACCCCGAGTCTGGTAAGCATGCACCTCTCATCTCAGAGGAAGTTTATGCCATTATCATGGAGAACGCAGAAGTTCTCAACAATCATATCGATTACAAGCGTGACCACAACTATGACTACTTCGGTTTCAAGACTTTGGAACGCTCTTACCTTTTGCGACTGAATGGGGAAATTGCTGAGCGCCCGCAACACATGCTCTTGAGAGTCGCAGTTGGAATTCATCATCACAACATCGGTAAAGCATTGGAAACCTATGACTTGATGAGCCAAGGATACTTTACCCACGC
>QQRW01000043.1:65095-68338 GCA_003602605.1 Candidatus Poseidoniales archaeon | reverse complement strand
TGACCATGCAAGATGATTCCCTTGACGGGATTTATGACACACTCAAGCAGTGTGCATTGATTTCAAAATCTGCAGGTGGCATTGGATTATCGATTCATCACATCCGTTCAAAGGGTTCGTACATTAAAGGAACCAATGGGCAAAGCAATGGTATCGTTCCAATGCTTCGTGTATTCAATGACACAGCGCGCTACGTTGACCAAGGCGGCGGCAAGCGTAAGGGCTCAATCGCAATCTATCTCGAACCTTGGCACCCCGATATCCTTGCCTTCCTCGACTTGAAGAAGAACCACGGCAAGGAAGAACTCCGTGCCCGTGATCTCTTCTACGCTCTTTGGACACCAGACTTGTTCATGCAACGTGTCGAACAAAACGCTGACTGGTCGTTCTTCTGCCCGAACGAATGCCCAGGTCTACAAGACAGCTACGGCGAAGATTTCAAAGAACTCTTTGAATCCTATGAAGCCCAAGGATTAGCTCGTGAAACTCTTCCTGCACGTGTTGTTTGGGACAAACTCGTTGAATCTCAAATCGAAACAGGCACACCTTACATGTTGTACAAAGATGCAGCAAACAACAAATCGAATCAAAAGAACCTCGGAACAATTCGTTCTTCGAATCTTTGCACCGAAATTATGGAATACACTGCGAAAGATGAAGTCGCAGTCTGTAACCTTGCATCGATTGCTCTCAACAAGTATGTTGATGTTGAAAATCAAACCTTTAACCATCAACTCCTCTACGACGTGACCTATCACGCAACTGGAAACCTGAACCGTGTTATCGATGTTAACTACTATCCAGTCGAAGAGGCTCGCAACTCCAACATGCGTCACCGACCAATCGGTCTTGGCGTCCAAGGTCTTGCAGATACGTTCGCCCTTCTCAAGTTGCCTTTCGAAAGCGCAGAAGCACGACAACTCAACAAAGAAATTTTTGAAACAATTTACTTTGCAGCTTGTACCGCTTCCAAGGATGCAGCAATAGCCGAAGGCCCATACTCAACTTTCGCTGGCTCGCCTGCGAGTCGAGGTGAACTCCAATTCGACCTTTGGGGAATGAACGACCACAGTGGTCGCTGGGATTGGACCTCTTTGAAGGCTGAAATCGTCGAAAAAGGAATGCGTAATTCACTTCTTGTGGCACCAATGCCTACTGCATCGACCTCCCAAATCCTGGGTAACAACGAATGTTTCGAAGCCTTCACTTCCAACCTTTATGTTCGACGAACACTTTCTGGTGAATTCATCGTTCTCAACAAGCACTTGGTTCGTGATCTCATCGAACTCGGTCTTTGGGGACTTGACATGAAAGATGAAATCCTTCGTCACAAGGGTTCGATTCAAAACATCTCAGGAATCCCTGATTCTGTCAAAGAGTTGTACAAAACCACATGGGAAATCAAGCAACGCCACGTTCTTGACATGTCGGCTGACCGAGGAGCATACGTTGACCAAAGCCAATCACTCAATATCCACATGGTGGACGCAAACCCGGCAAAGGTCACTTCCATGCACTTTTACGGTTGGAAGCGAGGCCTAAAGACCGGAATGTACTACCTTCGAACGAAGGCAGCCGCTGACGCAATTCAGTTTACTGTTGAAGCGAAGAAGTCTGAGGACCAAACGGTTGGTGGATTAGCTGGTCGTGCAGAAGACATCTCAAGTCTTGAAGCAATTGCTTGCTCCCTTGACACTCCTGATGACTGCCTAAGTTGCGGCTCATGATTTAACTTCGTTGAAGTTTATACAGTCTCGAACAAGTAAGAACTTACTCGGGGGTTTCAAGTCCTGCGAGTAAGGCCCTGAGTGCGTTGTTTAGTCTCACGCTTCTTTTCCTTGCTCGCAGGCACCTTTCACTTCAAGCAGAGTGAATGGCATGGCCGAGCGTAGCAAGAACGCCTTCATGCGTCATTTCAGTCATGGTTGGGTGAGCGTGAATTGTACCGGCAATGTCCTCGAGTAACGCTCCCATTTCAAGAGCAAGCGTCCATTCACCGACCAATTCACTGATGTGAGTTCCAACACCTTGGATGCCAAGGATTCGGTGATCGTCTTCACGAGCACAGACACGGATGAAACCGGCTGTTTTCTCAGCTTCTTGAGTGAGGGCTCGGCCGTTTGCACCAAGCGGGAACTTTCCAGTAATCACTGGGTGTCCAGCAGCTTTTGCTTCTTCAGGTGAAAGTCCAACGGATACGATCTCCGGTTCGGTAAAGACGATTGCAGGAACGGCAACAGGGTCGTAAGCACGCTTGTGACCTGCGATAATTTCAGCCACCATTTCACCTTGGAACGATGCAACGTGCGCAAGCATCTCGCCTGAGTTGCATACATCGCCAATAGCGTAAACTCCTCGCATGTTGGTTTCACACCGGTCATTGACTTTTACAAATCCACGTTCATCCAGTGCGACACCTGTTGGGGCGAGTGCTGCAGAGTTCGGTTTGCGACCTACGGTGACGAGAACTTTGTCGACGACAACATTTTGCATTTTTTCCTCATCCTTCTCGTTCTTGTCGATGAAATTGAGTTGGCATCGTCCATCTTTGGTTGATTCTACACCCTTAGCAAAAACGCCGAGGTGTGTCTTGATTTTTTGTTTCTTGATGGCAATTTCCAATGGCCGTCGAAGTTCTTTGTCGAATATTGGTAGAACGCTGTCCATCGCTTCGACGACGGTTACTTCTGAACCGAGCATTCGGAAGGTGATTCCGAGTTCAAGACCGATGTATCCTCCGCCAACAATTGCGACATGCTGTGGTAATTCCTCAAGCGACAGAGCTTCACGGGAGGAGATTACATTCTCTGAATACGGCATAAATGGGAGTTCGATCGGAACTGAGCCGTTTGCAAGAATGACATGTTCCGCTTGAATAATTGTTGCATCCTTTCCTTCTCCAACTTTGACAGTCTTCGCATCTTGGAACTCTGCCCACCCAGTGATGAGTTCGGCACCAGCATTCTTCAGCAGGTGTTCAACGCCCTTGTTGAGGCGCGTAACAATGCCTTCTTTCCAGCCGACTAAGTTTGACATGTTGAGCTCAGCAGGCCCTGGTATCGAGATGCCCATGTGACCGTCGTTCGAAGCATGCTTGGAAAGACTGTGGAACTTGTGAGCAGCATGAATCAGTGCCTTGGAAGGTATACATCCGCGAATAAGGCATGTGCCTCCGGCTTTTTCTCCTTCGACGATGATGGTTGAGAGGCCAAGTTGTCCAGCGCGAATTGCTGCAACATAACC
>QQRW01000043.1:6610-65041 GCA_003602605.1 Candidatus Poseidoniales archaeon | reverse complement strand
CACCTCACATGAAGATGGTCGCTGGATGTTCGAGATACGACTTGATCAGTTGAACCAAGCTGGCACCGTCATGACCATCAACAACTCGGTGATCCCATGAGGACGAGAGGTTCATGATTCTACGAATGACAATGTTTCCATCTTTCACGACAGCACGGTCTTTTGCGTTGTGGACGCCAAGGATTCCGACTTCTGGTTTGTTGATGATTGGTGTAGCTCCTAATCCACCAAGCCGACCAAGGCTTGTGATTGTGAATGTCGACCCCGACAAGTCATCAGCGGTCGCTTTTCCGTCGCGGGTTGCACTGGTGACACGGGTCATCTCAGTAGCAGCTTGCCAGATGTCCATTGCCTCGACGTGCTTGACGACAGGAACAAACAATCCTCGGTCAGTTTGGGTTGCAATACCGAGATTGATTGCTTCGTGCCGCGTGACTACATTGGAATCGTCGTCGTAAAGTGCGTTGCATTCCGGTCGTTCATCGAGTGCTTTGACGAGAGCCTGCATAATGAAAGGCAAGTAAGTGAGTTTTGGTGCACCTTCAGGGCGAGTTGCATTGAGGTGTTGTCGTAGTTCTTCAAGAGCGGTAACGTCGACTTCTTCAAAGTAGGAAAAGTGCGGAATAGTAGAGTAGGATGAAACCATTCCTTCGGCAATCTTCCTACGCAATCCGATGACTTTGATGTCTTCAGTTCCGTTCTTCTCGACCCGAGCAGAAGCGCCCATTGGTCGAGCACGGCTGGCTCCGTTCGCTCCACCAGCGATGTGTGCATCAAGGTCAGCATGACTGATACGTCCTGCAGGGCCGGAACCAGCAACGAAATTGAGGTCCACATTTGCCTGACGTGCTCTTTGACGTACGGCAGGACTCGCCAAGGCCTTTGTCCCGGGGGCACGCTCGACTACTGCTGGAGCAGGAGCAGGCGCAGCAGCCGGTGCTGGTGCCGGAGTTGGTGCAGGAGTTGGAGCAGGTGTCGGCTCTGCCTTCGGCTCTGGTGCGGGGGCAGGTTCAGCTTTCGTTTCAGGGGCTGCGGAAGATGCAGATGCATTACCGTCACCATCGACTTCAAACTCGATGCAAACGACACCAACTGGAAGGATGTCTCCAGCTTCTCCGATGACCTTCGTAACCTTTCCATCAACCGGTGAGGGAATCTCAACAGTTGCTTTGTCAGTCATTACCGAAAGAATGGGGTCGTCTTCTTTGACACTGTCTCCGACAGCGACCATCCATTCTACGACTTCGCCTTCGACGACGCCTTCTCCGATATCTGGCATTTTAAATGCAAATGTTCCCATACTTATTCCTCCTGTGTTTTCTTTATTGCTTCAGCGATTCGCGCTGGACTCGGGATGTAATCCCATTCTGTTGTGTGAGGGAAGGGTGTGTCCCATCCAGTCACTCGAGTAATAGGTGCTTCAAGATGATAGAAGCAGCGTTCTTGAATCGATGCACTCATCTCAGCGCCGAAACCACTTGTCTTCGGGGCTTCATGAACGATAACGCATCGTCCGGTCTTCTTGATTGAATTTACGACAGTATCTCTGTCCCATGGAACCAATGTCTGCAAGTCGATGAGTTCACAATCGACTCCAGAGTCTTTGATGGCTTGCTCACTCACATGGACCATGGTTCCCCATGCGATCACGGTGCAAGCACTGCCTTCGCGAACGATTCGCGCTTCTTCAAGCGGGACAGTGAAGTATTCTTCTGGCACATCGCTATCTGGATGGCCTGCCCAAGTTGGGACATTGTGTGGGTCGCCGTAAAATGGGCCTCGGTAGCATCGCTTTGGTTCAAAGAAAATGACGGGGTCATTGCATTCTATCGCCGATGTGAGCAATCCCTTGGCATTGTATGGATTCGAACAGTAAACCACTTTGAGGCCGGGCGTGTGCGTAAATTGTGCTTCGGGAGATTGTGAGTGGTGATGACCACCCTTGATCCCACCGCCAGCGGGTGTGCGGAACGTCACCGGTGCGGTAAATTCTCCACCAGAGCGGTGGCGAACTTTTGCAATTTCATTGACGATTTGGTCGTAAGCAGGGAAGATGTAGTCTGCGAACTGTATCTCAGCCACAGGCCGTAGTCCGTTGAGTCCCATTCCCATTGCAATGGCAGCAATACCGCCTTCTGCAAGTGGTGAATCAAAGACTCGATGTTCTCCAAATTTCTTCTGCAGTCCATCAGTAACTCGGAATACTCCGCCGAAAAATCCGACATCTTCACCGAAAAGAACGACATTCTTGTCTTTATTGAGTTGAACTTCGAGGGCCGAGTTCAGCGATTTTATCATGTTCATTTCTACCATATTAGCACCTCACTTGCCGAGTTCCTCACGTTGTTCTTGGACATGCCATGGAACGGTTTCGTAGACTTCTGTAAAAATGGTCGAAGCAGGAGGATACGGCCCGCTTGCCAAGTCTCCAAATTCGCATGCTGCCTTGTATGATGTCATGACTTCATCATCTATTTTCTGTGCCAGAGCAGCATGACGCTCCTCATCCCAGAGTTCGGCTTTTACCAAGTGCTCTTTAAGTCGGACAATAGGATCGCCGCCCGGCCATTGTTTGAATTCGTCTTTAGGACGGTATGCTGAGGAATCATCAGACGATGAGTGTGCTCCAGCTCTGTAGGTATAGACTTCAATATGGGTTGCGCCGAGTCCAGCAGCAGCGCGCAAACGTGCCCATTTCGTAACACTGTACAGGGCGAGGAAATCGTTGCCATCGACTCGTAAAGAAGGAATGTCGTAAGCAAGGCCACGCTCAGCGAATGTTCGTCCGCCGGTTGCTAGGTTTGCGTGGGTTGAAATTGCCCACTGGTTGTTGACAACATTGAGAATCACTGGAGGCTTGAAGGTCGAGGCAAAATTGAGAGCATAATGGTAATCACCTTGAGCGGATGTTCCATCACCGAGCCAAGAAATGCAGACTTCGTCGTCGCCTTTGTAGGCGCTTGCCATTGCGACTCCAACCGCTTGTGAGAATTGAGTGCCAACCGGCGATGAAATCGAAATGAATCGTCCTTCTTTCCAAGTGTAGTGAACAGGCATTTGACGCCCCTTAACGTTGTCTTCAGTATTACCGATACAGTGACAAATCATGCTTACCATATCTCGACCTCGCACGAATTGAGCACCAGGTTGACGGTAGGAAGGGAAGATCCAGTCTTGTGTCTCGAGTGCCATTGTTTGAGCAATTGCGATTGCTTCTTCTCCAAAGGATCGCATGTAGAAGGAGAGTTTACCCGTTCGTTGCATCTTGATCATACGGTCGTCGAAAATCCTCAAGCGCATCATGTATTCAAGACCTTGAATCATCGTCTCTGCATCGAGCATTGGATTCCACTCGCCGCTCGCAACACCGTTGTCATCCAGAACACGGATTAAACCGGATGCGTGAGCAACAGTATCTTGAGCAGTACAAGTAGCGGGATCTGGTCGGTGAAGATCGCCGGGTTGTTCGGTAAATTTGCCTCCGAAATCGGCGTCCTCACCCGGTCGGAACGGCGGACGACCGATTGTGTACGGCTTGGTTGTGGCAGTCACTCTCTCGGTCATTGTTCCACCTCACTCCATCTCTGTCTTAAGTGGTGCCGGTGAATCGCTTTGGTGTTGAGCGACGTAGACATATGCACCTGGCATTGTTTCTTGGTTGTTTGAATCAAGTGTCTTTCGCAGCAGTAACCCTGCTTTGAATGAAGAGCGTACAAGGGGTCCACTGGCAATGCCCGAAAAGCCCATTTCAATGGCCTCTTTCGCCCATACATCGTACATTTCTGGTTCTGGGAATCGGTCGACAGCAAGATGTTTTGAGGACGGTGCGAGGTATTGGCCGATGGTGATGAGGTCAACGTTAGCATCTCGTAGTAGGTGCAAGGCTTCGGTAATTTCCTCATCCGTCTCACCGACGCCAACCATCAAGGAGGATTTGGTAATAATGTCAGGTCGAAGCACTTTCGCTTGACGGAGAATTTCAAGAGATTGGGAAAAGGATGCGCGATGGTCACGAACGGTCTTGTCCAGCCTTGGAACACATTCGACGTTGTGCGCAAACACGGACAGTGGGCTGCCTCGTAGGAGATGTTCGAGTGCCTCGTGGTCGCCAGCCAAGTCTGAGCACAACAACTCAATCGTAATTTCAGGCCGGCGGAGGTGTACTGCATCTATGCACTGTTTGTAATGCTCTGCGCCACTGTCCGGTAAATCGTCTCTGTTGACGACGGTAATCACAACGTGACGTAGATTCATTGAATCAACAGCATCTGCGAGTTGTTCAGGCTCGTTCGTATCGAGAGGCGGGGGTGTTTTGATTGTTCCAACTGCACAGAATCGGCAACCTCTGGTGCATTCCTGTCCTGCAATCATGAACGTCGCATCGCCACTCGCCCAACAGTCGTGGATATTCGGGCATCGTGCTTCTTGGCAAACGGTGTGAAGTGCATTGTCCTTGACTGCGGACTTCGTTTTGTTGAAAATTGCTTGTTCTTTACCGGACGGAAGTGTCGTTTTGAACCATGATGGCAGTCGTTCACGTTTCGGTTTGGGGCGCAAAGCAGGCGGCGTTTTACTCGCCATCGGAAGTTGTTTGCCGGACACCTCTGCTCCCCCTTGATTTGCCCGAGGCATTGCCTCTCAAAAAGGTGTACTTTGTACTGCAATTGCAATCTTCTCCAATTTTGTTTCTTTTGTTTATCTCGACGTTCTTGTTTAACAGCATTGATGAGGGTTGAACGGTTCGACGTGACTATGGGACAACGGGTTGCACTGATTACCGGTAGTGGTAAGCGAATTGGGGCTGCAACCGCTGCCAAACTTTTGTCGGACGGATGGTTCGTGTTTCTTCACGTGCGCAATTCCGTGGAAGAAGCTCAGAACTTCCTTGATTCATACCAACGCGAAAACGGCACCCCTGCATCAGCGGAAATTGTCAAAGCAGACCTTGACAGCGACGAGGAACTTGAACAACTTATCCAACACATTCTCGATCATGATTCTGTAAAAAAGAACGGTGGTTTGCACGGATTAATCCATAATGCATCAATCTATAATTCAATAGGCTTCGAGGAAGTTTCTCTCAAAGAACTTCGATTGAACAACCGTATACATGTCGAGGTCCCATTCCTCTTGACTCAGCGGCTTGTTGAGCCACTCAAGACAGCGAACGGATGCGTAGTTGGGATGATTGATACATCCCTCGGGCGGGCTTGGAAAGGCCTTGCACATTACACCTCTAGCAAAGCGGCTCTTCGCCAGCTGATGATGAATCTCGCTGGCGACTTGGCACCGGATGTTCGAGTGAATTGCGTTGCACCAGGTGCTATAATGGCAGCCGAATGGGAAGCCGAACATTTTGCTTCAGTCATCCAAAAGATTCCCCTTGGGCGAGCCGGAGAGGTTGAAGACGTGGCAAACGCCATCTCATTCTTGCTCGATTCACCGTATTTGTCCGGCCAAGTCATCGAAGTTGACGGCGGCTGGTCGGTGGCACCTTAGGCAAGTGTCGAAGGGTTTTCTTCAAATCCTCTTGGTGCTACGGTTGCCTGCAGGGGTGGCTGAGGTGGTCAAAGGCGCCGGGCTTAAGATCCGGTCCCGTATGGGTTCGTGGGTTCGTATCCCACCCCCTGCACCAATCCACTTTCTAATTCCCCCTCGTAGAGGGGGGTTTTGGTGAACAACCAATGCAAAACCGTTTAACACTCGGCGGGACAGGCCGAGATGGTGAACAGGGTGTCCTCTCAACATTCAACTTCCGTGAATCGACTTTTGCCAATGCTACTTGTTGTCCTCATGGTCGGCTCAGTACTGCCAATGTCCGTTCCCCAAGACATCGTTTCTAACGAGGAAAATACGCTGGCTGAAGTGCCAACTGTATCTTCTTCCGGAGGCGATTGTTCATCCTGTCAATCCTACGACCTGTATCTCGATGAGATGACATCAGAAAGCGGTGGCGACGGTTCAATCACCACCCAAGAGCCTTCCGGCTCGCACCAAGAGGAAAGCGCCCTTGGTGGTATCACCTTCCAATCGAACGAGATGATTTCTGACTTGCAAGTCTATGGCCGTGGAAGTACAGACATCGTTACTCTGTCGTTGTACATTCAGTTTAGAGGCACAACTGGTTCGACTGCTGACATCACCTATTCACTCGGCGCTGGTGGCAGCGAAATTGATTCGTTCTCCGAGACCATCGAAGACCCGTGTACTGGTGGTACATTCGGTACGAGCGCTTGCCCGTGGACGTTGAGTGTTATCGATTTTGACATTCCATCGAATGGTTTTACCGTTGAAAACGGCAAGCAAATCGAACTTGACATCGATGCACAAGCGACCTGTGAAAGCAGTGGCGGTGGTGGCATCGGTGGAGACAACTGTGAAGTCAACGTGGCTTTCGGTGATGTTGAGCAAACCAACGGATTCTCAAAACTTGAACTCAAAGCCAATGCTCTTGCAGATTCCTCGGTGAAGGTGCATCGGCCTGGGGCGAGTTTCACTGACCCCGAAGTCACCGAATGGTCTCCGAATCACCGCCCTGAATTCCGCACTATGCAGTTCACAGTGGATGTTCGAGATGCATTTGGCCGCGATGACATCCAAGGCGTCGACCTCATCCTGAGTACACCGAACGGTGCGAATTCTGTTTTTGACAAATCATTCGAAGACGACGATTTGAAACTCGACAACGAAGGACTCATCGGCAATTTCACGTTCACTTACGACTCTGGTACCACAGCAGGTGAATATCCTCTCCAGCTTGAGATTAGAGACCTTCAGGGGCACACACTTGTTTTCGAACATCCTGGAATCACGTTCATTGAATACGATATGTATCTGTCACTCCCATCATCTCAACCGGACACTGTGCTGATTGCACCCGGCCAGACTTCAAGCATCGAGTTCATGATTGAACACACCGGTTCTACCTCGTCTTCGATGAATGTCATCTTCGACTTGGTCGGCTCGCCGTTCCCGAGCTCGTGGTCTGACCCTATTTGGGATCAGTCTGGCGGCTATACACTCAACGGCGGCGGCTCATTCGCACGACCTATCCTTTCTTTTGACGTTGTAGATGGTGACTTGACTTCAGCTCCAAGTAGCATTGAAATCGAAGCCAGAGCGTATGCGGATACTGAGAACGCCCAAAACGACCAAGTCTCAATCAAGACTATCACGCTCTCCATCGAAGAATCTGAAGTTCTTGCCCCGCCTCGAATTTCTGTCTTTGAGGACTTTGAACACCAAATACAAATTGCAGATTCGACCCGTCCAGAAGCGTATGACGAGTTCCTCTCTCACTATGTTGATGCTGGCGATACCAAAGGTGAATTTTTCATTGATGTGTTTAACGCTGGATTCATTACCGATTCTTTCCGCCTACGAGTTACAGACTTACCCGATGCATGGCAATACAAGTTCTACGACAACGATACCGGGTTGGAACTCTCAGAAGAGGGCATTTACTCATTGACTCCTGATATTGGCTCCAATCAAATTCTTACTGTTCGCATGGATGTATTTCCTCCAAGTGAGCGCGATGCACAGGATATTGGTATGGTTGGATTCTCGGTGTCGAGCACCAGCGATACTGAACTGAACACTGATGTAGCTTTCACGGTGCATAGAACGTTTGGAATTCTGGTCGAAGTGATAGCGGATTCGGATGGTGGTACGCTTGGTACAGTAGGTCCAGTTGCCCCTGACAGCAGCGTGTATTTCAACATGCGAATAACCGATTCAACAGAGGGGCTTGGACAAACCACCTGGAGAATCATTAATCCCAGCGATCTCGAACGCAACACCGAAGAACCAAACGGCGACCCAATGTACGGCACTTGGGATTATGAACTCTCAAACGGTACTGAATCGAACATGGTGGTTGTCTACCTTGAACAAGACGAATATGTAGACCTCAAACTGGATATGGCACTCGGCAAGAATGTTGAAGCAGGTATGCACACTGTCTTTGTTCGGGTTATTGAAGAAGGAGTTGACTCGGATGAAGCACGGTATTTCGATCTTCCAGTTACGGTTGAAGTACGTGAAGAAGTCGTTGCTGGAAGAATCACTATCACCGACTCGAGCAGCGAACTCATCCAATTCGAATCCAATGAGCAAAGGAATATCAACTACAAAATCTCAAACGATAACAATATCCCTCTCGATGTGGTCATCACTCTTGAGGAGCCAGACGGTTGGGATGGAGTTATTCGGGCTTCATCTGATCAAGCCGGTGGTAGTTTCTTGTTGCTGACATTGCCTGCATACTCCGACAAAGACTTTTCAGTCTCTATTACGCCTCCTGACAACTTGAAGGATGGGCAGATGGTTCGATTTACACTCACCGTCACGCCGATGGATGAAGAAGTGCCTTATGACGCTGAATACACGCAAATAGTTCCGTTCACTTACTTAACCAACTGCAACGGTATTGGCTGTTTTATGAACGAGTTAGTTGACCCGAGTACGCAAACTTTAGCTCTCGGGGCAGGACTTGTTCTCGTGGTGGTTTTCGCTGTATATCGCCGCGGTCAATCCTCGGCCGTCATGGCTGAAGCAAATTTGAACTGGGAGGACGAGCAACTTGAACCTAAGTTGGTTCCAGTAGAGACACTTCCTGAACCAGTGGTCGAAGAAGATGATGACCTCGAACTCTTGGATGAACTCTCTGATTTGTGAGTTCCGTCTATTGCCGTTGGTGTTCATTCACTTCAAAATTCGATAAGAATCCCTCATAGAGTTTTTTTCCGATATGTATTTTCAAAAAGGGGGTGCTGCGATACATTCTACTCCTTGGCGCTCTCAATCTCGAAGTTTGTAAAAGGAATATTGTATGAACAGCGCACCATTTCCCTTATGAGGCATCAAAACAGCCCAGCATTAGTGAAAGCAATGCGCACGACAATTTCCCCCTCCGAGCCGCGCTTCCAATGGCAGAATATTCAGCACAGAAATGCCTTCAAATCTGTGGCTCTAACGGTCATGATGTTGCTTTCGACATTTGCTGCAATCCCATACATTTCGATTGATGTTCGCGCTGCATCAGACCAAGATGGTGATGGGTTGACGTACGGTCTTGAGTACCTCATGAATACCGCTCCAAACGATCCAGACTCCGATAACGATGGCCTTCCAGACGGCTGGGAATGGAAATATGGCCTTGACCCGCTTTCGAGTACCGGCGCCGATGGTGCAGTTGGTGATCCAGACGGCGATGGCATGTCGAATTTGCAGGAATACTCTTACCTCCAACCATCGGGTTGGGACAGTTCATCGACTCCGAGTTTGCTCGACCGCGGCGTTTGGTGGAACGGCACAGTTCCAGTCAATGACTGGAACGAGGAAGATGCTCTGCAATACAACCGCCCTGGATGCGGTGACAGTGGCTCTGACGGCCAAGGGAGTATCATTCTGTGCGATGAAGATCCGGTGGGCAATATCTGTACCAATGGCTTTGACGATGATAAGGATGGCCTAGTCGATTCTGCAGATCCAGACAATGACGGTGATGCCGATTGCTCTTCAAACGACGACGACGGTGATGGAATCGCAGACGAAGATGTTGCCGGATGGGACACCGATGGCGATGGAATGGATGATGGTTGGGAAGCCGCAAACGGCCTCAATGCAACATCTCCTTCGAATGCTGATGGTCCAAACGGCGACCCTGATGGTGATGGTTTAATCAATCTCCTCGAGTATGTCAATCCCACTTGGACTACGATGTGCGGTGCATCTCCTTGTTTTAGAAACGGACCCGATGGTTTGGTGACAGAGACGACATCGCCGTGTGATCCTGTTGATGGAATTGGCCCGGGAGGATGTGCAACATTCACTGCGGAGGTTGATGGCATTACTTCCACGAACCCGCAAAGAGCGGATTCCGATGGTGATGGATTGAACGACTCGTATGAAGCATTGACTTTACTCACAGACCCGACCTCTTCCGACACCGACCGTGACGGTATTCCTGATGGCGTTGAAATCAATGGCCAATACGGAAATCCACCTCAAGCAAGTAATCCTCGAAGCAACAACACAGACGGAGATGCGTTTGACGACGGAGAAGAAGACACCAACTTCAACGGGGTTCTTGACGCAGGCGAAACCGATCCGACAAGAATGGAAGATTCTGGTGACGAAGACAACGATGGGATTCAAAACTGGGAAGAGAACCTTAGCTGTACGTTGTGGGATGTTGCCGATACGGACTTTGGTGGTATCAATGACGGTGACGAGCGAAATGTTTCTCACGGAACTGATCCATGTGATTCGTTGGTTAATTTCGAAACCACGATTGTAACATGGAACTCAGGTAATTCTCAACTTGAAATTTCGAATGGTTCTGGATTTAACCCAAGCGGTGGTGTAGGCTGGTTCAACACTTCTGGGACTTGGATTCCGTTTGCTTATGCTGCCACTGTGAATAATTTCATCCAAGGCGTATCGCCCGGACCTTTAGCAGGAGTGACCCAAGTCGCAAATCGCAACGGCTCGTTCTGTCATACCTCTGCTACAGCTTCGGGAACAATCGCAACGACCCAACAGTACTGCGATGATGACTACACCGATTCAGACGGTGATGGTTTGGCAGACTGGCAAGAATTGCTGGGAACCTTTGGTTGGTTCTCGAACCCAACACTCGCAGACACAGATGCAGATGGAGTCAGTGATTTTGACGAAGTATTCGACAACACTGACCCGAACGAACCGTGTGTAAACCTCCTCGATGATGACTCGGACGGTCTCAATAATTACTTTGAAACAACAACGGGATGTCCACTTTCTTTCATCGGAATTCTGAACGGCTCTGCCGATGTATGGGTCACAGATGACCTCGATTTGGATACAGACGCCGGTGGCGTTAGCGATCGTGACGAGTACTTCGACGGAACAAACCCCGAGAACGACCCTACAGATGACCTTCTTCCCGCCGACTTTGACGGTGATGGCGTACCAGATGCAGTCGAAAACCAAACCGGAACCGATTGGACAAACCCTGACACCGACGGTGGTGGCATGAGTGATGGAATGGAGTGTACTCCAGAATTTTGGATACTGGGCTGTGAAGGTTCACCCTTTGACCCGTTCGATCCATCCGATGACATCACACCTTCTGAAATCGTCTTTTGGGCAAACAACACCTCTGGTGCAGTTGATCTCAACACCATCCACCGTTGGAGAATGACAACGTATGATTTCTACACGGGTACAACGTATGCTCATCTTGAGTCAGTGCATCCGTATGACGACGTAGTTTTGCCGTCCTCGAATCTCACACACTTGGCGGACTTGAGTTTCTCGAACGAAACCTTAGACTGGCTCATCAAGTATCAAAATCCAATCAATGTGGGCAGCCTTCCTGTCCCGTACTCTCTTTCGAACATGTCGTTTATCGTTGATTCAGCCGGTGAATTGCAACGTTCAATTGACTCGCATAACATCCGAGTTGTTACCGGGCCAATTCAAGAAATCTATACCCAGCAACCGGAGTACTACTTCGACTGGGCATCGATTGCCTCGACGACCGTGCCAGGCTCGAATTCGACATATGAACTTGAGCTTCCTACCTCTTTCAACGACCCGACAAACAGCAGTTCATACCTGTTGAATGTCACAAATGCAGTCGTTACTGAATCCGGCGCAACCAATGCCTACGATAGCGCATTGGCCATACAGGACTTCCTAATCAACGGGAACTCAACGACCGAGTTCAAGCGAAACTACAACGGTTCTAACATTGCAACAACGGAAGATTTGAGCATGGAACTTGTTCGTACGGTTTTCGAGGGTACATGTTCAGAGTTCAATACTGCCTTCGTAACGATGGCCCGTCTTGCTGGACTGCCTGCTCGCAAGGTTTCTGGATTCTCAGGAGGCACTTGGAACGGTAACGGCTACACAGTTTATTCGACGGATTTAACCACATGGGGCGAAGTTCGATTGCAACAGAATGCCGCAAACGGTAATACTGACCTTGGGTGGATTGCTTTCGATGCATGCCCTGAGGCAGAGCAAGTTGAAATCGTCAATCAGAGCATATCCACACTCGTGTACGACCGTGACGCCAGCAACACATTGTCCATCTCGGGACAACTGCGCTTTACCGAAAACTCCACTGCAATCCCTCTGCTTCCTGTTGTGGGGTATTTGGTTCCAGTTGGTCTTGAGACTCAGGTGCCAGGCGCAGCATCAATTACGAATTATCAAATTGGTTCAGAAGTAACGCTTTTGAACGGGACTTTCAATTTTACAGGCTCTCCTCCAGAACTTGCAGGCCCTGGAATGTATCGTGTCGTCGTGAAGCTTGAACAACAAGGCTATGTTTCCGAATCTGGAATCGTTTACGATGGTTATGTGAACGTAACCGATGACTCAGTAATCAACCATACTGGACCGAATGCTATCGATGCCCCTATCGCAGGTGCTGGTGCTCTTACCGTAATCGAAGGTACTCTAAAACTAGAAAGCCCTCCATTCGACTCCATTCAAAACGTTGGAGCCCTCGACGAATTCCCTCCGGAAGTTTGGCTTTCTTTCACTTCTTCTGTCAACGGTTTCACGAATTTGAGCAGTCCAATTAATCCTGATGGCTCTTGGAGTATTGAACTGGATCTTGATCCTCTGGAAACCAAGACCAATGTTTCGGCAACACTCGGTTTTTCTGGCTGGCAGGATACACAAGTGACTGGTATCACTCCGGTACAGTTCCACTTGCGCCCAACCAGCAAAGCCATTCTCATTGATGTCCGGGATGCACCGAACTTGACTGCTACACTTGAAGGGCCGTTGGCGAACAAGAGTATTCTTGTTATCAATGACGACCTTTGGGTGAACGGTAGTGCGTTGACAACCGGTGCTTCACCTGTGGCAATGGCTGGAAACCTCTCGTTCTCTATCCGTCAAAACGGAACATCCGATGAATGGCTCCAAGTGTTTAACCGCTCAGTGAATGGGGCATTCAATCTACAGCACCTCTTAGGTACCGCCGATGCACAAGTCTTGGCAGGAGAACTTGAGATTCAACTGCGATTTTATCCAGACGCAATTGAAGCGACCGATGATGCGAACTTGTCTTCAGGCGACCCTTATGTCTTGCGTGGTTTCCTTGACTTTGAAGTTCAAGCCACTTCTCAACTTCGAGGCTCTGAATCAGCAATCTTAGTGACCGTCTTCGACCACCGAGGGATTTCGAGTGACCTCTTCCTCTCCGGAAACTTTGATTTCTTCTTTAACGGTTCATGGGTCAACACAACCGTCGACCCTTCATCTGAATCGCTGACAATTAGTTGGACCATTGACTCAACACTTCTTGCGGGAGATTATCCATTTTCGATTTCGTTCAACGGTTCGGATTTGTACCAACCATCAACAGGTGCTTCGTCCATTCGAATCGCTGCTGAGGTTGATTGGAGCTTGATTTTATCTCAGGATTGGACGCACATTGGTAATACGAGTTATCTTTCAGGAGACATCTTCGATGCCCAGTATCCGAATGTGAAGGTCCTCGGAGACAACATTACCATGCTGACATTGACGATGTTTACCACAGAAGGGCAACCGATTGATCTCTCACAAGGGCTCCTCAACAACACGACTGGAAGTTTTAATTTGAGTTTCACGGCTCCTACCTTCACTCCCTCGAATGCATATGATGTCGTTCTTGGAATGGATTTCGACACGATGGCTCCTGTTGGTGGTCCATATTATCGATTCGTCGATGCTGCAGTGCCGCCCGCAACTCCAATTCTACCTTCCACATTGGTTGGTATTGAATCAGAGTTTGTGATTGAACCCGATAGGGGAGCAATCATCGTCGAAATGAATCAATCTGCGGACTTCGTTGCGAAGGTGACTGATCTTGCAGACCGATCGAATATCTCCAACGCCAATGTTGAATTCATCTTTGATTGGGGCAACACAAACACTTCGATGGGCTTCGGTCTTTCTGACTCAGAAGGAAACTCAACATTGCAATGGACCGCAACCGGAATCAAACCTGGTTACTACGATGTTCTTGTTACCGTATACGATGACCTCACCGACGGACTTGCAGTCGGCAACTCTCGAAGAACCGGTAATTCTTCGATTGTTAATTTGACCGTACAGGTTCCAAGTGACATCCGAATTGATTCAATACCTACAGTTGCTACTGCTGGAATAGACTTCAATGTCCTCGGGCAAGTTCTCGATGCCGATGACCCGACCCGTCCGCTTACTTCGCCAGTCGAAATGTCGGCGTTTTGGTTGAGTAATCCTGAAGAATTGCTGGTTGGCTCCTACCAAACTTCTCCGAATGGAACATTCAACATGAGCATTCCAACCGATACCAGTGGCAATGGAACTCTACGTGGCGACAAGACACTGGTCATCACGGTCGTCGAAGGCTCATCGCCGTTCTATCTTACTGCAACGACTCAATCAGGTATACTCGTGATGGGTGTTAGTCAATTCAACAACATCCAGCCTCTCAACCCGATTACTGTGAATCGCGGCTCTACAGTCAATATCACTGCACGGTTGCTAGAATCTTCCAACCTTTTCTCACCACTTTCTGGATACGATGTGGATATCAAATTCCATGAGACATGGCTTGCAGGTACCCAGACCGACGGGGCAGGATTTGCTAATTTCAGTCACGTCGTTCCATATTCACATCCATTGGGACTGATCGTCGTAAGCTTGGTATTCAACGGTTCTTCTGATTTGGTTGCGACTCAAGTCAACCTCTCGACAATTACTATACGGTCGACAACCGTCATGATTGTTGATCCAATTACAGAAAATCCGGTTGCTGGGACTTCATTCAATGTCTCCGGCCGGGTATTGAGTGATAACGGCAGTGGACTCGAGCAGCGAGACGGTAGCGTTCTGCCGTCAAACATTCTCTTTAGCATAAACGGGCAACCTGTTGGTTTCACCGTTACAGGGGGAACTGTCACGGCAGGAGGCGTTTGGAATGCGTCTATTTTGCTGAGCGAGACGTTTGAAGCAGGCAATAACTCTCTCGAAGCGTCGTATGTGCCAGGTGTGAACTTCTACATCGGTTCAATGAGTAACACTTCATTCGACAGCAGAGGTTTCTCGACACTGGTGTTCGTCAAACCCTCTTTGGATGGCTTGGGCTCACCGTCTCTAAACGACCGTACAGAACGCGGCGAGAATGTTTCCGTTCAAGTTCTGCTGCGCGACAACACTCTTTCACCGATTTCTGCACAACAAGTGCTGGTTCGTCTCATTGGAACAGACGTCAGCACAACATTGACTACCTTTGAGAACGGAACTGCATACGGCACATTAGCCGTTCCTACGAACCAGAGCGTTGGATTCAATGACTTGGAAGTGATTTTCTCTGGCACCCCTGGTACAACTGGAGTACTCGGTTCGAATGCTTCAACACAATTTGTTGTGTTGTCTCAAACTCAGCTCACCATCACCTCATCCCCTTCAACGCTTGTTGCAGGTGATTCTTTCACCGTCAATGGCACGCTCTTGGACGATTTGAATCAAAGTTTAACCATTGACGGTGTGCCATCACTGGCAGTGGTTCACCTGCTCGTCGATGGTGTACCTGTCTCGAGTGTTGAAACGAATGCCGTTGATGGAAGTTTCTCGGTTGCGTGGACTCTACCAGATGATACTGCTGCCGGATCACATCTCATAGAGGTCCGCTTCCTTGGCGGTCGTGATTGGGTCGACCCAATAGGTGTGGGTGATCCTGCAAATCCTGACTACTACTTGCCGAGCAGTGCACAAGTTGACTTTAACGTCAGCGTTCCAACCAAGATACTTCTTTTGACTGCAACCGGTGAGGTTGACCGTGAAGCCCTAATGACAATCCAAGGACGCCTCTTGGATATTGTAGATTCTCCTCTTGCCGAACTCACTGTTGAAGTTTGGCTTGGAGGCCAATGGATGACCAATGTCACAACCGATGAGACTGGACTGTTTACTGCAGTCTACCCAGTTCCAGCAGATGCTCAACTTGGGCCGATCGACTTGGAAATCCGTTTCACTGGTACCACCTTCTATCTTCCGAGCAATGCAACAGGCACTTGGAATGTGTACAGTCCGATTCTTGTGAGCATCACCATGGAGAGTCCAGTGGCCGTAGGTCAAAACACGACCATTACCGGAACGGTTGTTGATAACCAATTAACAGGAGTTTCAGGACTTGAAGTTGAACTTGAAGTTGAAGGCTTGGTCATCTCGACTGTAACGACCGATTCTGCAGGTGTTTTCACTTACGAATGGACCGTTCCTGATACATTCGGATTTGGTAATAATACAATGATTGCCGTTGTTGATGCTCAAGGTTACTACCGCTCAAACTCGGGCAATACAACCTTCTTCCTTGCACACCGTTCAGATGTCACGCTCATCTTTGACGACGGCAAGGATGCTACTCGAGGCAATCTCTGGTCACTCTCTGGCCGTCTGTACGATATTGACACGGTAAACAACGATGGTCTCGGGGGTATGGAACTCAGCCTGCGCCTCGACGATGTCGAACTGATGACTTTGACGACCCAAGAGGATGGAAGTTGGTCTGCGGTTGTTCCTGCAACATTGGATCTACTGCGTGGCGACCATCTCTTCACGATTTACTTTGAAGGTACGCAGGCTCACTTGGGTGCTCAATCCACCGGAACTGCAACCGTATGGGCAAACGCCCAGATTACGATTGACGAAACATCATCGAATATTGTTGTTCGCTCCGACTCGACCTTTGCTCCAATTGTCCTCACAGGCTCGATATCTGAAATCGGTGGACTAGGAGAGGTTTTCGATAATGTAACTTTGTACCTCGGTAATGGCTCGCAATGTGCGTCACAAAAAGACGGAGCTCGATGCCTTGACAACCTGCTTGTCGATTGGGCTAATGGAAACTTCACGCTTACCGCTACTGCACCACCGTTCCTCTCGTCTGGATCTCAATACCTTCACTTAGAAACGCCACGGCATGATGAGCACTACCTCAATGCGGCAAGTTCAACCCACCCAATCTATGTGAAAATTAACGCAGAGATCCAAGTGATTTTGGATGAGATTGTCGAAAACAAGCAGGAAGACATCGGCGGTTCAATTTTGATTACCGCTGAAGACACCCAGCAAGGCGTTGCGGGAATCACTGTCACCGTTTACATGTATTCTGAGAACGGCACACAACTGTCGAATCCACTGCAACCGCTAACCGATGCTGACGGTGTGGCAGAGTTTGATTTCAATTCTGACCCACCGTTTGGAGATGTCGACGAATGGGGAATGGTTACACTTGAAATTCTAATCAACGACCCTCGTCTCTCACAACAAACCTTGGATGAGTTCGCTTCCAATTCTGGAGAAGCAACGATGTTGTCGTACAAGTTCCAAGCGGAAGAAAAGCAAGTACCTTCATGGGCATATTTGCTGACACTCCTCGTTCTTGCTCTGGTCGCTGCTGGAGTAGTTACCTACCGCCGACGCCAATCTGCTGAGTTGCTCCAAGAAGCGGCAGAAGTTTTCGCTTACACTGCTGAATTGCTAGCCGCTGGCGATTCAGTGCGTGAATCTATCTTTAATTGCTACCAAAACCTCTGTTCGATTTTCCAGCAGAATGGTTTCCTACGACGTGATTTCGAGACGGTACGTGAGTTTGAGATGGCAATCCGACAAGCAATGCCGCAAATTTCGGAAGAGGCCCTTCTTGCGCTCGACAACATGTTCGAGCAAGCAAGGTACAGCCGTGAAGAAATGGGTGAACAGCACCAAGCTGCTGCAACTCAGGCACTCGGTCGTATGGGTGAAGAAATCTCGAATTTAACGAAGATTCCACCACGGTGAAGTTCTCGCAATTCATCTGTTACACACTTGTAAAAGAGCCCTTTGTGGGATTTTTTACTTCTGTGCTGCAATAAATATGCCAGCAGTTTATGTGCGCCGAGTTCCATTCAAATGAAGTTCGAGGATTTTGAATATGGGGCGAAAGGCATACTGAAACTACCAACGAAGGTGCAGTCTGCCGTTGATGAAATGGGCCTTAATTTCACCCGCTTCAGCAGGCAACGGTACGACACGCAGGAGGTCATCGTGCTCGGCTTCTTTGACGATAAGCCGGAGTTTACGGTGCGTCTCTCCTTCTAAGGTTGAGATTTCGATGTCACCTTCCTTTGCTCCGTGGAGTGGGATCATCAATCCATCCGGATTGACGGTGCCGTGTAACTGTTCGACCATCCATGTAAGTTGCCGTTCTGGTGCGACTTCAGCGAGATGAGATTCTGGAATCATTCCAGCAGCCACGAGAACCTGTTGATGATTCATCTGAACTTCAGACAGGTGGTCGGCTTGGACTTGAAAGTCTGCATGCAACTGTTCGGGTTGGACGTCAAGTCCAATTGTGCTCGCATGTCCCTCTTTCATGTCTTCAATTCCAGAAGAATCAGTCTGTATTACTACGGGTTCCCATGTCGACATGGTACTCCGGTTGTGTGCGGCCTCCATGAACCTTCGTCCTCCATAGTTTCACTTGTCTCTACACTTCTTCAACGGTGTGGACTCGAGAGAAGAACCTCCGAGCGAAACTGGCCGTTGTCTGTGGGTCGTTGGTGGCGTTCATTCGCAAGTCACTTGGATAACAACTCAGGTAGGTGCGGTCCGTATGTCGTTGGTCCAACAACAGAATGAGCGCTCGATCTCCAATCGAGCGTATCGGGCGCCCCATAGCTTGCAGAATGGCGTTGATTGCTGGTTGTGTAACCGTGTATCTCCAAGCGTTATTTTTACCAAATCGGTCTCCAGCGTAAGCCTTCAAAGAGTCGGATAAAACCGATGGAGGTGCGTTCGGTATGCCAATGCAGGCAACGGCGTCAAGTATCCCTCCATTGTAATCGATACCCTCGGAAAGTCTTGCCCCATAGACACCACACAGCAGAACTCTTTGACCAGCTTCTTTTTCGGAGCGAAGGTTTTCGACGAGTGAGTCAATGTCATTCTTGCTCCACTCTCGGCTTTCCATGACTTTACGAATACCTTTGAACCGATGTTCTGCCAGTATTTCCTCCATCATCCTGTATGAGGGGGCAAATACAGCGATGTGGCCAGGAGTCCCGTCGATGAGTGCTTGGATGTGGTTGCGTATTTTTGACCACATCGCTGGCGTTCTCTGAGTATATTTGGTTGTCACATCACCTGCGACTAAGACTGGCCTGCGTTCTCCGGCGAACGGTGATGAATAGGCGGTTTTCGTGGTTTTTCCTGAAGGAAGGTCGAGAATGTCAGCATACATTTTCGGTGGATAAAGGGTTCCGGACATGAGAATCGCTCCGTGTACCGACTCAAACACTGGCCCGGATACAAGACCTGGGTCAAGAAGGTGAGAAGTGATTCGCCCTTCACGTCCTTTTGAGCTGAATACAAGGCTTAGCGCCGTTGTTTTACCAAACATTTCGATGCATTTCAGAATGTGACCCATCTTGTGTGCATCTGGCTCCATGGCGTCTTCATCCTCACCGGTTTCCAGTTCTACCTCAACTCGTAATAACACGTCAGCGAGTCTTGGTAATCTGTGGGCCCTATCGACAGCTAAATCTTCCCTGCCGACATTTTCTCCTAGTGTTTTTTGACCGGTAAGGCCTTCGTATTCGTCGCATGAGCGGTGGATGATCTCAAGGAATCGCTCAACTTCCACGCGAGCCTCTTCTTTGTCACTCAGCAAATCGGAGTGAAGTTGGCGAAAGAGGTCTGCTGTTTTCGTACGAGCAATTTTCATTATTTCAAACGCCCACGTCGCTACATCCAATTCAATGGCAATAGGTACAGAGTTATTTTGTTGGTATGAAGCTGTGAGTGCTCCGACGTATTCTTCCAATTCCATGGTCGTGTTCCGTGCAATGGTTGGAGTAATACTGCGTTCCATCGTCATCCGAATTCGGTCTGGAAGATTGTGGGCTTCATCGACCACGACTATGATGTCCTTAAGTGAAATGCCCATAGCTTCAAGGCTCGACTGGCGTACTCCCTCGTCAAAAATATGATTATAATCGCCGACGAACACATCTGCGAGTCCTGCAGCCTCTCGGGCAGCCTTCCAAGGGCATGTTTGGGTAATTTCGCCTCCAACTCTGTGGATTTTTGTGAGTTCGACNAGTTCATCAACATGCAGCGGACTGTCAAGTATGCGCTTGGTGAGTCCAGGTGCACTGGTGATCCATGGACGGCATGATTTGGTTTTCCTAGCAGTGCTGCACATCATCGAGAACACGAGGTTCGACTCTTTGGCAAACGGTTGAACACACATCCCAGATTGTCCAATCATGTCAACAAGCGTGATTGGTTCTTTGCCAGTTCGTCGCTGATTAATGCGGCGAACGGTATCGACAACTATGCGATGCTGGCTTTGGCGCGAGGTAAGGAAAAAAACATGTTTCTTGGTAGGAGAGTTTTGAGTAATCTCCAATGCTGCTGACAGTGCTGCAGCCGTTTTTCCAATACCGGTTGGTGCTGCGGCCAAGTGGTATCCTCGACTTCGAAGTGCTTCAGTTGATTCTCGAATCATCTCAATTTGCCCAGGTCGGGGTTTTTCATGAGCAAGGTACTCAAACATCTCAGTTTGGACTTGACTCCCCTCCTCTGTCATATCGTGAGTTCTGCGTCGACACCTCTAAAGGATTGGGGAGCAAATGTATGCAGCGGTTGCACTGCAGTGAATCATTGTGCCCAGGTATGTGGGGGTCCTGAGCACGTGGGAACCAACCAACTTAGCAAGCCGGTGTGGAATCTGAGTCCCCCCGCCCGTCTTCCGAGGGGAGGTGTGTTGGGTTTTGGTTCAAAGAACCAGTTCGTCCAGCGCGTGCAAGACGGGCACGCAGACGCAAAGCGGCAAATCCGTACGGCTTGGACATATTCCGTACGGCATTGAAGGTGGCATCCCGAGACTCGCAATCATCGTTCTGCCAATTCATTCCCATCCCCTCCTGCACTCTCACCCACTCACTCGTGGTATTCTTCGCGTCGTATCGTTGAACTCTTTGCTTCCGCAAGGAGTTCATCGAGTTGTTGTGTCAATTCAGAACGTGCCTTGATGGCTTGTTCTATGTAAAGTGAAAGCCCTTCTTGGGCTGCGGCCTCAGGTGTTGTTCCTTGAAGCTCGTATAATTGGCCGAGCAACATTTTGTCACCGTATCCAAGAGGTATTCGTATCGAGTCCATTCCAGGGAGCAGCGGTTGCCCCTTGAGGAATTGATGAATGGCCATGCGGATCACATCAGATCTGTTCCGTGCGCCGTCGATTCCAACGCGTGCTTCAAGCAAAGCGATTTCTTCCTCAGTAATTCTGAGTGAGACAAGGTTGCTAGGGTTGGCCATTCTGATTCCTCCGTATCATTCGGTAGGTAAGGCAGTATATCAATGTTATCTAAATGATGACGATTTGACTTACAGGTGATTACACTAGAAAACGGGGGCCTGCGGAACACAACCCCAAATTTGCACCGTTTTTGAGCCCTGAGCCGTATACGTGAGTTCTGCGAAGTAGAACATTCTAATACGGGTGGCTACAGCACTTTGCATGGCACTCGAACCGTCTCGTGGTCTCTATCTCTATTTGCGAACATTGACTGTGGCTATGGAAGATTCAATCCTGACAGACGACGAAGCAACCATTCTTCACATACTTGCCGAAGCTCTCGGTATTCTCCCGAGCGATACAGCTTCTTGCTTGTCGGTAGTACGCGGAAATGAAACGAATCCGTTTGACGGCACAGCGTTTGATTATTCAGGCCACCATCCTGGCGATGTTGTGACGTATCAAAGTGCGCTGGTTGCTGCACTTGATGATGAAATAATTACTGAAGATGAATGGGCTATGCTTACCGCTTTGAGAAACATTGTCGGCATTCAAGAAGACCAACATGCAATGATCGAGGAAGCCATTCATGCAATGGCAGAAGTTGATGAAAACGGCGTCCGAAGGCTCGAACGTCTGCAGAGGTACATGACGGTTTGTCCGTATTGAAATCTCTTCACTAAGTTCTAAACAAACGCATGTCCGACACTATCTACGGTAATACTTAGAAAGGGTGTTTCTTTGGCGTGACCAATACATAGTATCTGGTGCTAATATGAGTATAACAAAAGAAATTTACGAATCCGTAGTCGCTCGCGACCCAAGTCAACCTGAATTCCACCAAGCGGTCTGGGAAGTTCTTGAATCGCTTGAACCAGTTCTTGAAGCACAACCAGAGTACCGCTCTGTAGTTGAGCGAATTGTCGAACCAGAGCGCTTGATTCACTTCCGAGTTCCTTGGGTTGATGACGCAGGAAATATCCAGGTCAACCGTGGCTTCCGAATTCAATTCAACGGCGCAATCGGTCCCTACAAGGGTGGTCTGCGTTTCCACCCAAGCGTGAACGCATCCATCCTCAAGTTCCTTGCCTTCGAGCAAATTTTCAAGAATTCCTTGACCGGCCTTCCAATGGGTGGTGGCAAGGGTGGTTCTGACTTCAACCCAAAGGGCAAGTCCGATGAAGAAGTCATGCGCTTCTGCCAATCCTTCATGATGGAACTTTGGCGCCACATTGGTCACAACTGTGACGTTCCCGCTGGTGACATTGGTGTCGGCGGTCGTGAAATCGGTTACATGTTTGGTATGTACAAGAAACTTCGAAATGAATTCCAAGCTGGTGTCCTCACCGGTAAGGGGCTCTCCTACGGTGGTTCACTTATCCGACCAGAAGCGACAGGCTACGGTCTTGTCTACTTCGCTCGTGAAATGCTCGCTGCACAAGGCAAGTCGTTCGAAGGCGCTACCGTCTCGATTTCCGGTTCCGGTAACGTGGCTCAGTTCGCATGTGAAAAGGTCCTCGACCTCGGTGGCAAGCCAGTAACAATGTCTGACTCCAGCGGTTTCATTCACGATTCCGAAGGCATTGACAGAGCAAAACTTGCTTGGATCATGGACCTCAAGAACAACCGACGTGGACGTATATCCGAATACGCTGCTGAGTTCAGCAGCGCTACCTTCACCCCATCCGCACCTGAGCCCTCCTCGAACGGACTATGGGGCGTCAATGTTGATGTTGCACTCCCATGCGCAACTCAAAACGAAATCAACGGTGCTGAAGCACAAATGCTCGTTGACAACAAGGTCATGGCTGTCGCAGAAGGCGCTAACATGCCCTGCACCCCTGAAGCTGTAGCAGTATTCCAGAAGCACGGTATCTTGTTCGCACCTGGAAAGGCAAGCAACGCTGGCGGTGTCGCAACCTCTGGTTTGGAAATGTCTCAAAACTCCCTCCGCTATGGCTGGACCCGTGAAGAAGTCGATGCAAAGCTCGACAACATCATGGTCAACATCCACAAGAATGCTGCAGAAACAGCTGAGAAGTACGGTCGCCCAGGAGATTATGTCTTCGGAGCAAACGTTGCAGGATTCTTGAAGATCGCTGAAGCTATGATGGCTCAAGGCGTCGTTTGATTCGACACCACTTGCGAAGTTGTCCTCGTTTCTGAGGTTCCTTAAAAGCCGCAGAGTCCATTTGGATTCACAATTGTCAGTAGGCTTTTGTTTGCTTTAAGCAAAAGATTACTTCGATTCATCAGGCCTCAACACCCGCTCACAACCCCAACTTCCGTTCGATTCAGAAAGGAGTGCACATGCACCGGGTGGCATTTCATGGTAGATTCCTGTGATTTGGAAGAGAACCATTTCGACCCCGGGATTATGCGCTACAAGAAGTAAAGTTTCATCGGCAAGGGTACTCTCGATGAACTGGTAAATTGTTTCTGCCGTGGCGAGATATAACTCATCTTTTGGCTCAGTTGGAATCTCCTTGTATTCTGCCAAAAGTTCCACTGTTTCCATGGTTCTTCGCGACCGGCTGGCCATGATCCTGCTTGGTTTCCACCCATGTGAATGTATGTTGCTTGGAATTTTTCCCGCATCGTGCCTTCCTTGACTGGTCAATGCCCTTTCAAAGTCAGTTGGAGCGTTCGGGATGCTTTGTGCATGCCGCATTAACAGGACTTTTCGTCGTGTCATTTACTCAACTCAGACTCCACAATCATTCTGCTTGGTATAGAATCCACTGGCCGGCTTCATTGTCGTAGTAATACAGACTTCCATCTGCAGATTTTGACCAGTTGACTCCGCCCTCTTCCCACTCTTGAGATTCCGTCTCAATTGCAGGCAATTCTTTTGCAGTTTCATTATTCATGAACGCTTCAGTAGCGGTGTCGCTGTGGTTTTCAGCAGCAAACGGAGAACTGTTTTCCGGTAAGTTTTGATTTCTTCGGACGACAAGTAGCGCACCGAGGCCACAGATGACAAGAAGGGCCAAGATTGCGTAAACCAGACCGGAACCACCTGCTTCAGCTTCCTGTTCGGATCTGTTCGGGTCGTTTGGATAATAATCGTAGGTGTCCGAGATTCCATCTCCGTCAGTATCCGTCGTTTCATTTGGGTCAAGAGGGAAGTCGTCTTCAGCGTCATTGACGTTGTCCATGTCGGAGTCCATCTGTGAAAGAGCACATCCATCATCAAAGACAATTGAGCTCTCTGGTGTCAATGGGCAAGTATCGTCAATGTTGAACACACCATCGCTGTCATCGTCAAGTTGGTATCCAGAACATCCGTCCAAGTCGATGCTGTGTGATTCATCTGTATCTGGGCACAAGTCCTTGTCGTTACTGATTGAATCGTTGTCCTGATCGAGCTGTGATGCGGCACAACCGACTGAGTTCACTTGTTGTCCGTTCGGAGTCGCTGGGCACAAATCTACGGTGTCGTCAATCATATCGTCATCGGCATCGCGCTGGTATTCTGCACAACCGAAAGAGTCTGTAATGATACCAATCTCGGTATCTGGGCACTGATCTGCATCGTTCTTGATGGCGTCACTGTCATCGTCTTTTTGTGCATCTGCACAGCCGTTTTCGTCGACTTCAGCGCTGACAACTGTCATTGGACATGTGTCCATCATATCGTTGATGCCATCGGCGTCAGTGTCTCGTTGTGCAGCCGAGCAGCCGACGCCATTCACCAGCATCTCTGGTGTTGTTGAAGGACATTCATCCAGTTGATCGTTGATACCGTCTGCGTCGGTATCTCGTTGAGTGTCAGCGCATCCTGCTGCATCGACTTCATAGCCAAGAGGGGTAAGTGGGCATGCGTCGAACAAATCCATGACCCCATCGTTATCAGCGTCTTCTTGAGAGCCAGAACATCCCGTCGAGTCGACCGTTTCACCGGGTGGAGTAGAAGGGCATGCATCTGCATTGTTGGAAACGCCATCGAGATCATCGTCTTTCTGTTGTTCAGAGCAGCCGTTCAAATCGACAGATTGTCCAGCTGGTGTGTCCAAACATTGGTCGGGTGAAACGCCGTTGGCATTGTCTCCGTATCCGTCACCATCGGCATCGAACCATTGCGTTGGTTCGGTTGGGAATTTGTCTGCAGCGTTACCGTTTTGGTTGTCTCCATAGCCATCTCCATCTTCATCGGACCACTGGGTTCCGTCCGTAGGGAATGCGTCAGGGTCATTGCCTGCTTGGTTGTCTCCATATCCGTCGGAATCCAAATCTGCCCACTGGGTTCCGTCCGTAGGGAATGCATCTCCGTTGTTACCAGTAGGATTGTCTCCGTACCCATCTCCATCTTGGTCAGCCCATTGTGTACTGTCGGTTGGGAATGCGTCAGGCGAATTTCCAGTAGGGTTGTCTCCGTATCCGTCTCCGTCTTGATCGGACCATTGTGTACTGTCTGTCGGGAATTGGTCGCCGTTTGTTCCGTTCGGATTGTCACCGTACCCATCTCCATCTTGATCTACCCATTGTGTGCTGTCAGTTGGATACTCGTCGGCATAATTCCCCGAAGCATTGTCACCGTAGCCATCGCCATCAGAATCGGACCACTGTGTTGGATCGTATGGGAATGCATCGGAATTGTTGCCGTTTTGGTTGTCTCCGTATCCATCGGCGTCATAGTCGGACCATTGCGACGAATCGTTCGGGAATGTATCCGGTGAATTACCCGCTGGATTATCTCCATAGCCATCCCCGTCCATGTCGGAGTATTGAGTTGAATCGTTCGGGAATGCATCGATTTCATCATTGTAGCCGTCGCTATCTGTGTCTTTTTGTGCCAATGCGCAACCATCGCCATCGACGATCGCACCAGTAGTTGTGTTTGGACAAAGGTCGATTTCATTTGCTATCGAATCGTTATCGTCGTCAAACTCAAGGCTGAAGCAGTTGCTGTCACCAATCAGTTGGACATTCGTATCTGAATAGAGAAGAGCTTCAGCACAGTAGACTCCGGAAATGTTTGGCGTGGAATACGTGAAGGTGGGCAGGCTCATGTTTTGTGCAGTTGCGGTGAAACTCGTCAATGAGGTTGATGCAATACTTGCACCCCCTGCATCGGTAATTCGTACGATTGATTTGTAGGAGTCTCCCGGAATTAAATCCGAACCTTTCACATCGACGTTATTCGTTGCTGAGGTGCTGCTTGAGGAGAAACTGTCAATGACCAAGGAGGGGAGTTGCGGGATGAAGTAATCATCATGCACTCCAATGTAACCGTCTCCTGATGTCAGGTTAATTGCAGAGTTTGCAGTGTAGAGAATTCCTACCAAGACGTGTTCATCCATGGTCGTAATACCGCTCCAGTTGATAAGCCAACTTTCCGTTGTTGAAGTACTGGTGAAATTGACATATTCTTGATAAACGGCGGAAGCATTGAGAGCGAGATTAACGTCATTTGTCGAGTTATAATTATTCTCGAAATCAACATTGTTCAAAACGAACCACCAGAGCGTGTAAGCGGTATTGGTTGACAAATTGGTCGCCGAATGAGTGCCTGAAGTTGATGACAACACGGTTGATTGTAAAATCTCGATCATTGTGCATTCAGAGTCAAAAGAGAGATATCCGGAAGCGTCTGAAAGAGTCACATCGGTGCAGTATTCGGATTCGACCATCATTGGACTTTGTAGGGTCAAGGTCGTGTTGTGTGTTGTGCCGTTTGCAGCGAAATTTAGTGTCGGATAAGTACTCGTAAGAGTGGTACCGTTCATGTAGGTCTGATCGCTCGAATAAGTGATTGTATAGTTTGTACCTGATGTGATTCCTTCGATCTCAACTGTTGAAGAGGTTAAGTTCGTTTGGCTTACAGATATGGACTCATAACTCTGCCCACCGCCAGGCAAATCGGTTGATATTTCGATGTCATAAATGTTGGTTGAACCGATATAGCCGTACACTCTAATGAAACTCGTTTGGTTACTGAATGAGGTGTAAGTCATTGATTCCAAACTTCCTGTCGAGGTAGAGCTGTCCAGAAAACCTCCGGTAGAATCATCCCACGAAGTGTCAATATCTCCGTTTAGACCGTTGAAAGACACGTTGACGTAGTAGGTTACTCCGGTTAACAGATAGACTTCGAAAAAGTCCTCATCAGTTGATGAGTGTATGGATAAACCGGAACAGGAAAGTGGGAGGTTGTAGGCGGTAGTTGCGGTTGATGTAGCGTCGTTCGGTTCGAGTATGTCCGAAGCGAGTGTGCCGTTTCCAGCGCATCCACTTGGGGGGGCAGTTCCACCTCCTCCACCTCCTGTGCCATTACTGACTGCGAATTTTGATAGCGTAAGGTTCCATGTTCCAGTGCCTGAGTAACGGGCGATGTCGATGTAAACCATTCCGCCTGTTGGATTGGTATTGTTGGTTGAAAGCGTTTCGGGATTGGAAATATTTGAGGAGCCAAGCCAAGTGAGATTTGCGTCATAAAACGTTAAGTCGAAGTCGTTAAAGATCGTCGTTCCGTTTGGATATGTGACCGAGGATGGGAATGAAAGGGTGGCAGAAAGGCCTTGATTTGCGCTTAACGCAACTCGTAGAAAGTCATGGTCATCTCCATTGTCAAGTTCTCCAGAACCAGTGTATGATGATGTGAAGATATAATTGGTAATACTCACGCTTGTGTTGTCTGGCAAGTCGCCGCCTGAGTTGAGGTCATTTTGGTTTACACCCACCGCAGATGCATTGAAACTGGCGAGACTGATGCTTGTGAACACTAGAAGTATTGCCATTATTACTGCACGAAGTTGATTTGAGTCACCTTTCATTTGGTAAGAGGACATGACCCAACCATCTGGTACAGGTTTATGACAGTATGGAGTGGAGATATTCTTCCTTTTTTAGGAATTTAGTTCAGATTGCAGTAGGAGCAACATGTCCTTCTTTTTTGTCAGCAGGTTTTCGGACTCGTGACCAGACTCCGCCCATCAATTCATCGTGATGTGCATCGCAGTAGTGGAATCGTCGGTAAGCTTCTCGGAATGAATATGCTTTCTTACCAGTTGCCACAAGGTATCCTTCGGGAGAAAGCCGAGAGACAATCGTGCCTTCGACACCGCATCCTGGGAAATCACATACAGCAGCGCCGGTCATGAATGTCTGTAGTGCTGACAGGTCTTTAAGGGTCGTATTGAGCCAGTGATTTGATTTCACTTTTTAGGGGTTCAACTACTCTGCTTCAGGCAGAGGTTCAATGACCACAAGAGGAATATTTGCTTCAATTGCCTGACCTTCTTCGCAATGAACGACCGCTACAGTTCCACTGATCGGTGCTTGAATCTCATTTTGCATCTTCATAGCTTCAAGGATGAGTATGACTTGACCTTCAGTGACACTGTCGCCTTCGCTGACTTCAACCGTGACAACTTTCCCTGGGATGTTTGCAGACACAGTTCCGGATTTTTTCTTTTTACCGCCACCAGCTCTCTTCTTTTTAGCAACAGGTGCTGCATCTGGAATCTCAATATCAAAGGTCTTACCTTCAACCGTTGCCGACCAAACCTTTCCTTCACCTTCGATGGTAACTTCAAATTCTACTCCGTCTACAATTACTTTCCGTGTTTCAGACATAGTTTCACTTCCATGGTGAGCGGCTCGCTCTTCTGTGCATGAGGGAGGATTGTCCCATGTTCATTCGTCGATGGTCCTGCGACCAGGCAAGTCCAGGCTTACGTGCCACCTGTCCAGGGTCATCGCCGCTCTGTGAGAGCATTGACATGACCGCAGCAATGGCGGCCATTCGGAGAGTTTCTTCGTTCGTTTTGGACATGTTTCACACCTCACAACGGGATGTTGCCGTGTTTGCGGGCCGGGCGAAGTTCCTCTTTATCGATGAGCATTTCGAGCGCCCTGCAAAGTTTACTTCTCGTTTGATTCGGTTCGATGACATCATCAAGGTATCCGAGTGCAGCAGCAGTGTAGGGATTTGCGAATTTCTCATTGAAATCTTCAGTCAGGCGTTGACGTTCTTGTTCAGCATTACGAGAACTTGAGATTCGCTTACGATGGATGATTTCTACGGCACCGTCTGCTCCCATCACTGCGAGTTCGCCGGTCGGCCATGCGACGTTATAGTCCCCTCGAATGTGCTTCGAAGACATGACATCGTATGCCCCTCCGTACGCCTTGCGAAGAATGACAGTGAGTTTTGGCACCGTTGCTTCTGCAAATGCATAGAGTAGTTTTGCTCCATGGCGAATAATTCCACCCCATTCTTGGTTGGTGCCAGGTAGGAATCCCGGAACATCTTCAAGGGTAACAAGTGGGATGTTGAAAGCATCACAGAATCGAACAAATCGTGCAGCTTTATCGCTGGCATCAATGTCAAGACATCCTGCGAGAACTTTCGGTTGGTTGGCTACAACGCCTACCGTGTGTCCACCTAGGTGGCCGAAACCGACAACGATGTTTTGGGCCCAATCGGATTGAACTTCAAGAAATCCGCCATCGTCAAGGATTTCAGTAATCACATCGACAACATCGTACGCCTTTGTGGCTTGGTCTGGCATGATTGAATCGAGCGCATCGCAAGATCTGTCGATTGGGTCGTTGGTTTTCTTTAGAGGAGGGCGCTCAAGGTTGTTTTGCGGCAGAAGGTCGCACAAGTCCCGTGCCATTTGGATTGCAGCCTCATCGTCGGCTACAGTGAAGTGAGATACGCCTGACTTGGTTCCGTGTGTCGATGCCCCGCCAAGGTCTTCGAAACTGACCTCTTCGTTGGTAACAGTCTTGATGACTTCAGGGCCTGTGATGAACATATAGGATGATTCTTCGACCATGATGATGAAATCAGTGATAGCAGGTGAGTAGACTGCACCACCAGCACATGGCCCCATTATGACCGAGATTTGCGGGACTACGCCGGATGCGCGAACATTTCGGAAGAAAATTTCAGCATAACTTCCCAGTGATGCAACACCTTCCTGAATTCTTGCGCCACCTGAATCGTTCAATCCAATGACCGGCCGACCTGTTTTGAGCGCCATATCAAGGACCTTGCAAATCTTCAGCCCATGCATTTCGCCAAGTGAGCCGCCGTAAGCAGTGAAGTCCTGAGCGAATGTGAACACTTGACGGCCGTTAATCGAACCGTGTCCAGTTACGACTCCATCTCCGGGAATGATGTCATTGTCCATGCCGAAGTCTCGGCACCGGTGTTCGACAAGGGCATCAATTTCTTGGAAAGTGCCTTCGTCGAGAAGAACTTCAATCCGTTCTCGAGCCGTCATTTTTCCTTTTTGGTGCTGCCTGTCAATCCTTTCTTGTCCTCCACCAATCTCGCTACGAGATTTGCGATTACGTAGGTCTTGAAGTCGTTCTTCAGTCGATGCCATAGGCTTCCCCGAACGCTCTATGCAAAACCCGCCCTTATGCGTTGCCTATGGATGAATTGAGAAATGTCCGTATTTTCCGGCTTCTTCAAGGTTCGTGATTCCAACATCTTTTGCCAGTTTCCAGGGGTGTGTTGATAGGGAGGCAGCGTATGCAACAACCATGAGCGAACCGTGGCGAATCGTTGTTGCCAAGCCAGGTTTAGACGGTCATGACCGTGGCGCCAAAGTTGTGGCAAGAGCATTACGCGATGCAGGAAATGAAGTTATTTACACCGGACTGCGTCGAAGTGCACAACAAATTGTCGATACAGTTCGTGATGAAGACGCTCGATTTTTAGGATTGTCATCACTCTCCGGAGCCCATCAACACCTCTTCCCTCGGGTCTGCGATTTGCTCAAGCAAGAAGGTTTGAACGACGTGATTGTCTTCGGTGGGGGAATTATTCCGGTCGATGATCGGGATGCCTTGTATGCTTGCGGAATCCGTGCTATTTTCGGTCCGGGTACACCGACGTCGGAAATTTTACAATTCATCGAAGAAGCAGTGCAAGTAGAACACTCCGGTGTTGGTGAAGAAAGCGACTGGCATTGGACCTCATCGGCATGAGGTGCTTGAATGACTACAGAATTTCTCAGCGATGCCAAGACCGGAGACCGGCGTTCGTTGGCTCGAACCTTGAGCGCGATAGAAAACAGGACGCTTCGCCTTGATGATGCACTTGCCGTTCTGGGCCCAGTTCCCATCCTTGAAGACGGTAACTGGCAAACATTGGCAATCACCGGCGCACCCGGAGTAGGTAAGTCGTGCTTATTGGACGGTTTACTCACTTCTTGGGCAAAGAAAGGCTTACGTGTTGCTGTTTTGGCAGTTGATCCTTCATCTCCTCGTACCGGGGGTGCCCTGTTGGGTGATCGAGTACGAATGACCGTTGTGGATGACAAAGAACTCAATCAACACATCTATCTTCGTTCAGTAGCAACTCGTAAAGCCTCGGGCAGTGTCCCGGTTATCGTCGAAGATATGACCAAAATTTTACTTTCTCTCGGATGGGAAAAAGTCGTTATCGAAACTGTTGGTGCAGGTCAATCAGAAGTACGCTGTGCTGCCTTAGCTGATCGAATAGTGGTGGTTGAAGGACCAGCTCGCGGTGATGGCATACAAGCCGAAAAAGCAGGGTTACTCGAACTCGCAGATGCGGTACTTGTGAACAAGTCTGATCTCCCGGGAGCAGAGTTGCACGCCGATGAAATTCGTGAATCTTTTGAATTGGGTATCGGTTCAACCCCGCCGGTTTCCCTCACCTCGGCTCTTTACGGCACTGGAGTCGATGAGGCAGCAACCGTTCTGCTCGATCTTCCCTCCTCCGGACGTTCCGTTCGTGCGCGATGGAGAGAACGTCTTCTAGCGTTTCATGAGCGGAAAATTTTGGAGTCTCCAAAACTCGACGATTTACTTCATCAATTGGCGAAGGGTTCAATTGATTTGGATGAAGCCATCTCTCTCATAGGTGCATTTGCCGATGAGTGAACAAGTCGAACTGACAAACCCCGTAGAACTCTCTGTCGGAGGCATGGGGGGGCATCTTTTCCGGAGGGCAATACACCTTGGGATGTCTCTCTTGCCTTACATTTACTTTGAATGGGGTGAAGTTTTGTCGGATTGGTTTGGTTTAACGCTGCCTCAGTTCGTCTCCACAATGGTTTTTCTCTTGTTTGCTGCTGAAGCAACCCGACTTAAGTTTGGTTTCACAATCTATGGTCAGAGGGAATACGAGGCAAGGCAAATCTCCGCCCTAGGTTGGGGTGCATTTGGAATTGGTCTGGTCTTCTTACTGGCGCCAACAGAGGAATACATTTGGCCGTTAATTCTCTCACTTTCACTGGGTGATCCTTTCCTCGGTGAAATGAGGCGCAAAGGGATGAATACTCGTAACGTCATCCTCTCTTCTACCTTGTTTCTCTTCGCCGTTTGGGTCGCTTGTTGGCATTTTGTACAAACTCCGTTTTGGTTGGCGTTCATCTTCGCTCCGCTGTGTGTTGCTTCCGAATGGCCTCGATTGAGATACATCGATGATAATGCTACGATGGTTTTGATACCACTCGGCATGATTCTCTTGCTTGAGCCATTCATCGGGTTAATTTAACGCCCTTTGAGAGAGATGATTCCATATGTTCAAATGTTGGTTCCAACTGGGAAGGTTGAGTGATGAGGATGAGTGAAGAGACCAAAGGTTCCGAACCCCCACAGATTACCTATTTCGTCGTGTTTTCCCTCGCCATCCTATTCTTGGCAATTTCGATGGTCCAATATCCTCTTTGGAATCTTTGATAGGGAAATGATTCAAGAAGGTCGCCTCGGAGGTTGACTTATGTGTGGTCTTGGAGGGATGTTAGGTCGCCCTGACCCCTCTGTGATTCACCGAATGAACACTCTTCTTTCACATCGAGGTCCTGATGGAAGTGATGTGTGGTCTGACGACTCAGTAGCATTGGGGCACACACGCCTCGCAATCGTCGACCTTGCTGGCAGTGCACAACCTTTGTTCGGACCAACAGGTGAAGTGCTTATTGTCAACGGAGAAATCTACAACCACCGCACTCTACGAAGTCAATCACCGCATTATCCATGGAATACTCGAGGTGATTCCGAATCTATTCTGTCGCTTCTTCATTCTGCTAAGAGCAACTCGAGCGATGTACTCACAGCTCGGCAGCATGCACATTGGTTGTCGCAGTTGAATGGGATGTATGCAATCGCTCTTTGGGATGCTACAGCGAACCAACTCATACTTGCCCGTGATCCCATGGGTATCAAGCCGCTGGTTCGTACTCAGGTTGATGGCTCCCTGCTGTTCGCAAGCGAAACGAAGGCACTTCGTGCGCATGAATCCTACACTCCTGCTCTCGATGAGTTGGCTCTTGTGGCTCGTTTGGCTTGGGAATATCCCCTTGATGGAACGACTTTACTCAAGGATGTGGTTCAAGTACGCCCTGGGACAGTGGAAGTTTGGTGCCTCGATCGTGAAGGCCAACCCTATCTTGATGACTCTGCAGTTATTGAACGGCAACGCGTCGAACCCTCTCTTGTATGGAATCCGGACACACAAGCTGAGTCGCTGTTGGAAAGTTTTGTCGCTGGTGTCTCAGAACGGCTCATGTCCGATGTGCCAGTTGGTATCGTACTTTCAGGTGGCCTTGATTCTTCATTGGTCGCTGCTGTGGCCCATGAAGCCGCTGAACGGGCGCAGCAACCGGTTCCCGCATGTTGGACCGTTGCTGAAAGTGAAGACAATCCCGATTGGATGGCCGCAGAAGAGGTCGCCTCCTCCTTCGACTTGGAACATCACCAGCATATTCTCGAACAGGATTCTTTCGAGACCAAATTACCAGATTTGGCTTGGCATGGCGAGGACTTGGACGTGACCGTCCTGTTTTTCCAGCCACTTTTTGAGAAGATGTCAGAACATGTCAAAGTTGGTCTCTGTGGGCAAGGTGCTGATGAATTGCATGCAGGATATCCCCGATACCGTGATCTAAACCAGCACAGTGATTTAATCGATGCACGCTTAGCCTCAATGTCGCACCCTTTCGCTCGCCAAATTGAGAACAAGGCTCTTCCAATCGGCGAGCATTGGTACGTCTCAGACCATACCGGGTCGAGCCATACTGGTTCACTCGATGAGTTCCTCCAATTCGAACTCGATCACGGTCAACTTTCAAATTTCCAACTCCGCCTCGTTGACCGCCATTCTATGGCGCATTCTCTTGAGGTGAGAGTCCCGTTCCTGTCATCCTCCCATCGACAGGCCAGTCATCAGTTGCCAATGGATTGGCGCCTCCCATCGAACGGTGATGAAAAGGCAGCCCTCCGCTCAGCAGCAGCCCTCACATCATTACCTCGAAACATAGTTCATCGACCTAAACTTCCTGCAGGAAGAGCCACATCTCCAAGTTTGATTGATTCTCTACTCAATGATTTCAAACCTCAATGCGAAGCTATTATTGCGCGATACCCTAAGATATCAGGGGCACTGAACACTCAACCTGAAATAGCACTGGGATTAGGGTTGTTCGAAGCAATGCATTTGCTTGGAGATGGGCGAAGGAAGCCCAACGGCTCAACATATGATTTACTCAACGAGGTGATCGGATGACTTTGGTTCATAATTTAACAGAATTGCTAGAAAGCAACCGGCAGAAAATTACAGAGTGGATGGATTCGAAGCGTAAAGAAGTCCCAATCCCAATATACGGAAGCGTTGACATTCGTGACGCAGGATGGAAGATTGGCGTCGTTGATGCAAACCATTTCCCAGCCGGTTTCAATAACGTCTCGGAAGAAGACAAACCGAACTTGGCTCAATTGCTACAGAATCACATCAATCGGGAATACGATGACTGTCAATGGGTACACTTGTACCCGGAGTCGCATACCCGTAACAAAGGATACGTCGAAAATATAGCTGCACTAAAGGAACTGCTCCTACTCGGTGGCTTCAAGTGCACCGTTGGTTCGCTGGATTTTGAAAATTTAGGCCATTTAGTCGGACTTTCTGGGCCTCTCAAACTGGATCCAGTGTCTTCAGATACAATTGATGGAGAAGAAGTGTTGATGATTCATGGGGCTACCCCTGATCTTGTACTGTTGAACAATGACCTCACAGAAGGTTTGATTGAAGGTTTTGGCAATCAAGTTGTATCTCCACCACCTTCGATGGGCTGGCACCGTAGGCGAAAATCACAGCATTATGAAGTGCTCAAGGAATACGTCGAGGAAATTGCAGAACTCCTTGGCATTGACGCTTGGTTTTTGATGACGGATTGGTTTGTTTCAAACGATAAGTGCCTCGAAAAGGAAGCGTGTAGAAAGGACCTCGCCCGTGAAGTGGATAACTTCCTTGATTCAATACGCATGAAGTATGAGGAGTTAGGGATCGAACGAGAACCAGTAGCCTTCATCAAGAACGACAGGGGTACGTACGGTCTTGGAATCATGGCGGTTCACAGCGGAGCAGAACTTCTTGAACTCTCCAACCGAAAAATGAAGAAGCTCATGTATTCAAAAGGCGGAGTAAATGTCGATAATTTCTTGATTCAAGAAGGAATTCCTACCTCACTGAAGACGGATGAGGGTGCGCCCGTTGAACCCGTTGTCTACTTGGTCGATGGACAAGCAAGTTCATGGTTCTATAGAATTAACGCTAAGCGTTCGGATATTGAGAATCTCAATTCTCCGAGCGCCACTTTCGAATCATTTGCTCAATCTGGTCGCCGCTACGGTGCACACGCTCATGGATGGCATGCTCTTGTCGCAGAACTCTCGATGTTAGCAATGGGTAAAGAATTGTTATCCTACGGTAGTGGTGATTGAACCCGCTCTTGCTAAGAGGAGAACCTCATCGGCAATCATGAACAGGGCGTGGATGTACATCGGGACCATCGCCCTCGGGCTTTGGTTTTCTGCTACATCATGCAACGGTTTGTTGGCCGATGAATACGCAGAATGGCCCGTGAATATTTGGTGCTGGGGCTTGTTTGCTTGGTACTACCGTTCTGGTGAACGTAAGCAGCGAATCGAAATGCTGACGGTCGTTGCTTTTGCCACACCAATGGAACTCTTTTTCAGCGAGGTGTGGCTAATTTACGAATATCAGAGAGATCTGATGCCATTATTCGTTCCTGCCGGTCATTACTTCTTGTTCGACCTTGGAAGGATTTTTGCTGATAAACTCAAGGAGAATTTGGCACTTCCCGTGCTACTCCCCCTGGTTCCTATTGTCTTCTATGGAGCTTGGACCGGTGGAGACACCTCTGCTGTGTTTCTCCTTGCACTTGTTCTCGTGTTCATTCGCTTAGGTCCGCAGCCTCGATTGTATGCTGCAATGGTATGGGCAGCGTTAGCAATGGAAATCGTTGGAACATCTCTCGGAAATTGGACATGGGCGAGTGAGGTGCCATGGACTGGCCTAACGGCCTGGAATCCGCCACTGTTGGTTGGTTCATTCTACTGTTTAGGTGATGTATTGGTTAATTTGGCTGTCGTCAAGTTTGAAGGGAAGGACCGATTGGAGGTTAATGCATGACCTCATCCGATGAGTTGCGAAAGCGCCGTGAGCAAGAGGCGGTTCGCATACGAACTTCACTGAACCGTCTGCGGGGTGAACAGCGTGCATCGATAAAAGGGGGAGAATCAACAGTTGCATTTGTTGAAGAACGTCTTTGCATCGGGTGTGACCAATGTACAATCGTTTGTGATGATGATGCAATTGAGATGTACAAAGTCGCCATGTTAAGTCCACTTATCAAAGTTGAATCGAATCAAAAAGCGAAAATTCTGCGTGATGACTGTACAGGATGTCGGCTTTGTGTGTTGGCTTGCCCAACAGATGCGATAACAATGATAGACAGATGAGGTGTTTGAATGTCCAAAAATGATAAACAAGATACTGCACAACGGTTCGGTGGTGAATTTGGTCCTTACCGCAAGGAAGGCACTTCAGGAGTCTCTCTATCCACATTTAAGACGCTGGTTTGGACTTCAAACATCGGTGGAATGCTGCTCGTTGTGATTGCACTTGAAATGCTCTTTGTTCGCCAAATGTTTGGCTGGGGCCTAGCTTCTCTGATTTTGGGAGTTTTGATTGCACTGTTCCCTTCCAACTATGAAATCACAGGAATGGACGATGGCCAGTCGCCACCCTCAGGCGATTGATTATACTCGCATTTCTTTTTGGCATGATGGGCATTGGATCTTACCAGTGTACCCTGATGGGACTTGGAGTGCTGCACTGCAGTGTGCGCATTGAATCTTGTCTTTACCGGAACCTGTGCTGGAATCTTGTCCCAAGAGGCGCTCGATATTTTCAGGCCATCCTGGTTTAAGTTGTGACATGAATATTGGGAGAGCAACGAGTGCCATGCAAATGAATGAGCACATAATGGACGTCAAAATCATCTCTTCTCCCCATGCTACAGACACTGGGTTCGGATCATCGCCATGGAAAAGAACACTCATTATTCCGGATACGACCAATACGCCTAATGTGAAGTAAACACCGTTGCGGTATCCTGCGTAAAGTATTGCCCCACCAACGAGGAAACCAATTCCAATAAGGAATGCAGGTATTGAGAGGAGCCAAGAACTTGCGCTGCCTCCGATGCCAATGGAGAATACCATGGCCCAAAATAATCGGAAAAACGCGTAGAAGATGACGAATGTACCAATGGTCTTGGACATCTCTTCTTTTTGGCTTCGGACTTGTATGTATTGAGGCTGTGCATAACCACCCATTGGTTGCGTTTGATACATTTGCATAGGCTGTGGAGCAGGTGCTGCAGCTTGTGTCTGAAAGATATTTGATGCTTCGTCGTTCTCCATTAAGCGGATGATGACTTCATCTTTATTTCCTGAAACTCGCAGTCCTCGTTCTCTACATAGCGTTTTCAGTTGAACGACGGTCATTCCGCTGTAGTCCATGCACATTGTGTGCGGTACTGCGTAAATATATGTTCTTCCGGTTTAGAGCGTTAAGCTTCAACTTCGGTGACTGAGGTTACTTCTGTGGCAGCCTTTGCTTTCTTTGCTTCGACTTGCCGTGCGAGGAAGGATACAACATCGAGGATTTCAATGTCTTCGTAACGTTCGTCACCCTCAAACTTGAGACACTCGAAGTGGGATACACACTTCGGGCAAGAAGTAAGCATGGTGTCTGCTCCAGTTGCTCGGATTTCTTCCATGCGTGTGACACGCAGTGAACGGGCATTCTCGTTGCATGACATCATACTGGATACACCGCAACACATTGCGTCTTCACCGTGGTGTTCCATCTCAACGATTTCTACACCCTCGACACCGGCAATGAGTTCACGAGGTTCTTCGTAGATTCCCATTTGTCGTCCGAGTCGGCACGGGTCGTGGTAGGTAACTGTCGTTTCTTCCTCTGCCTTGAGGTTCATATCAAACCCGTTTTCGATGAGGAATTCGGTCGTGTGCATGACCTTGACACCTTCAAGTTCGTAGTCTCGAGCGAAGGTACGGAAACACTCAGCGCAAGAAGAGACGAGAGTATCAATTCCTGACTGTTCGATTTTCTTCTGATTGTAGGCCTTGAGTTTCTCAAAGACTTCATCGAGGCCTTGCCATTTTTGATCGTGACCACAACACTTGAGGAAGTCACGGCCAAGGTAGGATACATCCATTTCCATCTCGTCGAAGAGTGTGAATGCGGATGTTGTAGCATCACCAAGGTTCATTTCACCCTCGTTGACATGCGAGAATACCATTTCTTGATCGAGGTAATCGACACATCCAGGATAGTAACCGATGTTCGATGTAAGAGGATAATCTTCGACAGCAACGAAGTCTTCGTCTGCTGCTTCTTCTGCTTCGGCAGCAAGGACGGCTTGGAGGACGGTGTGTGCAATTTCAGCTTGTGGTCCACCAACGATGAGTGAGCGACGAATATCCACGTAAGAGTCGTAATTGACCAGTTGTGGGCACGCGTTGGTACATGCAGTACAGGTTAAACACGAATAGAGTGGGACTCCGTCATCCTCATTGTTCCATGAGTTGTAGATGATGTTGAGTTTGTCTCCACCGTTGAACAAACGGACAGGGCATGCATCATCACAAAGATCACAGCCGTAGCATTTGTTCATCTCGAACTCATATCCTCGGCCCATCGAGCGCAAGACGACAAAGACGATTGCACCAAAGGTCAAACATGGAATGAACATAGCGTAGGTGAGTTTGGCGTCCAGAGCCTTTGGATTGGTGTGGTAGGTCGGGTTTTCAATGGCTGCAAAGTTTGTTCCACCAGCTGCCATGTCGGCAGAACTTGACAGATTGACCGTCGTACCTGCAAGTGCTGCAGGTGCACTTTCTCCCCAAACCAGGAGCGGTTGGAAGGATGCGATTTCAAAAGCAGTCTCTGTTTGAATACTGTTGTTGAGAGCAAGAGCACCACTCACTGCGACGGTGTATTCGTAGGAATAGGTACCAACTGGTAGTTCTACGGTAGCTCCGGCACAGTTGTCAAAAGAAGATACGACCTTGCCTTTGCTATCGGTCACGGTCAATGTTGTTGCAATCATCGAGACTGTGGGGATATCGTTGATTTTACGCTCTGATGAACGGTACTCACAGCTGAGGTCAGTCGTTAATGTCTCGATGGATTCGTGATGTCCGTCTGGGAAGAGGGAAGCGTCTTCAGTAACAGTGAATGTTCCGCTATCGCTCCATCCGTCTCCACCGTTGAAGGTCGTACTGCCTGCAGCAGCATTGATGCCGTTTGCCGCGTCTTGGTGACCGTTTGCATCGTTGAAGTCAATGATGATGTATCGTGCAGGTTGGTAAATAGACCAGTCAAGCCAAGCGGTTGTCGGTACAATTTCTGTATCACTCCATCCACGTTCGTCGGTGAATTCGTTGGTTGCGTGAACGTGAACATCAGTAGGCTGCGTACGCATTGCCTCAAGCTCTGGGTAGTAGTCGTGGGTAAGGCCCTTGATGGTGAGCAAACCGCCTTGGTCCCAGAATCCATCATCGTAGGTGTCCCAGGTTGCCACAGTTCCTGCAGTGGAAATCAAAAGAGTTCCAATGAGTATCTGCTTAGCATGGCTTGGCTTGAAGCCAGCACCCCATGCTTTTACCATCATTCCACGAGCGAGGAAATAGAAACATATCCATGCTAATACTCCTGTCATCACCCAAGGAATCGTGTTGAAGGCTTCAGCCACCCATGGTTCACGGACACCGCACAAGAGATCGCCGTGACTGTCCAGTTTACAGTAATCTGAACGGTTCTTTTCATACAGTTCCAAGAAGATGTTAATCGAAAAGACCGAGATGAACCAAATGTGTGCCAAGTACACAGCACCTGCGGTAGCGAACCACGGGTCTTCCACTGGTCGCTTCTCACGGCCGCCAAGGAAAGGTGGCAATGCAAGGATACTCACTGGGATTCCAGTAAGTGCAGCGCCCCACCATGCTGCGTTCCACGGGAACACAGGCTGGCCTACGATTTCACCGATGAATCCTGTTGGGACTGTGAATTGTGGTAGATATTCTCCCCATCGTAGGTATCCGTAAGAGAACAGCACATACCAATCTGGGAATACGAAACCAGCTTGTGCGTATGGGTCTGCTGCACCGTGCAATGGTGGTGGAATTAACCAAGCATAGAACAACAATACTGCCGCCATGAACGACAGAAGAATTGCATCACGCAGAACTTCATGAGGCCAGAAGCCGTGACCGGTTCTCGTGCGAGTTCGCTTTCCAGCAACTTCTTGCAACTGTTCTTTCTCCTCCATGTATGAAGAAGCAACACGTCCGAAATTTTCGATTAGTCCCATGATTTAACCTCCGAGTATCAATGTGGTTCTGCAATGCCTTGTACCCAGACAATGAATAAGTGAATAATAATCAAAGTTGTAACGATAACTGGCAGGATAAACACGTGAATAAAGTACATTCGTGTGACGGTACGGGAGGTCAAAGAGGAACCACTGAACAGTAGGGTTGCAATATATTTACCAACCAGAGGGCTCGAGTTCGCCAAGTTGATTCCGATAACCGCTGCACCGTATGCAAGCGTATCCCACGGTAAGAGGTAACCTGAGTAACCAAACACGATGGTCAGGGCCATGAGTGCAACACCGATTAGCCAGTTGAGTTCACGAGGGTTGCGGTATGCACCGGTGAAGTAGACACGGCACATGTGAAGGAACACACTGGCAACCATGAAGTGCGTACACCAGTGGTGGACGGCACGAATGATGTAACCGAATGGAAGTTCAGTCATGATGAATTGCATGCTTGCATAGGCAGGCGAAGGATCTCCTTCTCCACCAGGAACATAGTAGATACCGAGCACAGTTCCTGTAACGACCAAAATGATGAACGAGAGGAACGAAATTCCACCTAGGCAGTAGAGTGGATACCAGTACCAAATGATACGTAGTTTGTATTTTTCAGCGTGTGAGAGTGGCATTTGACGGTGCATGTTGTAGTATGCACCTTTTGACATGTTCCAGTAGTCTTGGAGTCGGAAGCGAGTGTCGAGCCACGAGAATACCCAAAGGAACAGGCGTTCTGCAAAGCCCATTTTACCTGTTGATTCAACTGCACGTAGAATCTCACGGCGTGGTGTGTCGCTGCTTTCTTGACGAAGCGTCAAAGCAACAAGCACCACGACAAAGGCGATGAAAAACCAGAGAACCCAAAACATTGTTGTCATTTATGTTCACCTCAGTCACAGTATGTGTACCAGTCGAGATAGTCTACGATGCCCTCGATTACATCGCCATTCAATACAATGGGGATTATTGGGAGTCCGACAGGAGCAGGGCCACCTGCTTTTCGAATTCCCGCATATTTGAAGGTGGAACCGTTTGAGCGGTTTCGGTTAGTGTTCATTTCCAAAACCGTTGGATCAAACCGTGAAGAGTGGCATATGCAGAAGAGTTTGGTGCCGCCGTCGTCTCCACCGCCAGGTGTCCAAGAGTCTTCAGTGAACGAGTTCGAAACAAGCTGCCATCCAGGGATGCAACAAAGGTGCGTACATCGGCCGAAAATCATCACGAGGTTGTCGGATGGAAGAAGGCGAGGGTCGGCATCGCTCAAGTCTTCAAAGTGACCGATGGTTTTTCCGGTTTCATCAACTCCTTCGGTATATTGGAATCGAGCCTTGCCGTTTGAGGCAGGAGTAGCGGCGTATTGGCTGTGAGATACGTAGGTGACAACGACAGGGACCCCGTTCCAAATGCCTGCAGCACCTGATGTGCCAGTGCTGGATTTAGCAGCTTCATCGACGAAATCTTGGCGAGTCATCAATTGTTCGTGCTTTGCACCGTACCAAGCCTCGTCTTCACGACCCTTCGCCCAAAACTTCACGCCAAGTTCACCTTCGCTGCTGCCTCCGGGTGGAAGTAGAATTGCGGCAAATCCGAGGACACCGAGAGATGCAGCCAAAACACCGGTGGCAGTATTGAATCCATAGCGGAGGAATTGGCGTCGATTGATCGACGAGGAGATAGATGCAGCACCTGCTTCACCTGCAGACGGTGCTGGTTTGAGGTCGTATTCACGTGCCATTTTAGATCACCACTTGTATTCCTTCCAGTCTTTCTGGTGTTCCGGGACGAACTTGTTCATACCGTGCTTGACGATGATGGTGTCAGGCAAAACGAACTTGAGGTAGGCCATACCCATCAAGCAAAGCGTGACGAGCATCATGGCTACATGGTAGGCCAATTGCTGTTGGTCCCACCCTTTAGCGAGGCCGTAAATCATGGAAAATACCCAGAAGCAAGACCAAAATATGCCCCATACGAAGAAAGCCATGATGAGGTTTGATCCTCCTGACGGGGCGAGAGAGGCGCTGACAATGGTGCCTGATTCTGCAAGATTGAACACACCGTGGTCGATTGCAGATTGCATTTGCTCCTCTGTGAGGGATGCATCTTCCAAAGCGGTGCGGGCGTCTTCGACGCTGACTTTTCCACTGGCCACCTTACGGAGCAGGGTCGTGATTGTGTCGTCCATCATTGGTCACCTCTACGCATGAGTTTGTATCGCAATCGGAGTTGATTGGTTCGTCCAGAATACGATGTTGAGAAACTGTATCTCAGCATCAATCCAGCGAAAATAATCACGAGAATAACTGCGCCAAATCCGAGTAATCCGAGCCAGTGTGCTCGCAGTTCAGCGCCCATGTGTTCGAGGTCGACTCCACTGTGTGCAGGCTCAGGTGGGCTGACATTTCCGTCACCGGCGAACAGTGTTCGGGTGCCAAGAGCTGTTGTAGAATCACTGCCCTCTTGAAGGGTAAAGAGCAATTGATTCCACTTGTCTTCTTGGCCGCCTGCATTGTTGAGTTGGTCGCCGTTCACGGCGTTACCGGTGATCCAAAAGTTGACCACTCCTGAACCAGATGCAGGCGCTTGCCATGTGATGGTCCAGAGTCGTTCAGCTTCATCTGCACTCGCCTCAGTGTGGGTGAGTGTTGTGACATCATCATCCCAGTTTTGGACGCCTTCTCCGCCGAGGACCCCATCGGTTGTTCGAATTGCGAATCCTGCGGTGTAGACTCCTGTTGCAGGGGGTCCTCCGATAATTTGGAGCGTCATGGTGTATGTTTCACCACCAATCCATCCATATGGGACATCGTCAAGGATGATTTGGACAGAATTGTCGGCAGCTTCATTGTGGCAAAGGCAACCCTCTTTCGCAACATCGTCGATGGTTTCTCCGGCATTGTTTTGGGGGCCTCCAACGCCGCTGTGGAGCGATGTTGCGAAGCCTGGGACGAGCAATAAAATCGCTAGCGCGAGCACTACTCCGGAACGTGTGGAAAATGAGTTCCTTAGCATAGCCTCACCCATGTGATTAGACCCACCAGTAAGTGCCCCTTAAACATTCCCAGCCAAAACCATCGGTGACATCAACGCAGTGAGTCGATTATAAACGAAAACCGTGGTTCTTAAACCGTTCGTTTTCGATACCAACCATTCCTTAGAAATTTCACTGTTTTGAGCACTTTTGACACGAGAGTTCATCTATCGATGATGCTTGGCGTGAACGGGTATCATATGGCGGCACATTTTGACAACACTTACGAACTTTCTCCCGAACAACTTGAGCAACTCGATCAGGCCGAGGAAATGATGCTCCGCAATGACCTTGGAGCGGCAGAACGCCTTCTGCTCTCAATGCTTGAGGAAGATGGTGAATGCATACCGGTCTTGTCCAATCTCGGACACCTCTATGGACGTCATCTTTCCGAATTTGAAACCGCCATTGAATATTACGATCGTGTCCTCTCCTTGGAACCGGATAATGCTTGGGCAAGAGATGCTCGTCGGCGATATCTTCGTTATGTTTGAGCATGGCAAATACGGCCAAAGTTCATTGAGGTTCGGTTGAATGCTCACTCATGGAAGCCTCTCACATCCTCATCGCTGGTGTGGGTGGACTTGGTTGTTCGTGGGCCAAAGGCGCCCACCTTCGTTGTGAGGGAAACGCCGATCTTTGTTTAGTCGACGCAGATGATGCAAGTTTTACCGAAAGTGGTTCAGCGCATCTTCTTCGGCTTGGTCATGCCCTCGATTCGGTCGGTTGTGCGGCACTGCCGCCGCTTGCAGAGCAAAGGATGCGCGGTTACTCATCTCTTGCTCGAACGGTACTCGAGCCTGTCGAGTTGGTCTTGTTGTTGACTGGACTCGGAGGCGGAACCGGCACGGGGGCCGCTCATGAATTCGCTCGACAAGCACGGCAGTCTGGAGCTATTGTGGTTGCCGTTGCCGCTCTTCCGTTTGATGTCCAGGAAACACGTGCAGAAATCGCACAAGAGGGTCTTCAGAGGCTTGAAAAAATTGCTCATGTGACCGTTCGTCTGTCTTTGGAGCGTCTTGCACGCCAGGCGCGTGAACGCGGCAAAGCATGGCAAATGGGGGCCGAGTGGGTCGAAGATTTGGTAGAAGGATTGGTTCGAACATTGATGCGCATGGGGCTCATCAACCTCGACCTCATGGATTTGAGAGCCATCGTCGAAAAGCAAGGTGAGGCGACACTCTTGGTTGGTACGGGGCGACCAGACGACCCGGAAGGTATTCTGCAATCTGCGCTTATGGCGCCACTTGCTGAATTGGATGTGGGTGGTGCTCAAGGCTGCTTGATTCAAGTCGAAGGCGGAATTGGTATGACGATTGGCCAGGTCGATGAAGTTGCAAACATGTTTACTGAGGCACTGGACCCAAATGCACAGGTTATTTTGGGCGCACGGGTCAGCGAGGATCTCGAAGACACAATTCGAGTAGTAACCTTACTTTCCGGTATTCGCAGTGAGTCTTAGTCGTCCAATTCGATGACCTTGTTCCATTCCACATCCTCGCCGATGGTATTGCCGACTTCTCCGCTCCACTGCACGTCTTCGTCTTCTTGCCAAACATCTTCTGTTTGTTCTTCTGTTGCGGATTTTATCTCCGTTGGTTGTTGATTGGTAACGGTAGTTTTGGAAGCGTGTGCTTCAATTCGGCGCTGAACATCAACTTCTACATCATGCTGAGTGAGCACCTTGTTGAGAATACTTCGTTGCATCCATGTGATCGTAAGGAAGGCAATGATGTGACCAATGACCATGACATAGGTTATGTCGTCAAGCGCTGTAGCCAGCATAGCGACGCTTCCGGCATAGGCATATCCGAACGCCAAGCCCCAAGGCAAGGCGTTTTCTGTGGACAGAATTTTGAACTTTGGACCAATTGACTGGGATGTTAGTGTCCAAATGGCCATAAATACAGTGAACATCATGAGCAGGACTTCTTCGATAAATATCTCGATGGTTTGCTGAGACATCACCAGCTGTCGCCATACTGTGAGCAGATGCCAAGTGGCGAAAATGTGAGCAAAGAGCGTCCAACGCCGTGTGAACTTCTTCAATGCCTTGTCATGCATTGCGACTCGCCGAGCATCACGAGTCCAAAATGCGGTTAGTCCGTAGGCGGCAGATGCGATGACGAGAAACACGCCGTTCGACACAATGGCGTTCGTGATGTCCCACTCCTTCTCATAGAGAAACTCAAATCCAATCAGTCCAAAGAGTGAGAGGGACAGGATGACGATGTATTGGGACACGGCCAGAGTAACTATGTTTCCAGTCGTGGCTTGCTTGTCGGGCAGATTCTTGGCAGAAAGCGAAGATGCCCATGAACTGAATGAGCGTCCTTGAGCAATCGCCCAAATGACGAACAATGAGGCCAAGCTTATTGGAAATATAGCTGGAAGGTCGGTGGCGGAATCCTGGCTAAACAAAACCATAATGAGAACTCCAATCCCAACGGCAACTGTGAGCGGGAATGCACAGATTTTGAGGCCTGCCTTCGCTTTTTGGATGACATTGAATTGAGATACATCTGCGTCGTCGGTAACAGTAATCCAAGTTCGCACTTTCTCATTGGTAGAGAATATTGCAGTGACAGCATATCCGAGTGAGAGAGAAATGAAACCAAGCGCTGCTATGTCTTCACCACTGTTTGAGTTTGCTACAAAATAAAGCACTGTTGACATGAGAACAATCATGAACAAATGCGGCATTGTTTTGGGAGACAGGAGTGTTTTGATGAGAGCGATTAAGGAGGTCTCATTTGCAGCGAGTTCTTTCAGAAGATCTTCTGGAGGGCTCTTGCTACGCTCGACGCTCGTTTCGCCCTCCATGTCTACTCCTCGGATTCCTCTATTTTCATACTATGCACGATTTTAACATCAAAGGTATTGAAGGAGGTGCACTTCCAATCAACCATGGCTAAGCGCTTGTCCAAAGCATTGCGCGGCAAACGAAGATGGGTAGGCGTCGCATGTTCACCTGAATTCGAAGACCGCTCCTCGCTCCAAGCTCATATGGAGCAACTTTGGAATGTGTTTGGTATTGACTCGAAGATTCGATTAATGGAATTCTATCCTGCATCATCTCTAGAAGGCAAAGAGATCACGGCGACTCTTGATGCGTCTGAGCCACGTGCATACGCCGTTCTCCAGGTGCCTCACCCATCGTTTACACTGCTCCGTACTTTCATCGAAAGTGAAGATTCAATGTCCTCACACAAACTTCGCAGTTGCACAAGCAGTGGAAAAATTCGATTGGTGCGCGAACGCATGGGGATGCCGAAGCCATCGAGAAAACGGTGACACCGCCATCTTCATTTGTTTATGCCCTCAGGCCTGCTCATGGCTGGAGGCGGCACTGCACCTGCGATGAAGATGAGCGATTTGTTCATCCTTCTCGGCGTGACCTTCTTGGTTGGTGGATTGTTTATCCATGGTCTTGCTACCTCAGAACCCCTTTCCTCAGATGCCGAACCGTACATCAGCGGAGCGTCGCTGATGAAAGGCGATACATTGGAATTTACTGTTGATGCCACTAACGAGTCGACAGTGGTTGTCGAAATTTTGTTTGAAGGTGATGAAACAGTTTACTCTGAATCGATGGTTCTAGCGCCGGGTGAATCGAATTCGGACACATTTGAGGCTGCAGAAGGAGGATATTATTCGTTCACGGTGGAGTTTACCAAAGGAGAAGGAGAAGTTTTTGTCGATGTTGACCGCCAGCTTCTTGTTGATTTCATCATTTACCCCCTCGGTACTCTTTGTCTCGTCTTTGGATTGTATAAGAGGAAGGACGAGAAAATGGGCGAATCTATTGATGCAGTCCTCGTGGATGTGAACTAATCCAGTGAACATTTTGTCCATCGGATGTCTTCACCGTCATCGATGGAGAATGTACGCTTTTTCCCGTCAACAAGTACGATATTTCCATCAGGTTTGAGTTCTTGAAAAGCCATTTCGATATTTCTATAGATTGGTGCCCCAAGTAGTGGAATACTGTTGGAAAAAGTTGCTTCAAACAGTGTGTTAACCTCGCTATTTTTTACGGGTCCCATCCCGTTCTTTTCTTCAAACCATGATGCAACAGCAGCGTGGATGATGGGCGTGAACTTTTCTGTAGATGCATCATCCAACAATTCATTCAAAGCGGCGAGTGAAAAACCCTCCTTGTGAGGATTGGAGCTCGATATGTTGCATCCAATGCCTAGGACGATTCGAGTGTTTTTGCCTCGACTGCTGCTTTCGACAAGAATACCACCAACCTTACGTGTTTGCTCTTCGATGCGCAGCAACACATCGTTGGGCCATTTCAATGCGACGAATTCGGGATGTGCGCCCGTCGCAACAATCGCCTCATACAGTGCTAATCCAGCTCTCAGTTGCAACTGGTTTGGGTCGGGTACGCCACGTTTTTCATCGATGACCCAGGAAGCGGCGAACGCCTGTTCCTCATGAATCCAAGAACGCCCCCTTCTTCCGTGTCCCGAGGTCTGACGGCCTGCCTGGAGCATTGTCCCAATTTCGGCGGTTGAATTCAGCAACTCGGTATTGGTTGATTCTATGCTTTCAACATAGGTCGTCTCTGCAGCCGAATATGGTTTCCAAATGCCGAGTACTTCCAATTGTTCTCCGTCTTCGAAGGTTTTCGAAGCGACGGTGCGAACAGCAAACCCATTTGCTAGGCACACGGATCGAGCCCTTCTGCCTATCTCGTTTTGAGAAACCAGTAAGAACATGAAACCGTCTTGCTTGAGGAGTGCGTTGGATTTCAATTGCGCCATGAGGCGCGCTACGAGGCCTTTGTGGTCAGTGTCAAGGAGTGCGGCTTCTTCTAATGGCCCCAACACCGGCGATTCTACTTCGTATGTCAGGTAGGGGAGGTTCCACACGATGACATCGAACGGTTCTCGACCAGCCCATTGTTCCACTGAGCCATCGTTATTCGGTCCAGGGCCGCCCTCGCGTGCCTCGATGACGACGCGGTTTGTGACTGCAGCATTTCTCGTTGCTGCTACAGCAAAGGGGTTGATGTCGCAAGCGGTAACATCGAAACCAAGTTGTGCGGCGAAAACTGAAATTGCACCCGATCCGGACCCAATTTCCAGCAGCCGCTTGCCGCCTGAATCCGATAATTTCGCAATGGTTTGCGCGAGGAGATCTGTGTCTTTTCGTGGAGGGTATACGGTCGGAGGGATGAGGAGTTCTATCTCGCGATCTTGAGGTGTTCTCCAAACCACGAATTTCGCAGTCCTTTCAAACCGTTCAATTTCATGCTCGGCATCCTCTGGGCCGAAGATTTTCTCGTTTCCCATTTGCCTCGATTTCATCCACTGTCGGGTAGCATTTAGCCCTATCCGAGTACCATGAATCGGGTCACACAGGCAGTAATCGTTCTTTCCGTGGATTGGTAGGGGTGTGCATTGGTTCTCCATAGCGGTGTCTTGGGACGAAACAACACTTGCGTAACCTATAAGAACAGTTGGTAAGTCGGGCAAAAAGCCCAAGTTGCTATTTTGGGCCTGTAGCTCAGTCAGGTAGAGCGTCGGACTTTTAATCCGATGGTCGCGGGTTCGAACCCCGTCAGGCCCGCCTGACTGGGTTTACTGGCTCGAATAGTTGGGCATGAGCGGGGTATGAGGATGGTAGTAAAAAGCGCAACAAAGAAACGACTCATGGAGCTTGGAGTCTCCGAAGAATACGCACACAAACTCGCAACCGATCGCAACATGACTGACATCAAGGCAATGTCCTCTGATGAAGTCGCTTCTACTCTTGGTGTCTCCAAAGATTCTGAACAATTCATTAGCACTATGTCTGTAATTGCAGAACAAGGCTCCCGTCGCCGCTCAAAGTCGAAGAGTAAGAAAATCACCATTCGAGCCAAAGCCATCGATGACTTCGACCGACCTGAAGTCACCATGCGTTTCAACGCACTCAACCACGATCTTGTACCTCATCAAGAACTGGTCGGCGAAGCGAACATCTCTGTCGAAGAACAATTCACAATCGAGAGCGAAGAACTCGCTCCTTGGGAAATGGTTCAAACCGACGAAGAAACCGGTGAACCTCGTCTTGCCAAAGAATGGCTACCGAAAATCCTCATTACGGATCCAGTCGTTCAAGTCATCAAAGAAACTGCTGAAGCTCAAGACAACGCTCGTCTTGCTGCTGACCCAGATCACAAACCACTCGCTGCAGGTTGGATTGCCGACCGCGTACTGAAAGTTATCCGCAAGTCCCCATCTGCGGGTAGAACAGTTGCCTACCGACTTATTGTAGAGGGTAACTGAGGGGAGGTGTAAATTATGCAAGAAATCATTCAATCATTTTTCAAAGAACGTAGCCTCGTCAACCACCAACTCGCTTCATACGACGACTGTATCCCGTCTGGCGACAACTCAATCTCCCGCATGGAGAAAATCATTCGCAACATTCGTGTCGGAACCGACGAAGAAATCAACGATGACCTTGGCGGTTACATCAAACTTGACGTCGTAGACCACGACATTACCATCCGTTTGAAGAACATCAAACTCGGTGAACCAACCATCCGTGAAGCAAACGGTGCTGAACACCCATCTACTCCAATGGAATGCCGTCTGCGAAAGCTCACCTACATGTCCCCAGTCACCATCGACTTCCAAATCTCTCGCAACGGTGTACCTTCGCCTGTTGAAGCTGGAGTACAAGTTGGAAGTATGCCAATCATGGTACGCTCTTCCCGCTGCAACCTCCACGCTAAGCACATTGCTGGAGAGCGCCAACTTTACCCAACCACTTCGACTGAGGACTCCGCACTTTGGGACGATTTGCTCCGCAAGCGAGGCGAAGACCCTCTCGACCCCGGAGGCTACTTCATCATCAACGGTACTGAGCGTGTCCTCATCTCCATGGAAGACCTTGCTCCAAACCGTGTCACTGTTGAAATCAACAAGCGTTATGCAAAGCGAACCGAAGTCGCAAAGATTTTCTCACAGAAAGACGGTATGCGTAAGCCACTCAACGTTGAAAAGCGTCGAGATGGAATGCTCATGGTCAAAATCAGTACTGCTGGAACAACCGCTATTCCAGTGGTACTCCTCATGCGTGCACTCGGTATCGAGAACGACCAAGAAGTGTTCCAGACGGTTGCAGGTCCTACAGAGACATTCAAGTACATCGTTGCTAATCTGAACGAAGTCAACGACAATGAAGAGTATGCAGTTCAATCTCGAGATGAAGCTCACGAATGGTTGCAGAAGAAATTCGCTGCTGGCCAACAAAAGGAATACCGTGAACAGCGAGTGAACCAGTTGCTTGACCGTGAACTTCTCCCTCACTTGGGCGACCAACCAGGAGACCGCAAGAAGAAGGCTATTTTCCTTGGACGCATCGTTCGACAAGTTCTTGAAATGGCCCTTACCAACCGTGAACCAAACGACAAGGACCACTACGCAAACAAGCGTGTGCGACTTGCGGGCGATTTGATTGAAGACTTGTTCCGTGTATCGAGCGGCCAACTTGCTCGTGACCTGAAGTACCAACTCGAGCGCCACCACAACCGTAAGCGAGAGCTGAAAATCACTTCCTGCTTGCGTCCGGATGTTTTGACCTCCAAGATTATGCACGCTCTCGCAACTGGAAACTGGGTCGGTGGACGATCTGGTGTCAGTCAATTGCTCGACCGAACGACCTACCTCGCTTCGTTGTCGCACATGCGCCGTGTCACCTCTCCTCTTGTCCGCAGCCAACCTCACTTCGAGGCTCGTGACCTGCACCCAACTCAATGGGGACGTTTGTGCCCGAACGAAACACCTGAAGGACAGAACTGTGGTCTGGTCAAGAATGCTGCTCAAATGATTGACATCTCTGAACACATCAGTGAAGTCGAAGTTCGCGAACAACTTGACGAACTCGATGTCAACAGCGAACTCGAAGACTGGAGCTCCGGTGACCGAATTCACGTGAACGGTGACATCTACGGTATTCACAAAAACGGTAAGAACTTGGTTCGTCACTTCAAGTCGGCTCGCCGACGTGGAACGATTCCTGCTGAAGTTTCTATCCGCCACGACAAGGAAAACAAGGATATCTTCATCAACACCGACAAGGGGCGTATTCTACGACCTCTGGTTATCCTTTACGATGGTGCACCTCGTTTGACTGGAGATCACCTCCAAGCACTCCGTGATTCGGAAATGACCTTCAAAGACCTCGTTAACGACGGTGTCGTTGAATGGGTCGATGCAGAAGAAGAAGAAGACCTTCTTATTGCAGCACGCCCGTTCGTTCTACCTGAAACCGTTCCATCCGGTCCTCTCGCTGGTCGCCCGCTGACCAACGAGAACGTCGAATGGGTCAACCTGGGTGAACCAGGCGCAACCGAAGCAAAGCTCATTGCCAAGGTTCGAATGCCAAACGGTGCTTGGGAATCCGCAGAAATTTCGCTTCCGTTGCTTTACGACGAAGAATACACGCACTGTGAAATTGACCCACAACTCGTTTTGGGTGTTTGTGCTTCATTGATTCCATACCCGGAACACAACTCTACCCCTCGTGTTACCGGTGGAACAGCAATGGTCAAGCAATCTCTCGGTCTACCGAGTTCAAACTACAGGATGCGACCTGACACCCGTGCTCACATTCTCCATTACACGCAACGTTCGATCACTCGAACTGCTGCAATGGAATCGACGCACTTCGACGACCGTCCAGGTGGACAGAACTTCATTGTCGCTATTATGTCGCTTCACGGCTACAACATGCAAGATGCTGTCATTATGAACAAAGGTTCAGTCGACCGTGCACTCGGACGCTCAACATTCAACCGAACCTACAACGCCGAACGCCGCCGATTCCCTGGTGGTCAAGTCGAAGAAATCGAAAAGCCAGGCAGCTCATTGCAAGAAGTCAAGGGACTCAAACCTGAAGAGTCCTACCGACATCTCGAAGCAGATGGATTGCCATTGCCTGAGATGTACCTTGAAGGCGGCGATGTTTTGGTCGGTAAGACCAGCCCACCTCGGTTCCTCGAAGAATCCGCTGGCGGTGCTTTCCTGCTTGCTCAAGAACGACGTGAATCCTCGATGCTTGTTCGACATGGTGAGAAGGGATACGTCGACAATGTCTACGTGACCGAATCTCTTGATTCAGGCCGTTTGGTCCGAGTTATGGTTCGAAGTCACAAGGTCCCAGAAGTCGGCGACAAATTCGCATCTCGACACGGACAAAAGGGTGTCATTGGGCGCCTAGTTGAACCTGAAGACATGCCATTTACCGCAGACGGTATCGTCCCTGACCTTGTCATCAACCCCCACGCTATCCCATCACGAATGACTGTTGCACACGTTCTGGAAATGATCGGTGGTAAAGTTGGTTCAATGGAAGGCCGTCGCATCGACGCTACCGCTTTCCGTGGAGAAAAGGAAGGCAGTCTACGTGACGGACTTGTCCGAAACGGACTTGCCCACACTGGTCGTGAAACAATGATTAACGGTGAAACTGGAGAAGTCTACCCTGCTGATATTTTCATTGGCTGTATCTACTACCAACGTTTGCACCACTTGGTGTCGTCCAAGATTCACGCCCGTTCTCGTGGACGTGTCCAAATCCTCACCCGTCAACCTACTGAAGGTCGTGCCCGCCAAGGTGGTCTGCGATTCGGTGAAATGGAACGTGACTGTTTGATTGCACACGGTGCGTCAATGGTCATCAAGGATCGACTGCTCGATGAATCGGACGGTATTGACATGTATGTCTGTGCTCAATCCGGTCACATCGCTTGGTACGACCCGAAGCGACGCACCTACGTCAGCCCGATTCACGGCGATGGCGCAGAAGTGTACAAAGTACAAACATCCTATGCATTCAAGCTGCTCCTCGACGAAATGAAGAGTTTAGGTGTGGCCATGCGTCTCGAACTGGAGGACCGAAGATGAGTCAGAAAAACACAATGATTCCAAAGCGTATCGCTCAGATTCGTTTTGGCTTAATGGAACCCAAAGAAATCCGTCAAATGTCCGCTGTCGAAGTGAAAACTGCAGACACATACAAGGACGATGGACACGCTTACCGCCAAGGACTGATGGACCCTCATATGGGTGTAATCGAACCTGGATTGGTTTGTCCAACTGACAACTGTAAGTACGACGAGTCCCCTGGTCACTTTGGTCACATTGCTCTGGAACTTCCAGTCATTCACATTGGATTCGTGAACCTCATCAAGACTGCTCTGAAGGCTACTTGTTCGAAGTGCAGCAGAATTTTGTTGCACGACACTCCGAGTACTCACCCTTCAAACCCTGAATTGAGCGAGCAAGATTACTATCGAACACGTATCCGTGATATCCAAATCAAGCACGGTGTCGGTTCGACTGAATTTGCTAAGATCATTAAGGAAGTCGAGAAAGTCACGACCGGAACTCGCCGTGGACAGTGTATGCACTGCCAAGCTATGCAAGGCAAGATTATGCTCGACAAACCTACGACCTTCAAGGAAAAGTTGGAATCGCAAGGTGCTGGTAAGGCTGAGATTGAGCGTAAACTCAATCCACGTGACGTCCGAGAATGGCTTAGTGCTATTCCTTCTGATGACTTGATTTTCATTGGCATGGACAAGCAAAACCGACCAGAATGGATTGTTCTCAAGGTTCTACCTGTTCCACCAATCACCGTTCGACCATCCATTACTTTGGACAGCGGAGACCGCTCTGAAGACGACTTGACGCACAAACTTGTTGACGTCTTGAGAATCAACCAACGATTGCGTGAAAACCGAGATACTGGTGCTCCACAATTGATTGTTGAAGACCTTTGGGAATTGTTGCAATACCACATTACTACCTACTTCGACAACCAAACCTCTGGTATTCCCCCGGCCCGACACCGATCTGGTCGAACTCTAAAGACACTCACTCAGCGTCTGAAGGGTAAGGAAGGCCGATTCCGTAGCAACCTTTCTGGAAAGCGTGTGAACTTCTGTGCCCGTTCAGTTATTTCTCCTGACCCATACTTGGGCGTCAATGAAGTTGGTGTTCCAAAGAAGATTGCAAAGGAACTGACCGTGCCTATCCGTGTTACATCTCGTAACCGTGAACAGATGCGTCAGATGATTCTCCGTGGTCCTGATGTTCACCCTGGTGTGAACTACATTATCCGTGGTGACAATCGGCGTGTTCGAATCAACCAACGCAGCCGCTTGATTAACGCTGGATTCCGATGCCACAACCCTGAGTGCAATGAAGAAACAACACTTCGTCCAGACATGCATCAATGTCTACCTGCACCAAACTTCTTGCCGGGTCTTGTCATCAAACCTGAAATCTTTGTCAATCCTGATGGATCCCAAGAAACCAGTTATGTCGTTGATGATGAAGCAACTCTTGCAAACCTTCGCGGTGAAGATGTCGACGGACAGAAACTCGATGAGGATGACCCCCGTGCAAAACTCCACTACCGTTGGATGCACGAATTAGCTCAAGCAGACAAGGTTCACCCAGATCCACACCCAGAACATCTCCATGTTAGCTGTCCTCACTGTGGCAGCCCAGCAGACGAATGGGGCGACCGAACACGTGTCGAAGACCGATTGTCAACCATTGACCGCAACGGAAACCCGAAGCCTGGTCTCTTGGTAGAACGCCACTTGATTGACGGAGATGTTGCAATCTTCAACCGACAACCATCTCTTCACAGAATGTCGATGATGGTTCACGAAGTTCGAGTGATGGAAGGTCACACCTTCCGTTTCAACCTTGCAGTATGTACCCCGTACAATGCTGATTTCGACGGTGACGAAATGAACTTGCACGTGATTCAATCTGAAGAAGCTCGTGCTGAAGCCAAGATCTTGATGCGTGTCCAAGAACACATCTTGACTCCTCGATACGGTGGAGCAGTTATTGGTGGAATACACGACCACATTTCTGGTGCTTACTTGCTTTCACGCCCTGGGACACTTATCAACCGCCGACACGGCCTAGAAATGCTCGGTAACATCGATTACACCGGAGAACTCCCTGCAATTGTCAAGGACGAGAACGGTAAGGAATGCTTCCGTGGACAAGACATCATTTCATTGATTATCCCTGATAACATCCACCTGCGATTCCGCAGTCGTTCCAATGACGACGTGGTTGTCAAGAACGGAATGGTTGAAGGAACACTGGACAAGCGTGCTATTGGTGCAGAAGATGGACGTCTCCTCGATGCTATCGTTCAAACCAACGGACCTGAACTTGGTGCTAAGTTCCTTGATGACTTTACTCGCCTTTCCATCGCAGCGTGTACTTCGCTCGGATTTACTACTGGTATTGACGACGAAGATCTTAGTGCTGAGGCTTTGGAATCGATTAAGAACGCAAACATCGAAGCGGGTGTGCTTGTTCAATCAGCACTCGACAAATTCGGTAAGGATGGTCGTGGATACGAAACGCGCCCTGGACGTACACCTCGTGAAACACTCGAAGAAGATATCATGGTCATTCTCGACCAAGGTAAGCAAGAAGCGGGTGACGTAGCAAAGAACGAACTGGCTCAATCTGGTTCGACGAACGCTGCTGTCAACATGGCTATTTCCGGTGCTCGTGGTTCAATGGACAACCTCAACATGATGGCTGGTTCGATTGGACAAGCAAAGGTTCGTGGTAAGCGACTTGAGCGTGGATACAACGAACGTGTTCTGCCTCACTTCCGCCGTGGTGGACGTGCAGCTGCAGACCGTGGTTTCATCTCGAGTTCCTTCAAGCGTGGTCTTGAGCCTACGGAGTTCTTTATGCTCTCCATTTCTGGTCGAGAATCTCTGGTCGATACTGCGGTTCGTACCGCAAAGTCTGGATACATGCAACGCCGATTGATTAACGCAATGGACGATTTGAAGGTCTACGATGATTCAATGCTCTCGGTTCGTAACACTGCTAACCGTATTATTCAATTCAGCTACGGAGAAGACGGAATCGATCCGTCCCGTGGTGTGCACGGTTCTCCGTTCAACATCGATGTCATTGTCGATGAGGCTCTCGGAACCGAAGGTGCAACCGTCGTCGAACGTGATTCCTTTGAACGTGAAGAAAAGGAAGATGACTTCGGTGGCATCGAGTATGATGATGCAGGAACTGAAGGAGGCGAGAACTGATGGTCGTAAAGAGTGCAACCAAGAAGAAGCTCATGGACTTGGGCATTGCAGAAAACTATGCTCACACCCTTGCTGATGACAAGAAGTGGGACGATGTCAAGATCCTCGCTGCTGGCGAAATTGCACAATTGTGTGAGACCGATTCAGAAACTGCTGCCACTATCAAAGCAACTATTGATGCTGCAAACAAGAAGGGCGGAGATTCAAACAGTGAAAATACTGGACCAACAACATCGGTTCGACTTCGCCGTACTGGACGTTCTATTGCTCGTGCAAAGACATCTGTTGCTATGACTGAATACAACGTTGAATCGAAACTCTTGGAGTATGAGGATGAGTTGTCAGAGGACCCAATTTTCAAGTCGCTCGTGGCTGCTGTTGAAGACAACGGCTCTGCTCGATTTACCAATCGAATCTTCCACGATCTTACCGTCGCAATTCATGCACGAGGCAAGAAAAAGTTGACCAAGGCTCAAGCAAAGAAAGTTATCGACGAAGCAGTTGTTGCTCTGGACCGTGCTAGCATTGACCCATACGAAGCTGCAGGAATTATCACTGCTCAATCGATTGGTGAACCGGGTACACAGATGACCATGCGTACGTTCCACTATGCGGGTGTTGCGACAGTCAACGTTACTCAAGGTCTACCTCGTATTATCGAAATTGTCGATGCCCGTAAGGTACCAAACACTCCAACAATGATCATTCGTTTGGCTAAGGATAAGATGACAGATGCTAAGGAAGCGCAAAAGCTTGCTGCAGCCATTGAAGAAACTCACACTGTGAACATCGCATCTTTGGAAACGGACGTCGCTCAACGACGTCTCGTTCTGAAGCTCAACAAGGGTATGCTCAAGCAAAAGAACATGACGGGTGCTGAAGTGAAAGACAAGCTCGAACGTGCAACTCGTCTCTTCGTCCAAGCGGACAAGGAAAAGAACCCTTCGACGCTCACCCTCATTCCTGGTGTGCACTCTGAAGAAGACTTGGCTGAACTCGCTGAGAACCCTCCTTCTTACACCATGCTTTTGCAACTGGAAGAGAAAATCCGCGACATGCGACTCAAGGGTATCCCGAATATCGCTCGAGCCAATGTCCAACTTGATGATAAGACAGGCGAATATTACCTCTCAACCATCGGTTCAAATTTGACTCGTGTAAGTGAGATCGAAACCATCGACCGAAACCGTACCTACACGAACAACATCATCGAAATCTTTGATTTCCTCGGAATTGAAGCTGCTCGTCAAGCAATTGTCAACGAACTCCAAGC
>QQRW01000043.1:5382-6555 GCA_003602605.1 Candidatus Poseidoniales archaeon | reverse complement strand
GATGTCATGACCTCTGAAGGTGAGGTTCGTGCTATTGGTCGACACGGTGTATCGGGTACAAAGCACAGTATTCTTGCTCGTGCTGCTTTCGAAGTTACCGTGAACCACCTGCTCAAGGCCGGTGTTATCGGTGAGAAAGACTACCTCACTGGTGTTGCGGAGAACATCATTGTCGGACAACCAATTTCACTTGGAACCGGTAGTGTTGAACTCTACTACATCCCTGAATGATTATTTTCTACCCATGAGAAACAATGTGGAGTATGGAGGAATAAAATATGGACCTAAGCCGACAACTAAAAAATGCAATTGCAACCGGAAACCTACGATTTGGACAACGCCAAGCACTCGACGCGTGTGCTCGCGGTGAAGCAAAAGTCGTAATCTTCGCTGCGAACTGCCCAACCGAGTTTATTGATGAATTGCACGCAAATCACCCTGAAGTGACCAAATTCCGTGCGAGCATGGTGAACCGCGAACTTGGAATTGCTTGTGGAAAGCCGTTTTCGGTTTCCACAATCAGCATCATTGATGCTGGTGACAGTGATTTGCTGCAGCTTGAAACAAATCTCGAGTGATTGCCATTTTTTCAGGCAAAACTGCCTACACTTGGTAGCAAAGGTTTGATGTCACTCGGCGTAGTCGTTATGCTATGCGCCCTATGGATTCTCGACTCTCAGCACTCTTGCTCACATTCTTGATGCTCGCTTCGGTCATGGTCATGCAGACACCTGTGCCTGAATCTCCTCTCGCTGATGGAGAATCCGTGGATGTTCAATTCACCTCAGGGCGTGGTACTTCATCCTCGTATCTTTCTGCTGGAGGTTCAAACGCTCAGAGCATCGACGCAAATCACATTGCAGCACTCGGTTCGGGTGGATGGGTCATCGGTTCAGAATACAATACTTCACTCACTTTTGGAACGAACACCCTCCAACCGACTTCCCCGTACGGTTCTGCGTACGGTGAATTTTTCTTGGCAGTGGCCGATGACACAGGCGTCTGGCGCTCTGTTTTTGGAGCGGATCACAGCTACGGTGCGGGTGGACTTTCATTCCTAACCGATGTGGCAGTTGATGTCTCAGGAGATATCGCTATTTCCGGCTATTTCTACGGTGAAATTGCTTTCCCCAATGCTCAAGGACAGGATATTATCCTGGCCAATACCAATTC
>QQRW01000043.1:0-5294 GCA_003602605.1 Candidatus Poseidoniales archaeon | reverse complement strand
TCAGGTGAATACAGCTCAACAACCGGTGTCGCATTTTCTGCTAATGGCGATGTACTGCTGACTGGTGAATTCGAAGGTGAAACGGATTTTGGTGGTACCTCATTTAACGTCTCAAACACACAAGTCTATGTCGCAAACTATGATTACTCCTCTGGCGCATTGAATTGGGTTACCAGCGGCGGCGGTATCGGTGTCAATCGAGTTTTCGATATGGCTCCGACAACAAACGGCGGTGTGAAGATTGCAACCATTTCTGATGGTTTTTCTCTATGGGACTCAACCAGTTACCTTGCCAAAGGTACAATCGACGCAGTTATTGTTGAATTGGATGCAAGTGGTATACTTCTCGGCCTTGATGGATACGGTACTCCGAATGAACAAACCATCATCTTGAACATCGAAATGGACTTCAATGGCGACACCTACTATGCAGGTACGTTCGGTGGAACACTGACCGGCACCGGATGGTCTGCAACGGCGTCCTTCGGTGGCAACGATATTTTTGTTGTACGTGACGCAGTTTCGTCTGCGAACAGTTGGGCGTTTGTTTCTGGTTCCAGTCAGGCTGATGAGCCTCAAGGCCTTGCAGTTACTTCCAACGGCATGGTTGTGTATGGAGGCTATATCATTGCTCAGCACACTGCCAGTTCATACACACTCACCCCTTCGAATCACGATGGATTCGTGGTTGGTCTTTCATCTTCTGGCTCTGCTGAATGGGCTGAACAAATCGGTGGCTCTCAATACGACTACGCATGGGATCTTGCGGTCAACTTCACCGACGCAATCGGTGTTGCTGGTTCTTATTCCGGTTCAATGACTCATGCAGGTACATCAGTCACATCTACAGGTGGCAGGGACGCGTTTATCTGGGCATTTGACCCAACCGCACTGAAAGATTCAGACAGCGATAGCATTGTTGACGTGGACGACAATTGTCCTACGGTTTCAAATCCCACTCAAGCAAACACAGACATGGACGACAAAGGCGATGCATGCGATTCAGACGATGATAACGACGGACTTACAGACAACTTCCCAGATCTTTGCCCTCGTGGTGGTGAATTCAACTGGACAAGCATGCAAGACACCTCCAATCCTTCCGCTTCAACCGATTGGGATAACGATGGTTGCAAGGACGACGTTGAAGACCTCGATGACGACAACGATCAGGTTCTCGATGTGAACGACATTTGTCCGTACACTTCCTATGACCCACCACGGCCAACATGGATTTCTGATTCCTCAAACGACATTGATGGTGACGGTTGCCGCGACTCTGACGAAGATGTTGATGATGATGCAGATGGTTTCGACGATGTCGAAGACAATTGCCCGACAACTTCTGGGACATCGACGCTCGGTACCACTGGATGCCTTGACTCAGACAGCGATGGTTGGTCGGACACCTACGATGATTGTCCTACTGAGGCCGGCAACTCAACCCTTGGGGGCAAGAATGCTTGTCCAGATACGGATGGAGACGGCTGGTCTGATTCCGATGATGCGTTCCCGAACGATGTGTCACAATGGATTGATGCAGATTCTGACGGTTATGGAGACAACCAGCAAGGTATCTCACCGGACGATTGCTCTTCAATTCCAGGCACTTCAACCGTTGACCGATTAGGCTGCTTTGATTCTGACGAAGATGGCTATTCGGATGCCGACTCCTCTTGGTACATCGAAGATGGTGCAGACGCCTTCCCGAACGATGCAACACAATGGTCCGATTCAGACGAAGACGGATTCGGTGACAATTGGGGGAACTCGACATGGGATGACCGTAAATCGTCATGGAATGGAATCTATGTCGATGGTGCTACACAACAAGATGCATGTCCAAACCAATTTGGAACATCTTGGCAACAAGGAATCCTTGGATGTCTTGACACCGATTCAGATGGATGGGCGGACTTCATGGATGCCTTCGTTAACGACCCTACCCAGTGGGAAGATGCCGATATGGATTCGTTTGGTGACAATGAAAGTGGAAACCAGCCCGATGCATGCCCATCACTCCCTGGCAACTCAACAGCAGACCGCTTTGGATGCATGGACACAGATGGTGATGGCTATTCAAACGCCGACATCACGTGGGGATACGAATTAGGTGGCGATGCGTTCCCTGACGAAGCATCTCAATGGTCTGATGCAGACGGAGATGGTTTTGGCGATAATCCACTCGGAATCACTCCAGATGCTTGCCCAACCGTTCGAGATTCTTCGAACATTGACCGAATTGGCTGCACAGACACTGATGGTGACGGATACTCTGACCCTGATGCTTCATGGACGCTCGCTGATGGTGCAGACGCTTGTATCTCCGGTGCTGGAAATTCTACGGTAGATCGAACCGGTTGTTTTGATGCAGACGGCGACGGCTACTCCAACCCATCTGGTGATTGGAAAGTCAGCGACGGGGCTGATGCTTATCCTGATGACCCACTACGTTGGATTAAGGAGGCTTCATCAACCGATGGCGCTTCTTCATCCTCAACGTTAATCATCGGAATTGGTGCAGTTGTAGCGCTTGCCGTTATTGGTGGTCTTGCTTTCTTCTTCATTCGAAAGCCAGAAGGTGGTGCAGTTGAGAAGAACTGGACTGATAGCAATTTTGCTCCAATGGGTGGTGCAATGCCTGCTATGCCAAACATGGCAGCACAACCTGCGGTCATGATGCCCGATTACAGTAACACACCAGCACCGGTTGCCGGCGGAATGCCGAACATGGCAGCTCAACCTGCTGCAACCGTTGCAATGCCGAACATGGCAGCACAACCTGTGGCGCAACCTGCACCCGTTCAACCAGACCCAGCTCGAGAATACTACAACGGTTTGATTGCTCAAGGATATCCGCAAGAAAGTGCTGTACAATACACTCAACAGTACTATCCTGGCTTTGTAGGATGATTGCTGTTCATTCTTCACTCAAAGTGAAGAGTGCAGATTGAAGGTTCACTCGGTTCCAACGAGCTTGTAATCATCGGAAAGTGGTGTAGCACCGGTTTCCATGAGGATGATTTGGCCGTCTTTGAAGCGCATGAAGGACATGACTGCTTCTGAGTCGGAATCGTTTGCAAAGTGCACGATTGAGTGTGCGACGCCGACTTCATCGTTTTCGAACAAGATACGGTTGTTTTCTGATTGAGGGGTGTTGTCGCCACCTGCGAAGCCAAGAATGTCGGATTTGCTCATGGTGATTCCACCGACGTGTGGGTTGAACACGCAATCATCGTGGATGATCTTGGCAAGTGCGTCGACATCTCCGTTATCCCAGGCTTCGTTGTATGCTGCTATGATAGACATGGGCGTCCCTCATGCTGCCGATGCTTAAACTCGCCGCTGGTCGTTTGTTTCACGAAAGGTGAGGAGAAGGGAGTGTGAGGGAGTGGGCACAGCCTGAAATGTATCATTCTTTTATGCGTCACACTGATTTCAGAGTGGCTCATTCCTCTTCGGACCACGTTCGTCGCATGATTTTCCCAGTCAATTCACCTGCATCGATCGCTTCCATGTCGTGGTCAACGATCAGGTGCATCACCAATTGATGCTGAAGAACCACTTCCTTGCAAATCGAACATTGGAGTTGCTTTGCTTGTTTGTGCCCCATGAATTCCAATCGCCCCTGGGTTGTTGAGAGCCTTCGACGCGTTCTCCCTAACACGGAAATGAACGTCAAAACGAACACCAACAACGCACAACTCAGCCCGGCCATCACGCCTGAGGGAGGGGGGTTCTGCTTGAGTTGGAGGTCTTGATAGACCCGTTCGTCACTCGAATTTTGGTGCGTTGCGAGGTCGATGGTGTGTGAAAAGTTTTCACCGCGCAAGGTCAGCAGAATCTCAACATCATCGTCATCGTCCGATGTTTGAAGGAGGATGGTAAAGAATCCAGTCGCATCAGTGATCGCCGTCACGCCTTGGTGCTGGTAACAATCAGTCGCACCTTGCTGACACTTGACTTCGACATAGTGGAGGCTGACAGGTGTGTCGTCTGCATAGGTCGCTTTGCCCGAGATCTTGTATGTCGCCGCTTGGGCATTCATGCTGAATAAAAGAACGAGAAGAAGCGGCACCAGGATTCTTCTCATGGTCGAAGACTTGCGTGCTCTCTTATAGAGTCTTGATTGATGCCAAGAAAGACCACATGCTGCAAAGAATCGACAGGTCCAATCACAATCACGAGGCACTCGCCGACCATACATTGATGTTGTCTCGCATGGAGTCCAATTTATGTGGGAAGTCATTGCATTTGGCTTGGTATTCACGATTGTGGTTGCATTTACGGCCTGGCGATCGTATAAGCATGGAGAATTACGTAAGTTCATTGAATTCATGAAAGTCGCAGCAAAGGCAAACGATGACCTCTTTGAAGGCGAAATCAAAACCTTCGTCCTTGTCACCAACGGCGCTGAACGCACGGTTCGCGTCAAAACCGTGAACGATGCTCTCAACAATATCTTTGCATCATCTTCCACTTCGAGCAGGCTCTATTTTGGCCCTCAACGAGAGACTGGCCTTCATCTTGAATATTCTGTTTTTAGCGAAGGCGGGGATGACTTCATGCAGTTGACAGAAAAAAATGGTGAGAAGGTCATCAACACTTTGGAATTCAACTTGGACAAAGAAGGTCCTGTGCCAGCGATGGATTTGCTCATCAGCCTCGTTAGCCGCATGGGTGCAACACCTGCCAATTGGTGGGATACAGCGGACCTCAAGACGTGATCAAGTGAACGCCGTGGTCAGCTGTTTGGCACACCGTGCTGTGTGTTTCTTCTGACCTCATAGGAATGAGATTACAAAGAATACAATGACAATCACCGGCACCAAAAACAGATTCATCAGCAGGTTGACTAATTCTCCGAAGGAGGATTGTTCCGTTTCAATCAACCATCGGCGCTTACCGACATTGTGCACTGAATCAAGCAACGCCGTCAACACCAATGTTGCACAGCACAACCCATTGGAAAGAATGCTGTTACCAAGGGCGCTCGAGAGCACCCAGATGGTCAAACCTACGACGGCCGCCGTGGTGGAAAGTGTTCGAAAGCTGAGCTCCGGCTGGTACTTGAGCGGAACATTCGGATCCGCATGGTGAAGGATTGGCGCATGCTCGTATGGATTTGGCATGCTGCCTTGGTTTGGGTCAGGCCCAGCATGACCTGCGAAAATCACCGCACCCGGTGGTTTCTGCCCCTCCATGCTTGGATGAAGAACCGATGGCTCAAGAAAATAACCCCGGGCTCACACACCAAACCGCGCATTGAGCATCCGATGGAAATGATGCACGCC
>QQRW01000042.1 GCA_003602605.1 Candidatus Poseidoniales archaeon | reverse complement strand
CTGCTTGTGTGGTGTTCATGTCTTGGTTGATCATTTGCGCAGCGAATCCAACCTTCGTGAGGTCCATGATTCCGTTGATTGCCGTTCCGGTTGCACCGATGACTTGTGGGGTGAACCCGATGTTGAGTTGAGTGATTTGTACATCGCAAGGAACTTCTGTGTCTGCGGAGCACGCATAGGATGTGTTTTCATGATAGGTAATGGTGCCTGCAGTTGAGTCTCGAGAAACAAATGTTCGGTCAGAGGTGATGGTATAGGTCACAGGTCCAATCTTTTCATGGGTTGGAGCGCTTCCATTCGCCAATACATCGTCTAGATTCGTTACGGTCCATCCGTAAAAATCACGGTCGGTCGTTGAAGTCATCCACTCTTCTTCAAATTCTGTACAATCGTCGTTGGAACAAATGTTGTCCAACGGTGTGGTCTTTGTCGCTTCCAGTACAGCGTCTTCAACACCACCGGTAGAAAGCACGGAAAGGCCTCCACTCAGCAGTATGAACACAAGTCCAGCAGCAAGCATCGTTTTGTCTGTCATCATCGACATAAAGAGCGAACGCAAATCCATAGCACATAAGTGTTGGTGAGAACACCAAGTATATTCGGCTATATCTCTTTGATTCGCCAAAAGCCAAGCATTCAATCGGTGCGGTCATCAAGTTGAAGCCGTACCGAGCATCATGGCCGAAGGCAATTTCGAGGGTACTCACCCCGATGGATGGCCAGGCCAGTTATGGCTTGAAGGCCGCACAGTCGTCCATTTACTCGATGAACAGCAACGCCCTACGCACATGCCGAGGGGGCCGGCAAAACGCACTGGGCCTGGTTTCCTCAATCCTGCTATGGCGCCGGCTCGGACGCGTAGTGTTCTATTACTCAACGATGCTCTAGAACATGATTGGCTGGTGAACGAAAATAAATCCATTCGAGTTCTTGACGCATTGTGTGCAACTGGGGTGCGTATCCGCAGATGGAGAAATGAAATCCCAAAACAGAGTCAAAACAGACTTCGCATTACCGCCAATGACCTCGATGAGTTCGCCCTCAATTGGGCCCGAAAATCGCATTCAGCCCATCCACCACACCAGTCGATTGAGCACAAGCCTGAGGACGACCGATACGGCAAAACCTCGAGCCAAGTTTTCGTGAATGGGCTTGATTTCAGACAAATGGATGCACGTATTGCTATGCTTGAAACTGGATATCAATGGATTGACCTCGATCCTTTTGGCTCACCTGTACAATTCCTTGATGCTGCCTTACAGGGGCTTTCAAGAAACGGTGTGTTGGAAATTACTGCGACCGATACAGCTGCCCTAACGGGCTCCTCAGCATCGAGCCAAGCCCGAAGATACGGTGCAAAAGGAATCGTTGATGTATATGCCCACGATGATGCTGTCCGATTGTTATTGGCCACCGTTGCTACGAGCGCAGCACGGCTGGATAAAACCGTCATTCCACTGTTGGCGCTGTTTGATGGCCACCACGTACGCGTTTCCTGCCTCATCAAAACCAGCCGTGAAAAAGCAAGTAAAGTCGGTGAAAACATTGGTTGGAGGATTCGAGAAGATGATTTGCCTTATCGATTTGTTCAACATCCAACTCCAGAACAAGTCAAACGTGGAAGTGGCCCATTATGGATCGGCCCACTTTGGAGCAAGGAAATTGCTGGAAGAATGACGGTCGAGAAGGCGTTGGAACTGTGTCAGCCGACAGAAGAAGAATTGGAATCATTACGACGGTCTGGACTCGAATGGAGCGACGATGATGTCGAATATTCAGCCCGGGAGATCAAACGAAGCGTTCGGTACATAGCTGATGCTGCCGACCTGATGAGTCGAGAACATCTGCTCCTCAACCTTGACGCTTTACCAAAATGGGCGGGGGTTGGCGGCGCTCCAAAACTGGAGAAACTCATCACAAGTCTCGTCAGCAGCGGCCATGCTGCTGCTCGGTTACCTGACCTAGAACCGTTACTGGTCACCGATGCCCCGTTCGAAACTGTGCTCGAACACGTTCGTAACAATTCCATTTCAACCAAATGACGGGTCAACATCTTGGTCATAAACGTCGGTATCAGGTGCTGGTAGCAAGGTTTGCGAATTTTCAAGCACATCTCGGACACTGTCCTCAATGTTCTGCGCATTCTCGAGTAAATCGCTCAGAGGAATCTCAATTCCGGTAAGTTCAGCAACGGCTTCGACAGCCAGTGCTGCAGCTCGAGCATCTGGATACATTGGACTCGCCTCGGCAAGCAGCGCTGTAACATCGATTCCAAGCCGGTCGCCTTCGCCAAGTAAAAATCCAGTGATTCCAGCCACAATTCCCTGTTGAATTGGTTCAATACCTGCTCGGTGAAGGCGATCGCGAGCCGGTTGCGACGAGCCCACTCCAAACAAGGCACCAGTCGGAACTTCTTTGTTCGATTGAACAAGACCATCAATGATGATGAGTCGGTCAAAACCCCCACGCGTAAACCATTCTAAGACAGTCGATGCGAACATGATATCTTGTTCATCCTTGAATTGTATTTCTGATGTGAATACACCGATTCCATCGCCTTGATAGACTCGAACTGGATGCTTTGGTACTTCATTATGAATCAAAGCCACTGCGGGGAATTGGGCATTGAGAACTGTTCCGAGTTGGTTAAGCTGGAGCGTTTGGATGATGTGAGAGGCTGCAATGACGCCAACCATGCCTGCGGTCGTGAATCCCGCTACTGCGACGCCCCCGGTCGTTAGGGGATCGGCGCCGTCTTGCAACACCAAGGCATAGCCTTTGAATTCATGCTCCATATTCATCCCCTCCAAGCGGCCGTGGAGCCAGTCAATCAAAAGTCATACGGTAGGATTAATCTTCCCAAACCGCCCAATCTTCCCAACCTTCCTCGCGGTACCACCATACGCCTTCTTCGTCTTCCCACCATTCAGTGCCGTTCTCATCGACTGAGATTCCGTCATCTTCGGTTTCTTCTACGGTGTTTTCTTCTGATTCAAACTCTTCTTCTGGGCTATAATCTTCAACCGTTCCACGGCCGTCTACTTCGTCAAACAAAGTACGACGACGCTCTTCGGGTGGATCTCCTGCAATGAAGTCGTCTCCCGAACTTCGAATCTCGTCAAGAGTGCGGCTTGAACGTGGAGCCGGTGCTATTACTGGGTCTTCGGTTTCATCGAGTTCGTCGAATGCTTCAAACCAATCATCGTCATCTTCAGCTCGAGAACGAAGGAGTACGAAAGCAACGCCGACGCCAGCCAAAACAAGAACGGCTATGATTCCGCCAACAAGAGCGCCTGAGCCTCCTTTCGAACTGTCGTCCGACGTGTCTCCATTGTCAGTATTCGGGAGGATGAGCGGCTCGCTTAGAGTCCATTGCAGTTCTCCTTCAGTTGTGGCTGAAGGGGTCGTCATACCAGAGCAGTTGTCTGTGCCGTCATCGAAACATGTTAAGACCAATTCATATCCGACGCCCTGTAATCCTGGGAACAGTCCATCTGATGGACCGTTTCGTATTGGAGTGAAAGTGATCTCAAGCGTTCCATTGGCATTGATGGTAAGGACTGGCCCCGAACCGGGCAGAGTGGTAGGCTCGAAAGAAAGCGCAGAGGGTGAAGATGGGATGACGGCCCAACTAAATACGATTTGAACTTCAAATGGATTCGGGTTGAACACTGTGCATATCATCGGTGAATCAGTCGAGTTCTCTTCCCAAGCATAGGTTGCTGCTTCACAAGAGATTGAACCTGCAAGTGTGACATCGGGGAACAATGGCTCAACGGTCTGGTTATCCGTTTGATTTGTCGTTTGATTCTCTGTGACGTTTCCGGTCTCATTTGCAACATGAGCAGCGAAAGAAAACGAGAAATTCTCTGGGTTTACCAAAAACCAGTTCTGTCCTTGGGAAGGCGTAAAACTGAGTACTCCGTGTGCATCTGAAATGCCTGAGAGGGATACTTTTCCTCCTTTGACTTCAACCGAACCAGAGTCAGTGACGGCTCCTGTTTCATTGGTAAGTTCCCAATCGTATTCCACGTTTGCCAATATTGAGGATTGGGAGGACAACTCGGGCGTAATGAGTGCTTCCACATCATAATAACCAGTCTCATTCAAATCAACAGGCTCCGATGAATGAGTGAGTGTAGCTCTCAGCACGCCCATACCCGATAGTGTGAGGGACGATTCATCAGCCGGTTGAATCGAGGTTGAGCCGGCCGTTCCAGCATATTCTACAGTGACCGTTGCATCTCCAATGAAATCTGAAAAGGTTGCAGAGAGATCTGTCAAATTATCGACCGAAACAGCGTACCAAACCCCGTTTGCATCGGTCGTTCCTTGCATTGAATAGTCGAAATCGCCTGCTTCAATCAACAAAGACAGGTCTTGTGATGGCAAAGTTTCCCCTTCGCTGGTGAGTGTCACAGTGAGGTTCAATGAATCAAGAGCGCTCATCACAAATGATGAAGTGTCATAATGACCAGAGGTTGTGAGGTCAAACGTTAATTCGGTCAGCCGAAGAGAGTTGTTCAAAGTATAAACAGGGCCAATCGATGAAAACTGTTCAGAGGTGTTTCCGTATTCGTCATAGGCCACGACAGCGACCCAATAATCCGTACGATCAATCAATGGAGTGCCATCGCTGGTCGTTGTCACGTTCATTGAAAAGGCACCGGGGCCGGATGCTGTACTCGTGCTCGTTAGTTCAGTAAGATTCTCCAATGTTAGAATTTCAAACGGTTCGACAAAGACTCTGTATTCTGAAGGTGCATCTAAAGAGGCGTCCCAAGCCAAGTCGAACGAACTACCGTTGTCGCTAGGAGTATCAACGACCGTCAAACCTTGAACGGCAGAAGGGGGGGCGGGGTAAGGTATTGTCACAGTAAGACGAGCTGAAAGATTGCTGGTTACTCCGTAAAGGTGCAGCGAGCGGACAACATAATCGTAGGAATCACCGGGCAAGATATCTTGATCGGTTGTCGAATTCATTTCGCTTGAAAACGTCGGATTGTTCAAATCGAAACTGTCTCCAGACGGTACTTTGAACACTTCAAATCCAATGAAGCCGTCGCCAAATTCAATCTCGTCTTGCCATGAAAAGTACACCGTATCGTAGGTCAACATTTCAAGTTGCAAAACAGGGTCGGTCGGGAGTGCTAGATTTGGAGCACCAGGGATGTAATCTGCATTGAGATCTGAAACATACAAACTGCCGTTCTTGGTTGAAACGAACGGTAAGTCGACTGAAATTGTGCCTGCGCCGGCTGTTTGGAGTTGGTTGATCACATTGGTGAGATTGCCTTGAGCAGCAGGATTGTTTTCTACAAGGAAATCCATGTCATAGCCAATATTCAATGAACTGATGTTGAATGTACCATGCCCGACGCTTGTGAAATCAAATACCAGTGGTGTCATCTCAATATCATAGTACATAGGTTGTGAGGATTGGCCTGCAGATTGAATTGCGAGTAACGTTGCCATTGTTCCAAGGTCGTCCACCATCATGAGGGGTTCAGTACCCGATGCATTGTCGCCCGCATATCCTTCCGCGGTCATGTCGTGTTGACCGTCAAGGTCAATGTCTACACCTACCGATTCCCATGTGCCAATAAATAGGCCAAGAGCAGTGTCTTCGCCTGCAGCCACAACATGTTCCATCTGTCCGTCGTTGTTCATGTCTACAAACATGGAATCGGTTGGATATGTCCATGGCTCGAGTGTTTCTGAAGTGGTACTAATCGAAGACAGTGTAATGTTGTACAACGTTAGGTTGCCATCTAGTGTCTGGGCGTTACCATCAAGTGAATCAGACTGCGGAACAATAAGTGATACCACACCGTCACCATCGTGATCTGCAATAGTCGCATTTTCAAGTATCAGTGCCGTCAATGTAGAAGATGTCGACCATCCAGTCGCTGTATTTTCTGCGATGGTGTAGCCTTGGATGCTCGGAGAGAAAATATCCAAGTCCCCGTCTAAGTCGATGTCTCCGAGTACGATATCATCGCTGAGGCCGTCCATTGTGTCCCCGGATGTCGATATGGCGCCACTGGCCCAACTGATTTGATTAGAATATCCGGATGCATCAGAAACAACGACGGTGAAATCACCTTGACTTCCCTCGAGGTAGCCACCTGCCAAACCTACAAGTTGTGCGGGGGATGAAGTACCGTTTTGGTCGAGAGTTATGGTGGCGTTGTCGGAGAACGAATTGCGTCGATCGTCGTATTCACGGATTGAAACAATTCCGTTTTGATGGATAGAGAGGATATCTGCTGCTCCGTCCCCGCTGATATCGCCAGCAAGTGCAGAGATAAGTCCAGAACTCAAGGCCACCGCCGACGCATTGCCGAAGGTATTCGTACTGGTATTGAACAGATGGACACATACTAGATCTGCAGTTGGAGCAACCGAAATAACATCAGAGTAGTTATCGCCATTAAAGTCTGCAACTGAAAGGCTGTTGCTGGAGCCACAAGTGGGTATCCACGAGGTAGATGACAACCCACTTATTGGATCCCAATCAATCATAGATATGGCGGCGGAAAAATTCGTTACAGACTGGTCGTTCGAAAGTACGACAATTTCCTCGCGAGTATCGTTATCGAAATCACCGGATTCGAAGGTAGTGAGTTGTCCCGTCTGCCTCAATCCCGCAACAACTTCTGAAGTGTAAGTCAGGGAAGCAACTGCGGTTTGAATGGTGGAGATATGTGGGACATAAAATGACGTTGATGACGCACTGCCGATGGAGTAAATGTCTTCGGCAGTGTAGTCGTTCGAGAAAGTGTTTTGCTGCCCGATATCACCGAATCCCACACCTTCAAACGCCCATTCTTTGACACCATCTTGATTGATATCCAGCGACACTTGGCCTGGAGAAACATCGCTGTGGTCGACATTAATGTAAAATTGAGCCGATTCGAAGGTCACATTTCTCGGAACTTCAATCGAAAAATTCGTATCCGTTTGATTCGCGGTAAGCGGTACAACGATTGAGGAAGTACCACTCGAAAAGAGATTGATAGAGCCGGCTTGACCGTTTGCGCTGGCAGAAAGAAGAGCGCCTGACTGGGCAAAAACAAGTAAAAAGAAAACAAAGAATGTTGTGAATCGATTCAATTTCATTTCGAGGCCTCCAGAGGAGGGCGCTGCCCTCTTGTAATTAAGAAAGAAGGAGTTGAGGTTTTCAAGCCTTGCTTCATTCAGTGGTAAAAATTGCGGATGCATCCCGCTAAAGGATTAAGTGAGACGTGCGAATAGAGTACTGTGAAGAGGGGTCACTTTGGATAGGTCTGCTAAGATTTCTGTAACTGCAGGCGATGTTGAGTTTGAGTTGGATGGCTCCCCAACAGAAATCGAAGAAAGGCTCTCTCATTTGCGTCAAGATGATTCTTGGGGCATCATGATTGAACGGTTGAAAGTAGCCCGTGAAGAGGCAATGAATTCTGCCGTTGATGCAGCAAAAAAATCCGGCTTACCAAGCAGAGGCGCAGATTTCAAAAAAATGATAGACACCTATTCGCTCAAGAGAAAACCAGACCAAGTTCTTGGTGCAATACACTACCTAAGAGATGTCGAAAAGGTCATGGACAGCCCTCCTCGCGTCATCAATCAACTGTTTGATGATGCTGGAATCGAATCTCCTGGGAATCTTTCTCTCTATCTTAACAGATTACGCGAACGAGAATTCCTCGTTATCCCCAGCGGTAGCGAAGACAAGAACCGATATGCCGTACTCAGCACCGAGGGCCAAGAGCACCTAAACAAGCGCTCGACCAAGTGAGGATTTCAAATGGTTATGTCTGGCGGCGGCGGTGATGACCCACGTGAATCAGAAAGTGAAGCGTCTGTGGTCTTGGATTGGTCCTTTCAAAACCACAAAGAAGCAATTTTGCGTAAAGGGAGGCATTCAGGCTCAAATTTTCGCAGAGCGATACTGGATAATGCTGACCTAACTGAAGGCGATTTTACCAAATCCAATTTCAAGAGAGCGTCAATGGTTGAAATTGACTTGATGAAATCCGCATTTGATGGCTCAGATTTCCGTGGAGCTGACTTAAGGAAAGCCAGACTCAACCTTTCTAATTTCAGAAATTGTAAATTTGCTGGAGCGGATCTACGAGGTATCCGTGGAAGATACGCAATCTGGCAAGGTAGCGATTGGTGGAATGCTACAATGGATGACGATTTGAAGAAAGTGCTCTCCAAAAAATGGCCCCGGCCAACTTCTGAGTAACTCTCAATCAGTTTCCGTACTCAAGGTTACTTTATGCTCTGGATAGAGTGCAAGTCGAGCCCTTGCATTGATCATCGGTAAAGCCGCCATACCGAGGCACATAACCATGCAAACGCCGCACAAATAGGTCGTTATTTCGTAGGTTAACAGCAAAACGCCTTCCAAATGAGTATCGGCTGCACCCTTCACCATGAGGCTTCCTGCTGTACCGGAAACCAAGCCAAGAGTTGCCCCACTGACGGCAAGTTTAGCCCCCAATCCATTAAGCAAAATCAACATGACACCCCCGGCAATCAGCAAAAGGCTTGCTAAGACGAGTCCGTAACCTCGAAGAGCATAACCCCCTGACTCACGAGCTGCATCGTGGAACGTTTGATACTCCTCTGTAGTGACTTCGCTGCTGCCGTCACCTTGACTGTTTGGAACCTCAAGTATCAGTCCTACCTCTTCATCTGAAAGGTCTGCAGCATTGTGGAGTCCAATGTCGCCGTATGCTTGCCCCAATAGCACCAATGCGCCAAGGATAAGAAGGACTCCAATGGATCTCGGGCCTTTCGTGTCTGGACGAACTGCAAATAAGTCCGGAGGAAGTTCTGCCTCCGACTGACTCTCATCCATTCGCATCGAAAACCCTAGGTCGACGCTTTCGTCTTTCTTTTCCGGTATAACTTCTGAATCAGACTCACTCATGCAAATTCCTCCGTAGTATGTTGGAGTAATCCTTTCCTGATATCCTCTGGAATCACCATGGGAGAGATCGTATCCATGTCAACGCATACAGTAACGTGAGAGGATTCCCAAACGACTTCTTCGTTTTGATTGTGGAACTTGTACGCCCATGTACATGATTTCGAGCCGACTTTGGTTAGCCAAATGGTAGCATGCACGGTATCTCCATACCGAAGTGGATTAATAAAATCAGTTTCAATGTGAACTATCGGGAAACCAACTTTCCTTTCAAGCAACATTGTCGGGTAAGGTATGCCGCAAATAGGCTCCCAGCACTCCTCAAAAAAACGGTGCGCTAAGTCATAAATACGCGGAAAATACGCTATCTGGGCACTGTCAATCATCGGAAAATCAACGCGCCTTGAAAGTTGAACCGCCATGTATCAACCAAGGGTCTTTCCACCATGAAGGCTTGTATTCAGTCCATCAAGAACCCCCAAAAAGCAACCCGTTGCGCTTATATCCAATCGGTTAGTGGCCCGACTACAAGGCCCTATAGTGTAGCTTGGATATCACGCCGGCTTGCGGAGCCAGCAACCCGTGTTCGAATCGCGGTGGGGCCGCTCTTGTCAACTTTGAGTGCGACCGCTGCATCAAGATTTTATCTTCCAATCGTGCATTTCCCAATTCTGTTCTTCAGCAAATTGCCGAAAAGAACCCTTGGCATTGATGGCGACAGGATGTCCCGTTCTTCGCATGAACCATGAATCGGCCATGGTATTTCCATACCCATAGCACTCCTCAAGCTTATGCCCATGCTTCATTGCATCTGCTTCAACGACTGCAATCTTCCCTTTGCGTCGCGGTACGGACCAACCACGCTCTGAGCCGCTGAGAATGCCTTCACGGACGTCTGGACCACAGCCGTAAACTGCATCCATTCCAAGCACCTCGCCCATGGCCTCAGCCATTGGGGCTATGGTGGCAGTGACCAAAACGACACGATGGCCCTGTGATTTATGCCACTTAAGGGAATCAAGCGCTTCTTGAGATATTTTTGAAGAAAGATTGTTCGTAGCGATCTGACTTGAAAACTTTTCAAGCACGGCCCATGAAGCGAGTGAAAAATGCCCACGATTGCGCGCTGCATCGTAAAAAGCGCGACCACGAAGCAGGTTGGAAACGAGCCCGAAGGTCCATGCTACTGCGCCATAAGGGATTCTCCAAGGACGCTTTCGACCAAGGAAAGCGGTGAGTGTTTTTTCACTTGAAGCGTCCAAGAGTGTTCCATCTAGGTCAAAATACGCCGCCACGGATTTTCCCATGACTTACCCACATCCGATACGATACATGAGTTAAACCCCAGCAAAATCTCTAATTTTACCGGATTTTGGGTGCTTCTGTGCAACCAAACTCACCGTACACTCGGCGTCCTGCAGTATGGTCCTGCCACCATACAAGGTATTCTGAAAGGTGTCTCGGAATAAAGAAACCCACCTTACGAGGCGTCAGTCCATGATTTCGCATTGCGCGGTCATGACTTAGATTCGCTACGATCGATTGTGCTGAGCAACCTGGATTCGCCCCTACAAAAGATAGAATTTCTTTTTTGAGTCGTTCAAACCTTGCTTTCTTTTGGGAACCTTTGCCTTTTTTCCGAGGGGTCATAAATCGAAAATCTCTCTCAACCCATATGAAAGAAACCGTGGAGGTCCCAACCGGGTAAAATCACTCAAATGATACGCTTTGAGTGGTTTTCCAATTCGCTGTGGCAAGTTTCTTAGCCTTACCATCGGCAATAATAGGATGAATATCTTTCAATCGGCCATGCATCCCTTGAACTTGGAATTTAACTCGGAGTTCTGCGGCCTGATCACGGACAACTGCTTCCATTTGAGCTTCGTCCAGCTCAACAGATGCGAGTGAGGAGCCATCGGATTGACTGCTTATTATGAAGGTCGTTCCTGAAACTGAAAGAGAGGGGCGGAAGTCCATGTCGTTTGGATGATTCATCCATACTGAAACATCGACTGAGAGGGAATCGCGAATATTTACTCGGCTAATTTCTACGGTATCGACCATGGCAATCAACTCATCCGATACGCTCCCGCTTCTTACACCTTTTTATCGAACAAAGTGGTCACTCATAGGCAATTTCTGTAAGGACTGGTATGAGAATCGTAACTGTGACTGTCAACGTCCAATCGTTGCCTGGATCTGGGTCTGGCGCTCCTTCAAACAAGGGATCTGGGTCTGCTTGTTGGGCAGTTACGGACCAAACCCATGTGCCCTGGCCCTTACGAGTGCCTGAAGCGCCCAACAATTGCTCGAGGAGTTGTTGCTCAGAATCCGAATCATACATGCCATTTTCACCGGATGGATTCATGTTATCATCGGAAAGTGTAGCAGATGCGGATTCATTTGCGGTGAAATTTCCACCATCGGTTTGTGCGTTCTTCTCGTAGTTGTCCTTGACAATAAATACGCTGAGAGTAAAGTTATCTTGTGGAGCGAGGATGTCTTGTTGGAGTTCAAGCACGCCGTTAAAACCGATGACTCTGCCTTCGGCGCCCGGAGTGATGTTGCCTTGCCACTCTTGGCCTTGGTCAAGATATTCATCCCAGGTGAATTCCACTTCCTCAGTAACCCAAGACACCTCATACTTGCGAGATTTAATTTCGAGAGAAAACAATTCTTTGACGGAGGCGTCCGCAGAATCTGTCACGGTTAAGCTGCCCTGAACAGTACCTGAGCGGTTGGTCGGCAACAGAACAGTTTCAGTTGTCGCGTCGATGTCGTTTCGCATATCTCCGTCGCCATCACTGTCATCTCCCCAGTCCAAGTCCCACGTGTACCGAAGAAGGTCGCCCTCTGGATCCGTGCTTTTACTCGCATCAAGAAGCACCGAATCGCCAGAACGTATTGATTCAGGATAAGTCAAATTGAGAACTGGTGCTCCGTTAACATTGATGGTTGTCGTTGCAGTGTCTGCCCCACCTTGGCTGTTAATAACCGTTAATTCAACCGTAAAAATACCGAATGTAGAATACCGGTGAGAGGTAAAACCAGTCGTTGTCTCAGCGGTCTGCCCATCCCCAAAATCCCATTGGAAGTCGGTGATGACACCTTCGATAGGTTCAGAATCTCGTGCATCGAAAGTGACTGTTTCACCCTCTTGGATTTGAAGCGGATATGCTGTTAGATTGGCTCGCGGATCGACAGTGAAATCCAGCCCACTGGTACAGCCAGCAAGAAAGCTCGAACAGAGAAGCAAGCCCACCATAGCAAGAGTACGGAGCCTACGCCCTGCTTTTCCTTGCCACATAAAAATTGCTGAATACCCACCCTATCTAATGCTTGGGGCGATACTCTCGATATCATTCGGTTTCTAGAGGTCGCATTTACGATCAGAATTCAACTTCTTCTGGTAAATCTCCTAAAATAGTCACCGATTCGAGATGATTGCCCATTTCATCAACGGACTCGTGCTCAATAATGTTCAACAAAGAATGGTCGGATTCGGTTTCCTCCTCCACTAACAAGTCCTCTGCTTCGACTGCTCCGACATCGTAATCCGGGGGTGAATCAGAGACATGTTCCGGCTTGGATTGCTGGTTTTCACCTTCCAGTTCAGCCATCGCTTCATCAATGACACTCTGCTGACGAGAGGCGTGGGCTTGCCTCATCTGTTCTTCGAGCGGGTCTCGGTATTCTGTTTCGCTTGAATCAAAGGTTTCTGACTTAAAGCCAAGGGCTTGTTTGAATCGGTCGAGGAAACCCATATTCCAGTGGTAATGTGGCCGAAGTATGGGCTTTGCTGTTGCTTGAGAATACAGCGAGATGTTCAAGGATGGTCAGCGTTGTTGTTTCTTTATGGCCCCGAATATCCTCGATGGTGAGCGAGTGCTCGCCTTTGATTTGGAAACCACGGGTATTTCCACTTCCTCGGACAGAATCGTTCAGATTGCTCTGATTGGTGCCGACGCCGACGGCAACCCTATTCATTACGAGAGAATCATCAATCCTGGCCGTCCAATTCCGTTTGGAGCCAGCAACGTACACGGCATCTATGACAGTGATGTGCGAGGAAAAGGAAGATTCTCATCCATCGTCGACGAAGTCGCTGAACTGATTGATGGTGCAGTTATCGTTGGACACAATGTCCGAAAATTCGACCTTGAAATGCTTGAAGGAGAATTCCTAAGGCTCGGGAAGCGTATGCCTCGCCCCAAAGCGGTCATGGACACCTATGAACTGGTTCGACGACTCAAACTCCCCCGCCCGCACAACCTAGGGGCGTTGTGCGCACGGCACGGCATCTCATTGGAGAATGCGCATACTGCTGCTGCTGATGCTGCCGCATCATTACTCCTGTTCTGGCGGCTTTCTGTAGACCATGCGCCGTCGTTCCGACACTCTCTTGAAGAACTTGAGCGTTGGGCTGTTCACGGTAATATCACATCAGATGCAAGTCAATTGGGACGGGGTTTGGGTGACTTAGAACCGGTCGATCAGATTGGAAAAATCCGCCAAGATGGAGAGCAAATGATTCTCGCATTCGGAAGGCATCGAGGCAGAGATATCCTTGAAGTTCAAGCTGAAGACCCGCGATACATCAACTGGTTGTTGTCTGCAAAAGGGATTGAAGACGATACTGCTAGACAATTGGTTCGTGAATACCTAGATGTTGAAGAGTGAGGAAGTGATGCTTTGCCTTGTCCGAGGGTACCGTTTGATAGGGCGGGTAGGCAGGGGGCACGCATTGCTCAGTATTGGTACATCAAAGAGAATGCGGCCGCCCTGTTTTTTCACTTCTTCTGTGATGTAAATATAACGAGAAATCACAATACCTAGTTGGTACTTGCCGGCAGGGAAGAATGGTGCACATTGATTCGGAGCGCACCGTTGGAATCCCTCATGTATCCAAAGGTGAATTCCACCTTGACCTCATTGCCTTCAGGCGATGTGAAAAAATAGTTCCCCATGGCAATTGCTGAGGATTCATTGAGAATCATATTCTGGTTGTCAAAACGGACTTTTGTCCAACCTTGGATTGCAAAGCCCGTGTCTTCTGGACATGCCCCATTTGATGCAGTAAAATACGATAAAGCCTCATCAAATGTTGGACGAAATTGTTGCACTGCAGCCATGGTCGGCTTAAACAAAACGGGGCTCATTCCGTATGCATAAAGAGATTCTACATGGGTTGTTGCTCGCCCTACATAATCCTCGCCTGAACCGTGTGCTGCGGAAATAGCAACGATTCCCTCTCCCCATGCCTGTTGAGCCTTTTCTACCTCTGCAACCGTCACCATTGCGGCTTCACCAGTGAGAATGCTTCAATCGGCGCTTTATCAATCAGCAGGTTCGGATGGTTTCGAATTATATGTACGCCACCAAAGAAGGCGAAGTGGTCATGCTTTGGAGAACATTATTGCTTCGGCTGGAGGGTTTTGGCTACGGAAACCAATTGCTTCATGATGTGTATCATCTCATCAGGTGAGCGGACTATCTTTCGAACATGGGCTTGTACCATCGTGTCGGTGACTTGAAGCGTCGCTTGATGATACATTGCCTGCTGAGCATGATATATCGCCATTTTTCTCTCACCAGTTAAGAACTGATACACTTGATTTGGATCGTAGCCTTGAATGTGGAATTGCTCATCGAAGACTGAATCATTCACTTGAATGTCGCTGTTGCCAACGAAACTTGAAAGGAAACTAATAACAGCAATCTGTGGTTTTATGTCAAGCCCTAATTGAAGATGATAGGGGAGGTAGACTTCGAAAAGTGTGTGTGTTTTGTTGGTTCTTTTGCCGCCGTTCACATGCCGAAGATAAATACGGCATTGCAAATGATGAATGTGTCCCACAAGAGATGGAAACCCGAGGCGAAAACCTGCCAGTTTAAATTCGAATTTCTTTGGTGGAGGCACATACTGAAATTCAAGTCTTTGAGCACAATTCACATAATCCCTCTGAAGATTTGAACTAAAATAGTTTGAAGCGAATAAAAAGAGAATAAACATTCCAATCGGGAACGAGCAGATTAAGAAAAGAACAGTAAATTCCCCACTCATCTTAACCCCCCTGTTCAACACGGTGATATTCGACGCCGTCCGGCATTGGACTCCATGGTAAGACATCGCACCAGTGACCAATTCTCCATGCTCGAGCTTGCGTCATAATTGAACCCAGGAACAATGCGCCTTGGTGACCGGTTGCCAGAACTTCATCCAGAGCCTCTTTACCGCGATTATCGAAACGAGCGGATTGGCGGACTCCTGTAGGCATCGCCCGACCGTTAGCGTCTGCGGGTTCGCACAATTCCAAAACTGCTGAACCCGTTGCTGAATCGTATTCTTGCAGGAGTACGACTGCATCTGAAAAATCACTCTTGTGAAGCGTGCCGTTATCCTTTCTCCAATTCCACCAGTGCGGACACCATGCTTTCCAATCACAAAATCCACCGCATGAAGAGTCTCCAATTGTGGGCTCCATTGGGAGCGGTGTTGGTACAGTTGCTTGCCATGCAGCATAAGCTTGCTCGAGGACGTTATCCCCGTGTGCAGCCCACTTTGATGCATTCTGAGTGTACCATCCTTCAGTTCGGACATTTGGAGCGCTGGGATTGTTCGCAAGCAAGATATCTCGATACATTCGCAGTTGGCGGTTTACATCGGTCTTGAGTGCGGTTTCCGGGGTGCGGCCAGTTTTCAAATCGGCAACCAACCAGCCAACCAATTCTCCTTCTTCATTGACATCTCCCATCAGCAAATCGAGACGGCCCATCAGTCGACCATCGGAGGTTTTCAGTTCTCCTTCAACAGCAATAGCTAATTTTTGTATACGTCGCCATAGAGCCCCAGTAATCCGTTCCTGCTCAAGGCTACGCACGCCGACATGGTCAAGCAACATCATTATTGCACCGCGTTGGTTTCGAATCGCTTCTTTCCACTTGTCTTCTTTCCACTGTGGGCGTCGAGGAGTAGCATGAAAGATCGCTTTCTCCTCTTCCCAACGCGTCTTGAGAACGCCTTCTGCAAAACTGGGCATCCATCCACTTTCAGCGTCTTTGATGTGAGATATATCGTGAAGTAACAGATCTTCAACTGAAGCGTGTACTGCTGTTCCAAGCGATGCGGCCATTCCTGCTTTACGTGGCAACCCTTGACGGCTCAACCAGTACATGCGGGGACACGTTTCGTACCTGTTCCAAGCAGATGGCGAGAGCATGTGTGGGCGGGGTTCTGAAGCCTGTTGCCCGGTCATATCGCTCGGTTGAGTTCAATAAACATGAAACCACCGCAGGTATCATTTCATGCAAAGTGTTGAAACCTAAGAGCGACAGCAACGAAATATGGAACGCCCAAGTGTACGCTTGAATACAAAAATCGAAACTGAAAATGCGATGGTCGTTGCCTGTTTCCCAAGCATTGGGATGGTGTCGAGTGTTGTCGCTCATTTTCTCATCGATCACCTTGACTTGGAATTCGTAGGTGCTGTCGTCGACCCTCGACTACCGGTCATCACGCTCATCCAGGAAGGCGAGCCGTTGCCAGTCATCCGAGCATACGCCGGAAAGCCACAGTGCACGATCGAAGGATGCGACCAAGTAATTCTTTTAATGAGCGAATTGGTCATCCCAGAACCACTCGTTAACGACATCGTATGGGCCATGTTTGAATGGTCACGAGAAAACAAAATTGTCCACGCTGTGGTCATTGATGCATTCGCAAAAGAAGGTATGAAAGGCAACCTCAACGGTGCTGAACCGACCATCGAATACGAAGACACTGAAGGCATCGATGTCGTCGGAATTGGTGCAAACCAGAAGGTTCGAGACATGCTGGAATCGATGGATATTACTCTGCTCAATCAAGGCGTCATCAAAGGCATTAACGCTGCGATTCTCAGTGAAGCACGTCGCCGTGGACTTGATCTGATGTCCATTATGGTTGAAGCCGACCCTCGTTGGCCTGATGCACGAGCTGCTGCAACACTAATTGAAACACTCAACAAAGTCCTACCGACCATTGACCTACCACATCAACCGCTTCTCGAAGAGGCTGAATTCCTTGAAAACCAAATCAAAGCGATGATGGAAGGCGCTGATACGAAAACTGAAGTCTCAACCAGCAACTCAATGTACGGATGATACTGCATTCATTCGCAACCATCCCAGCACAAGTAAACCAAGTCCCAGGGCGAGGCTGATACCGCTGATTGCTGTCGGGAAAAGCAAGACTGCGTCGTATGGCAAACTCAAAACATCGAGCAGAGATTCGTTTCGCAAGAAAGTTCCACCCGCAGATGCGGTCAACAGCATTGAGCCGCAAGCCGCCAAACCAGCGATACTGTGCAGCACCGTCGTTTTGCTTGTTGCCCAAACATTCTGCCCTAAGCGCCAACGGCTTGCGAATACACCAATCGCAAAACCCATTCCAGTCATAGAGAGGAACATTTTGTTAACCAAAATTGGACTGTTAAGGCCTTCGCCCGGTGCTGAAGACAAACCGCTCAATACCGCAAAAGGAGTTGCTGCAAGACCAAAGACAAGTGTGAAATGTGCGACATTGTCAAACATCGGTTTCCAATCCGTCTTCTTGAGAATATCAAGGTGAAGAAGAAGGCAAAACAGGAAACTTAGTCCCGACACTGAAAAGGCACCTACGACCAATTCCGTTGAAACAACATGGAATGTTTGTGGAGAAATCATTCCTGCCCGCCTCCATACTTGCCGGCCAAATAGTCGTGGCCGTACCATCTCCATTGGTCTTCGTTCCATCCATTTGGCAATCCGCCAGCAGGCAGAGGAGCTACATCAGACTCATCGGAAAGATCATCGATAACGGATTCAACTGCTGGTGCAGCATCGATAGGATGTGGCAGTAAATCTGTTTGGTCGTACTTACTCGATTCGGGGGGTGGAACTAAACGGGATTGGAGTGCTATGACTGCACCTGCAATCAAAAACAGTAGAGCGAAGGCCTGAAGATACACTGCGAATTCTTCAGCCTCCCAACCTGCTTCTTCAGCGGTTAAAGTGAACCAAGGCGTCGTTTGCTCCGGGCCATCACCTTGGAGAATTGCACGCCATTGGAGCGATGAAGGCTGGAGGGCCGCAGGAAGGGTTGCACTCCACAGATTTTCACCTGATGAGTTCACTTGGGCGCTCATTACCGCGCCCCCTTCAACTTTCCATTGTACCTGCACAGATTCAGCGAACTCGGTTTGCAGCACCAGTTCCGTGGGCACATCGAGAATGCGCTTTGATTGCGGTACGAAATCAGGGGATAGTCGAGGCAGATTCTCTGGTACTTCACTCACCTCGACGGAGTATCCACTTGGAGTAACACCAAAGAACGGAGAAGAAGAGCCACCGTGATGAATGGCTGCAAAGAAAGGCGTCGTGCCCGTTTCCGAACTACGAATGACCCATGAAACGCTTGTTTCGCTTTGGCCGCTTGAGAGGGTTTGCTCAACGTAATTTGCAGCCCCGCCGTTGGAGTCAGAAAGAACCTCCCAACCAGCGTCTTGGGGAGTGTCTGAATGGCCAGTTGTATCGGTCAAAAGGAAGAATCCTACAACACCGGTTGAACTCGAGGATAAATTGGTTGCAGTAAGAGTGATCGTGGTTGGAATCCCCGCATAAACAGTTGATGAAGACGAGAGGGTGAGTGTTGCCATCGATGTTTCATTCAGTGATGCATCGCCGTGGCAGGCCCCCCCACATTGCATATCTCGTGTCGCATCGCCATTACCGCCCGGTTCTGCAGCACCGTATGTGGAGGTGACAAGAAGAAGCGAGAGAAATAATACGATGTATATTCGGCGATTGAGGTTCAACTCAATCCCTCCTCAAGAAAGTGAAAACGCCAATGCCCAGTCCAAACATCAACAACATCATTCCAGTGATTAGACCACCAGTTGCTGATGGCCCGGGAGTAGATTGTGCAGATATTTCGACGAGAACAGTTTGTGGGGCCGAAGCACCTGCAATGAGTATCTCTTCGCCGATAACGGGCTGGACAGCGTAGGTGTTCTCTCCAGCAAAGAACGGTTGATCAGTAAACGAAAGTTCATCGGTTGTCCCGATAGAAATGCCGTTTCGAAGAATCGAAAAGTTCGCCTCTGGACCATCCCATGCCCATTGCAAATCGACATTTCTGCCATCTAATGTTGAAGTAAAGTCTGACACTGTAGGGCCTTGAACAACAAGTAATTGAGTGGTTGAAGTATCTTCGCCGCCCATATCGTCAACCACAACAAGCGTTACAACTGTATTCGCAGTTGGAAATATGGATATCTCTGTTCCAGACGCGGAACCAGTCATGCTGTCTGTGTCCGTCCAAGACCACAAAGCCGACACGATTTGACCATCAATATCCGCCGAAAGACTCGCACTCAAGTCGACTCGTTCTCCCAACCAAATTGATTCAGTCTTCACGGTAATCTCTGCAGTTGGGTTAGTATTGACAATCGTTGTCGAAGAAACAACAGTCGCACCATCGAGATGACTTTCATCGGTAGGCGTTACATGAACTGACCACGTTTGTCCGGGACCAAGATAAGAGGAGGGGACGCTTGTTAGATTCATCAATGTACCATCGAGGAAGCCGTTTCTGTACCATTGGATGCTCGTTTGAACTTCTTCATTGTCAGCATCATTAGAGGTGATTACGGCGTTGAGAGGCCCGAGTGAGGTCACGTTTTCTGTCAGTGTAACCGCTGCAGTAGGGGCGCTGTTGAGAATGATTACATCAGCCGTAAGTGAGGTGCTGCTGAGAGCGGTTCCATCGCCTGCCTTCACTTGTACAGTCCAAACTTCGCCCTTCAAAGTCGATGAAGCGGGGAGGGTTGTTAATCCGGTCAAAGACGATTTCATAGTTCCATTGCGCCACCATGTAATTTCCGAATTTGATTGCTCATCGCCATCAATATCGGACATCGTGAATTGAACTGAGACTTCGTCGGTCGTGTATGCCTCTGCATGCGAAAGGGATACTGACTCGGTAACCGGTGGAGTGTTCTGAACCGAAATCTGATTGCTCGATATCCAAGAAGACCATTCTGTGCCATCGTTAACGCGTACTTTAGCGAACCAAATCTGCCCTTTTTCAGTAAATGATGATGGGATGAGCAAACTGTTCTCAGCGAAAGCAAAAGCAGCATTGTTGAGGAACCATTGGATTTCTACGTCGACCTCTGCGTCACCATCTGCATCGGCGTATATGTATGAAACCGTGAAATCATCGGTCGTGAAATGAGGGCCTGGGCTCAATTGTACCGTGTTTACTGACGGAGGTGTGTTGACCTGGCCACTTCCAATGGTGACAGACTGTGAAGAAACCCATTGTGAAACATCTTCACTGTCGTTCGCTCGAATCTCAACAACCCAAGAATCGCCATCGCGAGTCGCATAAGCTGGCAATGTTTCGACATCATTCAATTCTGGAATCAATACGCCGTCTAAAAACCAGCGGACATCGTAACCAACGGCATCGGCATCGGCATCCGATGTGACGCTAGTAAACGAAATTGTATCGTCTTCAGTGGGCTGGTTTGGTGAAAGTGTTGGAACGGATGTTGTAGGGGCCGAGTTCGCAATGGTGAGTACGTTGCTGACAACAGGTTCACCCACATCAGAACCGTCTGAAGGCAGAACGCTCGCACTCCACTCTTGTCCTTTGGCCGTTTCAGAGGAAGAAACCGTCAAGCCAGAGAGTGAAGTCTGCTCAACTCCATCCTTGAACCACTGAATCACTGTACCTGATTCTGGATCATTCTCAGGGTCTGAATACGTATATGTGAGTACCAGAGTATCGGTTGTGGTCGCTCCATTCGGACCGAGCATGAGGTTAGAAACGCTCGGCGGAGAGTTTGGAGCGGCTCCTGCCTCAGGTATTTGAAATGAAAGTGTATCCCATCGATCTCCGTTGTAGTTACCGCTCGAATCCGCAGTAAGCCCAGCAACAGTGAGGGCAGTAACCCCGGAACCTGTTGATGGTGCGATCCAATCGACACTCCAAGAGCGGTAGCTGCTTCCAGTAATCGAATGTGTAGCACTGTTCTGCGCTTGATTAACATTAACGGCAAAGCCTATACCCGCTGATAGAGTACCTTTGTCAACCTCCAAATTGAAGCCACCTGAGCTGCCTGAAACTCCGTTACTCACAGAAATACTGAGCGTGTAGGTTGAGCCAGGCGTGTATTGTGCTGGATGGCCGGTCAGTGAAACGGTTGCTGCGGTTGAACCGGATTGCGAGTGACAAGAACAGCCCGTACTGGAGTTTTGCTTACCGCCCGAGTTACCCTGCGTGAGTGGGGTTGATCCTAACAAGACCAAAAGCACCATAGCGACAACAAGCAACTTACGATTCATGTGGTTACCAATCGTTCGGCGGTTATGAAAGAGTTGGTGTCTTGATTTTACAAGAAACTGTTTCAGCGGTAGTCAAAGAGTGATGGTTGCTTGATTTTGGTAGGATTTGCGTCCAAATCCTTAGGCGTGGATTCTCGTGTTGAATGTTCGCCGTGTGGTGCTAGAGCATCTTCGAGTTGTTGCTCATTCCAGATTTGAACGCCTAAGGATTCCGCTTTCGTTCGTTTCGAACCTGCTTTTTCGCCAGCAATCAAAACACTGAGTTGTGAAGAGACGCTTCCAACCACCTTGCCACCTGCCGCTTTAATGATGAGTTGTACCTCTTTGCGTGGGCGTTGAAGAGTACCGGTTAGACAGAACGTCATGCCGTCAAGTGGGCCACCCGAGGGTGCTTTCGGTTGATCTAATATTGTGAGTAGGTTCGAAAGATCAAGTAGCATTTCTTTGCGCTTTGAAAGTCCGTCCCGGACCTGTAAAGCCACTTTTTCGCCTATGCCATCAACCGTACAGAGTGAGCGTATTGCCCGATTTTCAGTGTATTGCTTTCCGTTCTCGTCGACAAGTGGGCCAAAATTGGCATCTGTAACTGATGCAAATGCATCTTCCACCCATTGCATGAGTGATTGGAAACTCTCGACATGCTGAGCGACCGATGTTGCTAACTCTGGCCCAATNCCAGGTAGGCCCAGTGCGTGCAAAAACTTCGCAAGTGGAAGTTCTTTGACCTTATTCAATTCATTCAAGACGTTAAGGGATGACTTTTCACCCATTCTCTCAATGCCTTGTAACTCAGACTGTTGAAGCCTGAATAAATCCGGTATTCCTGAGATAAGTTCAGCATCGAGGAGTTGCTCAACCAGTTTTTCACCGATGCCATCCATCTCAAGAGATCTGCACCAATACAGAATCGTACGACTGGTCCGCGCATCACACATTAAATCGCTACAGCGAAGGAACGCCCCTTCAACTTCCAAGTCTCCGTTGCAAGCAGGACATTGCGATGGTATGTGTATGGTTTTCTCAGACGGGATTTTGCCTTCAAAAGCAGTTCCGTCAGCGTGAAACCTGCCCTCAAGGTCGCTTTGGCCGGCTGGGCCGAGTCCAGATTCAATCTTTGGAATGACATCTCCACGGCGGACAATAAGAACTTTATCGCCAAGATTGAGGTTCAAACGCTCAACCTCTCCGACGTTGTGCAATGTTGTATTTTCGACTGTCACCCCTCCTACCGTTTGGGGTGCGATGCGTGCGACAGGCGTCACCGCACCTGTTCGGCCTGTTTGCCAATCAACATCCAAAAGAACCGATGTCGCCTCTTCAGGTGGGAATTTCCAAGCAAGTGCCCATCGCGGGTGATGTGCTGTTGAACCGAGTCTTTCTCGCTGTTGCAAATCATCCAATTTGAACACGATTCCGTCGATTTCAAACTCGTAACTGCTGCGTTTATCGCTCCACTGCTTGGTGTATTCGATCATCTCTTTTTGCGGGTTTTTGGCCTCAAAAACATGCCAAGGAGCTGGTTCAATGCCGATTTCATTTTTTAGCATCTCAAGCAATTGACTGTCATACTGGACTTCGGGTGAATCGTTGACGAATTTCACATCGTATGCACAAAACACCAAATCTGAGGCTTCGGCTTTGCCATCTCCATGCTTTTGACGAAGTGCTCCAGAACAGAGATTACGAGGGTTTGGCGAAACATCACGGTACTTTTCCTCAAATGTTTTCAGTGGCATAACAACTTCACCACGAACGTGGCAGTCAACTGGGATGTTTAGCCGGGTGGGAATGTTCGCCACCTGTCTGGCATTCAGAGTTACATCCTCCCCTCTTTCACCACTTCCGCGAGTGGCGGCACGATGGAGGTTACCAGCAACATACTCCAAAGAAAGTGCGGAACCGTCCAGTTTCGGTTGGGCAAGATATTGCTTTCCACCGGAGGTTGATTGCGTAATGAAATGAATTATGTCTTCATCCGTAGTTCCTTTGTCAAGCGAGCGCATTGGAAAACGGTGTTCGACCTTCACTGTACCAGGGAGTGGTTCTGGCCCGACTTGATGGAGGATTGCATTTTCTGGGTCAAGGGCTTTGAGCTCATCCCATAATGCATCGAATTCAGCATCAGTAATCTCTGGAGACGATTGGTTGTAGTACAGCTCACGGTGATAACGTACGGCCTCGGCCAATTGCTGAATACGCTCTGGACCGCCCATGATACATCACCCATGCCACAGGATATGAACGTCACGAAAATTGGAGTCCAAGCAACTCTACATCGGGCAGAGGGCAGCGCGTCATAATAGCATGCGTAAGAATGCGGAGATGTATTTCTGCCACGACATGAACAGTGGAGTTGAACATGTGACCTGCGTGCACGTTGTTATCGTCATCCGACCAACAGCAGTGAATGTGAGTGAAGGCTTTGCCTTCTTGTGTACGGGCAACATTACCTGACAGGCTGACGAGTTCTGACGCAGATGGTAAAGAGCGGCGCTGATACACGCCTTGTTCGTCCATATAGCCGTATATATTCTCTCGAGTGCGGCCGATGCCACTGGTTATTGCAGCCGCATCAAAATCTACTTTGTCTGCCAGGGATTGCAAGGATTCGTGTATTTCCTCGCCTGAGTCAATGCGTACAAACAAGTCGTCACCACTTCGAGTCCATTCCATGCCTTCGCTAAGGCAAGACGCCTATTGAGAATAACGCTATTCTTCTTCGGAATGTGGTTGGGGGGATGAAGTCCACTCGCGTTCTGAATCCAGCGCTAATTCAATTCGAGCGCGCGCTACGGAGAGATCGTTTTGTGAGCCACCTAATGGCAACGGGCCGAATATGCCCCACCCTTTTCTCAAGAGCATGATGCGACGCGCTGGTTGACGGCGCTGGAGGCGTAGGCGTTTCCAATCGTATCGTTGGCCGTCAGCAAACAGATGTGTTCGAGTGACAGCGTATCGTTTCGGAACCAGCAATGAAATAAGGTGAAGAGACAGTAAAACATCCCATGCCACCGCGTACCATATGCTGGTATCTGAAGCTGAAAGCAAAGCCCAAGGAAGTGCCATCATTGCTGCCATCGATGCGAGATTGCCCCACTGTCGGATGACTTCTTGAGGGCCTTCGCTCTTCCAAGCAAAACCGCCTTTCTTCAATTCGCCCATTTGCGGTATATCTTGGCGTTGGCGTGTGAGCCAAAATGCATCCCATGCCACAATACCTGCGAGAACAATGACGGCGAACAAAGCAGCAGTGTCGGCGGATAGAATTAGATCTTCCTCGGCCATTGTAACACCTCAAAGATGCCGTTCGTCAGCGAAAGGGACGTCTCCTGCATTGCCACCGCCTCGCTTCATGCGTGCTGCAAAAGCAATCAAGCCACCAATGACCAAAACAATGAGAAGAAGAGTTCCAGTGTCAAAATCTCCAGATTCGGTAGATGTTTCTCCTTCATTGGCATCAAGAATACCATCGTTATCATCGTCTACATCGGCCACGAGGAGTGTTTCCTCGCCTTCTGGACAAACGACATTGTCTGGCAAACCATCACCATCGGTATCTTGCCAAGCGCACGGATCAACTGGCCAAGCATCGCGGGAATCTGGATGGCCATCGTTATCATCGTCCGTATCCTCACTGTCTGGACCGCAGGGGAAGCCGTTCTCTGCATCGAACCAAACGCCGGTAGACAGGGTGAACGTGCATGTATTCGTCCAATCGCCGTCGCTGTCGAGTTCAGTAACTTCAAAATCAACAGCATCAATGCCTGTTGCACCGAGAGAATCGGTTACTTGAACCTCAAGAACATACAGTCCGTACTGTAAATCGGTGATGTTGAACTGTTCTTCGTTTGGTCCGCGCATAACTTCTGCACCTGATGAATCAGAAATAATCCAAACCAACGTCAATTGCTCCTTGGAATCTAAATCGTCGGAATACGATGCGGCTGCCAGAAGCGATACGGACTCCATAACACGCTCACCGGAGTACGGTTCAGTGATTTCAACCGATGGTGCTGCATTGGTACGCAATTCGATATCGATAATTGATGACATCGACGGTGTGATGTTCACAACAACAACAGTGTTTGGCAGTCCGCTTGCTTGCGTGGTGACGGTGAAGCTCGACAAGGTAGAACTCGTGCCGTTGCCATCGAAGGTAACCGGTATTTCGACCAACGGTGAAACACCGACCACGCTTGTCGAATACGGAGGTGTAAAATCGGTCGTTTCCAGTGTAAAGGTTACCTCGTGAGGATCACCGTTCAGTGTCGAGGTCAGAGTGAAGGTTTTCCAGCTGCGTAATTCTGCACCGTCATACATCGACGGGTTTTCTGTAGATGTGTCAATCAAATCAATCACCATAGAACCGGAGGCAGAAATCGCACCTACGGTTGTACCTCCCTCGATACGCACAGGATAATTCTCCGCTGAAACAACGGTTGCTGAGGATATATCCGGATTGCGAACTATGAGCGGCGCAACGGTTGTATCGCCACCATCTGCATGGACATCAATGCCTACCGAATACGAATGGGCGACCAAGTCAATGACCAGTAAAGAATCAGACGTACGCCCGTGGTGACTAATGAACGCTGTACCGGAACCTGCACCATTCAGAACAATTCCATCAATTGTTCCAGCTGATTCGTCAATATCAATTCCTGGCGATCCTGCGAGTTCAATGTCGCTCATCTGGAGGTCTCGGCAATTCATTGCCGTGATTCCAGCACTGGAACCGACCGCTCCTGTGAGTGTTGAAACGGTGAACCCCTCATCGATAGAATCGAGGGCGAGAATATTGCCTAATCCGTTGAATGCAGATGCGTTAACATCGTTCAGAAGACCTGTTACGGCAGTGAAATCAAAGCCTGTTGAAACGTTTTCACCAATGTAAATGCCGTCCAAGTGGACATCGACTTGCCGTGCCCAAACTCCAACACCGTTACAAGAGTGGAAATCAACATTTTCAAGCGTCAATGAAGTAGATGAAGGGAACGCTTTGATGCAACCGTCGCCTGCGTCATAGAGATGTGAATTCTTCAGAAGAACATCCGCGTCGCTGTTGGGGTCAATAAGAATCAATGAATCTGACCCTGCTGACCGAGCGATAGTGGCTCCATCTGCAATGAATGTGCCCCTACTCTCAACTAACAGGGCAGGAGACGCCTCAACAACCGTTGTGCTGGACAAGTCAATCATTGCGCTTGAACCACCAATCACGAATCCCCCCCAGCGTGAACCTAGGCCGGTTGAAGAAAGAGTCGCTGCACCTGCGTCGATGCGTCCGTCTACAGTGATTTGTCCGCCGTCTGCAATCCTCAACGATACCCCGTCATCAATGGTCAGCGTCCCCGATGCATCTACAGCCAGATTGCCGTCGAGGAAATATGGGCTCCACTGAGATTCAAGAACAAGCCAACTGGAAAGTGTTCCAGGTTCTATTGTTGATGCCATAAAAGTGTGCTTGAAGGCTGAGATGGTATCCCAAGTTACGAAATCATAGAATGAGCCGATTTGCAAGTTGATACTCTTAACACCGCCAAGGGTATCAGAAGAATCATCCACAATACGCGCAATGGCTGTTGTTGAGACCTGTCCAGCGGAATCTGTCGTTGCAAGGGCCCCATCCACCGACACTGTTGCACCGGAGACGGCCTGTCCCTTGTCCAAAACCGTAACCTCAAGTGTCGACTGAAGTGTTAGTTTGGAGCCCGTTAGGGCGGTTACCGTACCGAGCACTTGGCCGTCCAAAATCTCAACATCACAACCGGGTTGGATAAGGAGGGAACCCAGGATGTCGATGTTCACTGAACTGCGAGTTGTCTGGCAAACCCAAGTGACGTTCGCATCGATAGTCAACCCCGATTCGCCCTGAGACTGTGTAAGGATAGAATCAATGCCGAGGCTGAGGGAGTTGGCATTCACAGTAGCGTCCGAACCGGTTAGACTGCCCGAGCCTTCAACGCTAACAACGCCATCCGTTGGAAGTTGAAGGATCGTATCTTCAAGCTCGAGTGCCCCTCCAGTCAACACAGTAAGGTCGCCCGTCAAAAGGTGAGGAGAGCCATCTGGTCTTGCTCCAAGGAATACATAATCGCCAGTATCGATGGTCCAATCGCCTTGAGGAATGACTGGAACTTGAACAGACTGGCCCATCTGCGAACCGTATAATGTGACTCGGACTCCGGCACCGAGCAACGTAACATCAGCGGAAGAACCGCTACTAATCAATGGAAGCGTTGCCGCACCGTTTGAATTACTCAATATTTCAAATCCATGAACTTGTATTGTTGCCTCAACTGGATTGCCAGATAAATCGGTAAATGTAACTGGTGTTTCTTCAAGGAATGCTGAGGTAGAAACTGAAATTGTAGCCGTCGTCGAACCACCGTAGATGAGTGTGCCATCACCCAATGCATCCGATGACGATGTGTGTGTGTTTTGGGGTTGGAAATCCCTCACTGTTGCCGTCGATTCACTGCTGATTGAGAGTGGAGTCGTATGAGTCATTGCCGTCCAGTCAGAGAGGTGAAGTGTGGATGCTGATTCCAAAACAACGCCGTTCGGATAAACTCGAGTCGTAAGAGAATCGCTGTTGAGTGAACTTTGCTCCATTTGGATACCAACGCCGTTGCCGTCTTTGACCGCAACACTGTTACTGGTTAGTGTGGCATGGTTGGCTTGTATTCCGTTTCCGTATTGAAGAAGTGTGAGAGAAGTTGCGACAATGTTGGTGTACCATGCGTCAAGTCCCAAAGAACTCGTATCTTGGGATGAATAGGGTTTGGTAGCAGAAACATCTCCCCAGTTGTGCGAACCTCCGAGAATATCCAAAGCTGTTGAGGAAAAGGATGTCATCTCAACAGACACCGTCCCAAAAATACTGTCAGGATCTCGAAGTTCAATCCCGGTCGTTCCAGCAGTAACATTCACCCAATCAAGTGCAATTTGGCCTAAGCCAGTGCCTTGAATGCCTCGTTCTGACGCGATAAGTTCGAGGTTTGTCAAGGTGTGATTACCGTGCCCTGAAAGAGAGAATCCATTGCTCACGTTTGAGATGTTTACATCGTTCATGCTGCAATCGCCCAAGCAGCGTACGTCAACAACATATGATGGTTCAGAGGTATTACCAATGAAATCCACACCGTCAAGAGTGAATGAAGTAGCGCCGTTGGCAAGAAGGAGGCGTTCTCCCGCAATTGCGGCATTCGAGACGGCTAAGTTATCGCTGTTCGCAGCATCGATGAATAATGCCACATCTTCTCCAGTGATGCTGGCCACAGTTGTCGAGGCGGCTACTTGACTAGCAATTGCCACAGCCGTCTGGAAGAATCCCATTCCGGTCGCAGAAAGTGAGCCGCTGCTGGAACGCAAACCAGTCCCTACTTGTGCCATGGTAACGGTGTCAACCGCAGTCGTACCTGTCGACCATACGCCGCCGGCGATGTCGGTGAATGTACCACCTGAGAGATTGAGAAAACCTGAGTTGCGCACGACATCGTAGTCGATGTGTTCTGCAGTCAGCGTAACCAAGTCCGATGACCCTAGATTGTTGATTCCAATATATGCGTCTGTGATGGTGAGCTTATTTGCGGTGAGGTGTCCATCAACTTTCACTGCAGTCTTTGCATTTTCAATAGAGACTGTATCCAGTACTGCGTGGCCCTTATTCGCTATGTACAGCCCGGTCCAAAGGCCAGCTCCATGTGATCCTGCGGTCAAAGGGGCTTGAGAAGAGAAGAAAGTTGAGGATGATGCAAGAAGGGTTCCATCAACTCGAATCCAATATCCATCTCCACCGTCAACGGTCGTTCCAGGTGATATTGTTAGTGTGGTTCCATTCTCAACAGTGACATTGCCGCTAAGGACAATGTTGCCCGACCATGTTGTGTCAACCAAAAGAGTAGAATCTGAACCCTGAGCAGGCGTTGCAAGAAGTGAAAGCGGCGTCAGTACAAGAAGGAGGGCCAAGCAGAGTGCACGTACGGTTCGCATGGACGCTACTCGACAGCACCCCCTATCAAACCAAAGGTTTCCGGTGATTGAATGTCGAGGTTCAGCGAGAGAATGAGCAAAAGTGGGCCCGCCCAGATTTGAACTGGGGTCTGACGGCCCCCAGCCGCCAAGTATAGGCCAAGCTAACCCACGGGCCCAGAATGGAATGTCTCATTGAATAGAGGTGCTGAAAGGAGCCGCTTCAGTGATGAGGTCAATGTGACCAACATACATTCGACGGCAACAGTAACGCATCAAACCAACCTTGTCGAGGGCGTCTGCCATCTCGATTCCGGAAATTGTCAATTCAGTGAATTCTTCCCACTTGTGAGCAATGACGCCCCCGCAACTAAAACATCGTACTGGTATAATCATTCATCTCACCTCATCGATAGGACTTCTGCTTCTTGCGACGAGCACCGCGTCCGAGTTGGTGCTTTGGTTCCTTGCGTCGTGGATCGTTAACCAACAGGCTACGGTCGAAGCGAAGGTATTCATCTCGAAGTTCTTCGTCTATACCTTCTGCACCGCCGTTGTAGTGAACAAGTCCACGTGCAATTGCTGTGCGGATAGCGTCGGTCTGTCCCATAATTCCACCACCAAGAGTGGTGATGTTGATGTCAACCTTGCTCAATCGGTTCATTGCATCTGCAATGACCAATGGTTCCATCGACTTGCGACGGGCAAGAGACGGTTGAAGGATTTCGATAGGTGAGCTGTTAACACGTACTCGGCCTTTACCGGCTTTAACTGAAGCACGGGCAACTGCTGTCTTACGCTTACCAGAGGATTCTACTGACTTTTGCTTTTTACGAGCCATCATTGCTCACCTCCGGTCCAACGGTGGGATGGAGCGCCGAGATCGGCACTGATATCTCCGAGAGTAATGAATCGCTCAGGGAGATCCTTGCGGAATTTGGCATCATCGCCGTTTTCATGGCCTTCTGGCAAATCGCCAGACAAATGTGCTGGGCATCCGATTTCGACGCGTAGATTGCGTAGAGCTCGGCGGCCGCTGCTCTTCTTTTGGTAAGGCAACATACCACGAACAGCACGCTTGAGAATCATGTCAGGCATTCTTGGGAAGAACGGTCCCTTACGAGCGTGGTTCAACTTGTACTTAGCATGATAATTGTTGAGTACTGAACGGGGTCGCCCAGTAACAATAGCGTGTTCTGCATTGATGATGATTACTTTGTCATCACGGTCTTCGCGAGCGGCTTTCAACAGAATATCTGCAGTGGCCGATGCTAGACGACCGAGGACAAGTCCATTGGCGTCGAATACATATGTTGTTTCATCCAAGAATAACTACCCCCTTGCCGGATGGGTTTTCGTTCATCAGCTCGCCGTAGGTCACAACTCGACCACCAGCGGCTTCTATCTTCTCACGTGCACCGTTGCTAACACTGTAGGCGGCGATGGTGTGGTTGGCAGACAATTCACCTGAGCCGAGCAGCTTGCCTGGTACGAGGATGGTTGCACCCTCGGGGGCGTAGCGGCTCACACGGCTCAAGTTCGGCTGCGCCCAGTTTTTGCGACTCTTAGAGAGGCGCATGGCCACATCTCGCCAAACAGCGGCTCCGGTGTCGCGAGACTGGGCTTTCAACTGGTTGATAACATCAACAAGTTGGGCGTTTGTCTTACGTGTAGGATTGCTCATTTGACTCCCTCGATGCTTTGAAGCAATTCGCCGACCGGCCATCCCATTATCAATGCACCGACGCGGTCATCGACTCCTTCGCGTCGCAGTACCCCGAAAACTGGGTTTTCGGATTTCAAACACTGCTTCGCCAAAAACGGCAACCTCGCCACTCACTCGTAGAGAATCTCGCCCTTTGCATCGAGCAATTCTACGGTAAGACCCGCAGCCCGGCCCTGAATGATGATTTCCTCGTGAAGAGTATCGGAAAAGTCGTCAAGTGCTCCAAGTGCAGTAATTCCGGCGACATCAGTTAGCTGGTCGATAAGATGATTGAGAACGCAAGAAACACCGTAGGCTTGACCTGCGCGGAATGCGTGATCGACTCCGCCGATTTCTGGATCTTCAGCTTTCATGCGGAGCATGACTTGCTGTGAATAAGCCACCAAGGCTCCGTAAATCGATTCAATGATCTGGGCCGCCTCAAGATCGCCAAGCAGCATTTGCGATTGAGCAAGAGCCGCTCGTACTGCTTTACCGTACGTTGCGTGCGCTTCAATCGTGTCACTTGTCTCTGTTTGCATTGCCTGGTCAATAAGTTGCTTCCAATCTTCCATGGACAAGCCACAGCGCATCAGCCCCTTGAAGGTTAAGGCGATTCGGCTGGTGTTGAAATCAAATCTTGAAGTCGGTGCCTTCGCCTTCAACAATACCTGCTTGTCGGACAGATCCATCAGATGCAATGAATTCGCCAGCCTTGGTTTGCTTGTCGTAAAGGTTTACCAATTCCTTGCGCTCAACCATTCCACCTTCGCCAAGGGCGATGGTTAGTGAACGGGTGATAGCGTCTAAGGTGTGCAGAGCTCGGTCACGGTGACTTGCATCGATAGTGTGATCCGAATAACGGGCCTCTTCGAAGACAGAAAGGAAGTCGTCAAGTTGCTCAGAAGGTACCATGCTGAATGCTGAACGGACTGCGGTTTCGAATTCTCGGGTCGTCTCGTATACCTTCTTCATGAAACCGTATCGTTTGAAGTGCTTCACCAAGTTCTTGTAACAGTCAAAGATGATTGCAATGAATTCATTGCTCGCTTCAAGCTGCATCATCGCATCGGTCAAGATACCCTTGAGTGCTTGGACCTGGCGACGAGCCTGTGCGCGCTGATAGTAGATTGCTCCAGCAATTAACAAGGACATCAGGACAATGACAAACGCCATTGTTTTCGCCGGAGTGAAGAAACCTGCTTCTGCATCGATTGACGCTGCCTTCATCCAAATGATTTCGTGCGTCACGTTATCCAGTGATTCTTCGAAGTACGTTGAACCCGGGTAATAGGCAATGATTCGCCACTGGCCAGAACAAGCAACTCCGTCACAGGTCTTTCCATCGAAAGCCCATTCGAAGTCTGCGATACCCTGCTCATTGGTTCGTGATTTATTGGTTCCTTCGACAACCCATTCGTTGTTTTCATCGGACCAATATTGGCGAACAAACCAAATCTCTTCGTTTTCAACCGACAAGTCGAGTCGGTCACGTTGCAGAGCAATTGAGCCGAAAACAGGGTCTCCAGTATCCAAACCGTTGTCACCGGTATGGCTCCAGGTCTGCTTTACTTGCAAATCGACACGTGAACGAACCAAAACAATCTGATCTACGTGGGAGCCGTTCAATACGTTGGAAGAATCCTTATCGCAGCCACCTGGAACGTTCACATCGGGTTCAAAGGCAATTCGTAATGTTCTGAACCCTTCGAGTTTACCGCCGGTCGTCTCTACACCCCGTAGTGTCGGGTTTTGACTCGGGTCGCCACTGAACCATTCGATGGTACCGTCAATTTCACTGGTACGAATTGTCGATATCGGTCGGATGTTCTGCTCAGGATCGAGATAAATATTGAGACACTTGCCGCCGACATATTGTCCATTCGATTGCATCAATTTAGCGTCAACGTGGAACGATTCTTTCAGATACAGAACTGGATATTCCGTTGTGTTCGGAGCGGTCCATGTCTCTACACTGGACTTGAATGGGCCGACTTCGTTCAGTGCTAAAGTCGAGTTCGAAAAGACGTCGAATTCAGTCTCATATGTATCGTTTTGATATCTGTAAGCGTCGTTGTTGTCGTAAGATGAATAGGTTACTGTGACCCTAGCCTTGCCTGCAGAAACATCGGAAAGCGGACATTGAATCGAGAAGAATCCGTCAAGGTCTGTCATGCCAGAGTTGCATGATGTCGGGCTTGATTGACTGTTTACCATCTCGTAGTTGACTCGAATCTTACGGTTGGTGAGATTTGTGCCAAGTTCGTCTTGCAATTGTCCGGTAACGATCATTGGTTTAGGAATGACTTCCCCTGTAATTGGGCTGATTTCACTCGTGTACACGATTTGATCATCGACAGTCAGTGCAGTTCGGCCGATGAACGAGAAGCCGTTCGCATTGTTGGTCATCTTCAACCTGAAGTGATCGTTTCCTGGTACGCTCATACAAGGATCCCACGCACCTTGAATGCCGAGGGCTACTGGGTCAAGAGAGGCGCAACCTTCGTTCGGAAGGTTTTCTTCAAACCGTAGAATAACATTGACTGGTCCGAAACCATCGGGCAAAAATGATTCTGGGTCATCTCTGAGCGAAGCTGCGTTGAGAGGCGAAATATCAGCCTTGAGGCATCCGGTTCTACTGTTGAATGTGCCGCTTGTTTCAAGACGGTCAAGAATGCCGTCTTGATTGATATCACGATCTGCAAATCCATCGCCGTTTCCATCGTAATAACACAGATGCGACGAGTCAGAAGCAGGTTCTGGCAGAGTAATGATTCCCGCTGATGGGCGAACCGTAGCCACAATTTGACGGTGGGTTACGCCGCTGAAATCTACACCTTCGAAGATAACATCAACCAATCCTCCGTTTGGAGATTCAGCGCCATCAAGTGCTGAGCCCCCGGAATCACGAATCGAAGTGGTATTGTCGTCGGTTACTTGAGCAGTGAAATCCCATATGTCGCCAGACTGCCGTATGTTCGGACTGGTCGAATCAACCGAAAGGTACGTTCGAGAGACAACCCAAACTTGCTGTACCATGGTATTACCTTTGAGCAATGGCGTTCCTGCAAACTCGAATTGGAGTGTAAAGTCACCCAAGTCGTCAGCTGCTGAAATGTTGAATGGTATTTCGAAGAAACCATTGTCATCGGTATAATTCACGCCTGTTCTGCCGTCTGCAGACCATGTGTAGTTGACCGGAACATTACGGACAGGTTGCAAAGAATTGTCAATTAACTTTGCTTGAATTGTCGTACTGGTGTTTCGATACAAACGAGGGACAGAGGTTGTCTGGAAGTCTGTTGTTCCAACAACGGTTACGTTGATGTACGCTCCAGTAGCGGAGAGAGTCGAACTGTTTCCAGTGAAGTAGTAGGCGGAGTTGGTGAAATCAACACGCATTCCATAGGTTCCTGCACCATACTGCTGATACCAAGACCAGTTGTATTCGAATTTAGCATCACATGTTGGGCAATCCTTGGTAGGACGTTGTGTGTACGCTGTCTCCGTAGAGCCGAGGAATTGGCCGTTTCCGTCAATATCGACTTGAAGAGCAATTGGGTCAGCATCCCACGGTTCATTGGTTCGGTTGGTAACTGAGCCGGTAACAAAGAGCGTGTCGCCCGTGTTCATTTCAGGAACGAGTTCGCATCGGACCAAACTGTTCGGATCGGTTGGGTCAACTGCACCACATGGCGGTAGGTCGCTGTCCCCACCGTTCACTAAATTGATGAACCAGTGCGTCGAGTTTGTTGAGATGAAGTTTCGAAGTTGTACTTCTTCATCGTTCAGAGTCAGTGGGTCGCCGTTCCAGTTCTTTGGGTACGGTTTTGTCTTCGAAATATCTGCGAAATTCAGGCCGGCACCAAGGAGTGCTTCGGAGTGGAATAGGGTAGCCCAGTTACCGTATGTCCCGTCGCCGTTGTTAATCGAAGAATTGTACCAATAGACTGGGTTCGTTCCTTCGATGATCATTTGTCCTTCGATGTTCATTCGGTGCATGACGCGAATTGCTTGTGGTTCAGTTTCATCGCCGTAAAAGTACGGGAACGGATCTTCAGACGCAAGGTCTGGTTGAACGATTGCTGTGACTTCGTAGTCGCCCGCGGGCAAACTCGTATTTGTGTAATCATAGGTCACAATATCTCCATTGCTGTTGAGCAGTGGTTTAAGCTCCAGTGAGTTTGCATCCCAAGACACTTCTTCGTAGCCGCCAGGAATTTGACCAACACCGTTATCCCTGGAGGAATTCCATTGGATTTGCTTCCAAACCCCGTTGATTCCGATGTCCTGGACGAAGGTAACGGAAACTAAACCGTTACTGCCGGCCCGATAGCCGTTACCGCCTAAACCAGTGAAGTTCGTTGGATGAGTGTAGTTTCCAAAAATTCCACCACGAACAGAGAATGTAAACGGTGCATTTGGAACAAGGTTGTCAAATACGCCACGTTGCACATCTGCGGTGTAATACGACCACATGTCAATCCAAAACGGTTGTTCATCGCTGCGGAAATAACTGTCCATGTAAATGTCAGCAGTAAGGTTTGCAGACGCTCCAACGTAGTAAGAAGTGGATTCATTACCGTTGAATGCAAACATTTCACTCACAACAGCGTAAACGCGATACGTTGAATTATCGCCAACTGTCAAATCCTCAGGGTATAGGAATTGACCAACGGTGAAATTACCAGCTGAGTTTGTTAGAACATTGATCGTCTCGAGGGCGGTTGTACCGTTATCGGCCCATTCAATATGGACTTGAACTGGGAAACCGACTGCCGGTTCCAAACTGAGGGAAACGGGGTCTGCCCAATCAACATGCCCGGTAAAGATCGTAGGGGATTGCGCATCTAGCCACAGGGTGCCAGGTTCATCAAGAGTAATGAAAGTCGGTGGTTTGTCTTCATCGTCAAGGATACAATCGTTATCGCTGTCCCAATCACTCGATTCTCCAGGAGCATAGCATGGGGCTGATGTTTCGCCCTCTTCGAGCTGGTCGTAATCGGCATCAACCAGGGTATCGTTATCATCATCGTTATCGATGACGTCAGGGCCTGTACCAGGTTCGAGTGGGTTGGCTAATCCTTCCCCATCTCCGAAATCGTCGTGATCCCAGGGATTGGTGGAGTTGCGGTCAAACCGTGTAGGCCAAAGCAGAACTTCGTCCTCATCCAGCATACCATCCTGGTCATCGTCTTCATCAATATCATCTCGGATACCGTCGTTATCGTGGTCGAATGGGGCTACGTGGTTGACCGATGTGTCGAAGAGTTCAACCAAGTTTGGAATACCATCTGCGTCCCAGTCGTCGTCTGCCCAGTTCGCAATACCATCGTTATCTGTATCGAAAGGTGCTTGTTCTTCGCCCCAGAAACAACCTGGAATCAATTCTTGCTCTGCATCATGAATTCCGTTGTTGTCGTCATCCCAATCTTCCGCATCCGGCACGCCGTCATTATCGTTGTCGACATCGTAAAGTTTAGGCTCTATGAGTCCTTGTGAAAGTATACCACGATCCCAAACTGCTTGGAAGAATCCATCATCATCAACGTCGGCATCGTTACCGTCATCATCGTTATCGACGCAATTTAGTCCTTTGAAGAAATTGCCATTTTCCTGATTCGCATCGTTGTCAAGATCGTCGTCTGTATCGATTTCGAAGAAGTCCCAAACGCCGTTATTATCGTCGTCTACATCGTACCAGTCGTAGACCGAGTCGTAATCGTTATCCAAGTCTACTGTTGCGTTAGTGAAATCTCCGTCAATATCTCCATCGACTGCATTCTTGAGGAGATCTGCACCCAATTCATCAGGGAAATCCGGAACAAGTCCGTTGTCCGAGGTCCATTGCCAGAGCCCGGATTGGAGTCCAAACCAAGTGACGAATGCGTCACGGTTATTTTCCATTTGAGTGAAGGTAATTCCTGCTTCAACGGCTCCATCGCCACCAAAGTCGTAGTGCCAACATCCACCTTGTGCACCAGGCGTACAACTCCAGTTTCCTGATGGTCCACCAGTGGTAGCACCCTGATCAACAGCTGCATCAGGTCGAGTGGAATAAGGTGAGCCAAATTGTGCATTAACACCGGTCAAAGGCATGTGGTAAGCTAGAGCATAGTTGTATCCGCAAGCATAGCCAGTACCAATGTTTCCAGCAGTCCAACCGCAAGAAGTGAGGTTCATCGAACCGCCCATCTTCGGGTCATCGGTATCCATCAAGCCATCGTTCGCCTCATCTTGATCCCACCAATCGGGTAAACCGTCGGCATCTTGGTCGATATCCAGTCCGTTCGTCAAGGAATCGCCATCAGCGTCGATATCCCAGTCATTGCCTCCGTTGTATGGGGACCAGCGCGCAAACAAGAACCAGTAATATTCCGGAACAGTCCCTGGGGTTACAGGATTGGTTGTGGCGTCATAGCCGTTGTAATCAAGGACGACGTCGGCAAACGGGTTGTGGGAGAAAACAAGGTTCCAGTGGTCATTTGGGTTGTCAGTATAAGGTGTACTGTCTTGACTTCCGTCAAGGTTGCCACCATCAGCTACAGGATAGTATGGATTTGCAAAATTATCGTTTGCATCGTAGTCGACAATTCCGCAGTTTCCGTCATCAGGGTCATAAAAGTCAGAAATACCGTCGTTATCATCGTCCCAGTCGATGTCGTTTTCTAAGCCGTCTCCATCGATATCGGAATCGACCGAGTTTGGCCCATCGTCACGGTACAAAGCTCCGTTAATGGAGTGCAAGTCTCCGTCATTATCCAAATCGCAATCAGGATCAATGTCGAGAGCGTCGATGATTCCATCGTTGTCGTCATCAACGTCAATCCAATTGTTGATTCCGTCACCGTCCCAATCGTTGAATTGAGAATACGAGGCTCGTTGCGTATTACATCGCGGATCTGGATTTACAGGGTTTGGGTTCGCCAAAGTAGGACAATTCCAGCCAGCAACTTCTGCAGTCGTGTTCAATGGGAAGGAATCGAGTTCATTTTGAACTTGGTCGTTGTCAAGGTCGTATTCGAAGTTGTTTGCATCGCCGCTCACAGTAATATCGCCGAGGTTGTCAGGTGTTGGCGTGCCCCCCATATCCGGGTCAAGCCAATCGTAGACAGCATTGTAATTCTGGTCAAATGGTCGCAATCGGTCATCGTCCAAATCGTGGTCATAATCCATTTCACAATCAACCACTCCATCTCCATCGGCATCTGCGCCTGGAACATGGAAAAGAACCGTCTGTACGCTGGAGACAATAATGGCCGCTCCGGAATTTCCTCCAAGGATCGAAATATCGTCTCCTACTGAGTAACCGTATCCACCTGAAGCAAGTGTCGCTGTGAGGATTTCTCCGTTCGCATCGGTTGTCGTGTCTACTGTGAGGCCGACACCATTGACTCCAGAGGTGGCAACGCCAGTCCCTGCGATGTAATTCAATCCACCCGACAGAGTCGATGCGTCTAATCCTGTGACCACGCCGTTTCGAATTGAATTATCATAATCTGCGAGGTTATCGCCGTTCACATCGATAATAGTACATGTATCTGGAATTCCGTCGTTGTCGTCATCCGGATCAACCATGTCGAGGATGCCGTCGTTGTCGTCATCCGTATCGGCGCTATCTGGTGTGCCGTCGTTATCGTTGTCAGGATCAATGAAATTCGGGATGAGGTCGCCGTCAAGATCTCCGTCCACGATTGTCGTAAAGGCTGGGGTGCCACTTGGGCCATCTACATACAACGGTGCAGTTGCTGCGTTCACGCGGTTGAGTTCTTCTGAAAGATAGTTGACTCCACCTGAGTAGGCACGGTATGAGTTGAAATCCCAGTCAGCCGCTGCATCGTAAAGAGGTGCTGCAGAGGACATCGATTCAGTAATTGACGCATCATAGGGGTGGGCGTCAACGATATCGAGGATGCCGTCGCCGTCGTCATCATCGTCAAAGTAATCTTGAATACCATCGCTGTCAAGGTCGCAAGGCCACTTGAACTGGTCGATTCGTGCATCGTTATCGTCATCTTCATCGTAACTGCCAGGACCTGAGCCATCGGAGTCTTCATCGGTTACGCCGTCGTTATCATGATCCATTGGATTCTGATCTGCCATGTAGAATGGGCCGAGGGCTTCACCTGTCCACGGATGGATTATGCTTGAGTCAAGAATTCGATCCGTACTTACATTGATTGGATCAAGACCAAGAGCTTCGAGGGCGGGAATGTCAAGAGGGCCTTCAAGAATACCGTCGTTATCGTCATCCCAGTCGTCAGCATCAGTGATGCCATCGTTGTCATGGTCGAAGGGGTCGGTCCCGTAGCAGCCGTCAAAACGTTCGAGTAAGTCGTAAATACCGTCATTGTCGTCATCTAAATCGTACAAATCACTGACACCATCATTGTCGTGATCGTCTTTATTTGATTCTTCTAAGAGCGGAGCGAACCGGGGCATGAGTGCTTCAATTGCTGATTTATCAGTAATGATTCCTGAAGCGATTCCTGGATCCGTCCACATAATCTCTGAGAGGATCGGGTGGTTATCCAATTGCCACTGGTCTTGGGCGCCGTTCCACGAGCCTTGGCCTCCCTGATCTGTGGATTGAACTGGTGCAGTTAGAGGTATTTTCTCGCCTTCCCTGAATGTGACCGTTTGAGCAGTTTCTTCAGAACTAAAATCTTGAACGAGAGCAAGCATTGTGCTTGTCAACATCAAGATGATAATCGTCAGCGACATAGTGAGCTTTTGTCTGTGGCTAATGGTTTCTAAGTGTTTTTTTGAGAGCATGTGGGCACCTCGGAATCAGTTATCCACCTGCATTCCCTATTTGAAAGCCGTGGCGCGGTTGCGTGTTTCGGTATCACAGAAGTGATTGCGTATCATCTCCCAAACGGAGAAGCAAACTTCGTGTAAATCAGAAAGAAAGGAAAAAAACAACCGCCATGGAAAAGTGGATGAAAGAAAGGAAAGGAGGATTCCCAGGGGGCGAACCCCCTAGGAATCCGGCGCCCCGATACCGAAGTATCGGTGTATCATACGATAGTTACGTCACTGTAATTAAGCTTCGAGTTCATCAAGGATGCCGTCGTCATCGTCGTCGTCATCTACGTGATCATCGGAACCGTCATTGTCGTGATCGAATTGACCGGTCATTGGGTTTCCATCGTTGACTTCGAACCAGTCGGCTAGGCCGTCGTTATCGTCGTCTGTGTCGGAAAGATCCCAAATTCCATCATTGTCATGGTCGTAGCGGTAAGTTCCAGAGATACCTCCGATTTCGTCAACGTCAAGAATGTTGTCGTTGTCATCGTCAGTGTCGACTCCATCGTCCATACCATCGTTGTCGTGGTCTCGCGATAGATCTGTACCGTCTTCGGCTATGTCGTTGTAGTTGTCAATGCCATCGTTATCGATGTCGAGGTCAACGGAATCTGTGATTCCGTCGTTGTCGTGGTCGTAGATGTTGGTGTTCGGATCGCCGTCTTGAGTTTCCTCGGTATCGTCGATTCCATCGCCGTCATCGTCGGAGTCCAAGTTGTCTGGAGTTCCGTCGTTGTCGTGATCAAATGGGTTGTCATCGACATCGTTGGGGATTCCATCGTTGTCGTTGTCGTTATCCTGGTTGTCTGGGATTCCGTCACCGTCGTTATCTGCAGGACCTTGGTTTTCGGTTTGCTGTTGTTGCTGTTGGTCGGTCTGTTGTCCCTGTTGGCCTTGTTGACCGTTTTGGGTTTGACCCTGTTGCTGCTGGCTCTGACCGTTTTGGTTCTGTCCGTTTTGGTTTCCAGCTTGCTGGTCGCCTTGTTGACCACCTTGCTGTCCACCTTGTTGCTGCTGACCTTGTCCATTGTCTTGCTGTTGACCTTGCTGACCTTGCTGACC
>QQRW01000041.1 GCA_003602605.1 Candidatus Poseidoniales archaeon | reverse complement strand
TGGGAGCGGGGACCACTTTCGTAGGCATTAGATTTCATCGTGTTCCCCGCTAATCGAGAGGTTGACTGTTACCAGACGGGAATTATTCTTCGAATATATTGGCATACTCTTGGGCATACCATTCTACAAAATTTGTAAACTGTTTCATAACAATGATTGACTCATCCCAATCAATATTGAAACTGTGCGTCGCTCTGTTACGGTACTCTCGAATCAAGTTAACTTGAGAGATGTTTTTGTCATCCATTTTTGCCTTAGTTTGGTATTCATGAATAAATGTTTGAAGGGTCGGGCGTGCGTTTTTCTTACGGGTGACTCCCAATGATTCACACGCTCGCATCATGAGATACTCGGTAGTTGCTCCAATTGCAATAACAACGAGAGAAGGGGAGTTCGATGTAAAAATGTCTTTAGATGCTTTAGATTGATCAAGGATTTTTTGATACACAGTAAGCTTCTCCTTCATGCTGATGATGTTTTTGAAATCCTCTTTATTCTCAAATTGTTCTACCTTTATTTCTCCTTCCTTGATGTTCATGATTGCAAAATAGAATTGGATTAAGTCTTGGTGGCTTCGTTCTTTATCCTCTTCATGCGTGGCGAGAAACCAGCCTAGGACTGAGAATAATGAATATAGGATTACACCCCAAAATAATAAACCAAACAAAAGAACGGATAAACCGTCTTCAGGTGAGATGACGATTGCTGTTGTAGCAATGCTGATACAAATCATCATTGCAGAGAAATTATGTTCTCCTTGAAACGGTAAATCGCCTTTTAGTAAGATTGTTTTGTCCTTTTCGTAAGTGATCTCAAGTTTTTCTTGTTCGCCAATTCTATCCCTAGCGAAGTCAATAATTATCCACACAATTACAGGCCAGAAGTAGAACAAATGTTGGAGTAAATCTCCAGTTCCATTGCCTAAATCTCCGATAAGGATTCTGTCAGTCCATGCCATGGCCAGTCCAAACAATAAGAGTGAAGATACGAGAGAAATGATGGTCGATACTCTGTATGTGAATTTGTGACCTTCGTTTGAAAAATGATATCTTACAGTGGCTCCCTTAATGTTAATCTGGCGTGTAGATTCGTGCGACAGAGGATCGTTACTATCGGTGTACAATGTGCCATTTGAGAATAACGTGATTGGGACCTTAGATTTTCTAAACAACGTTTTTGTAAACGAGCGATGCTCACAGTGCAGCGTTTTTGCAACTACCAATTCTTTTCCAGGCATCTTTTCGGACATAGGACTGATGACCCCTCGTCGTTTCTTTGATAAAAATTATATGTAATTAAAATTGCAAAGTTCAGCAAGTATGAATGACTCAAAGAGTACTCAAATTCGTTCTCAAACAGTTATCGGTAATTGTACGTTAAAGGAGCCAACCAATCGTCATCATTTGGTGTGTGTTCTTCGACCCAAGCCCTGGTTGATGCGGTTGAATTTTCCAAGACGGTTTGATGGAATCCTTGAACATCAAACTCAACCAAGCCGAGTATGTGTAGGTCGAGAAGTTCACATGAGAGTATTACTCCGGGTGCTTCTTTTGTGAAAATTTCTTGCTTTGTTAATTCAATGAGATGTTCTGTGCAAAGTTGCACCACTGAATCATTCTCTCGTCCGATTTGCCATGCCCAACGTGCTGTCCAGTAGGCTATTCGTTGAGATGGGTGCCTTTTGTCCAACAAGGCAGGAACATAGCTTGAGTATTCCTCAAACTTCCCTGCATCTTCTTCACTAAGAGCGCATGCTTTCATGAGGGCTGCCACAAAAAAGCCGTCTTGTCGAAGCAGGTCTGGAAGTGAATTTTCGATCTCTTCTGGTATTTCAACTTCCATGAAGCTCCGAGCTTTGACATATTCTCCTTTCGCAAGCATGAGTTCCGCTTTGATGTTGAGTCGCCTTGCGTGATTTGTGCCAAGAGGATCCCTACATGAGTCCCCACGCAGAAGTTCTTCTATGTCCCATGCAATGTTGAGGTCGTCTTCACTGCAGCGAAGTCCGAGGGTTAGAGCATATGCCCCTGCAAGTTTGCGTTCATCATCATTTTGGAATCCATCCTTGACCTCTTCGAGAAGTGAGAAAATCTCTTCATTATCAATGCTGAAATCAAATTCATTGTCGTTTGCTCCATTTGACAGATTGAGGAAATGCATTTTTTGTTGCCGAGTAGGTTCAAATTCAGAATCCATCAATGTAACAATATTGTTTTTACAAAATTGGGAACGCTCTGTATCACCGTTGTGGTTTGAACAGCCCAAAAGGGCCATTAAGAAGTTGAATTTCAACGAGTCTGTTCTCAATTGAGACAATGTAGCCTCAATATCCGTATGATCGAAGATAACGGAAGTAGCGTTTTGGCCTTGAAGAGCACCAGAATGCTGTTCCATCTCTTCTAGAATCGTATGCCAATCGCGTCCATTCAACACTTGAATTCGCTTTCTTAGTTGCTGCCCATAGTATTCAACGATGTATTCCTTCATATCCCGCTGAGGGAAATCAAAGAGTGCCTTGACAAATTGAACTGGGGTTTGACCGGGCGTCATGAACAACCCGTTGATTTTACCGAGTTCGTATTGACGGTAAGGCGATTCAACTAATCGCTTCTTGAGTTGAGCAATCTTTGGTTTCAATTCCGGATTATTCCAAGATCTCGGGGAATTGATGAAACCAACAGCATCGGGATACCCAAGCCAAGGATGTTCAAGAGGACTCTTTGCAAGGACCGTGGCCTTCTCGATGTTCACCCACTCATCGCCCATTGCAAGTTTCCAATTTGAAAGAAGGGCTGTGACTGGATTGGTTCCTGGCTCAAGATTACCCACTTGTTCAATGTAAATTCGAACCTTCGGCGTTCGATTTGAGTGTTCGGAAATTTTGTTTAACACGAGGGGTAATGTATCCTTCCACAGATTCAGGTGAACTTGCGCAGATTCTAACGGGACACCCTCAATTGTATTGCCTGATGCGTATTTGAACTGGTATATGTCGACATCATTTGATTCGCTGAGGTTATCAGTGGCTATTAGCATATAGTTTTCATCTTCATGAACATGAAACCCTGATGGTAATCCAGGTAGTTTTGATTGTGGTGGAATGACAACCCAGCACATTGCAGAATGATGGTTCTTAGGTTCCTCGCCACTAAATTCTCCTAAGTCGCCGGTTTCATCTCCAACAATGGTCCAACAATCCTTGTGATTTTCGATGATATGGGAGTAGATGAACTGCAACAATGCATCAGGAATTCCCTTTCTCGGATTGAAGGATACGTCGACGCTTTTTTTGCGTATGAGCCAAGTAAAAGGCGAAGTTTCCTGTAAGAAAGGATGTCCTATGATTGAAGTAATACTTCCTTTCTTTTGTGCAGAAAAGAGGTCGAAATCGGCAACACTTGAGTCGCTAAATGTCTCCTTAAGAAACTCCTCAATTTTCCCCATCAATTTTCTCTCTTTATATTTCTTGACTTCCCCAAAATCTTCTGGGAACCTACTCAAGATGCCCGGAATTAAGATTGCTCCTCTCTGTTCAATTGTGGCTTGAATGATTTCGATGGTTTCTGGTAAAAGGATTTTTTTGGGGTCGATGATAGTATAATCACCGTTGAATATCTCTTTCTGCAATTGTTCTACGGTTGAGGAAATAATGGCAGTCAGCCCCTTGTTTCCCATTACTTCTGTGTAATTTACTTTCAAACCCTCTTCTAAAAAGGGGTGGATTTCCTCAGGAGTCTTTTCGATGTGGAAGAAAAGGTCGTCTTCAAGAAAACCAAATCCTCTGTCGGGGAAGTATTTGTCAATCGTTCCTATTTTTTCTTGTTGTTCTTCTTCAGTCATGATTTCACCTCAATGGATGTAAGGAACTCGTCAGTGGCGTATCCATACACCGAGAGTTCTCCCTCACTGGATAGATGGACTTCGACCTCGTGCTGTTCTTCAATGTCAAGGGCCTGGTAGCGGGGTGTAGGAAAATGAACGATTTGGTTGGTTGAACCTCGCCACCGAAGGTTAGTGTTTCTCAGTTCGTGAACGTATCGGCCGGTGACCACGATGTCGCTCATGTTGAAGCAATCGAGCATATCTGTGCTCAATTCTTCCGGTTCATATCCCGTGTAAAGAAAAACCGAGAGGCCCATTCGACGAGCACCTCGAATAAGGGCATGAACGGGACCAACTTGCTGGAGTGGTTCACCTCCCAGAAGGGTGATGCCCTCTAATTCCGGAGTAGATGCCCATTTTTCCACAATTTCGTCCACTGATGTTGTTATGCCACCGGTCGATGACCAATATTGTGTGTTCCAACAACCCTTGCAAGCCAGTGTGCAACCTTGAACCCAAAGGACACTTCTAAGCCCAGGTCCGTAGATTTCACTGCTTTCCAATGTATGTCCAATCTGTATCTTCATGTTCAACCTCATCCCGATTTTACAAGTACTAAGCGTACCTCTCCGTTTTGGACGGTTTCCTTAACTCGATAGCCGAGGGCTTTTGCTTGCTTAATGACGGTGGCCTTCCGAGTTTCAATCAGGGCTTTTCGCTCTGTTTCCATAACCATTCGCTCTTGTCGGATCGCTTCACGTTCCGCATCTAAGGTTGTGAGTTGCTCTCGCCGAGCCAGTCGCTCTTGTTTCAACTGGACTTGGCGAGCATAAGCTTCACCAAGTCCGTCCATCCATGATGGGCGACTCCCGGCTTGTCGGGCGTTGTATCGAATCGCATACCGTCCGTTGGTGTGGCTCATGATCCATGTTCGTCCACCGATTCTCACGCTGCATTGAGCCTGAGACGTGTCGGCTACTACAGCACCAATCGTTTCTAGAGCTAAATGGGCGCATTCTTGGTCGACCATCGGCACGCTTTGCTCTCGCCAGACACCGCTCATTCATTCCCGCCTCCTAGTCGTTGGCGTTGTTGAGTCGTGTGCCGAACCGTTGTATCCTTTTCTTTGTATTCACGGGTGTGTTGCACTTCATCAAGTTCAGCCAGTTCCGAAAGAAGCGCTTCCAGCTCCTCGATACAGCGTTCGCCTTTGATGCCGGTCGTTTTGGCCGTCATGGCACCATTTGCATCAATGGTTACAACAATTCGCTCTTCTTTCAAGAGTTCCCCTCCATTACAGCGAGCTGCGCCTTCAGCCGCTTCGCTTCTTTTTTGGCGATTTCAATTTGACTCCATCGTTTGATTCCTAGCCATCGTTGCTCGTTTACAACATACAATTCACCTGTTTCAGGAAGGTCTTCTGCGGGAACGGTCAACGGCAGGAGTTGGCCGTCTTTTTCACGAACAAACAGATGTCCGCTGTTCTTCTTGTTGGAAGTGTTGGCTTTTGGAGGTTTGAATGCGAAGGTTGCAGTGCTTTCTTGAGTTGCTTTAGCAAGGTCAATCTCAACGCTGGAAGTCGTCCGTTCGAGTGTTTCAAGGTCTGCATTGATCCGTTTCTTTTCTTCCTCTTTCTTTGATTTTGCAACTTGTTTCGTTAGTGCCTTCTGTTCATCTTGAAGCGACTTCAGTTTCTTTTGAAGATTCTTCACGGTTTTTTCCGCTTTCGTAACATTAGATTGATGCTTTTTCATCTGAACTTCTTTGGCTTTCTCGATTTCAGCTTCAGCCTCCGCTTCATCCATTGCTTTGGCATTCGTCAAGATGTTCTGAGTGAGTCCTTCGACCTCGTCTTTCATCTTGATGAGGGCCTTGACGGTTCTCAATGTGCTTACGCCCTCCATTGCGTTGTCTAATTTAGTTTGCAACGCCTTTATTTTTCGCCCAAAGAGAGCGATTTTCGGAGGTTGATTCGCCTGATCAAGCGCTGATAAACGGTCATTGAGAACGTTTTTGGCATTTTCCCAGTCAAGATGAAGTGAATCCTGAGGTGTGCTTTGAGCGAGTGTCGGTGGCTGAACATTCCAAGTCACGTTGCATGAACGAGCCAATTCCTCCATGGGGAGTTCAAATGTGGGCTTGAACGATTCTAAAGTTTCCTGAGAATCAGGCATTTCCTCAAGTGTGATCGTTTTCAAATCGATACTTTGAACCTCAGAAACGGTCATACGACGACCGTTCCAAAGGATTTCATCGCTGATATCTCCTATGGTGAGTTGGTCATTTCCAATCCAATGCGCTCCTTTTACATGTTTTTCAATCCATACTTTGGCGGCTGCGTTTTGATCGTCGTTCAACATCAAGAGACTACCCCAATCGCTTTCAGCACTCCGATCCCATCCTGCAATGAAGGCTTTTTTACCCATCGCCAATAACACGGATGCGTTGCTGTGGGCAAAAGCCCCCGTAAACGGTTGATGCTGTTCAGGATTTGAAAACACGGATATTTTGGAATTCTCAGCAAACTCAACCAATTGCCCTTTCAGTGCAACACTTTGTTGTGAGCTCAATGAGTTGCTAATATGGGTCCATTTTTTCATGGTGCGAAACGCATCTTCCGAGGAGGCATCATGCCCCTCGGTAGAATGCTGAGAACGACAGATAAAATCACCGTTGAGCAGTGGCTTGAGGACGAAAGGTGCTTCTGCAACCAACGGAGGTTGACTGACTTCCTCAGTTGCCAATACTTCTCGAGTCCCTTTCGTGCTCCAGAATTCATGGGTTATGTGCCGTTGCATTTCATCGATTTGCTCACCATCAAGTTCTACGCCCCAACCTCCTTCGGTTGCTGAAAGTGTCAAATCCAACGAACAAGCCATTACCATGCCCCATTTGCTGGGAAGGTGCCAATCTACCAAGGCGACGTCCATGCCCCGAGTATCCCTTTCTCGAATCAATGCTCTTCCATGAAGTGGGCGGGCAACAGAATTTGCGAGGACTTCTTCAAATCCTGCGGTATCCAAAAGAAGGTAGGTCCGCACTCCTCGCTCTACAGCCGAAGAAACGGCTTGAATCACCGTAGGCTCAGAGAGGTATGAGGAGGAAATGAACACACGTTCATTCGCTCTTGCGATGGCGCTACAAAGTGTGCTTCGAAGCGAGTTTTCGGGTCCAGTAAACCAAAACGGTGCAATTGCCTCCGATGTCGATGAATCCGTGCTGTTTCGCATCCAAACCGCATCGATGGTTTCTGACATACGGCCGACGGCGAGTGTGTTGGCATAGGGTTGAATCAAATCTTTTTCAGTCATGCTTTTTCCTCCTTATTGTTCGGCAATTCAAGATGCTTGAATAGGTCGGGCTCAAGAATCCGATTGACCAGAATAAATCTTTTTTCGCCCTCTCCTTGGAAAAGTGTGTTGGAGCCTTCAAAAAACCGGGTTTCGCTGCTCGATTCAACAATGATGTAACGGTTGTGTGGTGCCATAACGCCCTTTGTTGACTCCATGAACAGAACTTCACTGCAATGAGGCGCCAGTTTGCCAGCGTACTTTGCCCGAGCTTGTTCTTCTGTGTAATCCGTAGACATTTGGAGATATGGGGTTTCGCTGGTAAGCAAACGCACTTCAACACCTTTTCCTAGTTCACTACAGGCTGTGGAAAAGGCACCGAACTTTTTGATTGATGTCGAACGATAGACATAACGGTCGACAACCGTAACTCGCTTCAATTCTCCTCCAAGGTCTTCTGTGAGGGCTAGAGCGAACGAAGAGTAGTCTCTGGTTCCATCATGAATTATATTTCCTGATATGCCCTGCCGTTGTTGAGCAACCTCTGGAACATACGCCATGGACCCGAGGTCATCTCCAGCAGAAAGAAGTTTAGAGAGGCGTTGGTCGGCTCTGTTCGAATCCAATAATTTGTGGACTTGAGTTTGTATTTTCTTCTCATCGAGCCAACCAAACGGCGAGGCAGTGACGAACTCAGTTAGCAGTCGTTCCACACCCTCGGTGGTGGTGTAGCCTTGCACGTGTTCCCGAATTAAGTACTGAATCCACAAAGAAGCATCTTCGTTGTTGTAAGCGTAGAGTGGCATATCCTCAATGTTCACCTCGCCAGCCCATCGCCCTGTTTCTTCAGATTCTAGTCCGATGTGAACGGTCCAACGGTGGCGCTCGGTGGTGTCGAGTTCATCGAATCGTCGACGCATTCCGTTTAGATTCTGATCCCATCGGCTCTTCGAAAAACGGCCCTGGCTTAGCCACGTAGCAATGCATTCTGCAGGATCGAATTCGTAGGCGTTGGCACATGTTGTTCGAAACGACTTACCGTCTTGGTCCTTGTTTTTGGTGGTACCCAAGAAGGTGCCACGCAAGGAAAGTGTTGGTTCTGCAAACCATTCATTCTCTTCGTTAAGAGTCCATTGCCATTCAAGATCTGCCCGAGACCTATACTTCTCAACCGATGCCCAAACGCCTTTATTCCAGTGAACACTCCACCGCTTTTTATCCCCCGAAAGGAGGCTAATGCAGGCACCATTTTGTGAGATTTTTTCCAACACTTTTGGTGAGTGATCAGCTTGTGGTGCAGCGTCACCCATCGGTAGGGCAGTCAATCGGTCAGCATGCAGAAGAATGGGTCCAGTTGATGGGTGGTCAAAAACCCAGATTCGAAGAGGCCCCACTTCTTTGATCATGACTTCACCCGTTTCTGCAGCCTTTTCCCCTTCATCGGTTAAGGCCCCATCGTCATCCCATACTCCCGAAACGATCCCGTTTTGGAATAAATTTCGAGCTGCACCGGATGATAACTGAGAATATTCGTCTCGAATGGAGTCTTCATCGAGTTTACCTGTATTTTCCATGGCCCATTGACAAAGTCGCTGTAAACCAGGGGCTCTTGTTGAGGCTGCATAGGTTGTGTTAATGTCGTAAACATCCACAGTTCCAGTATATTTCAATTGAATTTTCATTGTTTCAACTCCTTTAAAGAGACTTTTTTGTGAGCCTTTGCAAAGGCGTTTAACATGGGGTCTGTACATTTCGATCCCCGATTTGGTTTCTGTTCTCCCGAAAAGTAATCATAATTCCCGACAATAATCCGCCATTCACGAGCTCGCGTTGTCGCCACATTCATCCTGTTAGGGCTGTCCAAGAATCCTTTTCGCCCACCGTTTCGCATTGACAACACGACAATGTCTGCTTCTTGACCCTGAAATCTATCGGATGAATTGACGGTAAGGGCGACGTTCGTTGGCGGGTTCATCTGGCGTAGATCAAATCGAGTTTCAAAACGGAGCCCAGTCAATAAGCGGACCATGTCCCTCAATCCGCGTCTTTGGGCCTGATACGGGGACAGAAGAGCAACTTCCCAACATTCAGGCTCGTCTCGATTTGCGCCTTGTTGAGGTTGATTGTTCTTCGCCCAAACTATGAAATCCTCTAGAACTGCTCTGATGGCGTCGATTTCTTTTTTGTTCGTCCCTCCTTGGATTTGGCTCGGCACGTCTAACCATGTCGAACGATGCTTGTTCAACCGATAATCGAACGGGAAGTCTCGGTTCCGAACATCGATAGTGTCAGCGTCTTTCAAGGCTGAGCCCTCATAAAATTCAGCCCTAGAAAACTTTGAGATTTCACCGTGCATGCGGTGTTGGAATGATATTTTCTTGAACCTCAATTGCTTGGCAGCTTCTGGAAAGCCTCGAGTGAGGGTCGTTTCAGGAAGCAATTCTTTTCCACGCCCTTCAGCAAAACCATCCTGTAAACATTCCAAAACCGAAGGCAAGGCGATGCTTCGCACCTCCTCGATGCGTTGTTCAACGTTTTGTGATTTCGGAAGCAGTTGGTTAATTTGCTTCTCCCAGTTTTCGCGAGCATTCTGATTTTTTGAAACTTTGAGTTCATACGCTCGGTTAAGTCGCCATGAAATTTCATGAGACCAGTCGTGATTGAGTTCATCTTTATCTAAACGGGAGGGCCCTCTTTCTGTATCATACTGGGGCAACTCTCTCAAACGTTCAATTCGTGATTTAGAGACCGCACCGAGTTCATGTCGACCTGAGCGAAACACTGCATAGGGAGGGAGGAATTCAGCCATTTTGTGGTAAGCATCGCTGCCGATGACAATGATATCTGCTCCGAAAAGTTCGATGTGGTGTTCTGGGTCCTCAAAATCTGACGGTTTTGAAACACGGAAAGCTCCAATCTCGCATTCTTTTGAACCGACAAGACTGATGTTGAGGGATGGGCGAAGCTTTTCCTCTCTCGACTCCAGTTCCTTTGCAATGTAGAGGGGTACATCGTTCGGTTCAATTAAGACAAGGGGTATTTTTGGAGATTGTCTTACTTGAGTTAATTGACGGAGCAGAAGACACGCTCTCTGTCCTGCGTGTGTGAACGGTTTTCCATCTCCATCTTTCATTTGATCGAGGTTCGTCATTAACTCTGATGTTTCCAAGAACGGAGGAAGTTGGCGAACATCACCCACTAAAATCCAGCGCTTGGAAAAGGCTGCTGGAATGACGAATTGTTGAAAGGTGGTCTTGCTGGCCTCATCGATAATCAAGACATCCCACTGAGGCTGTGGGTCTTTCATCAACCGGCCGGATGAGCTTCGCTCAGCACTGATCCAAGGATGATTCAGTATGCCTTGCATGGTTCCGCAGGTGAGGTTACTTTGTCGAAGAATAAGGTCCTCAGCTTCCTCTTCGCTGAATCCCATGGTCTCGTATTGTTCTTGTTGCTCCGAAAGAACGAGTGGGTGTACATTCTCGTCGTAAATACCTCCCTTCCAACCGATTCGCAAAGGGGAGATAAGGTGAGCAAGATGGGGCTTTGCCATGATACGCGTCAACACATTATCGATGGAGGCTTGCGTCGACCCACACAATAGGACGCGCAAATTCTTCTTGGCGCACTGGGCGATGAGTTCAATGATAGCCGTGGTTTTTCCACTGCCCGGTGGGCCCTGTAAAATCGCATAGTCCGGCGTACTGAGCGCAGTACAGACGAACTCACGTTGTTCAATGGTGCCATCATAAAGACTCCCATCTTCTCTTTTTTTGAGGATTTCCCACTCTTCTTCTTTGAGTACAATGGGTGAGAATTCTGGCCATAAGGCATCGCGTTGATTTTCATTGCCAACCTCAGTCAGTTTGAGCAAACCATCATGGTGATACAATGGTCTGTCTCTTAACATCATCAACATGTCGCGTTGACGCTCAAGGTAACGTACGTTTGGCTTGAGTGTCAAGAGGGCATTTTCATTTGGTGGAACTCGGTCTACGGTTATGGTTTGCCTCTCAATATCTTTCTGCTTAATTCTCAATGCCGTCATTTTAGTTTGGTAGGTGGAGCCGTCTTTCCGTTTACCTGTCAATGTCCCACCGGCTACAAAACGCCCTTGTTCGTCATGCCCGTGAAGACCGAGTTCGCGGAAATCCGTATCCGGTGAGAAGAGAACATCCAATGGATTCACATCTTTATCATCGTCGAGTAATTCCTCAACTTTAGGATCGAGACTTACAGCCAAGGTGATATCCTTCGAGGTTTTCGTTGTCTCCTTAACAGAGTACCTTACTCCGTACGGATCGTAAAGGAAATTTCCCGCAGGAAGCCCTTCGACAAGGACATCTGCGTTGAGTTGGATGACTGAGGTAACTTGACGAACGTCGTCCTTCATCGGACCAAATGTGTTTCCAGGTGGAACATAATCCCAGTCATTGGTGCTGAATTCTAAGCCGTCAATGACCAACACATCGTTTTCTTTAACCGTTGTTGGGTTAGAGTGTCCGAGAATAAGATGCTGCCAATCGTCGCTTGATTTTTCTTGATGTTTGATGTCCACAGATTGCCCATTTAAGGAAACATTCTGAAATTCTGTTGCTTGGAGATTTGGTTTCCATTCAAGCGGAGCTTGTCTTTCATCAAAAATCTGCCATCCTTCTTTTTCTTGGAGGTCTCGTTCCGTCGAGAACTCGAGGCCAAATGGAGTTTTTCGCACCGTTCTGACTGAAGTGGTCACGCCTTTTTTCAGGTTCATCAATTTCATTCCTGATGTAAGTTCGGTTGTATCATCTTCACTCAAGCAGTAAGGAAGATGTATTCGTCGAACACGAATGTCAACGGCTTCACGGTTTGAAACCCTGATTCTTTTCTGATCCTCCACAATTTCCCATGTAAATCGGGCGCGCTTACGAAGGTGATCCTGGGATTGCTTAGAGAGTTCAACATACTCGATGAACGGACCGAGACTCTGAGTTCGAGCGTCTAAGGCTTCCATGTCTATACCTTTTCCACCAAGTGCCAGCAAGTACATCTTGCGAAGATAGCCTTGAGGCCCCTTTAGCATTTTTTTCAGACGATTAGCCAAGGAACTTGTTTTCTTTTGTTCCTTTTTCTTCATGGCTTGGTTGGCCTTCTTACCCTTCGTGACAGGATTACGAACAACAACTTCGGTTGCCATCCAGCGACCGTCGTCGTGTTTTTTCAGCTTGACTTTCACCGTATCACCTGGGTTGAATTCCATGTTTTTTGGCGTCTTGTTCCAACCAATCCATGCATCGCCTACACCGTCGGCACTGACCAGAACCTTTCGGCCGCCTTGCGGATTCTTCCACACTCGCTTGACGCGAGCCGTGTAGGTATTATCCGTCATTGATTCCACCTCATGCTCCATTTGGGTGTTGTCCTTCCTTCACAAAGAGGTTTCTCCGTTCGGTTGCAAGCCTTGGAATCTCTTCAGTCATTTCAGGCAAGATTTCAGTCACCTCTTCGGACGCAAGGCGGGCCCGGAATTTAGCCCACTTACGCATCTCAAGGATGTTCTCCCGCATTGTCTTTGAGAGCGGGTAAGTCGCCTCAAGTGAAGCAGCAATGTCTTGCTGTTCGAGTTCCCGTCCTTCATCAAAGGCTTGGAAGAGCGCATCTTTCACTGCTTCTTCCAATTCAGCACCCGAATAGCCAGGAGAAGCCTTTGCAAGAGCTTCTAGATCAAAGTCCTCAGCCAGATCTCCTCGATCTTTCTTCTCGAGATGGATTCGAAGAATTTCCTCTCGGGTCTTTTGAGCCGGCAAATCGACAAAAAAGATTTCATCAAAGCGACCCTTACGTAGCATTTCTGGCGGCAGTTGACTAATGTTGTTAGAGGTAGCAAAAACAAATACTGGGTCTTGCTTCTCCTGCATCCATGTTAGGAAGGTCCCCATCACACGGGCAGTAACACCCGAATCGAGTGAGCCTGAACCTTGGGAGCCGGCCATACCCTTTTCGATTTCATCAATCCACAATATGCATGGAGAAATTGCTTCGGCTACCTCAAGTGCCTTGCGCATGTTAGCTTCAGATTCACCCACTACACCCCCGAAAACTCGACCCAAATCAAAACGAAGAAGCGGAAATCTCCACAAACCTGCGACTGCCTTAGCTGTGAGGCTTTTTCCGCAGCCTGGAACGCCTAACAAAAGAGCGCCTCGTGGAGGTTCAAGTCCAAACGCCTTCGCTTGGGAGGAAAAGGCTCTTCCGCGGCTCTTGAGCCATCGCTTAAGCGGCCCTAATCCACCGACATCGTCCCATCCTGTTTTTGGGTGAAAGTATTCCAAGACACCACTTTGCCGAATAATACGCTCTTTTTCTCCGATGATAAAATCAATCTCGGTAGATGTTAGGCGTTGACGTACGGCGATGGCTTTACCAAACGCCAATCTTGCCTCCATAATTGTCAAGCCCAGTGCCGCATCGAGCAAGGCTTCGCTCTTCTCAATTTGATGGGGTTGAAGGTTGGATTCAGCAACGACATGGTCGAATATGATGCCGAGCGTCTCTCTACGTGGCAAGGAAAGATGCAGAAGTGGCATTTCCTTGTCCAATTCAAGAGGTACTGTGGGGTGAACACTTCCAATTACGAGGCACTTTTGTTGGTGCTTAGGCATACGCGCCATTTCCCGTAGCCACCATAATACGAATGCTCGCTCGGCGTTGTTGGGTTCGAGTAAGATGTGTCCGTCTTCGATTAAGAGGAGGGCTTGCTCTTCAAGATCTCTAAACCACTCCATCAATTCAATAGGCATCATTTCATCTACGGCATCAAACTGTGAAGTACTGTTGTTCCAACGTTGTAAACGTAAGGCTCCACTCCACTTGTATAGCGTTCGATTCATTCTGAGGGCTGCTGTAATGAGTGCACCATCTACGCGTTCCCATTCATGAGAAACCAGTTGGCATAGAGACACCCCCGATTCAAGAATGGGCCGCAAAATATCTTCATCAAAATCTGCATCAATTTCATCACTCATTGAATCACCTCGTCTAGTCGCTCCATCTTGCTTGTTGTCGCCCAATTGTAAATTCCTCCACGTGTGAGGAAACGTTCTTCCAAGAAACAATTTTCGCTCCAGGCTTCAAGGACGCCAATGTCCATAACTGGGTTTGTGTATTCGTGTCCACCATTCACGTTTGTGTAAAAACGCCCTAGGGCATCCATCATGGCATACGATGCGCGCATCAAATCGTTACTTTCGGGAACAAAATCAATGCCCTTATCCATCACATGCCGGTGCCGTTCTACCCATGTGTCAAATTCAGATTCCTCAATCAATAACGGGTCAACAAGACCATCGTTTTGACCCTCGACTGGAAGCACTTGAAAGATTTTCCAACGTTCTGGTTGTAACTCGAGAACCAATTCACTCATATCGTCTTCAAGGTTCATGGCATTAACAACCGTATTGAGTTTCATTCGGATGCCATAACGAACACAACGGTTCCAAACAATGAGAGAGTCAGCAAGGTGAGAACTGCGTTGTTCTCGCAAATCCCGTTTCAATCCGCGTCCAATTTGGGCGTGAAGCACATCATTTGAAGCATCGATAGAAAGTCCAATCCAATCAATGCAATGATGCCAAGTTTCCAAGAACTCTTCTGATAATCCCGTACCGTTAGAGACGATACATGTCGTCAAACCCGCAATCTTTGCACCCTCAAGAAGTTCTCCAAGGTATGGGCAGAGTGTTGGCTCGCCACCGACAAATGTGATTTTTGTTGCACCGGCATCTGCAAGCATTTGCGGCATCTTGAGTGCTTGCTCCTTGGAAAGCCTGTCCTGCTTTGGCAGGTCGTCAAAGTGAGCAAAGCAGAATGTGCAGGCGTAATTACACCAAGGCCAAAAGTGCCAGTTAACGCTGGGAGGAAGTGCCTCAAGAGAGGAATTTTGGGGGGTCCACATGGACTGGAGCAACGGCTCCGAACAAAACACACTGTTCAGTCACTATACTTTAATCTTCTTTTGCTTACAATGATTTTTGCTTTGTAGGATGTACATCTAAAAGATAAATCATGTTCAGTAGACCTCACCGGGATACTCGTACGCATCCTTGTGTTTGAGGAAAGACAACTCTGGCGCACCAGCAGGCCGGCCATCAGGCGTCAAATCAAACATGAAATTGTACTGAACCAATTCGAGAAGAGCCGTTCCGAACACCGAATAGGTGTGGTAGACTTGCCCATGAGCATCTCGTTTGAAGATGGAAATTCCGGGGAGATTATCCGGTCCATCTGCACCACTTGGCCACGGTTTGACGTAGTCATACATCCCTTCTGCACCAGCGAGGCCACCGCCTTTGGTGACACCAACATCTTCAGGGAAACTGTTGCCGCTTGCGGAGTAGACATCCCAAATCCAGTTGTTGGATTCAATGGCTGGAATGAGGCTTTCATATTCACCCTTGGCGATGATAGCGAACGTCATGAGTCCACTTGCTTGGACGTGGAGTTTCAACGATTGAAATTGATCGAGCAGGGAAGTGCAACGAGGACATGCCCTTTCCTTTCCAGTGCTGTACATCAAGTGGTAAACAAACAGAGTGTCGGCTTTACCAAACAGTTCACCAAGGCTCTTGTGGCCTAAAGGCCCACCCTCGAACACGTAATCTTTGTCGATTTTCCGCTAAGGAAGCGCCTGTCTCTTTTTTGCTAATTCAATTGTTGCTGCTCTATGTTCGGCTTCAAGTTTCATGAAAGCAACCCGTGCTTCTACCCATTCTGCATTTGAGACGATTTTTCTGGAATCCAAACCTATGAGCATGCTTTCAGTTGCCGTTATTTAATCGTTATTCCGGATTCATTCGGATGCCGAACTCGGTCGAACCAACAGCATGTGCAAGGCGATTCCAACCGGCATTAACATGACACCAAAAAAGACGGTCGTTGCTGTAATCCAGCGCGGACTGTTTTGCTCAATACATCGCTTCCAAATCCAGTGGGTCACAAAAATATCACCGGCAACCATGTGCGCCCAAGCTGCTGCTGCTCCTGGCTTCGAGCCCATGAGTGCAGCAAGCCCTTCGAGTACGCCGGCAGGGTTGGTTGCGTCTTTAGCCAAATCCAGTAAGCCTTGGGGATCAGCAATGCTGATGGCCCACCAAATGAGAATCGGGCCAAGGAAAAACCACGGCCCCTGCATGACTTTTTTCGTCATTTCATGTTCAGGATAAACCAGCATGGCAAACCAGAACGGACCCACCCACATGGTGGAGAGAAAGAACGAGTAATCGTACATGTCCATGATGCTAAATCTATGCTTTCTGCTTTAGTATCTCGTTTTGAACGGTGTATTCCCGCTTGGTTTGAGGATGATGCCTTCAATTGCACAGTTTCCGAGCCTTTCCCTCCTCAACGGCTATTTGTAAAGAGCCACGGGCAACATATGGGCGTACCAGTTGGCATCGAAGAAATACGGGGCAAACAAGCCGTTCGATTTATCCGATTGGGGTAGACCAATCGCTCGAATCTTTGCTCGGTTTCTCAAGGATAAACCCGTTTCCGTCATACAAGTGACCAACCTTCATTTTCTTCTCACGTTGTTCTGTACGTGGTTGATTCTTCAAGAGCAGATGATTGTGGCGTGTTTGCTTTTGATCGTCAAGGGTGTTGTCGATGCTGTTGACGGTGAATTGGCCCGAATGAGGGAGCGCCCATCGCATGTGGGTCGCTTTTGGGACACGGTTGCAGATACCATTGGACTGATTGCCCTCATGCTGGCGTTTGGAAGCGTCTTGGAATGGGATCTCCGCCTAACGGGTGGAATGATTCTGGCTATCCTGTTCCAATACTCGTTATTCAATCATTTTTCGATTCGATTGCGCGCCTCTGGCTCCGGAGACACGACCAGTCGTATGGACGAGCGAAAACGCCCCGACGCCCATCCCTGGGAGAAGCAACGTAATGTGAAAATCTTTCACACCATTTACCTGGTGTGTTTCTACTGGCAAGACCGAATCGTCACAGCGCTGACAGGCCGGGGTTCGAAGAATTTGAGCGTCGAGCTGTCCAGTTCTTCAGCGCTCGGATACGGTATGCAATCAATCGTTTTTGCATGCCTTGCTGTCATCGAACGGCTTGATTTTTTACCGACGCTCGTGCTTGGAGTCAACAATGCAATCTTTGCTTTTGCAGTACTCTACAGCCGTTTTGGTGCAACCCGCTCTTGAGCGATTCTTAGAATCGAATTGAGCCTTTTTCGTTCTAGTATTGGTTTTTCACACTCAATAACATATACTATTGCCGGTACGGAGAGTCATGAGCAAGATGTCGTTTTCAACGATGTTTGAGCAAAAGCGAGAGTTCTTCATCTCACTTGGTGTTCTTTCGCTTTTGGGACTCATGTACGTTCTTTTTGGGGCATCAAGGTGGGCGGTTGAACCAATACAATCTGCCACACAGTTTTGTGAAGACATTTCCACCGGGCTCATCAAAGAGCCGATGAATACGCTGTCCAACTTGACCTATGTTTTCGTCGGTCTTGTCATCCTTTGGAACATGCCCTCTCACCAAGAAAAGGCAGCTAATCCGATGCTTGAGCGAGGCGTGTACCCAATTCTCTTTGCAGCCGGCTCGATGTACATCGGCATCGGCAGTTTCGCCATGCACGGAACCAACACAAACTGGGGAACCAGTATGGATTGGACCGGTATGTTGTTTTTCATTTCGTTTCCAGTCTACTACAATTTGAGTCGGCAATACCGGTGGAGCGACCGGACTTTCCTCAGCGTTTTCTTCACGATGTTCGTGTTTACTGCTTTGCTTGATACCTATGCTGCAAACAACAATCACGTCTTGATTGACAATTTCTCTGGTTCGCACAAACTGCGGCTTTCAAGCATCACTCGAGATTACATGTGGTCGCTTTACATCGGAGTTTGGATTATTCAAGAAGCACAAAATCTCAGTCAAAACCGAGTTATTTGGATGATATCTCTGCCGTTGATAGCGTGTGTAACCCTTTCAGTCGGCGTTCCTTTCATGCAGATTGTCATCTTGTGTTTGATGTTCGTTGGTATCGCTCTTTACTTGCATTTCCAATCGGGTCAAGCACTTACTCGCCAACCGTCTCCTCATCTTTGGTTTGGAGTAGCCTGCTATGTTGTTGCCAACATCGTTTGGCGGTATGGGCGTGATGGAGAGGCTGCTTGCAATCCCGAAACGCTGTTTCAGTTTCACGCAATGTGGCATATTCTCACCGGCTTTTCGGTGTATTTCTTCTATCGGTATTTCACCACTGAATCCGGTTCAGTCGAGCGTCTTGATGCTGAACAGTGAACATCTGTTCTCGGTTTCTCGTCGTTTGAAGGTGTGCAACACATCCATTCCAATACATGAATTAAAAGAGCCTTGACAAAAAATTGACTTTGTGCCAGTATCCGTTGTGTGGTTTAAGCGAGACCTCAGGGTCTCTGATAATCCTGCTCTGGTCGAAGCCATCAATGGGCCTTATCCAGTCGTTTGCATCTTCAATCTTGAACCGGAGCGCCTTGAGAGGTCGGATGTGGACCCGATTCACATCGAATGGGAATTGGATTGCTTGACGGAATTACGGTCTTCTTTGGAATCCATCGGTGGTTCAATGCGATTCAATTTTGGACAGGTGACTGAACAGTTGTCGCAACTCCATGATACATACGACATCAAGCACCTGTACAGCAACGAGGAAACGGGTCTTCAATGGTCGTGGGACAGAGACAAATCGGTTGCAGCATGGTGTTCATCAAACGGCGTCGAGTTCACTGAGTTTCCTACCAACGGCGTCGTACGCCGACTTGGAACTCGGGACAATTGGAAGAAACATCGCGATGCACGAGTGACTGCTGAACAGATCTCGACGCCAATGCGCATGGAATCACCCGAAGGCCTCACTTCCAACTCCATTCACTCGATGGAACAGTTAGGGCTTGCTCCTCGAACCCTGGTCGACCGACCACTGCCAGGAGAAAAAGCCGCACTCAACGTTCTCTATTCGTTTCTCGATGAGCGTGGACGAACCTATCGCAAAGACATGTCAAGTCCCAAGACGGGATGGTATGCCTGCTCCCGTCTTTCACCGTACCTCAGTGCAGGTTGCATTACGATTCGACAGATTCTCGGTCATACCCGTCGCAAACAGAAAAAGGTCAAAGTGAACCCACGCTCAAAAGAAAATCTCGGATGGACTTCGAGTTTGAGTTCGTTTCAAAGCCGTTTGGCATGGCATTGTCACTTCATTCAACGGTTGGAGTCGGAAGCGACGATGGACGTCATCGCTTTGAATCCGGAATTGGACGGGCATCTGGCACGAGAAATGGACCTTGAACGGTATGCTGCCTGGTCTCAAGGTAAAACCGGTTGGCCGTTCTTTGACGCTTGTATGCGTTCATTGATAGCGACCGGCTGGATTAATTTTCGAATGCGTGCCATGCTTCAATCGGTCGCTTCGTACACGCTTTGGTTGCCTTGGACGGATACAGGCCTTCATCTGGCCCGTTGTTTCTTAGACTACGAGCCGGGAATTCACTGGTCACAAGTCCACATGCAATCGGGTGTGACCGGTATCAATTCAATACGTGCTTATTCGGTTCGAAAACAATCAACCGACCAAGACCCCGATGGCGATTTTATACGAACTTGGGTCGAAGAGCTACGGGATGTTCCCAAGGAACACATCCACGAACCGTGGTTGATGAGCGACGAGCAACAAAAGAACTTCAATTGCCTCATCGGTGAAGATTATCCTTCTCCAATCGTTGATGAAAAAACGGCGCGCAAGGAAGGCGTCAGTAAATCCTATTCGGCCAAATCAAAACCAGAATCAAAGCAACGCTCACTGGTCGTGTACGAAATTCACGGGAGTCGAAAACGGCGTTAGGTTTCAGTAAATCATCTGAACTTCCGAGTTCGCAGCAAGTTGGATAACGCCTGGTGGGCCACTCCAAATGAGGTCCAACCCTTCAACAAAAACGCCGTCTGAATTTTCAGGCGTGAGACCGACGATGGCCTGGGAGCCGGTTGAGCAGTAGATGCCTTCTGCGTTTTTCACCAGGTCTCCGAGGATGTCTAAACAGAACCCTTCAGGCGTACCAACGCGACCATCAAGGGCAGAAATGTATTCCTTTTGCAAGAGTTTTACCGCGAATGACGCAAAGAAGACACTGACTTGATGACCGTCATTTATCGCTTGATTGGCACAAGCCATGCCAACGATGCACTTGCGTGGGTCAACTTCGGGGTCGGTTACGATTTTGAAGAACATGTTCTTGCTCATGTTTCATCGTCATCTTTGGATATTATAGTTTTTTTTTCTCATTTATCATGGCTTAAACAGCGGTATATAGCCATGAAGACGAAGCGAGGGACATGATTGACGAACTTCCGAGTCATTTAGCTGAACGAACTCGCCAACTTAATGCGATTACTTCACTCAATGGAGGCGGACCGGTCGTGGTTTGGCTCAAGTCCTCGTTTCGCGTTCACGAGAATCCCGCCATCGAAGTAGGGGCTTCCATTGCTCATCAGTACGGTCTTCCGCTTTTGATTTACCACGGTATCGATGAGCGATATCCACACGCTTCCCTTCGCCATCACAACATGTTGTTGGAAGCGGCCATTGACATGGATGAGAACTGCCGAAAGAGCGGTCTTCGGTATGTGCTTCACCTTGCACGTGAAGGTCATCGCCAGCCGGTTCTGAAGGAATTCAGCCAAACAGCCAGTTGCATCGTCACCGACATGTTTCCACTTCCACCTTGGACAGAATGGCTTGAGACAATTTCCAAATCGGCCAGAGGACCGGTGTTTGATGTTGATTGCCACTGTGTTGTTCCAATGCCTTTGTTTGGAAAATCGGTTGACCGCCCCTACAAATACCGAGATGCAACCAAGCGGTTGCGAAAGAAACGATTGCAAGCCTCGTGGCCCGTTCTCGATGTTCAGGCTGAACAATACACGGGTGAGCTTCCGTTTGAGCCAGTCGACATCGCGAACCGCATCAAGGACCCAAACCAGCGGATTGCCTTGCTCCAAGAATGCAACATCGATCCGACCGTTTTGCCGATTTGGGATGTTCGAGGCGGCGAGAACGCTGCGCTACAAAAATGGCAGAAATTCTTCGATAAAGGGCTTAACGGCTATGCGCGAAGAAGAAACAACGCTGCGGATTCTACGGGCGTTTCACGGTTATCGCACGCTTTCCATTACGGATTTTTATCACCGATGAGGGTTGCTCGAGAAGCGGCTGCTGTTGGCACAAAATCTGCAGATAAGTATCTTGACGAGCTGTTGGTTTTTCGTGAACATGCGTGGCATCACATCTATGCTGTACCGGAACCGTATGCATCCTCGAACCTCCCCGATTGGGCCAAGCAATCGTGGAGAGATACCCGTGATGACCCGAGACCCACTCTCCTCTCGCAACAACAACTTGAATCAGCAACCTCACCGTTTGAATTGTGGAACCTCTGTCAACAATCGCTTGTCCGGCACGGTGAATTGCATAACAACCTCCGAATGACATGGGGGAAAGCCTTTCCACTTTGGACCAAAAACCTCGACACTTCCTTGGAACAATCGCAGATGCTGAACGACAAATACGCCCTTGATGGGCGAGATCCATCTTCAGTGGTTGGCGTTCAATGGTGCCATGGTTTGTTTGATCGAGCCTTTTTTCCTTCTGAACCGGTCATGGGTGTTGTTAGGAAACGGGACATTGTGACCCATTCATCGCGCCTTGACACCGAACGTTATGCCGCTCATGTGAACCGCAGTCCAAGTCTTATTGAAGGCGTATATCTTCTCAACCGAAGAGATTTGATAACTGCTTTTGTTGGTCGCATCCTTGCAGAACAGGGATACAGTTCTCACTTTATTGAATCTGAACACGCCTCCTCATCACGCGAACTTTCACGCCCTCTGGCTGAAGGAGACCTTGCGCAACATCCAACATGGCTCTCAAAGCATTACGTTGCTTTGAGTGAACAAACCGCAGAGAATCCTCATTTCCTCTCGGCTTCTGATGTCTCGGCCTCCGAAGAGAATGGGGCCTTCTCGGTTTGTATCGACGGCCAACAGCACCCAGTTGTGGGAGCGATGACAGCCGTTGAAGGGCGGCTTGAAATCGCCTCAAACTCGCTTTGGTCGACTGCATCACCGATGATGAGCGACGAATCAAAGCATCCAGTACCATCACTCCAGCAATTGAACGATGCAGCATGGGAACTTGCTCGGTTCATGTTCGAGGCGCATGCTCACCAATCTGGGCCTGCATATGCTGTTCAGACCCGTCTGTTTTGAGCATCTTCAATGATGGATGTGAGTCATATACAGTCGGATGAAGTTCATGCTGAGTTTCACGACCAGTCGTTCATTCAAACGTCTTGAGTTTATTAGGAGTTGAATACTCAAGTTCCCATGATGATTGACACCCCATTTGGGCACCTTCTGGTTAACATGGACCTTTCAAAAAGCAGGGTCTTGGCCATTCTTCGTGCCCTCAATTGGTGCGAGACAATAGCTGAAGAAAGCCTGTGGCAAAAATCCACTCGCGAAGGTTTCGTTTCCCTTACGCAGTCCATTAACGGGCAAACCGTTGAGGTGTTCCCACTTCGTGCAGCCTCTCTGGATGCTGGCAATCCTGACTTACACCAGCGCAACCACCTCCCCATCTTTTTGAACGGTGAAAGCGCATGTGTACGCGCCCATTCAGCGACACGCCCCCGGCCTTTACACACCGATATGGTCGCCAGCATGATTCTCTTACTTGGTTCAGAGGATTTTGACCCGCTACAGGTGCCACGCACCCTCAAAGCCATTCTCACCGAAGAACAACTGGCTCTTCTGCCCCCTCAGCACGTTCACGACTATGTTCATCCCCCACGACTGGCGACCCATCCGCTTGAGTGCAACGATGGCGAGGCGCGACAATACATCCAGGAACAACCGGCTGATGAATGGCGTCATCATGCTCGACGTCTTTCTCCTACCCGCCATCAGACGACGCTACGATGGATTCTAATTCATTTGGCGACGGATGAAACCAATCCGAACGGAGTGAGCCGTTGGGTCTCTGAGCAATTTTATGCCTGTCACTATATCTTCACTGAACACGACATTGAACGGTTTCTTAAGCATGAAGACCAATCTATGCGTTCATGGGCTGTAGAGAGTTTACGTTCCAACGATACTGAGCATCAACTGAAACTTTTGAGGCCAATGCTTGAGGATTCTGCCTCAACGGTTCTGCACAGAGTCATGACTCGGATACGCTCTTTACCCATTGACTCACAACAGAAACTTGACCTCATTCAACCCGTTCTTGATTCGCAATGCAACGTCGCCATACCCCACATTGGTCATCTTGAAATTGAACCATCGCTCAAACTTGAAATCTTGAAGCCCTACCTTGAGAAAGGGAACAGTGTTCAGATGGTGAACGCAATACGCGCACTTCGACACTCTGGTGATGAGCAAACTGAACAAATGCTGATATCGACGTTGAACCATGAAGACGATACCGTAATTCGCTGTCTTCTGCAGAGTATTGAGTCGTTTGGACCGTGGTTTGAACCCCAAATCCCGTCGTTTTATGACCGTCCAAACCTCCACCAAGCATTACTTTCGGCACTTGAAAGGGCCGACGGTTTCTCTCCAGTCTCCTACATTGCTCATTTGTTGAACGGTCAACGTAACACCATTATTGTGCGGGGGATTTCCACGCTTGCTAAGATTGGATGTGAACAAGCCATCAAGGCTATTGGCCAATATCTCTTAGCGTTCAAATCGATTTATGTCCGTCGAAATGCGGCCGAGTATCTTGGCGAAACTGGCCATGAATCAGCACTCAAGTACCTTGAGGCTGGCTTGAACGATTCTTCACCCGGTGTTCGCCAATCCGCACTGCGCTCAACCGCCCAAATTCATGCAGTTCAGCATTCATGGTGAGGGGAGCTATTCTTCTTGGTCGATACTTCCTTTCATTTGGCGCGCCAAACTTTCTTGCTCTTCAATGGAGTTTCTCAGAATCAGTCCGTGTAACGTATTGATTTTCCTGTTTTCAACCAAAGCGTTCACTTGTCGTTCAAGTAGATACAATTCATCCTCTTTCTTTGTTGATCGGATTTCAGTGCGCAATGATTCAAATCTTCTTTTCTTCGAAATGAAGAAATACAGATACAGTGGAATCAGCAGAAACGGGATTACCAATTCCTCTGTGACGATTTCAATGACGCCTGAGATTGAGATTTCAAAGGCTTCAGCATCATAGGATGAGGTGGCTTCGAAACCACCCAAGTAGAAGAATCCGGTATTGATGCCAAAATACCGGTTGAACGGCGTTTTCTCGACATCCAAGGGGTCCGAACCTCGGTCTTGTTCGATGATGTCCGGCCAACCGTCGTTGTCGTCATCATCGTCAATAGCATCCGGCAACGTATCAAAGTCGGAATCTTCAGGAACCGAATTCGGGTCCATCGGGTCGTAGTAGGTGAGTACCAATGAGGCGGCTACTTCCATCTCGTTCGAGATGCCATCTCCGTCGATGTCGGTGTCAAGTACGTCTGGAATCCAATCCAAGTCCATGTCCGAACAACCAAACAAAACCTCTCGACTTGTTCCAAACTTGAGTGGACAATCGTCGGTGATGTTGAGGTTCACTTGGTCCGCCCATAAATCACCGTCTTGGTCGCTCCATGCATCCTCTCGCAGCGGATACACATCGGCTCCATCACTGTAATTCCAATCGTCATCCGCATCAGAATACCCATCTCCATCTGAATCAAGACAACCCATACGGTCTGCAGTAGAATTGCCAGCTACATCGGGACATGCATCCGTTTCATCGTAGCCGTCGTCATCAGAATCAACAAATGAAAATTTCACTTCTTTGAGTTCAGTGTCGCCAGAATGAACATCGCTCAAACTGAGACAGAACAACATGGCCAGAACCAAGAGGAGCGATACTACGACTTGGTGACGCACGACTTCTTTACCACCCTTTTGTTTATCAAAGCCACTGCCTATATCTCATGTAGGCGTAAGAATGAAGAGGGATATTCTCTACGGCAAACCATGAAGTTCAGTACAATTTGTCTTTCCCTTCTCTTGCTTATGTTGACCGTCTCACCAGGTTGCATTGGCGGCGACGATACTGAAACGTTAGAATCCATACCTGCGTTCACTGTTGTCGCTGATGATGATGTGACGTATTCCTCTGATAATTTACTTGGAACGCCTTACATTCTTCATTTTTCAGCCTCATGGTGCAGCCAGTGCAGACCAACAATGCATGCGGTTGATTCACAACTTCCTGAGCACACCTACATCATCGTTTCAACCGATGATTCGGACTCGACCAAGCTTTCTGATTGGCATCTTCAAGTGAATGAAAGCCAAGCTGACAGCACAGTTGATACGCCTTTCTCGGCCAATGCTGCTCTTTCGACTACCCTGGACATCAACAACACACCTACGCTTATCCTCGTTGGCAGTGATGGCACAATGATTGACCGCCATCTTGGCCCGATGACCGATAGCAGTGTCATCGAAGAATTTTGGTCTCAGGCAGTCTGATGTTCTTCAAAACCGTGAGGCGGTTCAAAGACAAAGAAGAGGTTTTGGTTGTCTTTCTTGAGGAGGCATTTGAACCCGCATTCTGCCAAGAGCATATTGATTCCCTCAGCTAAACTTCCACTGAGTTTAATGTTGAAACAGTCGAGGTAGGCATCCCAATCCATTCCGTCTTCTTTCCGTAAACCGTCGAGAATTTCTTTGATTCTTTCAAACGGCATTTCCTTCCGCTCGTTGGAAAGGTGGAGCGAAGCCAGTGCATCCCGGACGAAAAGAACGGGCATTGGTACGGGCTTAGGGGCTACGTGAACTGTATCAGTGTCTACCGTTTCCTCTTCATCGGGCGTCTTCGTCAAAGGTGGTATGACCACCTCTGCTGAAAAGTCGTAAAAGTGACGGTTTTCATGTTCAAGAGCGTGAATGTATCGAACCGTACCTTTCGTTTCAAGAATGAACTGATGCGGATAAAGGCGGAAGAGGATGACATCAATGTCTTCCTTTGGCATGCCGATTTTTTCTCTGAATTGTTCAGGACTACCGTGCTTGAGGAAAAGCCGTTCAAGCCTGTTAAGAGAATACGGTTTTCCATTCTTGTTACTTACCTCAATTTCCTTCTTCAAATCTCTCTTCAAGCAAGCAATGGCCTGTTCTTTATCGAGATCAAGATAGACCGGTTCGATCTCATCTTCCTCAGTTTTAGGAATGTTTGCCGAGGGGGAAGTCGTATTCTCCTCAGGAGGTATTTGGTATTCCACCCATTCCCCAATGCCCCATAGGTCGTACTCTTCCACAGCGATTTCCTGTGAGGATACAAGTTGATACTGTTCGCAAAACATTTGTGCCATCTGGCTGTCAACCTGGTCGTGTTCGCCGTAGATTTGGGTGATGAGAAAACGAATTGCTCGGTCGGTAATTTTTGTTCGGCCACGGATTTCTTCTCGACCGATGGCGAGAACGATGTTGTTTCTGGTTTGATTGCAAAGATAGCACATTCCTACACACTGTGGAAATTCTCCGTCATAGGTGTTTTTCCCTCCATATCGCACAGGTACAATGTGCTCAACAGTGAAGCCATGCATTCCGTTTCGGGGAAGCATTTCAACGCCACACGTGGGGCAGTTTTTCCCTCTCGATTTCCGCACCAAAGGCCGAAGTTTTATGGGGTCACGTTTGGTTGGCGACCAGTGGTTTTCAAAGTGGATTTGCGCTGCCTTTTGCGCTGCTAAAATGTGCGCTTCTAAGCGTTGTTGACGAAGACTTGCTCGCTTTTCGACCATTTTTTCGTGCTTCGAGTGTTCGGTAAAAGAAACAAGTCCAGATTGAACTCGGAACTCATCAGGAAAAAGTCGGTCAAGCCTCTTTTGAAGAGAGATTTGGCCTTTGAAGTCCAATTTTTTGAACACTTCTTTTTTTGAACCGTTCTGTCGATAAAACGCCTTCAAGCTCGGATTCACTTGTGCGGCTCCAAAGACCATTTCAGCGAGGTGTGCATAGAACAGTTCTTTCAAACTCTCATCCATGCATCTCACCTTCCGAGGACTGAACCCAACGGAATGTTTTACTGACTCGATTTAAAGGGTTCGCAAACTGAAGTTTTTCTCAATTTTTAGAGTTGAGATTTCTCTGACGCAGTGCTTCCAAAGCAACAACGCTAACAGCAACTTGAAGATTGTACGATGGAACAAAACCGTCCATTGGAAGCAATACGCAAGCATCTGAAGCATCCAATACTTCCGCACTGATGCCTTCTTTCTCTGCTCCAACAACAAGCATCACATTGCCTGTTAAGTCTTCATCCCAAGGTTCGTGAGTGCCCACATCTTCAACCGAAATCAATCGAAAATCAGTGCTTTTAACGGCCTTTAGAATTTCTTCTGTCGTACTGTAGACCACCGGAATAAACCGGTCGGCACGCATGCTTGAGCGCCGAATTGTTCGTCGCTCTTCATGGGTCTTGGCGACGTTAAGAACGACAGCATCAGCTCCTGAAACTTCGGCCGTACGAATTGCAAATCCGAGGTTTGTTGAATATGTGACACCGTCAAAAAACCACACTGTACCGCCTCGTTCAAGCACCTGCTCTAAGTCGCCATTGGGCGTTCGACCAATGAGAGCTAAAGCATCAACATGGCCTTCTGCTGACATGCGCCAAAGGTCGTTGGTCGAACCTTCTTCAAGCGGGATGTTCAGTTCTTCACACAGCCGTCGGATTTCAGTGGTATCCTTGTCCCTGTCAACCAAAACCATCTCCAAGTCATCTTGAGAGTGCAGTGCAGCCAGCACGGCTTCAGCGCCCGTGATTTGTCCTGCCATGGTCAGCCGTTGTCCGCAGTCCTCATGAGGCTATCCGCACTGGGGTTGCTATGGCGAAGAAGCACAGTGCGAAATTTTTAGCGGTGGTCGAAGCGGCAAGAGCAGCGATTCCAGAATGCGGGGCTGGGGAATTACGCTCGATGCTTGCTGATGGGCAACCGATTGTGGTGCTTGATGTTCGTGAACAGCATGAATATGACGCCGGGCATCTGATTGGTTCGGTTCATATCGGCAAGGGTGTTCTTGAGCGTGATATTGAGAAGCATGATTTCAAAGATGATACTCGGATGGTCTTGTATTGTGGAGGCGGATTCCGAAGCGCGATTGCGGCTAAATCATTGAAAGAAATGGGCTACAGTAACGCTATCTCACTTTGGGGAGGCTGGCGTGGAATCCAAGCAGAAGGTCTTCCTATCGAATGAGATTTTGCACCGTTTTACGCAAGCAGCACGCGTTTTACACCAAAACGATGCACTCCTATCGCGTGGACAGACTCATAAAGGGGAGTTAAGTCGGCAGGATGCTGAGAAGCGCAGGTGTTCATTATGACTCGGGGATTGTATCAACATGTTCGTGAAACTTGGAAGCAACCAAAAGAGGCTACGCCTCACATGTTCCGCCAGACCCGTATGGCTCAATGGCGTCGAGAACCGGTCAATTGCAAGATTGAACGACCTACTCGTATAGACGCTGCACGTCGCCTCGGTTACAAGGCCAAGCAAGGCGTTGTCATGATTCGTACTCGTATCCGCCGTGGTGGACTTCGCAAGGGTAAGATTCACATGAAGCGCAAGCCAAGTAAGGCTGGTATCAAGAAGATCACCATGGCAAAGAACACGCAGCGCATGGCTGAAGAGCGTGTTGCACGTCATTTCCCGAACATGGAAGTCCTCAACTCATACTGGGTCGGACAAGACGGTAAGCACAAGTTCTACGAAGTTATTCTCATCGACACACACCACCCAGCAATCATTGCTGACAAGCAACTCGGTGTGTTCAGCGGTGCTAACGGAAACAAGTCTCACCGTGGACGTGCTTTCCGAGGCAAGACCTCTGCTGGAAAGCGAGGCCGTGGTTTGCATAACAAGGGTAAGGGAGCAGAGAAATTGCGTCCTTCGCTTAAGGCAAACCTCAACCGTGGAAAGTGATTGGGCACTCGTCCTCTTTACGCCAATGTCTTCAAGAAGTGTCGACACTTTCATTGTGATATGGCTGGCATTGCTGAATACGGATTTATCATACTTGGAACTGCATTGGGCTTAGGTATTGGTTGGCTTTTGGCCAAGAACCGTTACTCCAGTGACGTGATACGTGCTGAGGCTCAAGTTGCAGCGATTTCGCTGAGTAAAGATTCAATGTTGGCAGAAATGCAAAGCGTGGCAACCAACGTCGCTCGACAAAATTCAGAAGATTTTTTGCGGCTTGCTGAGGAACGACTCGGCAAGGTTGAATCTGAATCGGCAAAGGACCACGTGGCTCGAAAGAAAGAGGTGGAGTCTCTGGTTACTCCAATCAAGGAACACCTTGAGAAATTGGAAAAGGCAACCACTGAGATGGAACTCAAGCGCGAAGGGGCGTATCAGGGGCTGAAGCGAACTGCGGACATGCTCCATCAGCAAACCGTGGACCTTCGCGATACGAATGTCCAATTATCAACAGCTCTCAGAGGCTCGGTGAAAGCTAGAGGAAATTGGGGGCAAGTTGCTCTCAAGAACATCGCTGAGGCAGCAGGAATGCTCGAACATTGCGATTTTGATACAGAAGTCACGCTCAAGTCGGGCGCTGGTGGCGCACGGGTGGATCTCCTGGCCAACATTCCGAATGGAGGAAGCATTCCTGTCGATTCGAAAGTACCACTCGCTGCGTACTGGGACGGATTGGAATTAGAAGACAGCAACGCTCGAGCTGTGAAGATGAAAGAGCATGCCAAAGCAGTCAAGAAACACATTGACGACCTAGTGGACCGAGACTACCCTCGTCTTCTGGATGGGGTTGACTTTACGGTGATGTTCATCCCTGCTGAACCGATTCTCTCCACCGCTTTTGAGTATGAACCAACGCTCCAAGAGTATGCTTTCAACAAGCATGTTCTCATTGTTACTCCGGTGACGCTTATCGCGTTACTACGTACGGTTGGACTGTACTGGCAACAGCAATCCATGGCGGATAATGCAAAAGAAATTCACAAGAAAGCCCGGGAATTCTATGACCGAGTCAGCAAGTTCAGTCACGATTTAGCGAAAATGGGTAGAGGAATCAATACCGTTGTTGGCGCCTACAACGATGCGGTGGGCTCGTACGATGGCAGTGTGATTCCAAGTGGACGCCGTCTCGAGGAACTGAAACTGGCAGACGGGGCTCAACGAAAGTTGGCAGAATTACCGGATGCAGCGGTGCCAAGAACAGTCAAACAGATTTCGTCGAAAGAAGACGAATAGTTTCAGAATGCAGTCTTGAATCCCATAGCTCGAACGATGCACCATCCAGCACGTGCTTCCCATATGGAGAACGAGCCACCAAGAAGGCTACCTGCGACGGCTACCCAAGCGATAGAAGGAAGGATGCCAGTTGCGGTGATGGCCCCGAGTACAAGTCCGCCAAATACGGTTGCGATACCAATTCTCAAACGGAATGCTTTACCTGCAGCGCCGATGTTACATGTGAGTGCCATATGAAACAAAACTGCCTTGTAGTATATGAATCAATGTTTTCTGATTGATATTCTCCTACGGCTTCGTTCTCTTTCCGCATTTCAGTCATGCAGATAGGTCGACACTTCCGTTTGATTCGTGAGGAATGTTTTTGATTCACTCTGGAGTGAGTAAATCATGCGTACCAAGTCCAACTTGATTCTTCTCTCAATTGGCTTACTGCTTGCACTCAACGTTTCTCCTTTCGTGATGGCCCAAGGAAGTGAAGATACGACTCCGGAATCGATGACCAGAATCATGATGCTTCCCCCCGAGGCAGAGGTTACAGGAATGCACATCGATGCAAACGGTAATTTCTTTGTCAATGCCATGCACCCGGATGAAGACAACTTCAAGGCAACAATTGGAGTCATCAACGGTATTGACTGGAATGATCTTCCCGAAACAGTTCCTGAACTCGACTCCTCAAGCAGTGCGGATGATATTTGGCACGGTATTCGAACATCTTATGGAGACTATCAGGTGATTCTGCAAAGCGGAGATGCACTTTCAGAAGGCGGTGTTGCAGGAGGGATATACGCGGCCGATGATGAAAGCCAGATCTTCATCAGCAAGAAACCAGACTACAATGCCTTTGTTCCGTTGAACGTCGATGCCACACACGGTTATCTCTACACCGCTTGGGAAGACCGTCCGGCAGGTCTCAGTCAATTGGAACTCGAATGGGACAGTTCCTCCTCCGAGTGGGCTGTGTTGAGCAGCAAGATGTTGAACCTCAGCAGTATCAACGGTGGGTGGGTCTTCTGTTTCGGCAGCATGAGTCCTTGGGGTTCTCCGCTTTTCTCAGAGGAATTGTATTTCGACAACACCCAATATTGGAACGATGACAGTTTTAGGTATCATTCGGACCAAACGAAGTTAGAGAATTACCTTGGCCACTATCCGAACCCTTACGATTATGGATACATCGTCGAAATCGAGAACGCAACGGCCGCTGAACCTGATTTTGTTAGGCACCTAGCAATGGGCCGCTACTCCCATGAAAATGCAGCTGTCATGCCAGATGAACGAACCGTCTATCTTACCGACGATGGGTATGAAACGGTTCTGTTCAAATTCATAGCAAACACAGCAGGCGACCTCAGTGCAGGCACGCTTTACGGTGCGAAAGTCACCCAAGATAACACCAAAGACTCTTCCATAACCGGGTTTGACGTTGAATGGATGGAAATGGCCTCATCTTCAAACGCTGAAATCCGCACTTGGATTGATGAATACAACGGCATCACAACCGATGATTTCGTTTCAGGACAGAACTCCTACATTACGGATGAAGAAATTAATGATTGGGCTGAGGGACGATTGAATGAGGATCTCAACGGTGACGGTACCATTGGATATGCAAACGACGACCGAGTTCCATTCCTCGAGTCACGCAAAGCAGCAGCAGCACTCGGTGTCACCGATGAGTGGAGCAAGATGGAAGGCGTTGCATTCAACCCAAATGTGCCTGATAGCCTCTACCTTGCGATGTCGAGAATTGAATCGGCAATGACCGATGGACAAGACGACATCGATGTTTCACTGAATTCCTGTGGCATCGTCTACAGAATGGCGTTTGGCAATGGATGGGACGTCAATCGGATTGACCCAGTCATTTCCGGAGGCCCTTACACCTCTACGGCTCAATACGAATGCGATGTAAACAACCTTGCTGGTCCTGACAACCTCCTGGTTCTTGATGATGGTCGTCTCCTCATTGGAGAAGACACCAACAAGCATGAAAGCAACATGGTATGGCTTTGGGGCGAGAAATCGACACCATTGGAAGCTGCTGGTAGCATCACTGTAAATTCAATTCAACTTCGAAATTCCTCTTCAAGCACCGCCTCAACTTGGGACTACCAAGTAGAAGTCGACGAACTTCAGACAGGTCTGACCTATACCGCATTGATTGTTGTCAAGGAACTTGAGACTGAAGAGTGGAAGGGTATCTGGTGGTGGAACGATATCGAAGAAAACGGGGAACAATACGAACACACCTTTTCCTTAGAGAAAGGATGCTACTCGATACTTGCATCCCTGTACGAAAGTACCGACCTCAGCACTGATGTCAAGAATGCTACCGTATTGTCGGATTCAGAAGTACCGTTCACTGTTGGAAGTGGGACATGCGTCGATGGCGTTTATTCGAACGAAGTTGTCGATTCACTGGAGGATGAGAACGATAGAAATGAAGACAGTGTTCCTGGATTTGGTGTTCTGCTCAGCATGGTGGCTTTGCTTGGAGCAGCACTATTCACAACCCGTGAGAGATAATCAACAGGCAATCGAATTCACGTGCGTCGTTTTGGATAAACAGTCGCTTCAAGTGTCAAGCGATGATAATGTCGGCTCAAGAACTATAATAACGTAGTATTCAGGTTCATACATGATCATATTTGATTGCCCCAATTGTACTAAGGAGGTAGTTCTTGGTAGCGATACAACTGGTGTATATCAATGTCCAAACTGCAATATGAATTTAGAATATTTGTTAGGAAATGAATTGAAAGTATCTGAGAAAAAGCCTCACTCAAATACTGGCTCTTTGGTGAACGGTGGCGTTTTCAAGGGATGGAGGGCTTTTGGGTATCGCCCCAAGAGAACTTTATCACCGAATGGAGAAAAGTTGCCGATGTCTGATAAAATTTTTATTGTTCTACTTTTATGTGCAGTTATAGGGTTCCTTGTGGGAATGACTAAGATCAGTAATGGCGCATGTTTTCTCGCTCTTATTCCGATTGTAATCTGGGTTGCCCTCCATTATTTTAACGATTTTATGATTAAAAAGAGATGGTTCTTACTGGCTCGATGTGTCGGAGAATATGCGTTATGGGATGGTCGAAATATGTTTGCAATACCACTGAATCATAACCGTACTCTGTTCATTTCATCAGAAACGATTCGCCAGATAGTAGTGCATAATGGCCCGGGTGCTGTAAGTAGCGGTTATGGTGGCATGGTTGACCTCTTCGTAAGCGGTAAAAATGGACATATTCAATTTGGTGAGCAAAAAGGCAAAACAGAATTTGTGAATCTTCTAACTCAAGTGACCGGGATAACCCCGAAATCTAAATTTCACAAAAAGTTCAGCGATGGTGGTGGTGGAGGAGGCGATTGAATGAAGCCCAATCTCGATAAGAAGCCAATTGTCTTGAGACAAGTAGAGTTTCTAGCAAATAATATCACACGCGTCGGTAGCGTTAGCAGTGACCCACTGCAAGCCCTTCGCATTCTCATATGGTTACTAAGGGTAATCGGACAAACCCTTCGTATTCATCCCATTGAATATACTGATACAATGTACCAATTGGATTAACTGTCATTGTATTAGCCATTATCATGGCCGACAAGAAGAACAACATTCTGTCGGAGTCAGACAAGCAGAGAAAGGTTTGGAAAAGAGTAGAGAAATTGATAGCCCAAAATAAAGCAGAAGATGCTCTTTTGCTACTTCGAGAATTGGATGAGAGTGGTTCTCACCAAACCACACTTCGTCTTGCAGGCACGGCAACTCAAAAAATCGCTCAACAAACAAATTCTAAATCCGATTATCGTAAGGCTGCTTCGCTTCTTCGAGATTCAGTAAATATGAATTCCAAAGAAAAGAAATCCAGTAGAGCATA
>QQRW01000040.1:91927-93600 GCA_003602605.1 Candidatus Poseidoniales archaeon | reverse complement strand
CAGACTTCAACGCAACAAACAACGATGACATTACCAGTCGACTTCACAACCTCTTGGGTGTTGACTTTGCTGGTGCAAACGGCATTTCTCTCATGGTTGCTGGACACCTCACCGATACACCAACTGGATTGATTGCAACCAACGCTGACGGAACAGGGTTCGGCCTTGCTGCTTTCCTTACCATGGAAGTTCCTGACGCAATGGCTGCGTTCAACCTCACCGTTGAGCAATACACAGCAGTTGCTACTTGGGCTGGCGGATGGGCAACCTCTGCTACCTCAGTTCAACTCGGCCTTCTTGGCGGTGTTGGGACAATGAACGCAGAACAATTCGTTAACCAAACGTTCGGTGGCATGAGTCCAGTAGGCGACCCTTACCTCACCAACTCCCTCAACATGGGAGGAGCATGGGGCGCAGGAATGGTTCCAGGACACGCAGATGCAACCCCAGTTTCCATCACCCAAGCTCAGGCCGGAAACATGCTCTATGGTCCTCTCGGATTGACGACCTCGACTGGAGCAACCTTGTTCTTGTACGGTGAGTTGAGCGGTATGACCCCGCCTGTGAACTTGATGACCATGGAACCTGCTGAACCAATGATGTGGAACGCAAGCACGATTGGTCTCTTGTATGGAGTTGACGAAAACACTGCGAATGCAATGAGTCTCTTCGTTTCTTCACCAATCTTTGCTGACTTCGTACCAGACTTCTTGATTGATTCATTTGGTACATCACCGTACCTTACTCAAGAGTTCAACAACTGGTTACTCGGATGGCACGACCCAGTATCTGCTTTCCTTGCAAGCGGTAATCCAATGGATATGACCGTCGGATGGACCAGCCTTGAATCCAATGCAACCTACTACGGCTCTGGCGGAATAGTCAGTGATACTGGTACGGATTACATGATCTGTACCGGTGAAGTTTCAACCTGTGATAAGGGTGAAATGATGGCTGTTGACGGCAGCTCCTACTTCGCATGGAAAGATCCTGCAAAGACGGTCAACACCCTTGGCCTGATTACCGCAGAGTCCCGAACCGGAACAACCGGCGGATTCTTGACCGGCTCCGGCGATATGGTTGATCTTTCAGGATACGCAACTGCTGCAATTACCTGTGATGGGACCTCAACTTTGAAGGACATCGCAGTCGATGATTGTTCAGCATCCCTTGACCCATTGGAACGCCCAATTCAAGCCAAGNTGCTTGACACGGATACTTTGCTTGATGCAGTCCCAGGCGCTCTTCCAGTCTACTTCGGTAGCGAAGTATCTCTCCAAGCAGAGCAATTGAGCGGCGCCATCATCGCAGGTTCATCCGAATCGACGTTCTGGTTGGACATGCGACCAATTATGGACCAACACACAGCGCCGACTGCAGATGATTTGCAAGCGGTGTTCATGATTACGTCCAGTTCAGAAATTGGAGATTCCGATGCCGAAGAACTTGCATCAAGCGTCACGACCAACCAGAAAGCGTTGACTTACTGGACAAACTTCGATGTCCCTACTGACTACCTTGCACCACTTCTATTGATTGGCGCAATTGCTTGTCTTGGTCTCGGTGTCAAAATGATGTCGAGTGAAGATGAAGAAAAGGCGTTCGAGTCTGCTCCACCTCAGGAAGAAGCTGCTGAAGAACCTGCAGCAGACGCTGAAGAGTCAACCGAGTGA
>QQRW01000040.1:17562-91858 GCA_003602605.1 Candidatus Poseidoniales archaeon | reverse complement strand
TTGACCTGGCCGATAATGCGCGTGCCAAGCATTCGTTCTTCGAGCCAAGCAGCAATGGATTCGGCATGCTCACTTGATACGGCTATGATCATGCCAGTGCCCATGTTGAATGTACGGTACATTTCACGAGTCTCGATGCCACCGACTTCTTGCAACCAGTTGAATTCTGGGTGTGGGGGGAGTGGTGCATCAATGTGCCATCCGAGCGAATCATGCAGTCGCAAGAGGTTGGATAGGCCTCCGCCAGTGATGTGGCAGATGGCTCGAATGTCGGGCAGTGAAAAACCCGCCTCATCTGTTTCTGCATGCTTGAGCAGGTCGACAATTGGATCGCAATAGATGCGCGTTGGATTGAGAAACACTTCTCCAAGTGTGAATTGAGTGTCATCATGGCCATCAAAGTGCAAAACACTGCGGCCAACACTTGCGACATTGAACGGCGCATCATCGGTGTATTCATGGCCCGTGTGCTCCATGACCCGACGAACCAAGGAGTAACCGTTTGAGTGGATTCCGGATGACGGAAGACCAATCAAAACATCACCTGCTTGCAGATGCTCTCCAGTGATTGCATTCCCTTTCTTGACATAACCAAGAGCGGTCCCAGAAAGGTCGAGTTCAGTGACAATGCCAGGAAGAGATGCTGTTTCGCCTCCAGCGAGCGTAACACGTGCAAGTCGGCAAGCTTCGGCAAGGGAAGCACCCAATGCTGCGTGGGTTTCAGGATCCGGCTTCGGTACAGCAACATAATCGACAAATGCAATCGGTTCAGCACCGACACATAACAAATCATTGACGTTCATGGCCATACAGTCAATTCCAACACCGCCCCATTGCTTGAGGGCAGAAGCGATTTGTAACTTACTTCCTACACCATCCGTAGCGAGGGCCAGCAAGGAATCGCCGAACTCGATTAATCCACCGAATCCACCAGGCAAATCTACTGGAGCGCCCGGGGTTCCTGCGGGTCTACTTGACGCGCTCAGTGATGCGATAAGAGAGGCAACTGCTGAGCCTTCAAGGTCAATATCGACACCTGCACTTGCATAGTCCATGGGTTCGGCCATGCCACCTTCAATGGAAGGCGTATGATGAACTCACCGCCTCCAAATACTGCTTTTTCATGCCAGTTTCTGACTGAGGAAAGCAAAACTAAGGTCGAGCCGGTGATCAATACCGGAATGTGTTCCAACGAATTCCTCCCAAGAGTGTTCAATTTCAAACGAGTTGAGGAGTTCGACAAATTTTCTGCTGCCGTATTGGATGTGATATTGATCTTGGCTTCCGCAGTCGATGAACAATGCCTCAAGTTCTGCAAGATGCTGATGATGAGTATGTATCATTTGGATTGGGTCGAATTTGAGCCACTGATTCCAAGCCTCAGGATGGATGTCTGCGGTTTCGGTGTTGACTGGGAGCACAATGCCAAGCGGGTTATCACTGGTGCTTGGGCGAGGGTCGTAGGATGCAGCCATGGCGCATATCATCAGCGAATGAAAATCTGGTCCAGAAAGCCTCTCAGCATTTTGAATATGAGCGACATAATCGGCAGCGCTACCGTACCTGGAAACATGCGTAAGGGTTTCAGCAAATGTTGGCATGAACATGGTTTCAAAGCCCATATCCCCGGAATGACAAGCGACTCCATCCCAAACATTAGGTTGCAGCATTGCATTGACAACTGCACCGTATCCTCCCGAGGATTTTCCAATGAGGCCAAATTTTCCATTGGTTGCATACCGTTCCTCGATTGCGGGCTTTAACGCCTCAGCAAGCCATGTTGACCATTTTCCTAGAACAGGTGAGTCGACGAATTGGTTTCCACCAAGCGTAGTAAAGGTGTCCGGCATAACAAGAATCGCTGGCTTCATGGCGCCTGACTTTACCAAGCGCTCATGCCGTTGGGGTAGAGTTTCAGCGAATGCTTTCCAACCAGCTCGGGCCGGACCCGAAGAAGTGAAAGGAGCCAAATAAATCAGCACAGGTAGCGTTTGTCCTTCAGATAGAAGGGCCATGCCTTCAGGGCTGATGTGGGTGAGAACTTCCCTTTCAGTCGGGTCGCCCAATCGATTTTCAAGAAGTGTCGAGTCAAGGGTCCAGCGTTGAAATCGACCTAAGACTGGAGCAAACGCGTGCTTGGGCATGGTGTAAGCGAAAGCCTCCTTCCTCATCTTTCCTGCGGTTATGGCCGATTGGCAGTGGACATGCGTTTCATCAAGAATCGTAGGCTGTCAAGGATGCGTTTCTCCAGTGGAAGCAAGGGGGTGGGATTTTTGTTCGGACACGCCTAAATACCGTTGCCAATATTGTTCCGAAGTCGGGAGCCTCTCCCGCGTCCAAAGGTGAACCAAATGCTCCAAGAATTCGACCTGCCAGCACGTTGGACTTCCTTGATTCAAGACCATTTTGCTGAATCGGTTCACAATCTCGCACAGATGTGGCCTGACGAACAATCTTTGGAGGTCTCCTACCGTGTAATCGAAGGATTTGACCACGAGTTTGCACATGACATTGTCCAGCATCCTGAACTTCACTTCCATGCCTCAAACCAAGCGCTCCGTCAGTTCCTAATGGATGCAGGCCACACGACCATGTATCCATTTGTTCGAATTGTACACTTACCGGTCGACCAGGTTCGAACCGTCTCGCAATTACGTGCTGACGATATTGGCATGATGCTTGCCATCGATGCGGTGACCACGAAAATTTCGGGTGTACGCCCACGAATCTACGCAGCGACCTTCGAATGTGTGGCTTGTGGCCATTCCATGTTGATCAATCAACCCAACGAACAGGAACTTATCGAACCGATTGAATGTCAACAGTTGGACGGTGGATGCGGTCGTGCAAAGCGTCAAACGCGTTTTGAACTTATACAGAAAGATTCGATTCTTATCAACTCGCAATTCATGGAGTTGCAAGAATTACCAGAGCAAATGAAAGGTGGGATACAGCCCGAGCGAATCATTTGCATTGCAGAACATGACCTTGCAGGCAAACTCAATCCGGGTGACCGCGTCAAGGCAAACGGAGTTCTATTCATCCGCTCTCAACGTAAGGGTGGAAAGGACACTCCGGTGTTCGATATCTTCCTTCGTATCCATTCATTGGAACGTCAAAACGTACCACTTGAAGAGATTGTCATCACCGAAGATGAGGAACTTGAAATTAAGGAATTAGCTCGGCGACCAGACATTTATGAAATCTTCACGAAGAGTATCGCCCCGTCTATTTTTGGCATGGATTATGTCAAGCAGTCGTTGATGCTTCAGTTGTTTGGTGGCGTTGCACGACTTAATGCGGACGGTACTCGTAACCGAGGTGACATTCACATCCTTTTGATGGGCGACCCCGGGGTTGCAAAATCGCAGTTGCTTAGTTACATGTCGACGATTTCACCGCGTGGTCGTTTCACATCTGGCCAGTCAGCGTCAGCTGCAGGATTAACTGCTGCAGCTGTACAAGATGCCGCCGCTGATGGTCGATGGACTCTGGAAGCAGGTGCACTTGTTCTTGCGGACCTCGGCCTCGCAGCGATTGACGAATTCGACAAAATGAATGAGGGAGATCGTTCCAGTATGCACGAAGCGATGGAACAGCAGAAAATCTCCATTTCAAAAGCAGGAATAAACGCCAGCCTTCGGACTCGATGCGCTGTTCTTGCAGCTGCGAATCCGAAAAACGGTCGTTTCGAGCCAGTCTCAGAAGTCCCTTTTACAGCACAAATCAATCTCGCACCGCCGCTGGTTTCTCGATTCGATATCATCTGGTTGCTTACAGACGACCCAGAATTGGAGAAGGATGCGTTGATTGCCCATCACATCATCGGTAATCGATTGCAAGGCATCAGTGAATTGTTGGTCAATGAAGGCAGTGCCCCAGATCCAACCAAAGCCAAGTCGCGTTCTGGAATTGAGTCATCGGCTGAAAATGGAGATGTACTCTCTCGTGATTTGATACGAAAGTACATCGCATACTCAAAGCGTACAGTTCACCCAAATCTCGAAGCAGATGCCCGAGAATGCATTGTCAATTTTTATGTCGAAACCCGTAAACAGACGGGTGATTCTAATGACAGTGTTGCCATAACTGCCCGTGCCTTGGAAGCACTCGCAAGACTTGCTGAAGCCAGTGCACGTATCCGCTTGTCACAAGTCGCAACGATTGAAGATGCTCAAAGAGCGGTTATGATGACCAAACTGTGGCGAGAAGAACTCATGGGTGGTAATTTTGATGAGACCACCTTGGTCACAGGAAAGAAGGGCAAAACGCGCAACCGTGAGAAAGCAATTATGGAAATCGTTGCAGCACTTTCTGCTAACAACGGCGGCGTTGCACAATTGGTTGAGGTTTTCAACGAAGCAGAGCGTTACGACATCGACCGTTCTACTGCTGAAGACGTCATCGAGAAATTATGCCAACATGGCCGCATGCTCCGACCATCTGGATACGATACGCTCCAAATTGCTTGAAGTTGAAGGGTTGTAGTCTTGAAGGATGAACCACTCCGGGGTACTATGGCCGACCCAATTCGTACTGAACCAATCGGTGATGTTGACGATGCTAGTGCCCTCTCCCCCGAAGGACTTGGGTTCATGTGTGGAATTGAAGTTCATCAGCAATTGGCCACTGGAAAACTCCATTCGCGCCAACCTGGTGTGCTTTATGATGTCACCATCGATACAGTTCCAGAGCAGTGGAACCGCTATCATCGGCGCCTGAGGGCTGCTCGAGGTGAAGGCGGGGCCATCGATATTGCAGCTCGTTTTGAGTCCCGTCGCAATCGCTCTTTCATGTACATCCAATCACCCAATTCGGGTTTGATTGAGTTGGACGAACAGCCCCCTCTCCCGCACGACAACGACGCTGTTGAAATCGCTCTCACCGTGTCTGCATTGCTCAATGCTAAACCGGTTTCTTTGCTCCAAACCATGCGCAAAACCGTTGTAGACGGCTCAAACACGAGCGGATTCCAGCGAACATCGCTCATTTCAGTTGACGGTGTCCTAGAAACTGAAACAGGCCCTGTTGGCATTGATGTGCTGTGCCTCGAAGAGGACAGCGCTCGCAAACTCGATACGATTACAACCTCGAACGGAGAGCAGGTGATTTACAATCTTGACCGCCTCGGACTGCCATTGATTGAAATCGCCACATCCCCAGACGTCATGTCGCCTGAGCACGCCAAGGAAACTTCGATGGCTCTCGGACGTTGTCTGCGACAGACCCGAAGAGTTCGACGCGGACTTGGCAGCATCCGTCAAGACCTCAATGTCTCTTTGGCTTGCGGCGACCGTGTTGAAATCAAAGGCTGTCAGGACCTTTCATGGATACCTCGCATTATACGTTTGGAAATGTCCCGCCAACTTCATTTCTACAGACTTGCGAACCAACTACGCAAGGAGTTGTCTCTGCCACTGCTTCCACCAGACCGCAGAAGCGACGACTCAGCGGTTGAGGCTGAAGTAGCTGAGGCCGTCGCTGCACATCTTCCACTTGTTTTGGAGGATGTCAGCGAGTGCTTCGCATCATGCGAATCAAAAATGGTTCGAACGGGTTTTGAAAAAGGCTCACTTATGATCGCATTACCTCTGGCAGGCTTAGCAGGAAAAATTGGCTCAAAATCTCTGGACAAAGAAGGCGCACAAATGCCGCGACTCGGCCGTGAATTGGCTGGTGCGGCAAAACTTGCAGGAGTAAAGGGCGTATTCCACTCCGACGAATTGCCAGCCTACGGCATAGAATCCGAGCATGTTGAATTGGTTCGCAATCACCTCTCACTTACCTCTGCTGACGGATTCATTCTCTGTCTTGCTCCTCAATGGCAAGCGGAACTTGCTCTTGAGAGCGTCTTGGAGCGAGCCCGAAAAGCCTGGCACAGAACAGCTCAGGAAGTCAGAAATGTTGTTGTGAAGAAGGGTGCTCCTGAGGACGGAACAACATCTCCTATGCGGCCGTTGCCGGGCGGTGCTCGAATGTATCCTGAAACGGATGTCCCCGTGTTCTCACTTACTGCTGAACGATGGCAGAGGACGATTGACACACTCCCCATGACGGACGATGAGCGCAGTGAAAGGCTCTCAAAGTACCAAGTGTCAGGGGATCAAGCAAGCCAATTACTGGCTCGAGAACTCGACGATATCTATGTCGAGTATGTCCATGATTTACCTCATAAGGGTTGGGCAAGCGTGGTTTTGGAGAACGATACCGCCGACCCAGAATTGTGCGCAAAAGTACTCACTGTCAAAGAAAAAGGACTTCTAACCCGTGAATCAATGAACGAAATCATAGAACATTTTGCTGGTTCCAACCCAACCCATCAAGAAATCGCAGACTACGGTGAATCAAACGGGTTTAAGCCGGCTGATGTCGGCGATCTTGGAGCAATCATCGAAGGAATTGTAGCAGAACGAGCAGATTTCGTCAAGGAACGGGGCATGGGTGCTATGGGGCCTCTCATGGGTGTTGTTATGCAGGCAGTTGGTGCTGCAGATGGAAAAGTCGTCAGTGCTCTTCTTCGCCAGGCGATTCAAAATATTTCGGAGTAATTTTCATGTTTCAACGCTTGATAGCGTTTTTTCTTCTCAGCATCATGCTGTTGCCGCTTGTTTCAGCTGATCAAGAAGCGTCATCCTGGAATCAAGAAAACTCACTGGCTTGGGAGTATGATTTGGGAACAGGGTATATCTCAACTTCACCGGTTTTTGTCGATGACAAAATAATTGTTCGAACCTCTGGGAATTCCGAACCTTCGGTGACCGCTTTGGAACTTGATGGGACTTTGGCATGGAGTCACTCTAATCTTTTTTCGAAAAATAACGATATGTCACCTCTGCTGACGGTGAATGCCGGCGAAGGGGCGTGCGGTACATGGCCTGACCTTGTTTTGGTAGGCTGGACGAACGGAGTAATTGACGCTCTGCACCCCAGCAATGGTAGCGTGTTCTGGAGCGCTCAAACAGAGGTTGCAGGCTGGGGTATCACAGGTGCTGCAGGCGTATCTCAAGATCACGTGATTTATCCAACCCGTCGTGGTGTTGGCCAATTTTGCCTTGCTGATGGTTCGCAAGAATGGTGGGCTGAAACAGGCCTTGGCTGGAGGAACGGCGTCAGTCTTTATGACGGCTCCATTTATTCAGGAGACGAACTTGGTACGCTCTGGCAAATCGATTTGAACGGCAATTCAACCCCTCTTGCTACCTTCGAAGGGAAGATACGTCATGCGCCTCTGATGACTTCAGCAGGATTACTTGTTCATGTGCAATCTTCAATGGACAGTACCGTCTACATCCTCGACCCGAACAGCGGCGAAGAACGACAGCAAATTCCTGCAGGCCCTTCTCCGGCAATACCGGTTCTCAATGGGCAATATGCAGTTGTGTCGGATTCGATGGATCTTCGAATGATGAAGTGCGACGCAATGTGTAAGGTTGTAAGCCAAATACCGTTCCATTCGAACGGAGAAATCGGTTGGCATAATCAGGGGCACCTTATCGCCCCACACAACACTCCAGATTCAGATTGGGGATCGTTCGTTTTAGATGGTAGTCAAAACTTGACACTCGAATTCATCGACACAGGCATTTCCGGTTATGGTACGGCTGCTCCACTGTGGTTTTCCTCAAACGGAGTAGATTATACCGTATTTGGAAACGACCAATCGTTACTTCGCGTCTATCAATCGAACTACAGTGAAGAAATTGAGATTACAAAAGACACCGATTGGGCAACGCAGGGTTTTGTTTTCACAGCGTATGTACTTCTTGCTTCATCGGCAGCCTTCTTGCTCAACGGAAGGAAAGACCTCTTTTTGAGAACATCCAGTCTTCTAATGGTCCTTGTTCTGCTTATGATTCTCCCCGATCTTTCCCAAGTTTGGTCGGAAGCGGTTGACCAAGCACTCCCCGAACCTTCAACCTCAGAGGCATGGGACGAACAATGGCCAGATTCTTGGCTTGGCACTCAAGTCGTCATCTTCGAAATCAATGGCATGGAAACGGCTGTAGGTGGCCTGGTTGGTTATGAGAATGTGTTTACTGTGACCAAAGCCGCAGCGGATGAGGCTGGTATATCTCTCACCGCAGAACAAACGGGTATCGGCATGTACATCTCTTCCATTGGCGGTGTAGAGGGAGATGGTTGGGAGTATGATTTGGACGGTTCCAAAGGGCGCCTTTCTGCCGATAACACCGTGATTGAATCATCCTCCATAGTCCGGTGGACTCCAGTATAACTTAGGTAAGCCTCAAATCATCCACCCTCTTGGGTCAGTTCATGTTCGAAGCAATGGGCGTTCACGGGCCCACTCTTTCTCCATTTGCGAGTCTTGTTTTGGACATTGTCTTACTTGCAAGTGCCTTTTGGCTTTTGGCAAAGCCAACGAAGCGCCCATTGATGGATTCTCTGTTTTTAGCGACCCTTGTTTTGTCGGTCTCTTTCCTACGTGTGATCATGCAGCCGTTACCAAATGTGCAGCCAGTAACCGTAGCAGCGTTGCTTGTTGGGGCACAGTTAGGGGCTCGTCGCGGTGCTGCTTTTGCCGTGCTTGTTGCTATGATTTCGAACTTCTTTATGGGTGACGGATGGTGGACTGTCTTCCAAGCAGCTGGTTGGGCAAGCGTTGCAGTCGCCGGCTCACAACTCACATTGATGACTCCATCAGGGCTCGACCTTCGGAAGGCTATTTTCGCCTCTCTTGCTGCAGCAGTTTGGTTTGATCTCATCGTTTCATTCTCGATACTTGACGGCACGATAGGGTTTACTGATTTCATCACATACCTTGTTCACGGTATACCGTTCGACCTTCTCCACATGGCGAGCAACCTCGTCTTTGTTGTGTGGCTAGGCGGTTGGTTCTCTGGACTACTTGAGGAGCAACCTACGCTTGAAGAAATCGAGTTTGCGGTGGTGAATGGCCATGGTATCGACGGCTGAGCATCCATCAATGGTCCTCATTGCTCGCAAAGATCTCAAGATGTCAGCGGGTAAACTCGCAGTCCAATGCTCGCATGCAGCTGTCACATGTACAGTAAATGCTCGTAAATCTCACGCTCGACTTGTCGAACGGTGGATGAGCGGTGGGGCAAGAAAAATTTGTCTGCGTGCAGATGATCTTGGAACACTGCAGCGCTTAGCAGGCCAAGCACAGTCTGCCGGCCTCGTTACAACACTTGTCAAAGACGCAGGCCATACAGAGGTACCGCCTGGCACTATCACAGTACTCGGAATTGGACCTGCTCCACGCCGAGCTCTTGATGCTCTGGTTTCAGATTTGAAACCCTACTAGGTGATGAAATGGGTCTGCGTTCGTTTTTACATCGTCTTACAGCCCCATCACCAACCGGGCAGTCTCCAGATGGCCCTTGTAAAATGGTGTGCGTGGTTAATCACGGATTAAAAATGGGTAAGGGAAAAATTGCCGCTCAAGTTGGTCATGGTGCTGTGATGGCTACAATGAAGGGCGGCTCGCTCAAACCTCTCTTTGTTGAACAATGGCTTGCAACCGGTCAAAAGAAAGTCTGCTTGAAGGGCGCGGATGCGGATCAGTTGTTAGCGCTTGAGCAACAGGCCAAAGCCGCTGGTATTTTGACAACGCTTGTCCATGATGCAGGCCATACTCAAATTCCGAGTGGCTCACTTACTGTACTTGCATTGGGTCCGGAAACTGATGAGCGGTTGGAACGCATTACCGGTGAATTGAAACTTCTCTAAACAATTCCATCGCCTTCATGAGGAGTGGCTCATTGCGATGGATATGCGTGACTACAACTCAGACCGAATCGACCTTCGTTCAGATACCGTTACTCAACCAACTCCGCTTATGCGTGAAGCGATGAATGGGGCTATCGTCGGAGACGATGTTTTGGGGGATGACCCGACCGTGACTCAGTTGGAGCAGAAAATGGCTCAGATGTGTGGGAAAGAAGCTGGATTATTTGTTCCATCAGGCACAATGTCAAACGCTATTGCCCTTCGAGCCCATACAAGTCCAGGTGATGAAATCATTACGGCAAAAAACAGCCACATCTACATCTATGAAGGTGGCGGGTATGCTGCACTATGTGGAGCGTCGATTGCACTGGTCGATGTTCACGGTGGTTTGATGCGACCAGAGGATGTTCAACTTGCAATTCGAAAGCAAGAAGGCTCTCTCTCTCATTTCCCCGATGGTACATTGGTGTGTGTTGAAAATACATCAAACAGAGGCGGTGGCGCTTGCTATCAGCAGGAAACGCTTGATGAGATTGCTGCGGTCGCAAAAGCAAACAACTGCGCAATTCACATGGACGGTGCGCGTATTTTCAATGCGGTTGCAGCAACCAATACTCCTCTCAACCGAATGCTGCGCGATTACGATTCCGTATCTATTTGTTTTTCGAAGGGACTTGGAGCCCCAGTGGGGTCGGTTTTAGTTGGCTCTCAATCTTTCATTGCTCGCGCTCACCGATGGAGAAAGATGTTCGGGGGCGGCATGCGTCAGTCAGGCTTCCTTGCTGCCGCTTGTTTGCATGCCATCGAACACCATGTAGACCGCTTATCCGAAGATCACAGGCGCGCAAAAACCATTGCCGAAGCCATCAATCAACTCGATGGTTTCGAAGTAAAAATGGACACAGTCGAGACAAATATGGTTTATTTTGAGTCGAAGATTCCAGCATTGGAAGTCATGGAAGGTCTCCGCCAAATGAACATTGACGTCTTAGATGTCAAACCCAATGTATGCCGTATAGTGGTCCATTTACATGTTACCGATGAGGATGTCAAACATATTATTGAGGCGTTCTCCTCGTTTGAGAGTTAAATACACTCGGTAGTCTAATGACTATGGCTCGGCGACAGCATACCTCATTTTGCTCTGTATGTGAACATCCTTCAACTTTGAGTCCGTGTCCTTTATGTGAGTCGATTATCGTTTCTAAAACCAACAATAGATGGACATGTGAGATACCCGACGATACTCACTTTGAAGCGCTGCAATTGATTGGCGGCGGGAGCCGAACTGCAAAACAACGATGGAAGTGTTTGATGCAAAATGTATCCGACTCGGAAGATGTAGGTTGGGCTCAGCTACCCGATCAATCACTTGATCCAGTGTTAGTTTCTCCGTGCGATGGAGACGATATGGCCGGTATCATCGAAAGAATATCCGATGGTGTTCGGTTGAATAGAAAGCAACGGGTACAATTGCACAGAGGCTTTCATCTCTTCGATGGTACGCATGTTTCGTTTGTTGCCGACCGTATGTATCTCAATGGAAGACCAACGATTGCGTCGGTGCCGATGGTATCCATTCTCAATCTTCTCTCTTCGAAGAAACATCGTTTAGGCTGGGATTTGTCGAAGCTGTTGATTGCGATTGGAACAATGACGACCGGAGCTATCGATACACTGCCAATTCGTCGAGTGCCCCGCCGCCTCATCGGGCCAAACAGAATTCGTGATTCTCTGGATAAACCCACTGCTTCAGCGATGCTTTCATGGGTTGAATGGATGGCTGAAGAGCAACTTGAGGCGCCTAAACATTCTGCAATGAATCCGCTAGGTGCTTGGTCTCGCGATGTTCGGCAGAGATTATCAACGCCCATTGGAACGAAATTTGAGAACCATTTGAAAGAAGCCTTCACCCATCATCCGACTGGATTGGAGGAACTTACAATTTACCCTTGGACTCGAAGGTGGCTGGCATACACTCGATATCAACGATTCAACACTAATCGCACGTGGCCGTTCGAAATCGTTGGAGGGAAACTCAAGTTCGTGGTTCGAGCAAAGAACAACGCATCACGTAAGACTTCAATTCCAGAAGAACCGGGTGTCTGGGCATTTTTGATATCGCTTGCCTTTTCGCCCCATCGCTCGTCAGGCTCTGACTTGTTGTATGCTCTACAGTTCAATTGGACCGATTCAAAGCAGGAAACCCACCAGATATCAGCGCCCCTACGTCGGTCTATTCAATTTCTTCGAGAAGTTATTGACAGTAACTCCGATCGGGTTTTTGTCCATGAAGAGCGCATGCTGGTCATCGGTCGATTGGGCCATTTTTACGAAGTTAAAGTTGGCAGAGGAGCGCACGGAGCACCGTTTATCATACGCGCAATTGATTCGTTAGGGCCAAGGAGTACGACAGCACTTTGCATTCATCACGGCACCTTTCATTCGACAGTCCCACTTGGCGATACAATCGTATCCGTCATCCTTTCGCTTGTTGATGATGTTAAAACCTCAGGTAAGATTGGTAGTTTACGAGAACACATTGCTTTGAGGCCTCCGCTTGGATTTTTATCTCCTTTGAACGATAAACACATTCGTTTCCTTCGTGATTCTGCCGTACAAGAATTCAAGCAAATCACGGAAAATCACTCTGATTCCATTCGATGGTTGCCACGAGACCAGCCTACTGAAGCAGGTGGGCGAAACCAAAACATGATGCATTTATTCCATAGAAATGTCGCCTTCAATCGACGACGTAGATGGCATCAGGATGGAAATGCTCCGAACCGAAAAAACCGTTGTGATGTTTTGGTTGAACATGCAGTGGCTGCTGATTCCGCAATGCCACACCCACAGTTCATTGAACTCTGGCATGAGTCTCTGAAGGACGGTTCTGCAGAGGAAATTTTTGAACCCCATCATTACCTTCACCATTTCGGACATGATAGGAACAATTGGGCGCAACTCCATCTGCAAAGGCAGCATCATATCACTTTGGTAGAGGATTTACCTGTTGGCGACATACGAAACGGTGAGCGGCGCTACTGCGAAATCTTCCCTCGGATTTGGGACGCTTTGTTGCAGCACCCTATTGGCTCTACCTTTAGGCTTGGAGTGTTGGATGGGGGAGATGTTACCTTTGAGCACTGCCACCTCGCAATGACTGTACGAAATCAGCAGGAACGTCGAATATTGAGGAGGTTTGCGACCCTCCTCGGTTTTGTTGAACAAGGCACTCATGACCAGAGCATCGTGTTCATACGAAGAGATCATGCCAAGCAGACTGCGCGTAGAGACCTCGCACTTCACCTCGATAGGGCACAATCGACACTTGGCAATCCAAACTCATCACCGTGGCATTGGCACTTTGGTGAAGTGGTGCAAACACCCCACCATATTACTGAATTCCGTTGGGGGCTGCAACAAGACCTTCGAGATTCCAACCGCAGACTTCAGCGCCCAAATTAATTCTAAACGCAACTCTTCACGAACGAAAAGTAGCCAAATTGCTTACGTTTGTTATCTGCGCTTCCATTCGCTTCCAGTCCACCAGAAGTAGGAATTGTCATCCATCCGTCGCCAGGTGTAGCCTGTATCGTCGGTCCATTGTTGAAGTACGACAGGTTGTGCAACGGTCACAGGTTGTTGAGCAACTGGCTGTTGGTATTCTTGCTGGACCGCTGTCGCCACTGGATGAACAGGATTCGTTTGGAATTCAGTGACGGATTTTCCAGTCTGGTCCCGTTTCCGGCTGCGCAAGAAGAAAACAACACCCACGACTCCTACAATAAGGAACACAACAACTTCGACGAGCGGCCACGATTGCTGTTCAGTTTCTTCTGTGACGGTAGCATAATTGAGCTGATACAAGAGGTGCACTGATAAATCTGAACCATCGTATGCAGAAGGGAGAGATATCGTGCTGTTACCTGTCATTGTGACCGATTCACCGTTGGAGTTCATCTTTCCCAGTTCAATGATTCCTCGTACGACATGAGGGTAATTTTCGAGACCGTTTGAACCGTCTTCAAACCGTGCTGATTCCTCAACAACCCATGCCTGAGCAACGATAGAACTGCCTTTGGGAACTGCCATGTTTTCGATATTGAGGGACCATGCAACAATTCCACCATCTTCTGCGTTTGGTACCCAAGCAAAACTCGAGTTGCCGACAAGCGTGAGATGAATGTCAGAAAGTAACGTGAACTCGTCTTCTAAAGATGCAGCATCATTCGGGACGCTACCTGCCTTGATGGTCGTTCCGTTAAACACGACCGCAGGCGGAGCCATGGTTCCATAGCGATCGATGAAGCGTTGATCGATCTCGATACTTCCCAGAGGGTCCTGGATTTCATTGATTGCTCTGTGAATGTGATATTGTTGAAGTCCCGTGTCGTTTTCTATGTCGTCTAAGGCATGCTCGACATCGACACAATTCCCACACCAAGTGGCAGTATAAACTTCCACCACTGGCGGTAGCTCCTCTAGGTTGGTTGAAGAGATACCCGGCTCGTCAGCTAGAGCCCATTGCCCTCCAAACAACATTCCAGCCTCGGTTTGTTCAGCAGGGGCGGCAGTAGTTGGTTGAGGAAGAAAAGCCATGAAGAAAACAATCAGGGCAATGAAGAGCGCTTTCCGCATACATTACCCAATCGGACCTTGGATATCAATGCATTCTGTGCGTGCTTGTCTGATGCAGCGTCGTAGCATGGTTTAGAGACATCAAAAGCCCCGGCATCATGAAAGGTTCCTGACTCGGACTGCTTTACCAATGCGTCATATCGGGAACGAATACCGCTGCTTGTGAGTCCGAAAACATCTGCGAGCAAGTCAGCAGCACCAGACTGCAGTCCGAAGAAATTCAAACTGGCGTAAGCGGTAACGCAAACGACCATTCGGGGTTCGATGTTGATGGTAAGTGCGCCACTTGTACCTTCATTGAGGAGGGCCAAGCGAGTCTCGGTCTCATACAGGACTCGCTCAAATTCATCAATGGAAAGGTGCTCGCCGAGCATTTCGAATACGTGTTCCATGGCTTGCGCAATGGAATCTTCGCGACGGTCGTTAGCGTTCTTCCGCGGTGGCATTTCAGCCCACTTCATGGTGAGGCGTGCTTTCCAGTGTTGGAGAATACGGATTCGAGCGCTACTAATCTGCTTCGGTGAAATATTGGCCTTGGCCATGGTTGAACGGCGGTCAAATTTTGGCATGATGCCCAACTCGCCAGCAAGCTCGACAATAGCAGCAGCCATGATGACTGCATTCTGTTCCTCAGAGGAACCTTTGATTCCCTTATCTTTACGGCAAATTGATTGCTTTGGCATGCCCAGTCTCTTCTTTAGTGACTTGGACTGCTTCTTGCGTATCTGCTCTTGCGTCCCAGTGAGTGGTTTGCAGGACATCTCTACGATGTACTCGAGGATGTGAAGTGCGTGACGGCCATACAACTGCTCGATGTTACGCTTAACGCGATTAGCGAAAGGGTGTGGGATACGAACACTGCTACGGTCAATCTTCTCGAGCAAACGGTACTTGTTCGGATTGTGCACTCCTTTGGAACCAAAGCGCATCTTTGGACCGGTGCCACCGAGATTCTGATTCTGGTCGGCATCCTGACGGACAGCTTGGTAGTGTGCCCCTTCGCCAAACAGTGCGCCACCGTTGTCGTTTGCCAAAATGTTCTGATCCTTGTGGACAAGACCACAGTCATCGCACCAAGTTTCACCCTTCTCGGGCATGGGTGTAAGGTTCTTGCTTGCGCATTCATCACAGTTTGTCAATTCAATCTTCTTTTGGTTCATGTCTTCAGTCATACTTATTATCTCCTTTCTTGTTTGCCGTTTGTGGGCTGCTCAATCACTCGTTGCCTTCTTTTAGAAAAATCCGAAAAAGGTAACTAAACGATATTTTACGGCCCAACAGGTACAATAGAACGCTCCTACTATTTTAATCTGCCGGTCATCATGAATGGATTTTGCAAAACAAGACCCGTTCATGTTTCCACAAACGAAGACTATTCTTTTCGACACTATATAAAAAAAGAAAACCGATACTGACGCCGGAGCAACTTTTGCATTCGACAGTTTATCAACGAAAGATGATCTGAGCAAGTCTGACAGCGAGCCTTCAAGAACAGTCGACATCTGTAATGGTGATAGGGCGGGCGAGAATGAAACACGAATCGAATGTATCAATCACCCTTGAGGCAATTGATTCAGGAGATAACATGCCTACATGGTTAAGTGATGCGCTACAGAGTGGTTCGGCGGGCAATGTATTGTTCATCCACCCCAATGAAGCCAGCCGTAGTCAGACCCTTCTTCGTTTATCTCAGACCGATACACCAGTCGATACAACTCACCATCTCACTCTTATTCGGCTTACACAATTGCTGATTCTTGACCTTGGCCTTCCTCCAATATTGGGTGATGATGCCGGGACATTTGCAGTCATTCATGCTTTTACCAAACAAGCTGCAGAGCGTGGAGATTTACCTTTGCTTTTTTCCGCTGTTGAAGGAAGAAAATGGTCTGCTTTCCAGACCGAACGCTTACTCAGCCTTCACCGCACCCTCACTCAACTGAACCACCCTTGGGGTTGGGCCGAGGACCCCGGCGCACGTGATTTTGATAAAATACTCACTCAAGTAGAATCAAGTCTACAGGGGACTCATCCACATCGTGCTCTTCATGAAATTATCAAAGCCCTGCAGGTTTCGGATAACCCACCATTTACATTGAATGATGTTGATGGAATAATCTTGCTCAACACCGCACCCGATTTCTCGGAGATCGAGCGTTCCTTCTATCAACAATTGTCGACCCATCGACCGATACATCAGTTGTGTTGTGCGGGTTCGTTTCGACTTGGCCACCATGGGGCGTATCTGTTCGAAGCAGAATGGGAGTATACGAACCAAGCCACTTTGCCAAAATGGATTCCAGATCATGAAGTGTGGAAGCCACCGGTCAATGTACCATGGCGTTCTCGACGCGGTGATGACCGCCAAACCAGTATGCATCTCGTGACCCTTGAACGATGTAAACACGGAATGGATGCTGCAATAGAACTCCTTCGCTCATTTTCGATTCAATCTTCTGGTAGCGTTTTGATCATTGATGGAGCTGCTGATACGAATATGCCTCAGTGGCATTCTCGAATCGAAACATTAGGATTCAACTGCGGCTCAGATATGGTTCAACTTGAACAGATACCTGCGGTAAGTGGTTTGCTGCGTGCGATGAAACTTGGCGTAGGGATGGAAGCATGGTCTCTTCAGCACCTCCGTGTTTTGTACGAGCACAACAGTCTTCCTTTAGTGAACGGGGGCATCGAGCACCTAGTACATCCCAGTGAGAGAACTTGGGTGCCACGCCCTCATCCCGAGGTATTGGAGAATATAGCGCGTTCTTTTCATGTCCGAGGCGGCCTTGGTAGTCTTTCGCGTTGGCTCTCTATCTTGTCGCAAGCCACTCCGCAACTTGGTGAGAATCCAACACGTCAGCGTCAAGCGCTTGAAGAGACTCAGTGGTGGATACATTGCGTTGCAGAAATGTGGGCTCCGTTGATTGATGATGAATCGAGACGTTCGATTGAAGGAGAGGCGATTGGGTGCTCGTCTCAACAAAAACTTCCTCTTCCCCAACGATTGAAGACGGGTGCTGAATGGTTGGATGCAATGTATTTACGTCTTGATTGGACCACTTTATCCAGCAGAACAACTGCTTTTGACCGCTCACTTGCCGGGCTTCAAATGGTTCGTGAGGTATATGAAAAGACAAACCAACAGTTGAGCAATGCAAATCTCAGTGCTCCTCAGAGTGGAGAACAATTCATCCAACACTTTGAACAAATTCTTTCGAGAACTTCTCTACCACGTTCTCGCTCCAGTGGGAAGAATGTACAAGTCTTAACTCCTCAAAAGGCACTTGGTGTCGAGGCTGACTTGATTCTTCTCGTAGGTTTGGATGTGAATGCATGGCCCATGAAGTCATCGAAAGTCCCCTGGCTTGATGCGCCTGCACAATTACGTCTCGGTCTATTTTCATCCGACATCACCATCCGTCAGGGGCGGCATCATCTTCGTCATTTACTCAACGCCGGCACAGAAATCATTGTATTCGATACAAGTGCAGAAGAGGGTGGCGGCCCCAGTGCTCCGCTGGCTGAATGGTTGGCAGAAAACAGAACTGCTGGTACGCTCCCTATGTATTCCAGCGCGCCTTCGTTTTTACCTCTGGAGGCACATCAAGAAGGGACTCCTCACCGAAGCTGGCACTGGACATCAGGAGAGCATGGAAGTAAAACAGTCTGGTTGACCCCAAGACCGTTTACCATGTCGATGGTCAATGGCCGAGCTGTTGGAGAACGAGGCGGATATCGAGGACGTGATTCACGGCAACGCGCCGGTCTTGAATTAGCAGAAGGAGGGACTCCAGAAGCAGCAGTTCTTTCTCACACCAGTCTTGCTATTGCTAACGAATTGTCACTTCAAAACGATCGTCACCTTCGCCAACCAGCCATGAAGAACCTTGGTAACAATGAATATTTTACTTGGGAAAACCGACAACACCTCTTGAGCGTCGACGGTATTATTCTTCAACCAACAAAATCTCAAGTAGGAGTTGGCTCAAGTAAGCAAGAACATTGGCCGCATCTTGGTATGAAAAGGAACAGCAGGTCTAGAGGTCCGGCGATTGACCCGAGACCATTACCAGCCTATACATTTCCGAGCGAAATTCTCAATTCGACTCTAGGCTCGCATTCATCCTCGGTTGAACGGGAAAAGTGGTCTCAGAGTCGTATACAATCTTGGCTACAATGCCCACGCAAAGCGTGGATGGATACGCAATTGAAAGCAAGGGCAGAGGAGACGCTGAGTGAAGACCTCGAATCGCGTACACGTGGGACACTTATTCACGATGCCGAGGCGGCTTTACTGCGAAGTCACGGAGTTCCAACAGCCGAGGATGCAGTCCCTTCTCCACTTCCTCTCCATCTTGGTCCTAAAGATTCAGTTGACGCGTTGTGGGGGGCTGTTCTCACCTACCTTTCCGACGAAGTCCCGTGGTTGACCCGATACGATGCTGTTGCCGTTCACCGTTGCAGGGAGATGATTGGCGTTACACCCGCTGAATGGAGGTTGTACCTTGAGGGAGAAAACGAACTCGAGCCCAGTGGACGGATTGGGCGAATGATTGAATCAGATTTCGCTCTTACAGGGGTTGCTCCTCTTGCGTGCGAGTGGGAGTTTAAATCCGGAAAAAACCGACATGTTGAGGTTGATGGAAAAGACGATGCTGGCGAAGAATCGTCATTCAATTTGTCGGGAAGAGTCGACCGCGTAGACGCCCTTTTGCTGACCCCGGAGATGAAAGCTCAAGCCATCAAAGACGGGGTGTTGTCTTCTTCGGAAGTGGATGAAATCGTTTCGTTAGAACAGCCCGGTCCTGCAAATCGTCTTGTCATCATTCGTGATTTGAAGACGGTGAACGGACCAAAGGCCACCGACAAGGGCGACAGGCACAGAAAGTCGCTGTTTGACGAAGTTCAACTTGGATTATACGCTCGTGCTTGGGAACAAAGCCATCCAGGTGACAGAGTTGTAGGGGTTGGTGTTTCTGAGATTGGTGAATCGACAACCCACTATGTCGAGCTTGACTCGACGATTTTGAAGTACCTTGGCGCTGATGAGATTGGTGAACGAACCATGTACACACAAAATCATCACCGAGAACCAGGTACAGAATACACTGCGACCAATGGTTTCAGGTCGTGGGTTCAGGAACGGATTCGAACAGCGAACCGTGCAATCAAGGCTGCTTCAAACGGAACCGTTAATCCAACACCAGGTAAGCATTGTTCATATTGTATGGTGCGACAAATCTGCCCTTCAGCAACGCTCGGAGGTGAAGTGAATTGAAGATACGATTTAATCGGAGTCAGCGCCTTGGTCTTGACCTTGACAAGCATATTGCGCTGGATGCTGGCGCAGGTACTGGAAAAACGACGGTTATGGCAGAGCGTTATGTTCAGCATCTTCTCTCATCGGAACAACGTGCGACCCACTTGCTTCCCCCTGGCCCACGAGAATCGAATCAAGCAAGTGGTTTTCTGCGAGCACCACCTCGACAACGAACTCCACCGAAAGAATGGAAAGGTCTTCTGCCAAGCGAAGTGGCAGCTATCACTTTCACTAAGAAAGCCGCTGCTGAGTTGATGGCAAAAATCCGTCACAGGGTGGGTCAAAGCCGTGCTTCACCGCTTGAAAAAGGAGACGATGAGGGTATTTTCGACCCACGAATCACCGAGGGCGACATCGAGACATTAATGTCAGCACTCGATGAAGCACCAATTTCGACCATCGATGCTTTCCTCTCACAACTTGTATCACCGCACCTTGACTTGGTTGCAGTTCATCCAAGCCGAGAACAGATTTCAGAAGAACGTGCGCCACTTCTTATCCAAGAAGCACTTCATTCCGCTTGGCGAATTCGAACCATTGATGACGCACACGAGGCAGGGGTACGTGGCAACATCGGAGCGTTCCTCGAGTCGAGAAACCGATTAGCTGTTCTCCTCGGGGGTCAAGAACGTTCAGCCGTCGTATTGAGTGGGATGCTCGGTAAATCCCTGTTTGTTGAAGAAGCGTATCAAGCCATGCTCTCTCGAGCCCAAACACTCGGTTCAGATTGGAGCGGTGTCGGTCCAATGCCTCACGAAGTTCTGATGGATATGTTTCTCGAGCCCGTTCGGCACACTGTTGTAGAATTTGCTCAAAGATTACAAAATAAACTCTCTGAATGGGTCGATGTTTACATGGCTCATGCTGCAAGTTATGTTCACGCTTGTGAGACGGACATCGGGACGACCCTTACTCGATTTAACCACCTGACTGCATTGGCTCGCCAAACCCTTCCTGAAGATCCAGGTGAATGTCTGCAATGGGTTTGGCAGGTGGCTATCGCTGGGGCAACGACAAGTCAATTATCAGATGATGAGCCGAATTTTTTCCCGAAAGGAGGCCTACCTCAGGTGAATCATTCAGAAGGATGGCACCCCGGTCTTTTATCGAAATCTGCTGCTAAAGGAGTTTCCAAATCGCAAAAGGAAGCGGTTGTCGAAAATGCACTTGAAGCTGGAAATGAGTTGAAAGGGCTCTTGACGGGACGACTCGGCAGGTTAGTTTGCCTCCTCGGCCGTAGTGCTTTCTTACTCAATCCCTCTTCAGAATTGCCCTTTTTACCTGAAGGCTCTAAGATTCGCTGTCAAGAAGTAAATCTTTCGTTCAGCGATCTTGCACCAGAGGGACGGCTTCGAATTTCACACGAACTTCAAACCAATGTCCTCAATGATTTACTTGTTGTTCACCGAGGCTGCCAAGATATCCTCTCGCTGCGCAAAGCGCATGAAGGGGTGCATGATTACGACGATATACAGCGCCTTGTCGCTGACTTGTTGCTTGCTCGATGCCCAGACATGGTTCGCCACTTGTATCCCCCTGAGGTGGTTCAAACCCTCGACAGACTCGGCGATGAGCCTTGGTCGGACCAACACATCTCACGTGCCATGCGTCTGGCTGGAGACGATCAGGCATGTTATGAAGACCTCCAACGCCGTTTCTACACTCTGCAAACAATACGCCGCCAATATCGAGCCTTCATCATCGATGAATACCAAGACACCAACCCTGCACACTTCCGACTGCTCGCTCGTCTTTGGGGTCGTCGTAGACTCGAGGCGGATGAGCCACAGAACCCGTTAGGGCCATGGGATCCGACCGTATGCATAGTCGGAGACATGAAACAAAGTATCTACAGATTCCGTCAAGCAGAGGTCACAGTGATGCGTCGAACTGTGGCGGCAATTCAAACCGCGAATTCTATTGAACAATCTGAGCCAAGGTTGCAGCATTTGCACGCTGAAGGTTGTGGCAGAGATCCACGCCCAGTTGGTGCAGGGAATTCTTTCATTCAAGGCTCTCAAATTGAGGGGTCGGTTGTCAAATCTCAGTTATGGGAACATATTGAGGTCGGTTTTGAAGACGGAGGAGGGCACTCAAGATTGGTTTCAGATGAGCGTCGAGAACGTCGACTACTCGGCCATATTGATTTAACTTCAAACCATCGAACTTTACACAATTTGATGCGTACAATGAACGGCATGTTCGACGATGTATTCGATGAACGGCATTATGTTCTTCCGGGGGACTGGCACGCTGAAGCACAATCGCTCCATCCTGCTCGAGATACAGATAGTGAAGGTGTTCTCGAGTGGCTGTTGCCACTGCAGATTGGGGTTGAGGCGCCAAGTCTTGACCTTGAACAGAGGATTGATACGTTTGCAGACCCCGAAGCAAAGAGGGCCCATCTTGAGAATGAACTCATTGCCGCTCGATTGCAGGCGCTCGTTACTCAAAGCCCAACCCAAGTTTGGGATGCTTCGGTGAACGGCTACCATCAAGTAGCATCGAATCAAATTCCTGTTCGTCCTGACGATATCATCGTACTCGTTCACTCTCGAAAGTATATTCCTGACCTTATACAACGGCTTCAATCTCGCGGCATTCCAGTTATGGCTGACCGACAAGGTGCACTTCTCCAAAGACCGGTCGTATCCCCTCTTCTCGCCTGCTTAGAATTGATTGCCTTCCCTCACTCCCGCCATGCTGCGTTGTCTCTTGCTCGCTCTCCAGTCTTCGGTTTTAACGATGTACAAGCTCATGCTCTGATGTCGTCAAATGAAAATAAAAGTTGGTGGCAGAAAATACACGAACATGCTCCAAACGAGGCAGTTCAACGCCTCGTAAGCCACATGGAATCTCTCGTACAACAGGGTGCTGTACACGATGTGTTTGACGCGGTGCTCGACCATTCGGACCTCCTTTTGGCATATTCAGACGATACTTCACGTCAGAATGCTGAGGCATGGTGTGCTCTTGCAGTCTCAATTGGGAACGAACTGGGTCACGAGGCTTCCGCTATTTTCAATCGAATGAAATCTCTTCAATCGCTTGGTGGAAAAGGTCCATCAGCCATTATTACTCCATCAGGCGGAGCCGTGCAAGTGATGACGATTCACGGTGCTAAGGGCCTCCAAGCACCCGTTGTTGTCGTTGCAGGCATGTTTCACGCTGGGAAATCAGATGCGTCTTTAGCGGTCCGAAACAATGTCTTGGTCACACCTCAAGTGGTTGCAGGCCGAATCAACCCTTGGTCCTCACGCGATCGACCGGATGATGGACTTTGGGAGTTTGCTAAGCGAATGGACCATGCTCAGCGTCAAGCAGAACGTAGGCGAGAATTCTATGTGGCGTTGACGCGGGTAAAGGACAGACTGATTGTTGTCGGTTCTCCGAGTGATTCAGCCACGCTTGATGAAGAAAACCACTGTATTGAATTCAAGAGTAAACCTTCGATGAAGACTATGGGTGCCATGTGGCTTGATGGGTTGCGAAGTTTATCTCACCAACACAGTGTGACACATTCGCCATGGCTTCAAGCAAACGATACCTTCGGCGAACAACTTTCACAATACAAGGAAACAACTCTTTCGATCGATCCACGGTCCCTGATTGACGATGCTTGCTTGGGCCCTCATTCTGTTCAATCGTTGTACATTTATCACTCACCGGACTGTTTCCCAGATCTTACGACAGCCACCCCTCTCGAGCGATGGATGAACTTAGAGGCTCACCTCAACGACCTCCAACCCGTAGTGGCACCAGAACAACCCCTTCCATTGGTGAGTGAAATGATGCGGATGACCGCCCATGCATTGGATACAAGCTATGCCTGCCCTCGCCGTCATTGGCTCTCTGAGGTAAAGGGTTGGAATCCGGAGCCATTGAATTTCTTTTTGAACCACCCTTCCTCTGATGCTACAGCCTCCATTTATCCTCCAGCGACTGTTTTCGGTACGCTGATGCACCGATTGGTCGAGATTGGTTTGGAAAATCCATGCGTCAAGAATGCCCCATCGTCTGTTCCTCTTCCACCTGCATGGGTTTTTGATGGAGAGGATTTACTTGATGATAGGGCAACAATCGAGCGCGTTTTGGCTGAAGAGGGCATAACTTCCTCCAGTTCAAATGTATTTGAGACGACATCGAAACGGTTGGCTGAACTCGGTAAACTTGTACGAGGGGGATTGCTTGGAAGATATGCTGCAGGTGAGCAACACTTTGGTTTCAGTGTTGAAGGATTGCGGACTGAACTCCCATTCTTCTTCCGGCACAAAGTTGGATTCGATGACCTCATGCGGACTCATTTTTCAGTCGAAGGTGAACAAAACATTGCTCGAATAGACCATGTTGATGTAATCTTTGACGGACGAGCAGATTTGGTGCTTGCATTGCGAGATACAGAAGGCAACGGATACCTCCAGATTGTTGACTTGAAAACCAAGGGGTGCAGGGATGAATTTAATGCCGAAAACCCGAATCAAGGAAGTAGACTTCAAAGATACAAAGGTGATGCCTTGGTGCCTTACCCTTCGACCTTGGAGGAACGCTCGATACTGGATGAACACCGTCTGCAGTTGACGCTCTATTCCCTTGCATTGGAAGTTCTTGAACAACAGAAGCCGGTCGGTGAGCGCCGCAGAATCCTACCTCCTGCCCTGCTTATCGGCGCGTCGGGACGAATGGTTCAGTTGACGCAAACTGAATACGAATCTGCAACCTCGACCCTAGCAGACCATCTTGAATGGATGGCACAACTCTCTGCTACCCCTGGAGCATTGAATGAACCCTCCCGCTTGCCAGAAGAGAAATCCCATGTGTGCGCACAATGCCCGTTTGCTCGAGGACAAATACGATTGTGTGGGCCAGAAGGCTCAGCGCTTGGACCAGTTTCGCCTGATGAAGACTAGATTTTTTTGCCGCACATGACAAGTGTTCCGACGAATGAATCACTTGCAGCAACTTGGTGTATTTCTACATCGATAAAGCCAGCTTCAATCATTGCTGTCCTCCATTCATCAATGCTGAGTGTTGTCATATGAACATTCAAAGCGTCCGGCCAATCGAGACTGTCATCGTTTTCACGGTAGTGGTCTATGCCCGCAACCAGCATTCCTCCACTGTTTAGCCAGTTTTCATGCAGTTGTTTGAGCATAGATTGTGGGTCATGGAGGTAGTACAAGAATTCCATACTGTGGACAAAATCAAATTTTTCAGTTGGTGCCCACTCGGGCAGCTTTGTAACTCTATAATCGCCGTTGGAATCAATCTGTTTCGCTTTGGAAATCATCGCTTCTGAACCATCAACGCCAAGCACTCTGGTGCAAGATTCATCTTGGGCAAGAAGTCTGCAGACCCACCCGTTTCCGCATCCTATATCGACGGCCGAATAGTTGTCTTGACGCGGTATTCCGCCAAGTTGGAGCATGGCGTGAACCGATGCAGCATGTCCTTTTTCCATGCCCTCATCCTTGCCTTTCTCGGCCCATTCGCTGAACACTTCGGTCGCTTCTCTCCGGCTCATAGAAGCGGTCGAGCCGACCCATTCCAAGAAGATGTCCATTCCGATAAGAACAATATTCTCCGGCTTTACGAAGTGTTCATGATCGACGTTACGACAACCATTGATGATGTACTGTATCCGCTTATTGAACCCTATGAAACCGGTATGTTGCCTGTATCAGATGTACATACAATTGCTTGGGAAAAGAGCGGAAATCCCGATGGTATGCCGGTCATAGTGATTCACGGCGGACCAGGTGGTGGCGGTCAACCAGCGTACCGTCGATACTTCGATCCTAGCGCCTACAACATCATTCAATTCGACCAGCGCGGATGTGGAAAATCGACCCCTTATGCTGAATTGAAGGACAATACCACCCAAGCATCCGTTCATGATATTGAATTGTTACGCGAAACATTTGGAATTGAGAAATGGCATGTATTCGGGGGCTCTTGGGGCTCTACTCTCTCCCTTGTTTACGCACAACAATATCCCGAGCGCGCCCTGAGTTTGATGCTGCGAGGCATCTTCATGTGTCGTAAAAGTGAACTGCACTGGTTTTACCAAGACGGAGCAAGTCACATTTTCCCAGATGCATTTGAAGGATACCGCGAACACATTCCACTTGAGGAACAAAACGATCTCATCAAGGCTTACTATACGCGCCTGACCAGTGACGATGTCGATGTTCGCCGTGCCGCTGCTAAGGAGTGGACGCGCTGGGAAATGGCTACAAGTCGCTTATTCCCTGATGATTCATACCTGGAAAAAGCCGAGGACTTAGATTTTGCAGTTGCATTCGCTCGCATTGAATGTCATTATTTCATTAACGCTATTTTCCTCGAAGAAGCACATATTCTCAACAATGTTGCCTCCATCCAACACATTCCAATGCATATTGTACAGGGCCGATACGATGTAGTCTGCCCGGCTCGTAGTGCGTGGGAATTGCACAAAGCAGTCCCTTCAAGCCATCTGGTTATGGTTCCCGATGCAGGCCATTCGATGGGCGAGGTGAGCATCGCTCGGGAACTTGTATCTGTAACTGATTCGTACTGTTAATTGCGGCTCAATTGGCCCATCAAATCAGTCCTACCAAGCGTCGGCTTGATAGGGTGGAGGTGTGTGGGTGTTCACGGAGGCTTACCTCCGGGTGAAGGAATGACCGAAGATGGAACCATTACACCAGCGGATTTTGAACCAGCTGTAAAGAAATTAACCGCTGAAGAATACGAAGACCAAATTAAGGTCCTGTATGAAGCGTTTACCTCAGCTCAATCAGACCTCGAGGATGCAGTGGCGACCATTGAAGTTCTGGAAAAGGAAATCATCGAACGAGAAATCGAAAAGGAAACTCAAGAGGCACTTCTTTCAGAAAAAGAAGTCCGAATTCGCGAACTTGAACTTCGTGCAGTCAAAGCGTCAAAGAAGGTTGAACACCTCGAACCTGAATTGGAAAAGATGGAAGAGAAATATTCCAGAGAAAAGAATCGTGTGAGCACCGTGTTCAGCATTGCTGAAGAACTTGATAATGACTTGAAACACGCTGTTGTCGAAATGAAGGCACGTGACGATTGGTATGTTGACCACATGCAAATTTTTGAAGACCTCAACAAGGCAATCAAAGTCCGTTACGAAATGATTGAGCGAGCTATTGAAGCCGAGCGAAAATCGCAACACATGGCCCGAGCATTCACTGAACGTATGGAGGACATGGTCGAGGCGCGAGCATCTGATTTAGCTGAGGCAGACGCTGAGAGTAAGGCTGCCGAAGAGTCAACAGCGTCTGTGGAAGTTGTAGATGCCACACCTGAGGATACCGCAGAAGAGGCTGTAGAAGAGGGTGCAGAAGAGGCAACAGAAGAAGTTGCAGAACCTGCTGCTCCTGAAACCACCTCTGCCGCTACTTGGGCTGATGGCGACGACCCTTGGGCTGAGTGAGGCGATTTTATGGGTGGACTGGCCCATGGCGGCCACGCTCCAGTTCTCATCCCTTTGATGATGGGAGGAAGCGCCCTCATTATTGGAGCAACAATCGATTCCCTGTATGGATTAATTCCATTGTTTGGGATTTTTTGCCTTATGCTCTCTGCTTTCTTTGCAAATTTTTGGCGAGACCCAGACCGTCCAATACCTCGCGACCAAAATGTATTGGTAAGCCCAGCTGATGGACATGTCATGTTTGTTCGCCGTGAACGGGCAACAGGCCGACGTCCGAACAAGGACGAGATGGATTCAGGGGATTGTGAATCAGATTCTCTTACTGGGGACTGGTATCCTGTTCCTATGGAAAATCCACTCCTGTTCGAAACCGAGCAGCGTTTCGAGCCAGTGGAGAAGGGTGAAGAATCTAAGAGCGATGTCTTTCGAATCGCCATATTCATGTCCCCACTTGACGTTCATGTCAATCGTTCTCCGCTTGCAGGAACGCTTCATCGAATGGAGCACCGAGCTGGAAAAGGACTACGCCGGGGTCCTTTTTTGGCTGCTTACAAGAAGGAGAGTCAATACAATGAGAGAGTACGAAGTGTGTTCAAAGGAGAATCCGACCTCATGGTAGAAGTGACACAAATATCGGGTGCTTTGGCTCGAACAATTGTACCGTGGCTCTCCATCGGTACCGAGGTTCGTCGTGGCCAGCGATACGGTATGATTCGTCTCGGATCTCGCGTCGATATCCGCGTACCCGCACACTCATTCATGCCAAATGTGGTTTCTGCCGAGGAACAAGACCCCACGCATCCAAAGGGAGAATTTGTCCGAGCAGGTTCCACAATTCTGTTCACTTCACACGAATCATAACCGTTCTTGAAGCGGTGCATTGAAACGGCATAGCCATGCGACCTGTCATTGAGGGATACCATGACCGGGCCGAAGTCGTTGACGCTTGTCGGAGACGGCGCCAAAGGTTCGCGAATACACGACCTCGTTAAAGCTCCAGCAAATACCCCATGGGCAGTAGCACGTCAACAGTCGTGGGATGCAAGCGAGCCAGCAACCGTTTATTACACGCCAGAAACATTGGCAGATGGGACCCCATGCAGTGCAGTAACTGTTATTCTTCGGACCAAAGGATGCCACTGGTGGTGGTCCAGTGGATGTACGTTCTGTGGATACTTCAACGATACTCGAGACGATGTCACTAACGAAGATCTCCACTCCCAGTGGGCTTATGCCAAGAAGAAGTTTGAGGATTTCAAAGATCATGCCATGGTCAAGGTATACACCAGCGGTTCACTGCTCGAGGACAGAGAAATACCAGTGGAATTCCAAGAAACAGTACTGAGGGATTGCCATGAACTCGGTAAAGAACTGATTGTTGAGAGCCGTTGTGAACAACTGACTGAAGAGAAACTTGCTTGGGCATCTCAATTGAATCAAAGCTTTGCTGTTGCCGTCGGACTAGAAGCCTACGATGATGAAGTACTTCGTTTCCATGTGAATAAGGGCTTCACGACGAAATCGTGGGATCGAGCAGTTGAGAATTTGAAGAAATTCGACATTCGAGTGAAGACATATTTGATGTTTAAACCGCCGTTTATGAGTGAAGCAGACGCTTTGATTCATGGTGTTCGTTGGATTGAACAAGTTGCAGGCCGAAGCGATGAGATTTCAGTCAATCCGATGAATATCCAGCGTGGCACTATCATCGACCGACTCCATCGCAACAATGAGTACCGCCCACCGTGGCTTTGGTCCCTGGTTGAAATGATTCGCAGAGTCCACCCAACCATTCACCCGGAAGGTGGCAAGAACGGAGACGCTGACCAAGTTTGTCGCCTCATTATTCACCCCACTGCTGGCGGTAAAATACGTGGTGCACACAATTGTGGTGCGTGTGATTCCGTTGTTGTTGCGGCCATTGAACGGTATGCAGTATCTGGTGAACTTGAAGAATTTGAAGGCCTGTCTTGCGATTGCGAAAAGGCGTGGAAGGAAGAGATTTTGCTCGAACAAACCTTACCTGTACCCCTCGGAATTTCGAAGCACCGACGAGGGAATGTGTTGGACCGTCTTCGTTCACCCTAAGTCCCTTTTTTATTGGAAAAAACCTCTTCGCAAGGAGTGAACGTTTATCACCGCAATGCGAGTGGACGGATTGACCCCTACGGGGTCATGTATGGGTGATGAAAAATGTCAAGCGCTACAACTCTACCAGATGTTACCGTTGGAACAGGAGAACCATCGAGCAGTCGGGTCTTCTTGACCTTGTTCAGCGTTGCCCTCCTTGGCCTACTCGCTTTATTCTCAAATGTATTCGGATGGGATAACATTCCACTTCTCGGAGAATTGGTGCCACTCATCGGAAATCTCGGCGGCAGTGGAATTTGGTACTACTTGATTGGCATTCTCATCGGTGTCGGTGCAATTGTCGCCTCACTTCTCAGCGAGGTCATTGTCGATTAGGAGGTGTGATGTATGGAAACAGTATTCATTACAGCCGGTCTTCTTTTGGCAACACTCATCCTTGTTGCCAATTACATGGTTAAGGGAATAGGAGGAATGGCAAAACCACTACGACAAGTTGGTTTGTTTTTGCTCAATAAAGCACCAGCAGGTCTTATTGACTTGTTTAACGATAAAGCAGGCAGCGGTACAAAGACCTGGATTCGCTTCGGTGTGGCTTGGTTCTTCATGGCTGCTCTTAGCATGTTCTTGGGAATTTGGCACCGATACGATCCAACCGCTCTTAATTCATTATCCAGCGTTGGTTGGAGTTATGATGACGGTTCAATGTTGACCGATTATACAGCAATTTTCTTCTCGACAGCCTTGAACTATTTGTTGATAGGTGCTGCACTTGTCGCTGTTTCTCGCTCTTCCAACGGTCGTTTGGCCAGTGAAGCAAGTGCTTCGATGGTCGCAGTTCTTCTCACTGCATCGACAACCGTCGTTCTCTTACTCCCTGCAGTTTTCTCTCTGATCGATGTTTCGAACGGGGATGAAGTACTGGAAACAATTCAGAACATATCCCTTCTTTTGGTTGGGGCAATGCTTCACATTGCTCTTCTCATCAATGTATTCATCACTCTTGGAGACCGAGAACATGACGACCTGTCCCCTACCACGTGGTTCCTCGTTCTTGCTTTGGTTTCGAAAATCATGAGTATGTTCTTTGCTTTCTTTGGTGATGTCGTCGACTCTACTCAAACCGTCTGGTTGGCAGAGAGAGTTTTGAATGGGTGGGTCCCTCTCGCACTCATCTTTGCTGCAGCATACCATATCATTCCATTCACTGCAGGCAAACCAGTATGGTCCGCTTCAATGCAGAAAACAAACATGATTTTCCTTTTCATCACCATCCCTCCGTTCTTCCTTTCTGCTGCTGATGGCGGCGAATTACTACAAAACATCGGAGCTATTCTCATGGCAATTGGGCTCCTTCCACTGTTTGCCGGTTCAGTAAACATGGTAGCGACAGCCGCATCAAGCCCAGAACGCATCGTCAAGAGTCCGGGTGCATTTGCCGCAACTGCTGCAATGATGCTTCTCCCTATCTATGCAGTTGGCGGGTTCTTTACTGGAATGGACACTTTCGTTGGAATGGACAAACTCGGTTCGATGGCCCACACAGTTGATACTGGATTCATTTCTACCATTGGCGGTTTGATGATGCTCGCAGCCATCTTCACTTCCTATCCTCTCGTTGCACAAAAGCAACTTGCTAAGGCAAGCAATGCACAACTTGCAGTTTGGTTCACCATCATTGGCGGTGTGACTGCAACTGTATCAGCGCTTATTGGAGACTTTACTGCATACGCCGTAGTGAACTCTGGCATCGAAGATGCTGTTGCATCTACCGACGGGTTCTTCCTCGTATCTGCTGCAATGTTCTACTTCGTTACACTTGGAACCATTTTGGCCGCACTTTCGATGATTCACACCGGCCGTCCAAATAACGCAGCATACGCTGACTTGGCTGTTCAAAGCGACATCCAGTCTTACACACTTGTCGAGGGCTCGACGACCATTCGCACACTGCTCGGCCGTGGTGTTGGAATCGATACGAACCTCACTATCGGCGAGGTCGAAGAAGACGAAGGGGGCTCGTCGTTGATTCGCGTTACAGCTCAACTTCACAACGATGAAGTCGCCGAGTATCCTATGCCTGAAGAACTCGTCATGCTCGCACAATACCTTAAGCAGTCCAAGCAATCCATCTTTGAGTTCTTTAGTTCAATCGACCTCGACGGTTCCGGTGAGGTAGACGGCTACGAATTTAGAGAAGCTCTCTCCAAGGCTAACATTGCAGATTTACCTCCATGGGAAATGGGCCGACTTGTCAACGCAGTTGACCTCGACGGAGATGGCCGATTGAACCTTCCTGAACTCGACATTATGATTTCCAAAATCCGCAACGAGATTCTCGACTCGGAAGAAGAGTGATCACCTCCACAAGGCGGAATCACTGTGAAAATCGGATTGGTTGGTAAACCGAACGTCGGAAAGTCAACCTTCTTCAGCGCTGCAACACTCGCTAAAGTGGATATTGCGAATTACCCGTTTTGTACCATTGAACCGAACGTCGGCGTAGCATTCGTCGCAGCTCGTTTGCCGTGCCCTTGCAAGGATATCCGAGAGCGATTGGAGTCCGAAGGCCGTCTCGAGGCAACCAGTGATGAAGACCCGCGTCAAGGAAGTCTGTGTGAACCGCGAACGGGATCCTGTGTTGGACATCGCCGACTGGTTCCTTGTTTTTTAGTCGATATCGCAGGCCTCGTCCCTGGTGCGAGCGAAGGTAAAGGTCGTGGAAATGCATTCTTAGCAGACCTAGCAAATTGCGATGCTTTGATTCAAGTTGTTGACGCTGCAGGAACGACGGACCTTGAAGGCAATCCACAAGGTGCCAATCAGACCAAAGAGGTGGCTCAACAACGAATTCGTGATGAAATCGAGTTCCTTGGAGTCGAACTTGATGCTTGGATTTCAGGCCTTCTTAACGACGGTTGGACCAGAGGAGTTCGACGCGTGCAAGCAGAAGGTGAGAAAGGCTTGGTGAGTTATATCCATGAGCGACTCACCGGTCTTGGAGCGACGCCACAATCGATTTCACTCGCTTTTGAATCTTTCAAAAAAGAGCATACTTCTCTTGGCAGCCCTTGGGATTGGGATGCTTCGATTATTACCGCTCTTTCCGTTGAGGTACGACGGATATTGTTCCCGATTCATATCGCTGCAAACAAGTTTGATATTGCCCCCAAAGGGGTGTTGCAGGGAATTGAATCCGACGGTTGTTTGGTCTCATGTATGGCAGATGTAGAACTTGCGCTGCGCCGTGCAAGTTCAGCTGATTTGATTGGTTATGTGCCTGGTGAATCAACGTTTGAATATACGAATCCGCAATCACTCTCTGAGGCACAAACAAGGGCTTTGGACCATATGCTTGAACGCCTCTCGAGTAACAATGGCACAGGCGTAGCACCGCTTATTGACGCCGTCCTGTTCGATGAACTCAACCATATTGTCGTCTATCCTGTTCAAGACGAATCGCATTGGACTGATGGTGATGGAAAAGTTTTGCCCGATGCCTTTGTGGTCCCTTCTGGCATTCAAGCCAAACAACTCGCATACAAGGTTCACAGCGATCTTGGTGACGGGTTCATTCGTGGCGTTGATGGAAGAACCCGTCGAGTCGTTGGTTCAGAACATGAGATGAGCGACGGAGACGTCCTCAAGATTCACGCTAAATTGTAATCAGTGGCCCTTAGGGCGTTCATACGCTGGAGTGAGTCGAGCCATATCCCCCGAATATTGGCCACCGCGGTAGATAAACCAAACCGGTGCGAGGAGAGTCAATACGATCAGCAATCCAAGGAAATACCATCCCCACGGACTGACATCGCTGAGAACCATGATCCATAGCGTCCATAGGAGTGGGATGTACATGAAAACACTGTATCTCCTTGCCATTACTTGGAGCCGAGAACTGCGCAGAGAGTCGTCGTACATGTTTGAGGCTTGATCTTTCGTAATCAGCCCTTTTTCAAGGCCGCATCGGACACAAACCTGTGCGTTCGGTCCATTTCCATGGATGAACTGCTCTCGAGAATAGGTGCTTGAACAATGTCGGCAGGTCGGCATGATACTCCCTCATAACTCTCCAATCGCTCCCGATTCTTCAAGCATCCGCTTCAATCGAGAGGAAATTTTGCAGCAATTGTAAACCGTGACGGGAGCCAACAGATTCAGGGTGGAATTGGACACTGTGAATTGGTAATGTCCGATGATGCAATCCCATAATCATCTGACTGCCAGCTTCTACTGCTGTTTCAACAAGTGGATTTGGGCGAGATTGCACTACACACAGAGAATTATAGCGCGTGAAAGGTGTTGGGGATTCAATGCCTGAAAACACTCCTACTCCGTCATGTACACATTGGCGAGGTGAGCCGTGAACAGGCCCGTTTTCGGAGCGTAGAACTTCCATGCCTGCAGCCATTCCTATGGCTTGATGGCCCAAGCAAATACCGAGTAAGGGGACGGATATGTCCCCGGAGAGAGCTGCCGACGCAATGGCCATGGTTAGTGGTGAGTCGGTGGGTTTGCCAGGGCCCGGTCCAAGGATAATGTGTGTAGGATTCATGCGTTCAATGAGTTGTTTAACATCTTCAGTACTCCAATCCGAATTTATTTGGCTGTCTCTCGATTTGAGGACACCAACATTTCGGCCTAGCCCTGACACTGCGTGTGCAATGTTCAATGTGAACGAGTCGAGATTATCGATGAGAAGAATCCCATTGGAACAGTCCGCTTTCCCATCAATAACTTCCACTTTCCCCGCACGTATCGTTTTAGGTGGTGATTCGATACGCAATGGGTGTGTTGCTAGTTTTCCTACAGGTAACGAAGATTGTTCACGTTTTATCCATCCGCATGCTTCACGAAGTGCTGCAGCTTTCCATTTTGCTTCCTCAACTTCTGTTTTTGGGTCAGAGCCGATGGTAATACCTCCACCTGCCGCAATGCTTCCGAGCCACTGTTTGCGTTGCTTTTTAGCAATTAAAGTACGAATGGCAATGTTCAGTGAACATGCTCCAGAATGCACATCTATCCAACCAATAGAGCCGGTCCAAAATGAGCGAGAACGTTGCTCGATCTCGTCGATAGCAGCACATACGACTGTGCGTGGGCAACCAGTAATGCTCCCACCAGGAAATACACTCTGAACTGCATCAAGGCCGTTCTTTCCATCTTCTAATTCTCCTGAAAGGTGGGTCACGAGGTGCTGTACATGTGTGTATGCTTCAACATCAAAACGTTCGACTTGTATGCTTCCAACTTTGGACACTGTAGCGATATCATTTCTCATTAAGTCAACCAGCATACGGTGTTCAGCACGCTCTTTTTCGTCGCGAACCATTTCATCTCGGAGCAGTTGTTCACTTTCTTCATCTTCACCACGTGGTCGAGTTCCTTTAATCGGGGCAGTGAATACCTTTGAGCCATCGCATCGAATCAGCGATTCGGGCGAAGAACACACAAGTGAAAAACCGAGGTCCGGAGCGAGTATAAAAGCCGAAAACGGGGCAGGATTTTTGTCACTGAGCCTTTGGAATATATGTCTTGGATGTTCGTTTAACTTCCCGTCCCACCATCGTCCAACATTGACTTGATACATCTGCCCGTCCCGAATACTTTCACGGATGTTATCGATAATGCGTTCATGGTTTTCGTCGGTTAACGAACTCGTATCTTGAGACAGATGTGGCGGCCCCAGTGTTCTCAATATCGGGTAGTTTTCGAGATTCAAATTAATTTCATCAGCCCAAGTATCGTTTTCAAGAGCATAAACCTTCATCGTCTCGTCGTCTCGATTTTGCACAACCATCCGTTCAACCAGCCACAAGATGGCTAGAAGTTCACCACCTTCGGCTTGATGCTGTAAACGCAGTGGTTGCGTCCACTGAACCATATCGTATGCGAATGAGCCGCTCCAAAACGGCCCTTGAGGGAGTTTTGATTGGGGAGATTGGGCGAAAGGCTCATTCGGAGTTAAGTCTCGTAATTTCTCCATTAATTCATCCAAACCGGATGCAAAGATGGATGTCGAATGATACCAACATCCATGCTTCCATTCTTCGACTTGTGCAGTGAATGTCTTCTTTTCTTGGTGCAGGAATATTTCGCCACGCAGTGGGCTATGCGGTTGGACTGCACCCATATTTTCCGGTTGACGAACCAAGACGCGTCGACGCGATGGTCCGCATAAAATCGAATATTCTGCAAGATGCGAGTGTGGCCCTGATGAGCACAACAGCACTTCATCTGCTCCACCGTAGTGGACCGCTTTTGTGCCCAACAACCCAACCTCTAGCAAATGACTTTGCAGTGCTAAGATTTCAAGACTCATTTGAATAACCTCACATCAGTCCATGTCTCGTTGTTTTGATAGTGCTGTTGCAGAAGGGTTTGGCAAAGTGATGAGAGCATGTCTCCAGAGCCCACTGGCTCATCATCAAGAGAAAGTATTCTGCAAGCTCCAGTTCCGCTTCCCAAAGTTATGATTTCGGCAGCACGGGCCACGAGCCTTTCATTGAGTCTTCCATATTGAATGGGTATGCCTGCGTCTTGCAATTTATTCGACAATATCTCAAACGTGATGCTTTTGACACCGCCTTCATTGTGGGCCGCTACCCATGCAACGCCGTCTTCATCGAGAACGACCGGTAATGCACGATCAGCATCGACGATGGCATAATCGTGTACCAAAAGAGCGACATCTACGCCTTTTTTTTCAGCACTGCTTCGAGCATCAACATACGCTTGCCAATCCCCATGCTTCGTGCCGTTCACCTTTGCTGACCAGCGTGGCGCTTCGATGGTAATGGCATCGACGTCTTCGTTGCGGAAATCAATGGTGCGAGAATCGACACTTATGTCGCCACTTTTGGAGCATTTTAATTTCAGCAACAGTCCTGGATTTCGGTTTGCAGTCGTCAGTTTCGATGCAATCTCCTGCTTTAGAAGAGCTTCCATCCGTTCTGATAGGTTTTCTGGCAGTTGGATACGCAGTAATTTTGCATGTTCGGAAAGTCGCTTCAAATGAAGAGGCCAGTCTGCAATTGCAAACGCTCCATCCCACAATGCGGTTGTAAAAACCTCGCTGCGTGGGCCATTCAATCGTTCCAGACTCATTGGCACGCCTCAAAGTAAATCATCCAAGAATGAGGTATCAATGCTTGCTTGAGGCAGTTTCGGCGCATTCGGTTCAGCGAGGTCATTCAGTAGTGCGTTGTTCTGTGCAGTGCGCATGACCGGTTGTGGTGCTTGGTATACCGGTCGTCCATAGAGATCTTGGTTTTCAATTCTCTGGGCTGCAGCATAGATATCGTTTGCTTGTCCTTGAGTTACACTCGGAGCTGGGGCAATCGGCATTGGAGGTGCTGCAACTGGGGATCCAAATGTGTCCCAATCATCGTTTTGGATGCCCCAAGTTGCTTCTTGTAACTCGAGGCTTCGATTACGGTTCTTTTGTCCACTTCGAGAGCGGACAATTGCTACAAGCAGGAGAAGAGCGACGACTAACAATCCTGCAGCCAATAGGTTGGGCGTGGTAAGGAGTGATGAGAAGTCGTTCTCGTCGGTGGAATCTTGTCCGTCATTGCCTTGGGAATCTTTGCCGTAAACATCGAGCATGACAGTCTTCACTTCTTCTCGTTCAAACAGGTCATCAAAAGGCGTTACTGCAACATACCAAGCAGAACTGTTCTTCAGAGGTTGGTAATTTCCTGTCGTGATAAGGAACGAGTTTGAAGCTTTGACTTCAGCAACAAAATCACCGTCTCCGATGGTTTGGAAGTCCACATTTGAGATGTAAATGCGGTAACCGCGAACGGATGATTCAGCTGAATGTGTCCATTCAACCAGAATATTGTTTTCATCGTTCCATGTGAGTGAAATGTCTTCGATTTCTTCCAAATACCCTCCGAGGTCATCTACACCATCATCGACCGATTGGGCTGATGCACTTACGAGGTTGATTTCCTGAGCGTTTCCAGCAGTGTCTCTTACAACAACAACAGCCCAAATTTCTTGGCCTGCGATCACGGGAGTATCGCCGGCGACCACTTCGATGGTGAGTGGCAATTCAGGTAGTCTGGAGAGGATGGCAATTGGCGTTGCAGGGCCTGTGCTTCCAATTCCAACGGCGTCAAATGACCATGTAGCAGCGTAGACTTCGTAGTTGGCCACATCGCTCTCATTGCTCAGTTCGAAGTCAAGAAGCAGTGCTCCACCGCCATCGTTCGGACGGTCGTAAAGTTCCAGCGTCTCAAGTGCTGCGGGTGCAGTTACATCTTGCAGGTTATTGATTGGAACGACCGTAGCTTGCGGAAGTTCGGTGAGATGAACATTTCCAGCAAGGTCATGTACGGTCACAACAACATACAGTTCCACATCAGGTTTGATAATTTGAGGGGTGGCGTCAACGATGGAATTGCCGCCATACAATGCAGTCGAGATCGAGAGTTCAATCGGGTTGTAGTCTTCGTCAATCCATTGTTTGTTAATCTTCAAACAGGCGCACTTTGTTTCATCATCACCAAAGGCAGCCCATGCTATCGAAAGGTCGGTAAGAGGTTTGTCTGCCGCCCAGACGATGTAATGTGAGAAGTCATCGGCATCGGAAATCGACCATATGACGTCAATTGCCGTTCCGTCATCATCTGGATGATCAAATGCGTTCACAGTTCCGACTCTGTCGGGTATGGATCCGCTTCCTGCAGTGTTACGCAACGGTGTAACCTTGACCAGGTCGACATCTGCAAGGTTTGCGTTAAGCCAGTCGTCATAGGCGACGACACCCACATAATACGCTTGACCATCTTGAAGCGCTACACCGTCAATACTTGTTACAGTGGTCGAAGTTTCAGTACAATCATCAATGATTTTCGCTTGGCTAAATTCGTCACCTTCGACAGAAGCGGATAACTCAGTATCGCCATCGAAGTTACCCGTTGATATTCGGATGAAGACTGCATAGAATGTGCAATCTTCAGCAGGGTTTTCATCCCAAGTAACTGAGATTCGGCCACCGTCGTCGTCCGGCGTATCAATCGCTTCGACATTCGTCATTTTCGGAGGAGCTGTGTTATCGTTAAGGCCACCTGTTGGGACTACAGGTCCAATGATGAGCGGATTGATCAGATCTTCTTGTCCTGATTCATCAGCGCAGGTTAAACCAAGCCAATATGGCTGTCCGGCGTCAAGTGTGAGAACGGTTGTGTTCCCCTCTTCTTTCGCAATCTCTGCTTCGACAGGTAATCCGAGCAGGTCCGTCATCGGATTCGTGGAGGTGTAGATGATTGTGCTTGCGAGGTCAAGAGCGGTACAACGAGCCCATTCAACTTCCAGGTCTCCATCTGCTCCACCTTCATGAGGTCCGGCGTTTGCCCATGCCGGGGAGAGTGGAATTTCGTTGCTTGGAGAAGCCGGCCCCATTACAGGAGAAGGTGTGCCTAGGTGTCCATCATCGTATTCGACAACAACAACAGCATAGTATTCTTCACCATCTACAAGCGGTTGGCCGTTAGCCGTTGTTACTTCGCTCGAGAGTCTGCTGTGGAGAGAGACGGCTTTATCCACCGTTCGTCCCGCCAAGTCATCTGCTGTTAGTGAGAGTCCAGACGTGGTCTCGAATGGTCCGTCGTTGACATATACAAGGTAACGCGCAAAATTCTCGTCATGAACGAGCGTCCAATTTGCGAGTAATGCACTACCACCGTCGTCCGGTCGGTCAATCAGGTCGGTTATTGTGATCGGAGTCTCGGTACGAACATAGTCGTAGATGAGTCTGACCTGCATTGAGCCGTTTGAAGGAGAGTACAACGACAGTTGCAAAAACTGGGTTCCGTTAATGATGACTCCATTTTCGACTGCTAGCTGGAGGCTTGTTTCAAAGTCTGGATTGTTATTGAGTTCAATTGTTGCGTTGTACTTGAGGCTTTTTGAGTGAGCCCAAGTGGCAGCGTTTTTCACCGGGGAAGTGAACGCCAGTGGAACGGTTTGGAACAGTATTCCATTCGTTCCAACAACGCCTTGGGTTGAATCCAAGGAAACTGTGGAATCGAGGTCAGCCAAAGTGATGTTCATGCCGGGGTTGGTCATGTCCGTAATGTCTTGAGCAGCGAGATTGAATCCTACACTCAGAGGGTTAGCGTATCGAACTGAAATCCGATCAACCTCAGAGTACTGAGCATTGTTTTGGTATCCAAACAATCCGTTTCCGTCGGTTGACAGCCATATGTAATCGGCGGAGAGAGTGCCGCCAGTGAGTTGCGGCATGGAAATCATCTTGATGTTCTGATGGGTGTCTGTCCTGGCTTCAATTATGGACACGCCGTTCCCGCCAAAGATCAAGACATGTTCACCATCACTCACCATCTTTTCTACGGGCCAGCCAAGGATTTGATACGATGGGATTCCGCTTTCGAAGAAGTTGGAACTGCTGTTCCAATGGACCATGGGACCTATATCGGTCGCTATATGTATGCCCCAATAGTCGCTCGTTAAAGCGTCGACATTATTCGAAGGGAGTTGGTCAAATTCGTGACCTATGATGTCGCCAGTCGTCAATCCAATGGTCGTTACAGCTGGCCGTTCATTACCGGCCCCGTCGTGTCCGATGAACAGGGTGGTTTCACTGAACACGGTCCCATCGCTGTTGGTAATGGTGTTCACGGCGGAGGTCAGTGACATCGTCGAAGTCCCCATGAGTCCAGAAGCCGAAGAGTAAACGATTGTGTTGCTCGAGGAGATGTTTCTTCTTGCAAGGCCTGCAGGTGTTGCCATCCATAGATAGTCCCCCTCGACCAAGACATCTTCAACGATGTTCGTAGGAAGACCATCTGCGGCGGTGAGGGGGTTCATCCAATCTGAGGCAGCATAATTCCATCTTCCAATGCCGCCGTTTGTGGCGATGTAAAGAACATCTGAAGTCGCAACGAAATTATTTATTGCATTCGAAGGAAGGCCACCGATGAGTTTCCCATTACCGTATCCCGTTTGAATATCATAGGTTTGGACGCCGGGTGCGGAACCTCCACTTCCCATCAATCCAAGGACTAGAGTTGTTCCAACTCGAACCATTCCATCGAGGTTATTGTGTAACCCACCGTTCAGCCTTGTAACTACTCCAGTCAGGGTATCCAGTTTGTACAGGCCAGTTGGAGTTGTGGTAATGTACAAGTCTGTACCAATCAGTTCAACATCTTGCGCTTTACTGTTTGCCGCCATAATCCATCCATCTTGCCAGAGAATCGAACCGTCCGATTGACGTTCACCTTGGAGGAGTCCAGCACCGCTGGGCTGCCCAAAGCCAGTGGATGTTGCGATTGTTCCAGCAGTGGCCACCCACAAATGAGTGCTGTTGCCAGTCATTGTTGTGACTTGCCCACTGGCTAATCCTGGAAGTGAAGCAATGGTATTTTGGCCAAGTGGACTAATGGTAAGCACTTTACTGAATCCTGAGGAACTACCCGCTTGACCGAGGAGCCACTGGTTGCTGACCCGTTGGAAGGATGTAACCGAAGAACCAGCTCCGTTTACGCTGGCTTGAGCATTTGAATTTCCAGATGTAGCAATGGTGGTGTAACCGCCACCGATGATATTATCCCCGCTGGTTCCGAGACCGTGCCCCAAAACAAGTTGTCCATTGGCGTAGTCGATGGCATCCCACCAAACTCGATCGCTCGGGAGATTGTTTGTTGCCGTAGTAATAGGCGTCAGCCAAGTTCCGGACGAATATCCGTACTTCATGATGTCCGCATCGTCTTCGTAGAATGCAACATAGAGCGTGTCAGTGGCGTCGCATGCGACTCCTGAAACCTCACCTTCTCCTAAGACCGTACGTGTGAACGAACCTGCGAAGGTGTCATTTGCCATATCTAAGCGAGCAACTCCGCCGTTGTTGGCGTAGATTCCAATGTGGAGTAACCCACCGCATTCAGCCATGGAGAGTGGATATCCACCCGGCGTTCCACTGCTTCCTAGCGAATATTGAGTCCATACATTTCCGTCCCAATGGGAGACTGAACCGCCTTGGAACTGCCCAAATCCACTGACATCTCCGCCACCAACAACAAGATTTGTTCCGTCAGTCCAAAGTTCATAAATTTGGGTTCCAGCATTATTCGGGAGCCCGTTTCCTTCCTCCCACAACGAAAGCCATTGATTGCTTGTTTCGTTGTACCGGGCAACACCATCTTCCGTAGCGAACAAAACTTCCCCGTCGTATTCAAGGATTTCTCGAATTGGGAAATTGAAGTCATCGTCATCCCATTCACCGAGCATAGTTCCGTCTGCTGCCATGTATTGCAGAGAGTTTTCACCCCAGGCAACCCACATGTTGCCGGTCGAGGACTGGTATGCTGTCACACGGTCTACTTGCCCAATTGGGAGAATATTGTCGCCCCACGAGTTGTTAATTGTGTCCCATTGTGCAATGCCGCCAGACCCATCAACTTGCCACCAATTTTGAGAGGCGATACTGATCATTATCATGTCGCCAACAAGATTCATACCGTTGATATCGCCATTGTTTTGGCCAACTTGGGCCCCTACATCGAGAGGCGACAGAGCGGTGAAGTTTTGGGCGTTGAACCGATACAGGTTGTCGCTGCTAGTGCCGTCGTGATAGTACATCGTATCACCTTTCAATATCATGTCGAGAGGGTCGCCATTACCAGCAAATAGGCTGCTCGATTTTTCTATATCGTACACTTCAGCTCCCGTGGTTGCGTTGAGAAGTTGGAATCCATCAGAGCCACCGATCCAGATAAGATTTGGATCGATATCTACAGAGAGAGATGTTGCATCTTCATTTCCGTCGTCAAGATAGTTGTCATCGGTCCACAGAGTGAGCCAAGCGTTGTTGGGCATATCATACCGAGCAATGCCGATACCATCGAGTGCGATAAAAGCCACATCTCCGATAACGACCACAGGGGCGTTTTGGGTTTGTTCTCCAGCTTCCCATTCACCGATAACGTCGTAAGGCGATGCGCTAATGATGCCAACACCTGATGTTGTACCGCCGTAGATGTAGCCGTAGGAATCGGATTCAACTGAATATGTTGCCCAGTTTGGCATTCCATCGTAGACGTTTAAACAATCAGGGTTTGCAGTTGCTATCTGGCTTGCTGGCCACTTACAAACCCCAATATTCGTGCCAGCGTAGACGTTTCCGCCTGTAGCGGTGAAGTCGTAGTATCGTTGTGGGCGAGTATTCCATTGCCCACCGGTTTTGAAAGTGGAAGAAGTTGATCCATCCCATACGATAGCGCCATTTGCAGTTCCGATGTAAAGGTCATTTCCGTCTGATTCGAGCGAGTAGATGATGTTCGACGGAAGAACGCCGTTCTGATTACTTTGGCCAGGAGAATTTGAGGGCGTGGTCAGCGGCGACATCAATTCATCTGTTGCGAGGTCTTTTCGAGCTACTCCGTAACCCGGTATTCCGAAGTAAAGAATGTCGCCGTTTACAGCGACTGGGACATCATCTGCACCATTGACGCCCGTCGAAATCCATGGAGTTAGCCATGATTCATTGGTGAGTTCGTATCTAAGGATGCCACTGTTATCGGTGGCGAGATGAACAGTGTTGCTGAAAAGAGTAAGGTCAACGGCGGCTGAATCGTATTGTTCGACTGAAGGGGGGTTGGCGCCGTTCAACTCAACGACGAGCATTTCTCCTTCGCCCGTGATGGCAACAGCATGCGTTCCATCTGAATCTACACGCAGCACTTCGTCTTGATCCAAGTCGGTATTTGTTGCGTTCCAAGTTTGTAGAAGGCTGCCGTTACTGTGCATCTTGTGAAGCCCACTTTCAGAAGCGATGAACACATGCGAACCGTCGTTCATCAATTGGTTTACTGTCGTCCCCAAGTATACCGGCTGAAGCCATCTTGAGGCTTGGGTGTCGAATCTGTTCATCCATTCATCTGCAGCAACAAATACTACACCCCCAAGTTCAGTTGCATCTTGCATGCCTGAGGAGGTAGGGCCGCTACCAATCAAGAGTGTTCCAGTTTGAGTAAGTGTTGGACTGGGGGAGAGTTCGGCAAATGAGCCGAAGCCGTTTCCGAGCAGCAGTCGTTCAGATGCGGGTGACCTTGCACCGTTTGCAGGCCAGACAATCAAGTCACTTCCATCTCCGGTAAGGCCGAAATTGGAAATCACTTGTGAACTGGTGAACACGCCACTTGTTGTATCATAAATGTGCAGTGTGTCACCGCTCAGGATGAATAAATCAGATCCTGAGCGAGCAATACCGTTGATTGAGTTGCTGGTGAGCCAATTGCCATCCGTCCACGTTGAGAGCCAAAATCCAGAGTTCCAGTCGTACCTAGCTAAACCACTGTCCGGTGAAGCGAAGAGGATTTGATTGCCGGAAATCATCATTTCAACAATCTCGTCGGAATGAAGTGAATTAGCTGTTGACCAGGTCGAAAGAGCAGATCCAGAACTGAGGTCCCAACGAGCAACACCTTCATCGTCGAAGGAAACATACAGCACACCGTTTGCTTCAACGATGTCAAGGGCCCTGCCCGAGGTAAGCTTGGTCACTGGGAAGCTCCAGTTCGAACCGTCCCATTGTGCAATTCCACCGTCATAAGCAGCGTAAACAAACCCGTTTGAAGCAAGGTGAAACACATCGTATGTCGGTTCAGATGAAGACTCAGGCCAGAAGGCCGGTGCTGTTAGACCGTTTTGTTCACTGGTGTCTTCCAGTGAGTAGGCGGAGAAACCATCTTCGGTGAGAAGATGAAGTAGATTGTTCGTAGTATCGATTACAATGTCGAAAATGTTTGAGTTTGTTTCAATAATGTCGATGGTGATTGGATCATTTGAGTAATCCAAAGTCATGAGCGTGTTGTCGATTGCCATATACATCCGGCCATCAAGAGGGTGGAATGCTGTCGCCGCTATGTTGAGTTCAAGCGGTGACAGCGCAACGATGGGGTCGACCGGTGCAAGAGCCTCTATGACCAGATCGGTAATCTCTGCGTCTGACGGAAGGATCCATGTTGCACCCGAATCACTGTTCGGATTCATACGGCCAGAGTAAGGGTTTGGACCTGTGAAACTGTCTTGCGAACCAAGCATTCCAAGTCCTCTCCAGTCCAACAAGTTCACGCCAATATCGCTTGCAACAAGCATCGGTTCTTCGATCATAAGGCCGTCGCTTCCGTTCACCCTCACTTGGAAGGACACATTCGACAATTCTGCACCCGGCGCGAATTCTAACGTCCAAGATGCACTGGCTTGAGTGGGGCTGCCAGGCGTTGCTCCTGTCGCGTCCAACTGCACCCAGCCCGTATCGTTGCTACCTTCTTGAGGCCATACGGTATCCGTTGATGATTCATGGGCTGAAACTCCGGTAAATGAAAGGATTGGAGCTGCAGAAGAAAGCAGCATGAGAATGACCAACAGAACCGCTCTACGAGCGTCGCGCTGGGGATACTTAGCGCTTACAGTGCTTCTCATGAGTTTCCTTCGGTGTTTTGGGGTATTTGAACGCGCCCCTTTATCGTGTGAAAAGAACCACTTCGTTCTGTATCAAAATGAGGCTTTTTGGCGATTTTAAGTGTTTTTTACTGACACAATCTTCAGGAAAAAGTCATTGCTTCGAAAAACACATAATCCTGTTTGAAACAAGGTCGTAGAGTCTCATGCCACGCAACACTCAAACCTAAGACCGCCTTCGTTGCATAAGGTCTTACCATGAATCGTGAAAAAAAGGAGCGTCTGCTCAAGAAAGAAGCGCTGGAATACCACGAATCTGAACCTAGAGGTAAAATCAAGGTTGTTCCAACCAAACCTCACTCGACCGCACACGAATTAAGTCTCGCTTACTCCCCTGGAGTTGCTTACCCATGTCTTGACATTGCGGAACGCCCTGAAGATGCATATCGATATACCTCGAAGGGAAACTTGGTTGCAGTCATTTCGAACGGAACAGCAGTTCTCGGTTTAGGTAATATCGGTGCACTGGCAAGTAAACCAGTTATGGAAGGAAAAGGACTTCTCCTGAAAACATTTGCTGACATCGATGTGTTCGATATTGAGGTCGACACCGAGGACCCAGAGTCTTTCATTGATACTGTGGTCAATATTTCGAAAACCTTTGGTGGCATAAACCTGGAAGACATTAAGGCTCCAGAATGTTTTGAAATTGAGAGGCGAATTGCAGAATCAACCGATATTCCAGTCATGCACGACGACCAGCACGGCACCGCAATCATTTCAGCAGCAGCCCTTCTCAATGCCGTTGAACTCCAGGAAAAGGAACTTGCAACAGTCAAGGTTGTCGTCATAGGTGCAGGAGCGAGCGCAATTGCATGCGCTAATCACTATGTTGCAATTGGTGTGACGCGAGAAAATATCTCTATGGTTGATAGCAAGGGAATTGTAACCAAGGCCCGACTTGAGGCTGGAGAACTAAACGAATACAAGGCGCCTTTCGCACACGAACGAGAAGCCGGTGACTTGGCTGATGCGCTGAACGGTGCAGATGTGATGCTTGGTTTGTCACGTGGCGGTCTGGTCGACAAAGAAATGATCGCTTCGATGGCCGATAAGCCGATCATTTTCGCACTTGCGAATCCTACGCCTGAGATTACCCCGGAAGAAATTTTAGAAGTCCGAACTGATGCAATTATTGCCACTGGCCGTTCAGATTATTCAAACCAAGTGAACAATGTACTTGGCTTCCCGTATATTTTCCGTGGAGCGCTGGATGTACGCGCTCGTGACATCACTCAAGGGATGAAAATGGCAGCAACCAAAGCGTTAGCTGCATTAGCCAAGGAACCAGTTCCCGATTACATTTCAGCAGCATACGATGGAGCAACAATGCAATACGGACCGGATTACATAATTCCCAAACCGTTTGACCGTCGCGTGCTCATTTGGGAAGCATCGGCAGTTGCCCAAGCGGCTGTTCAAGAGGGCGTTGCAGCGGTTCAACCAGAAGAGTTCTCTCTCGTTGCATATCGCGAACAACTTGAGGCTAGATTAGGGCTGTCGTATTCTATCATGCGCCACGTCATCAATCAAGTGCGCGGAAAGGGCAAGCGAATTGTCTTCCCAGAGGGAGATCACGAGAAAGTTCTCAGGGCAGCAGCACAACTTTCCGAGCAGAAAATATGCTATCCAATTCTTCTCGGCCCCGAAGAGCGAATCCATAGAATGGTAGATGAACTTGGACTGCATTTCGAGTACGAAGTTTTCGATCCAAGAAAAGACCCTCGCAGAAAAGGAATTTATGCTGAGGCGATGATGTCGAAAAGAAGTAGGAAAGGAATGACACATGTTGATGCCCGCCGCCTCCTCAAGTCGAGGCCATATTTCGCAAGTCAAATGGTCATCAACGGTGATGCTGATGGTTTCGTTGGTGGAGTAAGTCGAAATTATGGCGATGTTTTGCGCCCAACTTTGGAACTCATTGGTCCGAACGAAAAAACCCACTGCGTCGTGGGATGCTACATGGTTAATGTCAAAGGAAGAACGATTTTCCTCGCCGATGCCACCGTCAATGTGTATCCCGATAGTCGAACACTGGCCGAAATAGCAGTGCAAACAGCGAAGGTTGCTCGTCGATTCGGAGTCGCCCCGAAGGTAGCAATGCTTTCGTTTTCGAACTTTGGTTCAAGCCGTGCTCAACGGTCTGAACGTATTGAAGATGCAATTGAATTTGCTCGCGAACTCGATCCGTCTTTGATTATTGATGGACCAATGCAAGCCGATACCGCATTGAACGGCGAAGTACAAGAAGAGTACCCATTCATGGATTTCAATGGGCCGGCGAATGTTTTGGTATTGCCGAACTTAGCTGCCGCAAACATTGCATACAAACTGCTTGAAGAATTGGGTGATGCCGAAATGACAGGTCCGATTCTAGAAGGTATGGACAAGCCGGTTCAATTGGTTGCTCGAAGAGATGGAGTACGTCATATCGTCAACATGGCAGCAATATGTGCAGCTGATGCCATTCGCCAAGACTCTTACTGGGAATCGTTGGTTTCACTCCCGGATGAGCGTTGAGTCTTCGATATCGTCGTACTGCAGAGTAGGCCGTCTCGGTCTCCAAAGCGCACCGGTCACAAATCCCGCACACAGGCCGCCAAACAACAGGTTGGCCCATCCGGTTACCGCGTAACTACCCATGCCTCGGGCGATTGGGATGACGAACGAAGGAATAACGCCCAAGAGGATCGTCCAAAACACTTCACCTCGAATGTTGGCGAAGAAATCAGCGTTTAACGGTACTTTTTTTCCTTCGCCCGACCGTATGGGGGTGATCACCAAACGTGTCACAATTCCATCCAACGGCCTATCCATTGGGGCGCTGGAAAGTGCAGTAACTCCTTCCTGCGAGGGGTGTGTTTCGATGGCGGTACGGTGTAACGCCATCGGTCCAATGCCGTTGAAAGGGCGAGGCCGCCCATCCATCATCGCCCCTCGATAATTGTCAGCGACGCCATCAGCTAAGATTTCAATTTTCTTTGGATTTAATTCGAGTCCTATTTTTTCATGGGCGTGCCGCCATTCGCCTTCACTTGGACTGCGAACTTCCCAGTTGTGTTCAGAGCCTGCAAGGAACTCCGCACCGGACACGCCATCATTCAATCGAAGGCAAATTTCGTTGATACTTGCGCCATCCAATTTTACCTCTTCGTTCTCCGATTGGAGGATGTCATTGATCTGCTGCATGGACAGAACCGATTGCATGATGTAGAACTCGGGACATTTCACTTCATGTCGCGGTCTTTGACTTGCATAAATCCATCCACCTTTCTCGGTACCCAGATAAACACTACCTGCGGATATTTTCTGAAATTCAATACCTCGATATTGAACGCTCATGCTGCCGCCTCACTGTACATTGGAACCCATTCTTTTGTACCAAGCAATGCCTTTTGCATGGTCTTCCAAGATATTGAATTGAGGGAACGGGGAAATGGAGCGCATGTAGCCGAATACAGCAAAGTCCACGAGGTCCGGTTCGTCTCCACCAAAGTATGTTTTTGAGCCGTGTTCGTCCGTGAATTCTGTCAGCAGGTCGTGCCATAATTGCTTTGGCGTTCGACCATCTTTCTTCACGCGCTTGCGAGCGATGATGCCCCACATAATCGGGAATCCAGCCCAAGCATAAAGGCGCTTTGAGAAGAATCCGAATTTTTCAATTTTGGAGATTCGAACCGTCGTCTTGAGTGCCGAACCTATACTGCCGTAGAGGATTGGGATTGTCGCTTTCGACATTTTTGTATCCGCCCATTCAAGCCATTGTTGTTGTCGTTCAGCATCGCCTAAAGAAGCCAGTTTTCCGTCGTTATAAGTTGCATCGATGTGTTTGAGCAGTGGCGTGGAATCAGTATGATATTTGCCGTTCTCATCGGTGAAAACGGGCACCTTTCCCCAATCGCCAGCAAAACCGACTTCTTTTTTGATTTTCATTCCGTTTACGCTGATGTATTCTACATCAAGGCCGATGTATTCAATGAGGCCACGAACCTTCCAACAAAATGGACACGTGTAAAGCATGTGGAGTGTAGGGGTTTGACCCATGGTGAGATGCGGTAGCCGCCCCTTCTTCAATCCTCGTCATCAACCTCTGGCCTCCAGCCAGGCTTCCAAAATTCAAGGTCATCGAGCCATACGACCCATTCCTTGTCACTGCAAGTCAAGAGGCGGAACGCTCGTGCTTCAAGTCCGCTGCGATTTACATCCGTAATCATGCCTTCTCGAGAGGCATCCGTCCATTCTACCTGCATTCTTCGAATCTGCCGACGTGCTTCTTCGGGATTGTCGAAGTTCATTTCACATGCGTCACGCAGTTCGGAGATCATGGTACGGTTGTCTTTGAGTAACGGGTCATCTACCGGGGATCGATGTGTTTTCTTCTTGCTTCCAAACGGCCACCAACCCATGGGTTGCCTTCTCACCGCTTCCCTATGATATTTTGCTTCGTGTTGGGTCTTCATCAAGGAGAACGCTTTCGCCAAAGCATGGCAAGAGTGACCGTGCACTTCCATGGTATCCCGAAAGAAAAGGCATATCGTGAACTCATTGACATGTACGCTAAGCGATTAAAAAACAGAGGTGTGAAGATTGAGTTCCATTCCGATAAACTTTCAATCAACGCTTATGTTGACCGATTGGACAAACTCAAAGGCACGTTGATCTTCCTTGATGAAGGAGGGGAATTGATGGATTCAATAGAGTTCTCTAATCGCGTTGGTCGTTGGAAAATGGAAACTGACGAGACACATTTGGCCATCGGCCCTGCAGATGGTTGGCCCAAAGCGGGTGATACATTCCGACGCAACCGTCTTTCTCTTTCACCGCTCACCTTCCCGCATGAGATGGCCAGTTCGATGCTGGTCGAGCAACTCTACCGTGCTACCGAGATTCTGAGAGGCAGTGAATACCACAAGGCTTGAGCAAAGGGTCAAGAAGTGCCGTTTCATCGGAGATTATGAGGGGTCGTATGCTGACATTTGAGACGAATACCCTCCAGTGGCTTCTCATTGGGTTTGAGGCCGCCGTTGGGTTACTCCTTGTTTTGGGCTCTAAGAGTCAGCCTTTCCCTCAACCATCTCGACGATTTGGAATGCTCATTCTAAGTCTCACTTTTCTCATTGCAGTAGGTCAACTGGCACCTAAACCCGTTACGGTAACTGGGCATCTGCTGTTCTTGACCGGCATCGGTTCATTCGGTCTTCTTGCAGGCATTCATCATTTGGTTCGAACTCGGCGTGAGGTCCTTATTGCTCCTTTTTCTGGTTTCTTTTTCTGCGTAGGGGTCGGCGGGCTCATGATACAAACATGGGACTCCTTGAATCAATTTGAGCAGTGGTCGGGTTTTTTGGCGCTGGTTGTGTTGGGAAGTGGACAAACGTGGTTGGTGTTCCGGGGACTGCTTATTGGACGTCTTCCACTCGCATGGAGTCAAGCTGGAATGGTTGCCCTCCAAAGAGGTAATATTTCTGGACTTGACGGGGCAATATCGTGCTTCGAAAAGGGCTGGGATGCTGATGAAGAGCACCTTAATCCGATGGCTTACCTTGCTCTTCATAGAATTCACCTGTTTATCGGGGATGAAGCCGTTGCCAGTGAATGGCACGACTCTTTGCTTGATGCAGGCGGTGAAGAAGCCGTTGCAATTGAATGGATTGAAGCGATACATTCAGCTTTAGAGAATATCGATAAAACCGCATCTCTCAACCTTCCTTCTTTAGGACAAAAGGAACAGGAATGAGCCGGAAAGAGGAAGTTTACGTTCGCTTTCGTAACTTTTCTTGCAGGAATGAGCATTATTTTATGCAAGAATACAAAGTACTTAAGAGGAAGAATGACGATGTATTACCATGGAGAACCTCTTTGCTCGACAAGATGATTGGGATTTGGGCACTATTTTCTGGTATGCGGTCGTAGTCTGGTTTTCATCAAGCCTTCTCTCTCAAGCCTTGTACATGGCTCTGTACGGTGTTCCTTACGACGCAGTAGTCCTCCTCAAACAATTCGGTCCAGCATACTATGTCGTGTTTGCTATCGAACTTTTCATGTGGATTGGTATTGGATCGGTCGTTGTCATGAAATCTGTACGAAAATTATCGGGGTCCTCACAACAGCCGATAAGTTCTGTCTAATGCTGCAACCGTCATTTCCGTAAACACGCAAAACAACCGAAAATCATGGATTGCGTCCGATGACTTCATGGTCTGTCAAGTAAAGGGACACATGTGAAAGAACATTCAGATGTACCGTTCTTTTCTGGTCGACCTATGGAAGTGTGTTCCCTGGTTGATGAAGAGAATGCTATGCGAATACTGCCGAAAGGTGCTCGAATCGTTTCCATCGAAGAGGCGAGAGAAAACCTACCCAAAGTAACACGTTGGCTCGCCGAATTACAGGCCATGAGTGACGAGGCACACGATTTAACCGAGGAGCTGGAAGTTCTTCTTGAAACACTTGAGGCGGAAAGCGAACATGTGGTCGAAGTTGCTGAACAACTTGCCCAACTCGTCACTCACTGGCAATCCATTACAGCAAGCGTGGAAGCAACTGGTACTCGAATTGCCTGCTTAGAGCCAGGTAGGCTTGAATGGTACGGGGTTGTTGATCAACATTTAGCACTGTATTCATGGCGATTTGGAGAAGAAGATATTGAATGGTATCACCCAATTGACACCAGCTTTCTTTCCCGAAAACCACTCATAGAAGCATGACTTCCGGTGGTTTGAGGCAGACTCATGGTTCGTATTACACGCGTTTACACCGGCACGGGGGATGAAGGAAACACTTCATTGGTTGACGGCTCACGCCGCTCAAAGGCCGACCCCCGGATTGAAGCGGTTGGGACTTGCGATGAATTGAACGCCTTGTTTGGAATGTGTCTAATGGAGATACAACGTCTTCCCTCACACGAAGACGGTGGAAGCCGTTCAACCGTTCAGCGGGTGCAAAGTATTGTTACTCAAGTTCTTCCGAGGGTGCAAAACGAGTTGTTTGACCTCGGTGCTGAACTCGCCTGTCCTCCGGAACAGTTGCCGGAAGGAATGGCTGTTTTGAGCGATAAACAGGCCGATGTATTGGTTGAAGAAATGGATGCTTGGCTTGAACAACTCGAACCACTGACGAGTTTTATTTTACCATCCGGTAACGGTCCAGAAGCGGTTATGCACCTTACCCGTACTGTGACAAGACGTCTTGAGAGAACGGTTTTGAGATTGAGCGAAGCTGAAGGTGAAGGATCAGTCCGCCCTCTTGTTCTGGTTTACATCAATCGACTTTCTGATTGGCTGTTTGTACTTGGACGATGGGTTTGCCTTGGTCTCGGTAACAACGAGTCGCTTTGGATGCCTCTGGGTCGCCGGGGGCCAGAGAACGGCGTTGCAGACTTGATTCGTAAATTGAGCAGAAGCGATGATGATTTCGACAACTTGTGAGTTATTCTTTCCCGATTAAACTCATGTGCTCATGCGCCTTTTTCAGAACTCGCTTGGTTTCTTGATGAGACAATTGATCCATTGCTTGTTCCCAGTCTAACCACATGTGGCCGCGGTGCTCGTGAGAGAGTGATACGCTGATGCGCTCGGTCTCAGCAAGATACCAGTACACTTGCTTGGTGCGCTTCTTCCCTTTATGTCGATATGAGTATTCGCTTCTTTCGACAAAATCAGGTATGAATTCTATTTCGGATATGCCGGTTTCTTCACTTAGTTCACGGCGCGCGGTTGAAAAATGATCTTCATCAGTCTCTTCGACGTGACCTTTTGGGAAATCCCAGTGCCCTTGAGGATACTGGAGCAGAAGTACAGTTCCGTAGTTGACTAAAACAACGCCACACGAGGTCTCCATGGACAGAGCAGATAGACGATAGGTCAAGTCAATTTTGGCGAAATGGTTTCCGATAACCTTCTTGAGCAGCGTGCACACGCATGTCGTTATGCCTCAACCTCCATCGCCGTTAGAAAAAGCAGGTCTTCCTGATTTCGAGCGAATAATCGCAGACTCCGACCTTGACGGCTTATGTGCAGCAGCAGTACTCAAGGCTGCGAATCCAGATGCAGAGGTCCATTTCGCACATGCGGCGCTCGTTCGTTCCGGTGCTTTGGATGAATTGATCGACCGTTCTACTGCGATGGTTGACTTGCCATTTCACCCGGATTGTGGTTGGTATCTCGACCACCATCAAACCAACCGCCCCAATGAAGAGGAGGAGAAACTCTTCATTTCACAAGGCGGAACCTGTCACTGGGAATCGACGCCTTCAGCTGCAAGGTTAGCATTTGATGTATTGAGCCCCTATATCGACTTGACACACCTTGAAGAAATAATGCCCATCGTTGATGCACTTGACTCGGGTCAAATACGAAGAGAAGATTTTATTCAAGACGGACCGGTACTGCAACTTGCGCGTTCACTTTCTTTACGTGAAACAGAACACATGCATCATGTGCTCAACCTCTTTTCCCAGGGCGCATTGTTATCAGAAGTTCTGGCCGATAAAGACATCATACCGCACATCAAACGAGCACGTGATGAACGCATAGCTGCACAAGCAGTCGTCGAGCAACATACCGAAATTATTGATCGTCTAGCTATCTGCCGTATGGATGAGAAAGGAGTTCGCTCTAATGGATATCTGGTTACTGCGTGGGCGGGAGACAGGGCAGATGCGTGCTGCATTATTCATGGCTATGCGGACGGCTCGATTGAAACACCTGAACGTCCAGCACTCTCCGCTAGTTTCTACGCAAATTCATTTCTCGAAAACGGGCAGAATAGATTTGATTTGTCTCGCTTAGCGACGATGTTTGATCCGACTGGGGGCGGTCATGCCAATGCTTGTGGATGTCGGATCCAGCCACCAGGAGTCGAATCAAATCTCGAATTGTGGATTGAGGCGTGGAAAAATCGAAGTGTTGTTCTTGCTATTGAATGACTTACAGTATCGCAAAAATATACAAAAATCCCAAAAAAGCATGCAAGAAAACGAGAACGACCACGAGATCAGCCGCTCTACCATGACGCATTGCTATGTGCTTGAACTTCTTTCCTTCTTTCCGGGCATCTCGAGCCTGTCGCCCCATACGAGCCAGTATGAACAGAAGCACGAATCCGACCGGGCCCATGAACCCATGAAGACTTCCTGGTACGAGTGATGTTAACACATCTTCTCCATCACGCCAAGCGGTAATGCCCCGGCTGATGAATGCGATGCAAATGACAACAAATGTTGCCCAAACAAGCCGGTTTCCATTTCGTTCATGGTTTGCAAGAGCAGTTTTTCGTAGTTCACCTTTGAGTTCGTGGCTTTTTTTTCGCCAAGAATACTGCCACCAAATCCATACCAGTAGCCCAGATGCGAGAAGTGGATGAAGGAGCAAAATTACTACTCGAACCGGATCCATTTCGCTCCCATTCCATGCCAAACGTTCTTTGTTCATTGTTGTTCGCAGATATTTGCCTCTTTATTTGTCGGTTGATTTCATGAAGGCCATGCCGGTGGGTTGAAGGCGGGTAGGTGGAGCCAAGAGGGCAGGGGGGGTTATTTTGCAAGAGACGTACATAGCAAACTGCCTCAAAGAAGCGTTCAAGACGAACATCACGAAAAATCGCCGCCAAGCGATTGTGGTCAAGTTACCGGACTGGCAACTGCTTGAGAAACCATGGCGACCGCTTCTCCTTCTTGCACTGGCTGAAACAGAGCTGCCCGCAGCTGATGAAGACTCTGAATCAACACCTCGCCGTCGAACGCAGGGTGGACGTGGGCGAAGTCGACGGGGCGGAAGAGGCGCTACGGGGCCGATGGACTTGCTTCCAACTGCACAAGAAATGCTTCTGCCGTCAGATTCTTCCCCCGCGTACCGCTTGGCCGTATTGATGGTTCACAAACTTCTCAACAAGGAGGAATGGGATGAAGAATGGGAAGTCACTGAAAAATCACTTCGTGAAACATGCCTCGAAAAGGGCGTTCATCCTGTCTGGCATGATTTGGCTCAACGAACTGCAGTTCTCGCTCAGTTTGCTGCTTTCCCGAAGGCCAAAGTTTCCAAATCAAAAGCTGGCAAGAAAGTAAAACTCGATTCGGCTTTTATCAATCCTGCCAATTCAGAAGAGTTGATTCTTGCCATTGAGGCAATATCTCCTTCAATCACCGATGCTGAATCACAAGTTGCCCTACGAACGGTCGTTTCACAACTCTCAGCCGGGCGCTCAGTACAACCAGCCAAAGTATTGTTGAGTATGGAAGGCCAAGCCTCTGCCTTAAGCGTGCTACTTTCTCTGATATCTGGCAATGATCCTGCCGTGCCACTGAAAACGCTTAGTTCCGTTGACGAGGAGTTGGCTTCACAACTTTCTGACTTTTATGCCCTCAGCCAGGGGAATGTAACAGACTGGAAGAAATCGAAAGCAGCCAAAGGAGGACATTCCCTTGCTGCAATTCGAAAACTTATGGCTTGGGAAAACGCTCCCGATGAAGCAGCTAAATTATCCTCGAAACAACTCACTGAAGGATTAGAACTTCTTCGTGAGAAAACCACCAATGCTTCACAAATTGAGAAGGTAATGTGGTGGAGATTGAACGCGCTTCACAAGGAAGGAAAGACTGAAGAAACCGTTCAGTTGCTCACCAGTTTGAAACTCGATCAGCACACCGAATTATCCCGAATTACACCTCTTTTGGCCGACTTATCCAGTGAGAAACTCGACCAGTGGTTGTTAGAGCAGATACCTGTGTTGGATGACGGTGCCTTGGTTGCTCTCATACAAATGGACTCATTGTCACTCGAGATACGTTCTGTATCCGCTAAGAATCTCAAAGCAGAATCAGTTGAAGCGCATGAAAAAGTGCTTCCTCTCCTCATCGACATCTATACTCAAAGCATGGAATTATCACTCCTTGCTCAAATTATTACCTCGGATGACCTTATTCCAATGTCTCACCCATACGAAACGCTCCTTGTATCGCACCTTCTTGATGCTGGTAGCGACAGTGAACTTTGGATGCAAGTTCGTGCGGCACGTCGAACCGCACTTTCTCAAATTCACAGTATTGATGCACCCGAATCCTTTTCCTCAACTTCTGAAGCATTGTTGATGCTGTTTGAAGGTGAAAACATCGAAGATGAGCGGCTCACGACGGTACTTGACCGCCAAGGCCTACGTGCTTTCGGACCTATTCGTCAAGCGTTGCGAGATGGCGGCAGCGGAATAGCTTCCTCGACCCATCTTTCGAACCTCGAACAGAGTGTTCTTGCAGCAGATTTGACAGTCATGGAACGAATTTTGTTCAATGCAGTAATCTCTACACTGCGTCTCAATTATGTTGGATTGATGCTTCAACACGGTAATTCCAATTCTGAAAACATCGAGACGCTTAACGCGCTATTAAGCGAACCATCCATACCTACTGGAATGATTCACAGCGTGCGTCATTTGGTATTCGAACACGACATTGGTCTCCCATCCCTTGTCCGATGGTATCAGCATAATGATGCTCTTTCCCCGTGGCACACCCTTGCTCGTGCAGCAGTTTACGCTTCGAACAATGAAGAATTGAACGCTGCAAGAGATTACAGAAAAGCCGGCGATCATGAGGACTTTGATTACGAACACTCCCTTACACTCTATCGTAAGGCTCTGATTCACCTTGCGTTTGCGGAACAATGGCGTGAGGCCGTTGAATTACTCGATGCTCAACCAGCATTGAAGAGCGCCATTACCCAACGATTCCAGCTGTATTTACGAGTATCGTATACTGCTAAATCTAAAGATACTAATTCGGCAACGAAACTCCTCAAGGATTTCGTCAAGCGTTCTCGCATGGTTACTGAAGAAAACGAAGAAGGTGAAATGGTGCAAGTGCTACGCGTGTACCACGCTGAAGACGATTTGGATATGCTGAAAACATACCCGCTTGAACATCCTCGACCGCTTCCAACCGATCCGTTTTGCGGCCGTGTTACCGCAGCAACCAATTCACTTCACAAGAACCGTCGCCGCCAAAAGAACACATTCGATGTCCGGTTCAATCAATTGATGCATGGTGGCTCTCCATCTGCTGATGAAGTCTACACCTTGGCAAGTGAAGCGGCGAAGATACGGCCGGTTGATGGATTGATGTTCCTTGAGCGTGCTCAAAACAGCTCACTGTTCACAGATTCGGAAATCCGCAGGCTCCAACAGGCTGAGAAATCATTGTTTTCAATAAACAAGGCACTGATACCGAATGCATCACGTCGTTACCTTCGCAATCTTTCACTGGCTCCGTTGGTTCTCGTTGACACGAACATTCTCGTCGACGCATTGATTGACCGCATTTCTGAGAAACTACACCTGGTAAGTGAAGCAAGTCTTGATGTGCGTGGTCAGGGGAGTTTCCACAAAATTCTGTTGAGTAAATCAAAGGATAAGAAACTGCATTTGTGGTTGCCCTCCGTCGTCAAGCAAGAGTTGCGTGGAATTGCCTCAGGCATTCAGCATCTCAAGGCTCGATTCGATGATTCACTCGTATCTCCCGAATTACTCGACAACATTTTCAGTGCCAAAACCATTGATTCTTTAGTTGAGGATGTTCTCAAGGACTACAACACTTGGCGACCTCTCAATCTTGATTTAGAGAAAGAAGCCGAGTCTACCGAAAATGTTGAAGCAATCGAACAGTTCTTGCGTGATTCTACAGAAATATACGAAGAGATTACTGCAATGAAGCGTACACGGGGGGAACCTCTCCGTACCGTCCTCGATGGCCGAGACGTGTATCCAGAAGCACCTGACCGGGTAATCATGCAGATTGCTTCACAATTGGCAACTCAATCACTGCAAGATCTTGGAACTGTTTTGGTGGCGACACGAGACGGTGACTTTACTCTCGTTGCACGAGCTTTCGAAGAGCAATTCGGCTTCGGAATTGCGAAGAACAGTCGTTCTCTGAACGCTTGGCTCAAGTGAGCCTCACATGTGCGAAATCATTGCATCGCCAAAGGCACTGCAGGAGAGTAGTGTTGCATCGTCCATTAGACGCTCAAAATCGTAGGTTACAGTTTTAGCAGAAATTGCTCCTTCCATTCCTTTGACTATGAGGTCAGCAGCCTCGCTCCAACCCATATGTCGTAGCATCATTTCTGCGGAGAGAATAAGTGAACCTGGGTTCACTTTGTCTTGTCCGGTGTACTTTGGAGCAGTGCCGTGTGTTGCTTCAAAGATTGAAATGCCAGTATCATAGTTGATATTGGCGCCTGGAGCGATTCCAATTCCACCAACTTGTGCAGCCAGGGCGTCTGAAATGTAATCGCCGTTGAGGTTCATGGTAGTCAACACTGAATATTCAGCAGGACGGGTAATGATTTGTTGGAGCATAGCATCCGCAATAACATCTTTGACGAGGATTGTTTTTCCGTTGTTTGGATTCTCAAAAGTACACCATGGCCCCCCGTCGAGTTCTACAGCACCGAATTCTTCCTTGGCTAGAGAATATCCCCAATCACGGAACCCACCTTCTGTGAACTTCATGATGTTGCCCTTGTGGACAAGGGTAACGCTCTCTTTATCGTTATCAATCGCATATTGGAATGCTGCACGAACAATACGTGCAGTTCCTTCTTGCGAAATTGGCTTAATTCCAATTCCGGAAGTGTTTGGGAATCGAATTTTGTCAACACCCATTTCGTTTTGTAAAAAGTCAATGAGTTTCTTGACACCGTCGCTTCCGGCTTCCCATTCGATACCGGCGTACACATCTTCGCTGTTTTCTCTGAAAATAATCATGTCAACATCGCCAGGCGATTTGACTGGGGACGGAGTGCCGTCGTACCATCGTACTGGGCGAACGCATGCGTAAAGATCGAGTTTTTGTCGAAGTGCGACGTTGAGGGAGCGGATCCCTCCACCAACCGGTGTTGTTAACGGGCCTTTGATGGAAACAAGGCCAGTACGCATAGCATCGAGTGTTGCTTGTGGCAACCATTCTCCAGTAGCGTTGAATGCTTTTTCACCAGCGAGAACTTCGGACCATACGATGCTCTTTTCACCGTTGTAAGACTTTGAAACAGCGGCATCAACAACTTTCATCATGACAGGGGTAATGTCGATACCAATGCCATCTCCTTCGATGTAGTGAATAATTGGGTCATTTGGAATGCTGAGTTTACCATCCATCATTGTTACCGGTGTTCCTGCCATGTCAATCATTCTGTCCCACATGCATCCCCTTCAAGAATGAACCGCCCCACGGACCTCCATGCAGGGACGTGTCGAGTGGACCGGAGAGTACGGATTAAAGTGCATCAATTCAAATCAGCAAAGCCTAAACATTGATTGGGAAAATGGGCCTACACCTATGCAAATCACGCTGCAGATGGTTGCGGCTTGTTCTGTTGTCGATGTCATTGGTGGGCTCAAGGATAGAGCGTTCAGCGAAGTCTGGGTCGAAATCGACAGTACAAGAGCTGAATCCGCTCCGCGCGTATTTACATCTATTCAACTCGAATACCATGTGAAGGGAGATGTTCCTCGAAAATTAGTCGAACGACTTGTGGAGAAAAGCCACGAGAAGTACTGCAGTGTTTCCAACATGTTAACTGAAGTTGATATCACATCAACCGTCGTACTTCACGAAGATTAAGCGCTTGCTTTACCCGTAACGATGTTTAGTTTTGATAATGAGTTCATTGCCTGCATGAGAAGTTCACGCAGTGCGTCATAGAGCGGGTACCATGATTTGGCAAGGTGTGAAGGTGGGTTAACCGGTAGTGCACCATCTCCGGTGGAAAGTACTGTCGCAAACGGTCGTACTTGTCCCGCCCCGACCATGTCGATGATGAGCGAGAGGTGGTATGCTTCTTTTTCCTTAATCACCTTGGCAGTTTCAATCTCGGCTCGTGCTTCTGCTGGTAAGTTGGCCAACCAGTTGTCTCCCCGTTCGGCTCGTGCATGAAGTTCTTTCTTGACGAGAACTTCGAGCAGTTCGGTAATTACTTCGTTGGATAGAGAGTGTTGGGATACTGGGTCACTCTGAATGGGCTCATTCATTGGGGCGTTTTCAGGGGTGAGCCCGGGCATTCCCGCAGCCCCCTCTTCAAGCCCAAACAGTGAGTCGGCAACAAGAGTTTCTTCTTCGTCATCATCCATGAAAGCGGCTAATGGGTCGTGATTGAAGTTGCTCTGCGGCGGCTGATTGACGGTATGAGGTACGGTACGATTCGGAGGAGTCGCACCAAGTACTGCAAATATATCGATTTCTTCATCTTCTTCCTGAACAACTGGTGCAGTATCCCAAGGTCCCATCCTTTCACTTCCGTTTCAAAATCCGCCTTCTACTACATGAAAGAATGTTTTTTCGTGGCGATATCCAAGCGCACATTTTGGCGATAGATTATCAAGTAAGAAGGGTATGTATTTGGAAAGAGTCATATGAGGCGCACGGACAGTAGTTACTGAAGTCAAATGAGGTTCAGTGGTCTGTACGTATTTTCTCTGCTGGTGTTGGTAGTTGCACTTGGCTCTCCATCTATACAGAGTGCCCCCGCAGGAATTGGAAGTTTAGCCGATAACGGTTGCGCATGCCACGGAGGATATTCAAACACAACCCAACCCATCATTTTCGGGCTTCCTGCGGAGTTTGAAAGCAACGCTACATATGATTTGACATTGAGTGTTGAGGCAGATTCCGGACAACATTCTGAATCAGCACAGGGCGGATTCCGATTTCTGATAAGCGATGGTACCATAGAGATTCAAAACCAATCTCGAGTCCAATTCCTCGATGACGGCTGGACCCATACGGAAACTGGAAACCAATATCGCAGTTGGAATTTGACTTGGACTGCGCCGAGTGACAACACGACAACCGTGGACTTTGTTCTGCACGGAAATGCAGTCAATGGCAACGGAAATTCTGAAGGAGATATGTGGAATTCATATGGCACGGTTTTACCTGGAACACAACATGAGGGCCCCGTCGATCAGCCTGACCTTACAAAGGAGTTCGACGACACGCAGTACGGTATCTTGTACGGTGGACTTGCCGCCTTACTCGTGTTCTTGTACTTCGCGATAAAGTAATCAGTTGACGAATTCAATTTGCTGGTTGCGCAAAGCGCGCAATTGTCTGTTTTCACTGGCACCATGAATTTGTTCGCTCTTAACTCCGGTCAGCACGAGCATGACGCGCAATTCATCTTCAAGTTCTTCTTTGACTGCAGCACCCCAGATAATTTGAGCGTGTGGAGAGATTTTACTTTTGATGATTTTTGCACATTGTTCAGCCTCTCCTAATGTTAGACTCGCTCCACCGACGACGTTGATGAGGGCGCCTCTTGCATCTGATGCATCGATATCAAGCAATGGAGAGTGAAGTGCTTCCATTGTTGCGGCTTCTGCCCTCCCAGGGCCTGATGCAGAACCGAGGCCAATCATGGCCACACCACTGCCAAAGTTGATGACGGAGCGAAGATCTTCGAAATCGAGATTTACCATGCCATCAATTGTAAGCAATTCAGCAACTCCGGTAATCGAGCGTACAAGAAGTTCATCTCCAACTCGGAATGCACTGGTAATTGGCAAGTCCTTAACCCCTTCAATTTCAAGTAGTCTTTCGTTCGGTATGACGAGTATTGTATCACAGTGTTCTCGGAGACGCTCGAGGCCCCACTCGGCATTTTGCTTTCGAAGAGCCCCCTCCGATTGGAATGGATAGGTCACTACAGCGATCGTCATGGCTCCTTGTTGTTTTGCCAATCGAGCGATTTGCCCTGCCGCACCGGTTCCTGAACCGCCGCCCATTCCAGCTGTGATTATTGCCAGTTGAGTATCGTTAGTGATTCGACGAAGTGCCAACTCCGATTCAAGAGCGGCTGCTTCGCCTTTCGTTGGGTCTCCACCCGCACCTCTACCACGAGCAGTGCGTCCAATCAGTATTTTCTCTTCGATCGGTGACATCAAGAGAGCTTGCGCATCGGTGTTGATTGCGTATCCGGTCACGTAGGAGTTTTCGAACAAACCCTCTGCATGCAACCGTCCAATAGCGTTGCATCCAGCCCCACCCACACCATACACGCGGATACGAGGCTGAAGCGATTCGAGCAGAGCCTTTAGTTCGACTTCACTGCCTTCACCCATGGGAGGAGCGACGGTGGCAGGTGCTGCCATTTCTGATTCTGTCAGTTCCAATACTCTGTCAATCAAGTGTCGCATGTAGGTCATGCTCACCCAAGCACCCTTGAATGTGCCGCCACCGAGAACCACTCAAACAGTGGTTTTAGGGGGTAATTTCAATCACCAATCAGTCACGAAGACCTTCTTGTGTCACTTGGTAGACGCACTCGCCATCTGGCAAGTTCGGTGAGTCGACCAGTCGAGCGATTCGTCGGCCACCCTTTGCTTTGCGCAGGTAGAGGCGGAAGGTCGAAGCGTGGGCAAGCACGTGGCCGCCAACAGGTTTGGTTGGGTCGCCCCACATTGCATCTGGCTTGGAGTGAACTTGGTTGGTGACGAGTACCAGAGCGTTGTTCACATCAGCAAGTTGCTTCAAATCTTTCAAGTGGCGGTTGAGTTTTTGTTGGCGGTTTGCCAACATTCCTCTGCCGATGAATTCTGCTCGGAAGTGGCTGGTGAGTGAATCGACAATGATCATCTTGACATTGAGGCCCTTGCTCATTCTCTTAATTTCGTCAACCAGAAGCATTTGGTGGGCTGAGTTGTATGCTCGAGCAACGTGGATTCTGCTCAATACTTGCTCGGGGTCAAGTCCGTGACCGCGAGCCATTTGAGTGATTCGCTCTGGTCTGAATGTATCTTCTGTATCGATGTAGAATACATCGCCATCGAATCCACCCTCTTCGAGCGGCAGAGTGCAGTTGACAGCCAATTGGTGGCCAATTTGTGTCTTACCGCTGCCGAATGCACCGTAGACCTCGACCAATGCTTGAGTTTCAAATCCGCCACCTAAAAGGTCGTCAATGGATTCCACTTTGGAGGTTAGTTTGAGGACTTCACGTCGTCTTTCGAGCAGTGCGCCACCTGAGACGAATCCGCCAATGTTTGCCATTTTCTTTGCGCCACCGATAATTTTGGTAGCAACCGCTTCACCAAGTTCAGCTTGGTCTGCAAGGTCACCGGGTGACATGACTGCGAGTGCGAGGAGGTCATCAAAACCGGCTTCTCGGAGTTTTTCTGCGGTTGCTGGCCCTACGCCAGGAAGGTCTTCGATAAGTGGCTCAGGCACTTCCTCTTCAGTCGGCATCATTACCGGTGCTTTGTCCGCAGGGCTTTCATTGTTTTCAAGTTCAGTTTTCGCTTTTTTCTTCGATTTGGTTGCCATTCTTGTTCACTTCCAACCCCTGCTGGTCTGTCAACGGTATATGAAAGGCTGAAACAGGGTGCGTATGGGAAAGACGCTTTCCAAACCATTATGCGACGGTTTAATCGCAATACTACGACTTATTTTTTCAGTTTAACTTCACTTTTTCAAAAACGGAAAGTGAATCTATTCTGTTTCTTCGTCAACCTCAGAATCGCCCATTGGATTAGGGACGCTTTCTTGAGCATCGTAGAGGATTTGCACTGTATGGTCGACATTGACCCGTTCCTCCCCGTTTCCTTCTGCACTCACATCGACCTCAAGTTTCCATGTCCCCGGTTCGACGAAGTACTGGTTGTGCATCCATGAAGCATCTTGTCCGTCTCCGACTTGCTCCGGTGCAGATTCGACGGTTGTTGCATCGGTTGAATTCAACATTCTCCATGTTACTGTGACGGTTTGACCCTGATTGATTGGGGTTGCGGGTTGATTTTCAATATTCACAACTGTTGATTCGACGACGATTTTTTCCGGTGCCGGGCAATTGCAGTCCGGAGTTGTTTCGATATTCATAACGTCAGGGTCTGCAGTGTTGCTGTCGCCCCAAGTGATTTGTTTGTCGATTCGGATGGTGATGTTCTCAAAGTAATCGTTACCTTGGTCGTCGACACCGCCCATAGCTGCATCGAAGAGGCCGTGCGTGAGGTATGTGTAGGTGATTTCGCCATCTTCAGCAGCGTTATTTTCAACAGCACTTGAACCGTCTCCTGGAAGGAAATAATAGGTAACCATGGCGCCTGCAGAGGACTTGGTGTACGAGAAGTCGAAGGTGAGTTCGACGCCGCTCTCAGTAACCTGTTGGTTGTTTTGCACGTTTTCTTCAATGACACCGGAAGTTGCGTCGTAATAGACGATAAGTTCGATTGCGCTGGCTTCTTTCGGTTCTCCATCAGAACTCAGACAGCCTGAAATCGATGTCAACAGGAGCAATAAGCACAAGATAACCGGTACTGTTCGCCCTGCTCGCATAAGTAGTCTCATGCGCTTCATATTCATCAATGCAGTGCTAATTCTGTGTGAAATGCTCACTTGGAATGATTTTCCTCTGTGCTATCCTCAATCGTACTGCATCGGTGCATTGAAGAATGGGAGGGTTTCAGCGTTGTGTATAACGAGGTGGGGTAGTCTGGATATCCCGTCGGGCTCATAACCCGGAGATCGATGGTTCAAATCCATCTCTCGTTACCATTCTCAGTACTCGTAGTAATCGTGTTGAGGTTTGAGTAAATCCATTGCGGCTTGCAGCCGAGCGTTTGCAGCTGCTTCGCCGCGTTCAATAGCCTGGCGCTCTTCATTTATGCGATCAATTTGTTTTTTGCAAGCATCTGTTGGGCCGATTTGTTTCTCAATTGCTGAATGGAGGGCGGCGATTATTTCATCGGTTAGCACCATCGGAGAATCAATTGGCTGTAAGTAAAACACGCCTTCGTACATGACGACAGGGCCTGACTCAGTAACAACGCTGGTGAGTCGCTGAACAAGTTTCTTTTGGCCAGGAACCATTTGACATGCTTCCAGCGCAGCAGCCACATGTCCAGGTGATTTCTTTTCACATTGGGTAAAAGCTTTCATCGCTGCTCCTTTCTTTCCAGCCAGTGCATACAGTTTCCCAGCCCTTCGATAATCTTCAGCCTCGGATGTCATTTTTGCCAAAAGTTGAGGTGCGTTTTTAGCTAGCATCCGAATCAATTTCTTACGCTCTCGGTGAAGAATTTTCACGGTCGATATGCCGCGCTTCGCTTTGTTTCTTGCGAGGAATACATCGCAAAGTATCCGCAAACCTTTGACGAGCATAATTTGTGCATCTGCGCCCCTGTTTTTCTGTGAGAGAAACATATCCGTGAACTGGATTGCCATCACTTCTGACATTTCCATTCGGCCATCAGCCACATACCGCTCCAACTGGAGCAGCGTTTGAGCAGGGTCGTTCATTCCAAACATGGCAACATTCATTGCTGTAGGTGATGACCTATCATGCCTTTCCCTGCTCGCTTCGCTCGAACCACACCAATATCCCCTAAAATCTAACCTTTCGGCCTTTTTGTTTATGTGTTGGTGAACACGGGCGTTACTGTGGAAGACAACTTGTGCATCGCAGTAACCGGAACCCCAGGTGCGGGAAAAACGACGGTATGTGCGTCGTTAAGTTCGCTCTACAATGTACTTTCACTTCAAGAATTGGCCGCACAAAACGATTGCCTAGGGCCTGTCGACGAAAATGATGGTTCAGCTCCGTTGGACATTCACAAACTCTCCGAGGTTTGGGATTTTGAATCGAAAGCGTTGACCTTTGTCGATGGGCACCTTTCTCATCTTCTTGATGTCGATGCAATCGTTGTTTTGCGATGCCAACCTGAGGTCCTTCGTGAACGACTTGAGGGGCGTTCGTATTCACCTTCAAAAATAACTGCGAATGTGGAATGGGAGATGCTTTCCGGAACATGGTCTGAACTTCTCGAATTTGAGATTGAAGTACCTCTGCTGGAACTCGATACAACGGGTCTGTCTGCCGATGAATTATGTGAGAGAATTGTACAGTGGATTGACCAAGGTCTTCCATCGGTCCCCCTTGCTGAAGCTGCCTCGAAAGCAATGAATTGGTTGTAAGACTCACATTTTATTGCGTAAGGAACCGCAACAACAAACACCCCCCCGCCTCGGCCACAGGTACGAGCATCATGGCATTGGAGAAATTAAGAGACACTTGGGAAGGCATCCTAAACCCACTTCTAGATTCGCTTGAGAATGTGAAACCATCCACGGTAACTTGGGTCGCTTTACCCGTTGGCATTCTTGGCGGATTGGCTGTGTTAACTGCAGATGAAACATCGTATGGCGCAAACATGTTACTTGGTGGCGGTTTGTTGATGATACTGGCCATGGCTATGGACGGTTTAGACGGGCCTTTGGCACGGAGATTCGGCAACGTTAGCCGATGGGGAGACTATCTTGATCACACATTTGACAGACTTCTTGACGCCATCTGGCTGTTATGTATCGCAGGTTCCGTTTTCGTCGGCGATTTCACACTAGGGCTTGTAGCAGCTTGGCTGACTCTTATGGGTTCGTACATGGGGACACAAGCACAAGCCGTTGCAGGCTCACGAAATTATCGTGGTTTCTCCAGAGCAGACCGCACCGTTGTGACGATTTTAGGAATTTTCCTAACCGCTGTTTTTATTCACGCAGGTATCGGCGATTTCGGAATGCTGCCAGGGGTACTGGACCACATTCCAATCACGCCGCTGAGTATTGTTGTTTTGATTTCAGCTTTCGGTGGACTGTGGACATTCCTTGTGCGTTTCCGACAAGCACATTCGGAAATCACCCGAATCGATTCCGAAGACCCATTGCCACAACCAAATCAATCAACAGAACAAGAATGACTGAGAACTTCGCACCCCGTAGGGGTGTGTTGAATGTCATTTTTACCGGTTAAATATGCGACATGCTCTTAACCGTCGCATGCGACAAGTGGAATGATGACAGTCAATCTGCTCGGTAAAGAAGGCAAGAGAAAAGCGATTTTCCTTGTGATGTGCATGCTTCTTGCTTTGCTGCCAATGAGCAATGTTTCAGCGGAAGATATCGGAAATCCGAGCAATCTACAAGCTCAAGACATCAGTGCAGTGTTTGACCCTGCCTCAGAAACCACTACGGTCACTTGGCGCAATATTGACATTGATGGTTCCGTTTTGCAGGGACTTTTCACTGCTACGTACAATGTTTACCGCTCAAGTGATGTCATCGACCAATCTTCAATCGGCAGCCTTACTCCGTTTGAAACAGGAATTGTAGCATGTTCTTCTGCAGAGGTTCAAAACGACGCTTTCAAATGCCGTGGAATTAATGGCACCGTCGCTCAGCACTCTGTCTCTTACCTTGTTTCACCCGGTGTCAATGAATCGTTCTATTATGCAGTTACGACAACCCTTGGAGATGGAACAGAACTCACTGATTTAGATGAAAACGCCTCTCTTATTGAAACGCCCATTCTTGAACAGACGACTCCGATTCGCACGCCATACAACATCTTTGGATCGTTCGACCCGGACTTGAGCCAATCGACCATTCAATGGATTAATTACAACGAGATCTTCCCAATTCTTCCCGATACAGGCGATGATGCCTACCAGATTCTACTGTATCGTACATCGTATCCCGTGACTCGTTCCAACGGTGCGAATATGCTTGCAACAGAAACACCAATTGCAACTCTTCCCGCAGGTACCTCCTCGATTGTTATCGATGTACCGCAAAACACGGACAGAGAAGCGTATTACTCGGTCACCTATAATTTGCCGAATTGGACTGCACCAGGTCAAGATTACCAAGATGTGCGCTTCCTTTCGAGCAACGCCATGACCTCTCCGATTATGGAAGACAACCTTCCTCCAGAGCAAGTCAGTTCGATGTATGCTCAGTTCAATCCCGAGCCAACCGACGGCGGTGGAACGACTACGGTTGTTTGGACCGACGTTGCAGGAGAGGTAGGAGAATCATACCGCATTTACATGTCAGGTACGGCGTTCTCGAGCGTTCTTCGCTCAGATGTACAACTGCTTGGGACAATTTCAGAAGGGGTAGAATCGTTCGATTACGAAGTGCCTACAGGTCGACTCGGAAATGCGTATTATTGCGTAGCAACCGTCGACATGTACGGTGTTATGGATACCAATGTGAGTTTCAACTCCTGCTCCGATGCAGTCGTTGAAGATGCATTTAGTCCATGGATCGCTGAACCCACCAATGTCTATGCTGAATTCATCGGTAACAAGACCACTAGAGTCTCATGGACCGACCAATTGGGCGTTGAAGGTGAGCAATACCACATTTACAAAGCAGGATGGAAGGTTACCGGCGGAGAATGGGCGACATTCAACGGCTCGCTCCAATGGCTTGGTTCCGTAAGTGACGGAGTTGGGTATTTCGACGTCGAACTTTCAGATGGCCTTCTCGTGTCTCGCCCGTATTATTTCGTGACGACTGAGGCTCTTTACGGACACCTTTCGGGAACCTACATGGATAAGAGACTGAACCAAAACTACTTCCAAATTGCTGAAGGAAACGAGGAGGACACAACACCTCCGCTTCGCGTGAGTATGAAAGAAGTGCAGTCTATTGGTTACCTAAACAAGGTTACCCTTGAATGGTTCAACAGCGATGAAACCGATGAAGTATATCAGGTCTGGCGCCACTATGGTGAACCGTTTGGAGAAGATGAGAGCGAGATAAGTTCCGTAACTGATGACGGATGGGAACTCGTCATTGATAACATACAAGCCGGGGCATCCGAGGAGAACACTTTTTTCAGACAAATCGATATTCCAAATGACGTCGATCGAGATGTTTGGTACGCCGTTATGGTTGCTGACAAATGGGGCAACACAGATCCCGAGACCTACTCAGGGCTCAATTCTAACGCCATCAAAGTGACAGAAGATACCAAAGCACCTCAAGCCTCTATGGTTTTGATTAATGAAGACAATGAGGCTTTCACCAGTCCTTCACTTATTGCAGGCGACTACAAGGTGCAAATTGAATTCGATGAGCCTCTTGATGTAAGCCCGATGATCAACATCACCACTCTTGGTGGCGGTGACCTTTCTGGAGGCGATCGTGAGATGACGCTTATTCAAGAAAACGCAGGTAACCCAGACCGAGGACCAGTCTACCAACTCGACTTCTTTATCACCTCCGCCACCATTGCCGGCGATATGGTTTTTGAAGTTCAAATGGAAGATCTTGCGAACAACCAAGCTACACAACAATGGACGGACCGAGCCGTTGATGCAGTCGCCCCACAAGTCGTAATTTATTCGCCGTCTTCGTTCTCTGACAGTGAATCAAAGTATCTGTATGGTAACATGATTCAAGTTCTTGCTGGCGCAGAGGATGATGTGCGAATTGATTCGTTCCAATACAAGTTTACTTACAATTACGGAACGGGTCAGTCAATCAATACACCTTGGACTGAAGCCACCGAAGTCACCAACCTTGACGGGGATAACAGTTCTTTGGTTTTGGATTTAGAGTTTTCAGCAGGAAATTTCCTACCGGGACAACACGCTGTGTTTGTTCGGGCAGTTGACTCTGCAGGCAATGAGAGGTCAACAAGTGTCATTTTTGTTGTCGATGAATGTCGTAACAGGATTGACGGAACGACCTCTTGTAACTATGTCGAGTCACTCAAGCCTGAGCCAGAACCTGTTATCGTTGAACCGTCCATGACCGACCCGCCGTATATTTTGGTCTGGATACTCTCTGGAATCTTTGTGTTTTCACTGATTATCATGTTTATGGTCATCAGTACCAGTATGAGTGGCCCTAAGAAGAAGAAGGCAGGCGCGGACGAAGAAGAAGATGAAGACTGGATGTCTGAGTTTATCGGAACTTCGCAAGATTTGGACATGGGTGCAGTCACGGATACAAGCGTAAAAACAGATGAAAAGTCAGCTGAACCTGAGACTGAACCTGAAGCAGAACAAGAAGAAGAAGACCCATTTGCGGTGAATGTTATCACCCGTAAAACACGTCGTAAGAAGGACGTTCCTGAGGTCGTTGATGACGAGGACGACGATGATGACGGTATCGATTGGAGCGAATACGACGATGACGATGATGATGAAGAGGTTGAGGAAAAGCCGGTCTCTAAGAAGCGAGTAGTTGGTCGTCGAGCTGCACCTCGTAAGGCTCCTAAGCGCAGAACAGTAGGTCGCAAAAAGAGCGAAGACTGAATCAAATCAAGCGGTGAAGTCAAGGGCTGATGCTTCTTCGAAGCAGATATGTCGGAACCGAAAACAGTAGATGCTGGAGACATTTTAGTCGATGAGGCAGAGGAAGCAATGGAGCATTTATTCGCTTCGTTCGACCCACGAAAGAACAAGTTGAACTTTCTTCTACTTGCGATTCCTGTAGCTTTGTACGCGAATTTTACACATCAAGGCGGCCTTGCGTTTCTTTTCTCGATGGTCGCTATAATGCCGCTTGCTTTTCTTATGGGTAAGGCAACAGAAGAAATTGCTTTGAGAACCGGTGAGGCTGTAGGTGGATTGCTTAATGCTACCTTTGGCAACGCTGTTGAGATGATTATTGCAGGTCTTGCCCTTTACACTGCTTCAAAGAATGAAGCTATTGCTGAAACGATGATTACGGTTACTCAAGCCTCATTGATTGGCTCGATTCTCGGAAACCTCCTGCTGGTACTGGGCCTTGCCATGGTTTGGGGCGGGATAAATCACAAAATTCAGTTGTTCAGTCAAGACGCAGGACAAATGAATGGATCGCTGCTTTTGTTGGCAATTGTAGCCCTTATCATACCGAGTGCCGTTCACCATTCAGGAGCCTCACTTGGTGATGTCGCACAACTCTCACATTACACAGCGGTCGTCCTCCTTGCCATTTACGGCCTAGCCCTCTTTTTCCAACTCAAAACGCACGTCGATGTTTTCGCTACTGAGGCAGGTCATGGTTCGCATGAAGACCCCGCAATGAGTATCAAAGACGCGTGGGTTTTACTCATTCTTTCGACCATACTGGTCGGTTGGATGGCGCACATATTGGTACACAGCCTTGAAGTGGCAGTTGAGAAGTGGCATTTGCCTGAACTTTTCATCGGCGTCATATTGCTACCCTTCTTCGGCAATGCTGCTGAGCACTTCACTGCTGTGTTGGTTGCAGGCAAGGATAAGATGGACCTTTCGATTGCAATTGCTATTGGTAGCAGTGTCCAAATTGCTCTCTTTGTCGCTCCAATCATGGTTTTGTTTGCCTGGTTTTTGGGCGTCAACCTTACTCTTGAATTTGGTTTACTTGAAACCGCAGCGACGTTTATTTCAGTTCTTGTAGCTAATTCGATCATGAGCGATGGCAGATCGAATTGGCTTGAAGGTACTATGCTGCTGGCTTGTTATGTGATACTTGCTCTGGCGTTTTTCCAAATGTGAGTTGATGGTATGGGCTTGAAGAAATTAATTGGCTATGCGCTATCTGCACTGGCTATCATCCTCATCGCAGGTGGAACAATTGGCTACACTGTTGAAGGACAAATTGATGATGTCCCTACGCCAAACATTGAAGGTTACGTATTCTTCTCCGATGAAGCATTACCTGGAAATCCAGCTGGCCTTTTCATTACCGCAGATACAACCGTGAAATGGGACCGTGAAGACATTTTTTTGGTTATAGCCGATGAAAGTAAGAAGTCACAATGCGATGGAATTCGCGCAAGTGGAGGAGGATTCCTTGAATCGACATCAGACAGCCAAACATGCCAGTACGGAGATACGGGGTATGAAGCAACAGCCATCAACGGTAACGATGGATTAGAATGGCGAGTCACTGAAGGCGAATATTATGCAGGAATCGGTACAAAATCAGGAACGCTTCCAGCAGGTACAGACCTTTCTCTTGACTACGAGGTGAAATTATCAGCAGGCGCGGCAACCTATCTGTTTAGTTTCCTAGCTGGAATTGGCGGCTTGGGCATCATACGAATGAAGTAATCATTCAACGCCTTCATAGTACGAGTGAACAGCTTGGTCCAGTTCATTCCAAGCAAAATTTTCATCCAATGTTTGTGTTTTACCACCGAGGCGGACGCCTTTTCCGTCGACCCAAAGGTCGAGACATTCAGCGCCATTGAACACGAGGTTTGCGAGGTGACGGTTTCCGCTGCGACCCGCAGGTCTCATTCGAATATCATCAAGGTTCCAAACAGCCCAATCCGAGCTCCCTTTTGTCGCCATGGAAAATACTTCACTGGCAGGTAACAATGTAGCATCCCAGTGGTCGTGACGTTGCACTAGGGCTGCAAGACGAGCTTCTGCAAGCATATCCAGTCCACTTCCAGAAGATGCTGCGCCATCGGTTCCGATACGTACATCCACGCCTGCTTCCTTGTATGCTGGGTATGACATTGTACCCCCGCATGCGATTTTCATGTTTGATGATGGACAATGCACTGCTGTAACTTCATGTTCTGCGAGCATTCGGATTTCATTTTTCTTCACCCACGAAGCGTGAGCACAGACAGTTCCGGGTTTGAAAAAGTCCAAACTGTTGAGGTATTCAACCGGATAAAGACCGGTTTTCTCATGACAATCAGCGATTTCTTTTCGGGTTTCACTGACATGAATATGCAACCTAGCATCGCGCTTCTCTGCTAATTCTGAGGCTCTACGCAATGTTTCTTCACTGCACAGGTAAACTGAATGGGTTGCTATAGCGTACTGGATCTTATCTTCTTGTTTTTGGGTTTTGAGTATGCTGTCCATTTCTTCGAGGGCGGATGCAGCATCAGGATGCGAGGGTAGAGCAGCATCACTTACAGGGCCTCCAATCAACCCGCGAAGCCCTGCATCATCGAGGACCTTTCCAGTCACTGCGGGATAAAAATACATGTCTGCGGCGAATGAAGAGCCAGTTCGGATCATTTCTGCAGCGGCGGCTTGTGCTCCGATGCGAACATACTCTGGGTTGAGTTTTGCTTCAGTCGGAAAAATCGCTTCGTTGAGCCACCGGTGCAATGGAAAACCGTCACTGAAGTCACGGGCATTCAGTTGCATTGCTAAATGCGTGTGCCAATTTTGGAGGCTACGGGTAATGAGGCGATTAGTGCCATCAAGGTCGGCTTGAACATCCTCATCTCCTTTTGACAGGGAGTAGCTTCCATCCTTGTTGAGCAGCACATCCCCCACGTACTTACGACCGTTTTCATCGTACAATATCGCGTTGCGATACCTCACGCTCATGTCCTCGGCCATGCAGATGGGTTTGCCTCAACCCTCATGAACGCTTTCAACCGTTTGCCTTATCTCTCATCGATGCCGCCGACGGTCTGCGCCACTGTGGCTTAGCTGGTATAGCACCTGATTCGTAATCAGGAGGTCGGGAGTTCGAACCTCCCCAGTGGCTCCTCTATTGGTCGACAGCGCGCCGGATGTTGAGGGTGAATGCTTTGGCGCTCGCTTCAAGGCTGGCTACAGCAGGGAGATTCTTACCAGCAATGTAATCCAAGCATGCTCCACCTCCAGTAGAGAGGTGTCCCATTTTGTTCCGTAAGCCATGCTTGACGATGAGTGTCGAGGTATGTCCTCCCCCAACAACAACATAACCCTTTGATTCGGCGCATGCGTTTAGCATTTCAATGGTTCCAAGTGCGAAATCATCCAACTCAAAAACACCAGCTGGACCATTGAGGTGGATCGTACCGGCCGATTTAATGGCTGCCGAAAGTTTGCGGATGGATTGAATTCCAAGATCGAAAATAGGTGCTTCGATTGGTAATTCCTCGGTAGTAAGGTCGACCCGATTATCTTCGATGTTTGCAGCAACGTCAACGGGGAGGTGAATTTTTTCTTTGAAATCACTGAGCAGAGATTTTGCAGTTTCAACGGTCTGATGCCAATTCTTGCCAAGTTCATTGACCAGGAAATCATGGTTTACTGTTCCGATATTGAATCCCGACAATTCAAGAAGGAGATTCGCAACGCCTCCAGTTGGCCAAAACTCGTCGCAAATACCGTTTCGCAACATGTTGTCTGCAACGAGGATTGAATCATCAACTTTGACTCCTCCAAGAACTGCAAGACATGGCCGAGCAGGGTTTTCAAGGGCTTGGTCTAATTTGTTAATCTCGTTCTTCATGAGCTCTCCAGCCACGCACGGAATGAGATGCGTAAATCCAACTCCTGACGGCGTACTGCGATGAGCACAAGCAAAAGCATCGTAGACGAAAAGGTCCGCTACACTGGCTAGGTTTTGGACCATTGCAGTATCAGCATGGACTTCAAAACCGCCTTTGGTACTGATTTCTTCATTGTACATTCGAACGTTGTTGAGCATGAGAATGTCTCCAACATTCATTTCTTCGATAGCGCGCATTGCCTTTTCACCAGCGAGGTCATCCACCCACTTGATTGGTCGGCCAAGAATTCTACCTAATTCACGCGAATGACCCAGAGTAGAAGTGAAGTCATTTTTGCCAGGGCGTGATTGGTGGGCGAGAAGGACCACTTTCGAGTGTTGAAGGCGATTGAGGGTTGGGACAATTGCTTTGATACGAGTTGTATCAAGGAACGCTTTAGTGTCAGGGCGAAGAGGACAATTGATGTCCACACGGACAAGAACAGTTTTGTTGTCGACGTTGACATTGTCGAGAGTTAGAACACTCGCCATTAGAGTGTCCAAGCGCTCACGGTTTTTGATTGCAACGGCTCAATTTGTGTTTCGGCAGACGTGGTTTTCCCGC
>QQRW01000040.1:1287-17475 GCA_003602605.1 Candidatus Poseidoniales archaeon | reverse complement strand
AGAGGATGAAACTCTGAAGGGGCCACGCCGCCGAGCCAAAACCAGCACTTCTTCGTTTGGTGTATCAAAACGAGAGGGCCATGACGCATCAGTGTATTACGGCAGTCGAATGTACGATGGAATTGTCTCAAGTCGTGAAGTTGGTCAGGCGCAAGAACTTCCTCCAACACTGGCAGATACGGTAATTGAAGGGGATTCTCGAAATCTCTCTTTACCAGATAACTGCGTTCACTTGGTAGTGACATCCCCACCGTACAACGCCAGCAAAGCCTACGATGAAGACCTTTCTCTGAGTGAATATTTGGAGATGTTGTACGATGTTTTTGCAGAATGCTACCGAGTATTGACTCCTGGCGGGCGGATGGTTGTTAACGTCGCTAACCTCGGACGTAAACCGTATATCCCTCTCTCAAGTCACATCAACATCATGATGAACCAGCTTGGTTTCTTGATGCGTGGCGAAATCATATGGGACAAATCAGCGAGTGCTGGTTCTTCTTGTGCATGGGGCTCGTTCCAGTCTGCAAGCAATCCATGTTTGCGAGATGTGCATGAGTATCTTCTTGTGTTCTCCAAAGGAAACTACAAACTTCCACGGGATAAAAATCAACGTTCAAATGGCCGCATAGACACAATTCCTCGCGACGATTTCATTCAACATACCAAATCAATTTGGTCTTTTGCAACTGAACGCGCTTCGCGTGTTAATCATCCAGCACCGTTCCCAGTTGAACTCCCACGGCGGTGCATTGAGATGTATTCGTTTGCGGGCGATGTCGTTCTCGACCCCTTCAACGGCTCGGGTTCAACTTGTGTTGCAGCGAAGATGACTGGCCGGACATTTGTGGGTATTGATCTGTCTGAGGAATACTGCGCAATTGCTCAGAAAAGAATCGACGAAACTGAGCCGTGGACCGCACCAGAGATCGAAGTTTGAGCGATGCCGTTTTGAACGGTCGCCTGCACCCTTGAACCATGACTGGATGGGATGAGGCAGACTTGGTAGGTCCTGATGGTGAGGACTGGCGAGTTCCATCTACGGAATTAGCTGCCCGGCAGCATCGTCTTGGGGAATTACTTGCTGAAGCAGGAATATCTGGCGCATTCATTCAACATCCAGTAGACCTCTACTATTACGCCGGAGGGCGACAAAACGCTTCGATGTACATTCCTTCTCAAGCGGCCGAAGAACAGCGGTCGATTCTTTTTGTTCGTCGCTCGCTTCAGCGTGCTCTCTACGAAGGTGGTGGCTCGGATGCCCCGCACGAAGTGGTTGTTTTCCCTCGTTCTGCCGAACTGGTTGACACGTTACGAAAGCGAGGCGTCGACACTGCACCAGGCCTCCAATATGGAGAAATCCCCTCCACTTTTGCACAACGTTTTGCCAAGATTTTTGTCGAACTTGGCACCTGTCCCGATGTAACCAAAATCATTCACGAGCAGAGAGAAGTCAAATCTGCATGGGAAATTGAACAAATGGATGCAGCAGCCGATGTTCAACTACGAATGTTTGAAGCCGTTGAAGCGGTCGGTGGAGAAGGCATTACTGAACTGGAATTGGTTGCTGCTGCTGAAGCAGTAAGCCGTTCGGAAGGGTTTGGCGGCAGTGTGCAAATGCGCCGTTTCCCACTCCAGTGTGATCGAGGTGTTATCGTCACCGGCCGTGCCGGAGGCATTCCTTCTTTCTTTGATTCAGCGGTTGGAGGAACAGGTGCCCATCCTTTGGCTGGAATGGGCTCTGGATTCCATCGGATTAAGCCAAACGAACCCGTGTTGGTCGATTTGGTCCATGCTCACAGAGGGTACATCGTCGACATGACACGCATGTTTGTCGCAGGCTCTCTTTCTGAACAGTGGCACCAACGTCTTGAAGACATGATCGCAGTTAAGGACTCAGTTGTAGATGTTCTTGACCGAGGCGAGACATGCGAGGCTGCATGGGATGAAGCGTACGCCCTCGCAGTTGAACTCGGATACCAAGACAACTTGATGGGAATGAAGCCAGACCAAAGCCGATTTTTAGGTCATTCAGTTGGGTTGCAATTGGATGAGTCGCCCGTTGTCGCTTCCGGCTTTGACCGACCTTTGCCGGTTGGCGGGACGATGGCAATAGAGCCGAAAGCCGTCTATGAAGAGGGCAGCATCGGTAGCGAGGACACTTGGATTCGAGACGAGGAAGGTATGCGGCCTGTAACTGCTGGTGGCGCATGGCCTTGGTTGACGGAGTGGTAACGATGGAACAAGAACAGAAAGATGACGACATCTGTGAGAAAATGGAAGGTTGGACGCATGAAGATGTTGGCAAGCGCATTCCAATGAGGAAAACTCCCAACGGAACATACTACAACGAGCCGATTGTGAGTGTATTTTGTCAATTCTGTGCATCTGAATTTATCGGGCCAAGTCGCGAAGCTGGTGGTTTCCTCGGTGGTCACGAATGCTTACACGCATGGGAGATTTCTCAAGCGATGGGTCGCAATGATGGCATGGTCGAGTGAGCAAAAAAATCAACCATAGTGTTCAAGTTACGTCTGCGTTGTGACTGGGGTATGGCAAAGCCTTACTCGACCGGTCACATAGGAGCAGTTGCTTCAAATTTCACTGAAATGCGGCTTGCTGGTGCAGTGAAGGAGCAACTTGTTGAATTAGCATGTGCAGAGATTCGTCGTTTTGTTCCGGAGATGGAGGCGGCGACCCTTTCACAAGATCCTGAACGCAAGACGCTTGACGACCCGTTCCGAACCCGTTTGAATTACAACCGTACCCGTGAACTGATGATTGCCGAAATTGATGCTGTCGAATCGGTAGGCTCAGCCGCAGTCCAAGCAGGTATTTCGCAAGTGGAAACCTATCTTTCCAAGCTTGTGTATCACGCCGAAGCTGCTGCGGAAAAAGATCGCGTTGCTACCATCAAACCTCGTCACCTCGAGATTGCTGTCGCCGGCATGGGCATGGGGAAAGGCAGTGATTCTGACGATGAAGAATCGCTTTCTGAAGTCGCTCAAACCGAGGAGTTTGTCATCAGCCAGGGTGGCGGGATTCTGACTGAATCTTCTCTCCTTTCACTGGCAAAAACGCATGCAAAGATGCCGGTGACCAAGGACGCAGTTGAAGAACTGATTGAAACATATTACATGGTCGTTGAACAACTTGAATCCGATATTCGCAGCAATACTCAATTCGGTGGAAACCCAGTTCACTTCATTGAATCCATCACAAAAATGCAGACTCTGATGTCCTTAGGATGGATGCGGGCCATGCTTTCGAAAGCGGCTGAAAACGCCCGTGAACGCGGATACAAACGTATCGACGTTGACCAAATTGTACATCTTGACCCATTCGCGTGAATCATCTCAGAGGGGCAATGATGCTGGCAACTTCTGTGCTTGTTTCCGCTTTCTTAGCCGGTTTCATCGCAGTTCTTGTAACACTCGCAATCGAGCGATGGGGCGGCCTCACTGGCGGAATTTTAGGCACAATGCCTTCGACAATTCTACCTGCAGCAGCCGGTATTTACCTGGCAGGGAACGAAGAACTGTTTCTGCAAAGTCTCGCTATCATGCCGATGGGCATGCTCATCAACGGCCTTTTTCTTGGAGTTTGGATCTATCTTCCACCGCGCTTGAGCGATGTTAAATCTCCACTTCTCACCACTGCACTTGGTGCATTAGTGGCTTGGTTTCTTTGCGGACTGGTTATGTTGTTTGCAGTAGAGTTTGCGTTGGAAAATGGCGTCTCTCCATGGAACCTAGCCACACTCGGCCTTGTGCTGATCATTGGTCTAGCCGTACGAATGAATTGGAATGTACGTGAAGCACCCAAAGGCAGCGAGCCAGTAGCGTTTCAGGTTTTGATTGTTCGAGGAAGTGCAGCAGCAGCTGCGATTGGGGCGGCAGTTTGGCTTTCTTCACTGGGACAACCGTTCATAGCTGGGTTAGCCGCCGTCTTCCCCGCTATTTTCCTCACCAGCATGGTCGCACTTTGGCTTTCTCAAGGCCCGACAGTTCCTCGTGGTGCAGCAGGGCCGATGGCCTTGGGCGGCGTAAGTGTAGCCGTCTACGCCATAGTAGGAATGTATTCACTTCCTGAGTGGGGTGTTTATTCCGGTTCTCTCATCGCTTGGTTGGTAGCTGTACTTGGCTGGTCATTACCGGCATATTTCGTTCTAAAAGCACGGATTATTGCGGATTGAGAACACGCGTCCATCGTTCGGCTGCGGGAACACCAGTTACGATCATTTCAACCGATGTAACTCCTTTAATCTGAGTGATTTTTAGCCGTAAGTCTCGTAAATCAAACAAACAACATGGGCAGTGTGGTCTTTCTGGAACCACAGCAATGTTGACCTTACCAGTTTCAGTGACTTCAAGGCCTTGAATCTGACTCGTTTCAGATAAGCTTTGTTCAGTGTGCGGATCTTTCCATGTGCCAATTAAGCGCGTCAATCGTCGTTTGACGGCCAGGACTTTCTTTGGCTTCACATCTCTCCCTCAATATGCCATGGGGCCCTTCCATTACTGCTTTTCCGCTTTGAGTTCAGATTCGATTTCATCCAGTTGCAACTCGTTGAGTTTGCCTTCAGCAGTCGCTAACTCGGTTTTACATCGTTTGAGTAAATCAGCACCTTCCTCATACAGCTTCAGTGTTTCATCTAAGCCCATACCACCTCTTTCAAGTGTTGAAACAATGGTTTCCAGTCGCAGTATTGCTTCGGCATATGTTGGTTGTTCATCGGTCATTTTGTTCCCTCTAATTTCTGTGTTTTGATAATTTGCGCATCGGCGGAACCGTCTGCAAAATGGAGAATGATGTCCTGGCCAGAATGTAACCCTTCAACGCTGCTGAGGACATCTCCTTCTGCAGTTTGCGTCATTGAGTATCCTCTTTCGAGAACGCGTTGGGGGTGGACAGCAGCAAGGGATGCCTCATACCGTGCCAAAGCATTTGACTGAATGCTCAACGTTTGACGTGCTGCTCTGTCGATTCGGGAAGCGATTCTCATCACCTCGCCCTTCGCACGGTTAAGCCCGGCGAGAGGAGCCACTCGTAATCTAGAGTGGAGGACCGTGATTCTTTGTTGGCAATCTGTCAGTTGGCGCCGAGACGCAACCTTGAGTCGCTCGTCCATCTCGTCAAGAAGAAACTCCATTTCATTGCGCGAGGGCACAACGCGTTCAATTGCGTCGGATGGAGTTGATGCGCGAAGGTCTGCCACTAAATCAGAAACCAGAACATCCGATTCATGGCCTACTGCAGATACCACTGGCACTGGGCTTGCCAATATTGCTCTAGCTACAGACTCTAAATTAAACGCCCATAGATCTTCTGGAGAACCCCCGCCTCTACCTACGATGACCAAGTCCACTGGTGGCTCGCCTCGTTCATTTGCGGTTTCCTCGGTTGCCAGAGAGCGAGTAACGGCGAGGCCCCGAACTATTTCTTGAGGTGCTCGTGGACCCTGAACCAAGACACCAATTACAGTTCGGCGTAATCCTGGCCATCGGTTATCAATGAGGCGATGCATGTCAGAAAGCGCTGCTGAACCTGCCCCGGTTACGATGGCAATGTGTTTTGGAACAACTGGAATACGGAGGCGAGTACGGTCCAGTTCCCCTTCTTGTTTAAGATTCTCAATGAGCAGGCGTTTGGTTTTTTCCAATTCTCCAAGCACATTGACCGGTTCAATTCGCTGAACGACCAACTGGATGTTTCCACGTTTGACATAGAGGTCAAGGGTTGCGATAACCACGACTTCACTTCCTTCCTTGATGCTCGGATCAATGGGACACTTACCTTTCCAAATCACGGCACTCATCTGCCCGTCTTGGTCTCGAAGTGAAAAGTAAGTGTGGCCGCTTGCGTACTGTTTCCATTGCGTCACCTCGCCCTTGAGTGCCTGGTTACGGAACAATGGGTCGTGAGAAACAGTTTGTTTGACCAACTGAACGAATTGGCCGATTGGCAATGGACCTGTCGTAACTTGTCCACCCCCGGTCATAGAATGATAGAACTGTCCACGGTTCTTGAACACTCGCGCTTAATCTTCGTAGGTCTTCATCCATCCGCGTCGCCAGAAGAAGGCCGACACTCTGCAAGCAAAACGATCATGATAATTCGTATTCTCCACGTTCTATTCGGCGGAAGCAGTGGTTTGAAAGCACAGCCCTGCCATGAACACTTCATTCATGGTTGCTGAGATTTTCATTCCTGTTCGAGGTCTGAAGTGCTGTTTTGGCGGTTGATTTTCTTCAACCGATTCGCATATGTTTGGCGTTGTTCTACTTCTTCCAATTTGTGTTGAATTTTCCATGATAGAAAGCGTATGATGACGTAAAGACCAATGAGGTCGATAAGAAGGATAATCGCATTTGAACGAATCCATTCTCCAATCATTCATTCAGCCCCTACAATGGCGGACGAATATCAACATCAACATCACCGTTTGGTATACCAATGCAACCTAATCGCGCACATTCTTCCACAAGGTAGTCATCAAGACCTGGCGGGAGTATCTCCGGTAACGGAATCTCTCCATAGAGAAGGGTAACCATACATGTTCCACATGTTCCAGAAGTGCAATTCGTTGGAATTCGAACCCCAGCATCTTCGGCATGCTCCACCAAAGTATTCCCTTCAACGAGCGGGGCCTGTCCTAAGAGATTCGCACCTTGCAGAAAGCGGACAACTGGGCGTACTTCTTCAGTAACAGGCACTTCCTCAGCGGTGACCGCATTGGCTGACATAGAGCCACCTCAGCGCATGTCCTTGTGGCGAGTCCAGCGGCCGGTTTGTTTGTTGAAGTACAATCCCGCCTTCTTCATCCACTTGTTGAACTTGGTTGCTCCAGCACCAGTGCGTAGAATGAAGTCTTCGCGGTCTTCTTGAGCCTGAATGTAGTTTTTCGCTTCCAACTTCTGGTCAATCCAGTCGTTGATGTCCATGAGGCCGCCAGTAAGGCCGCCTTCTTCAACGGCTTTAGTCATCTCATCAGCGGTCGCTCCGGTGACTTCCAAATCCTTTCGAATCAATTCGTTCATGCTTGACAAATCCATCGAAGCAGGCTTCGGTGGGACCGGGTTACGCGGCCGCTTATCCGGGTCAATACTAATTCGTGAGCCATTTGAGAGTCGTGTTTCAACAAGGGTTGCGAGTCCGGGGGAGAAACTGGTTTCACATTCCCAGCACATGAACGCCCACTCTTCAGGACGGTCTTGGTCTCGCGATTGTCGCGGGTCCATTTCATCACCGCAATTTGGGCAGGCGTGGAAGATGAGCGCAGGAACGTGTTTTCGGCGGAAATCAACGATATCTTGCGGCGTTCCTTCGAGTTCAAGCATTTCATGGTCACGTGCAGCTTCTAAGCCACGAGTTTCCAGTTGGTCACGAATCTTGACTTTTTGATCGTCTTTGCCCTCGTCATGAAGGTTGTTTTCCAACTTCACAATGAGTTCTACGGTCTTTCCGAGTCGATTCATAATCAGTTTCTTTGCACGGAAGGATTCGACTTTCGCAATCTTGAGGCGCTCTTTTTGCTCAGCAAGTTCAGTGAGTACGTCCTTTTGCTTGCGTTGAAACTTAATTTCTTCAATCTTTGACTCCTGTTTCTTTTCGGGTGCCAAAACCTTGGACAAATATCGCTCTTTTCCGTGACTTTGGGGTCCGGCGGTGATAATGGAGATCACACCATCGGCGATGTCGGCTTTTAGACCGTAATTTTCAATCAACATGTCTTTGTCAATTTTCTTTAAATCGCCAATTTTCAGCCCGGAATCGGCCAACTGCTGGGCAGTTGTTTCATCGATACCTCGGCGTAGTAAAGCAAGATAGGTGTCTTTCTTGGCCATAGCATCCCCTCCGTCGAGTCTAGGCGAGGAGACCCTCCTAAGAAAAGGCTCTCCTCTCACAGTGTAGGAATAGACACTGTTGTTGACCCCTTATGAACTACGAATTGTCAGTACATTGTGTGAATGATTCACTCAATTCAATCCAATCTTCAAGTTCCAATTCTTCCGGGCGCATTTCCATCTTCTCGTCATTTTGGTGCGCTGCAAAAGCCTGCTTCCATCGCCCTGCATGCCACCCTTTGATCCTTCCAATACGGCGGGGTACGGATTTGAGCGTCGAACGTAGCTTCTTTCTGCGTTGGTCAAAGGCAAGATGAATCATCTGACGGACTAGACGCACATCACAGGGCCACTCTTCTCCGTGTGGCTCCATAGTGATGTAGCAGGAATTGACTTTCGGCATGGGGCTGAAATTATGTGGGGACACCTTATCTTCGATTTCACATTCCCAGTCGAGACAAACGGTCATCCCTAAGGAACCAACATCGCTCTCGTATTCCATGACCAACCGTTCAGCGAATTCTTCTTGCACCAACAGTACAATTTGTTGTAGGGGGTTTGTACGAGGATTCCGATGGTACCGAGTAAGCTCATCTACCAATGGTGATGAGATTTGGTAAGGAATATTTGCAATGATTTTGTCCACATTGTCTGGCCATCGAGTCTGCAGCGCGTCGCCCTCAATGAGAGTAAATTGTTCAGATTCAATTTCCGGTGTGAAAGCATCGCGTAGATGCTCGACAGCACCAGCATCGATTTCAATAGCGGTCAATTTACATCCAGTTGAAAGCAGTGCTTCGGTTAAGACGCCGGGTCCTGGGCCGATTTCAAGCACATGATCTTGCTCAGAAACGTCACCAAGTTCTACGGCGCGAGCAATGAGTTCATCGTTAACGAGAAAATGCTGGCCTAGAGACTTATCAAACGGCTGTTTGTCTCTCAAACTGTCAATAAGCCAGCGAGCGCCTCTCATACCTTCACCGGCAAGAGCAAATCGAGTAGCCGAGGTTGCATCTCTCGGTCGTCGAGTTCAGCAAGGAATCGCTTTGCAAGCAGTTCTCCAGCGTCAATGTTACAGGCTTCATTGAGAGCACTTAGGGATTCAAATCCTGAAGAACCTCGTGCTTCAACCATCTGCATGGCTTTCTTGTTGCCGACTCCAGAGAGGAGTTCAAAGGCGTGTTGTTTGAGTGACATGTTACCAGCCACATTGAAGAAGGCCTTGATGAAATGTTGCTCGTTCTCTTCGATGAAGATTTGAATCACGAGAGGAAGGTCCGCTTTGACATGGTTCGCAACTCTTCCAATGTTGGTCATGCCGAGAACTTGGTCGATATGTTCTCGTGCTTGAGGATTGGTACCGATGTAGACTCGAGCAGTGGTGAGTAATGGTGTGATGCCTGCTTTAGGCTTGAGTCGGCACAGCAACATCTTCGCTTCACTGACCGCAATTATTTCGTTTCGAGTTTGGTCATGATCAATTACACGGGCCCACTCTTCTTCCATAAGGGGGGATTTTTGTTGAGGGCGTGAAGAACGGTTACCTTGGCGACTTTGGTTACCTCTGCGATTGTTGTTGCTGCGGTTGTTACGATTGTTATCCCGTCTTGGGGCAGGGTTCTGGCGAGGTTTCGGCTTTGGGGTAGGTGCGATTTCCTTTCTTCCTTCAGCTGGACGCGACCATGAAGTCGAGTTCGGGCTTGGAGTGGGCTTCTTCTTGCCAGCTCCAATCTTGATATTACGGTCTTTTCTCGCACCGGTCATGTCGAATCACCTCAGAGGGGTCGGGTTTCATTCGAATCCGATGTGTTGACGGACAATCTCCAGTACGGCGTTGATTTCATCGTCAGGGATTGTCTTTCGCTCAGATGCTAGAACTGCCTTCACATCGTTTGGATACAGAGGCATAAGTTCGGCCAATTTTGCTGCCAGGTGTGGGAGAGAGGATAGAGTTTCGACTTCACCAAGGGCATCTTTGAGTTGATTGAACACCTCTGGATCGGTTTTGAATCCATTGCGTGCATCACTTGCAGCCCATTCAGCGTGCTGAAGGGCGGCCTTTTGTTCGTAGGTGAGGTTCTTTCGTCGCTTTTCAGCTTCCAAAAGCATGGTTCTGACGGTTGCAAAGTCTACGAATCGCTCTTCTTCAGTCATGGTAATTCCTCATTCGAGTGGTCGAAGGTGCTCAGGTCGAGCAATGACCGTTTTTGGCATGTTGCCGTCTTTAACGGCGACAACCCAAGCAACACCTTGTCGCTTTTGGATGAATCCTGTTCGGCCGTGGAATCGGCGGTGAGGCATACCCATTTGTTGACCACCGTCGAGGACAATGGCTACTCGGTCGCCTTCTTGATAGTCGTGCATGACTCGGCTGATGTTGATTCGACTACGTTCGCTCTTACGTCGACGTAGAATGCTTCGTGTTCCGACTCGCAGCCCCTTGGATCGCTTCATGTTTGTCGCCTCCTAATTGCCCGAGTTTGCAGATACGCATCTTCCGAGCAATTTGGCGACCTACCTTTCCCATATAAGCACCGCGACGGATGCGGAACCATGGAATTGCTGAAAAGAACCAATTTAAATGCCTCAAATGGAGTTCAATCTGCGTGTATGTCGCCGACATCGAGCCATAGAACTTCGCACTTCGCTTTGATGAGTGAAGAGAGGCTCGGTTGGGTCCGACCCCCATCGCCGTGAACCGTTTCCTTGACGTAAGTGCCCGATTCACAGCGCAGTGTGAACTCAACTTCACGAACACCGTCTTCCATCAACTCGATGGTTGGGTTCGAAGTTTCGTAAACCGTTCGTCGGCGTATAAGGTCTGCTCTTCGGTGCGCAACCCGTTCCGGGGTGCGCTGAGCGAGTTTCACGCCCGACAGTTTGGCGATGGTATCCAATATCTCGTCGTTTTCAGGCAGGTCGAGGTATGTAGGGGCTGGCGGGCCAGCAGCCAAGATTCGCTCGATAAGTTCAGTTTTCGTTCCCGATTTTTTCAATTTCATTTCTTCTGCCATGGTTACCAATTCAGGTTTTTTCATGGCTTTAAGGGTGGCTTCATCTGGGCCCGACGGGACATCAATAACCGATGGAAGGGGCTTCTTATGGTCGTTTTTCTTATCGCCACGTCGCTTGCGTTTGGAGGATTTCTTCTTGCCTTTACCACCCCGCTCCTGGACATCGACATGCGTTAAATCCACAGGTGCAGTCAAGACTTTCATCTCCTCTTCACTGAGAGGTAAAATTCGGAAACGAATGGTGTATGACTTTTCAGCCGGCGTATCTTTCACTCGAACAACTTCACTTCGATTCGAATCCCGAAGGCCGGTGATTTGGATACTGCCATCAGCTTCATTGTTGATGAGTTCCATGGCTTTCTCCGTATCGATTGAACGGATTTTTGGCTCCTTCATTTCAATGACAAATGGACGTCCTCGGCCCATGCAACGCACATCAATGTCTTCCCTGCCCATGCCGTGGAAGGCATGCTCCTCGGCTTCAAACAAGCCAAGTAAGGGATTTCCGATTAGATCTTGAACGCTCTTTTTGTACTGGAGTCCGGATTCTTCACATCGTTGGCAACCTCGTCCTTTACACGCTCGACACGGCCATCGAGTCTGCGGTATACCGCGCTCGAGTTTGAGGTATCGCCCGTAGAGGTAATGTGCGCGGATGTCAAGTTCCACAGTCAAGGTCAATACATCGATGAGGGCCAACACTTGGGGTTTGTCGTTTACCAATGACACGCCATCGAGTCGCTTGTTGAGGTGTTGAGCAATGACTCGTACTAGGCCACTTTTGAGGGCGTCAGAACCACCAGCACCGAAACGTTTCCTCATCTCTTCTTCTTGTTCGATTTGGTCCTTGGGGATTCTTGCTCCAAGTTGCAGTCGAGAAAGTTCGTACGGTGATATCGAATCAAAAATGATGTCTGCCAGCAATTCAGACTCCTCATAGAGGTTTTCGCAGAACGGACACAACGGTTGTTCGGTTCGGGCATCGAACAAGTGAGAGTCCCTTTCAGTCACTAAATTACGTATTTCGATTCCAGACTCTTCAAGGCTTTGTTCGAATCTCTTCTTTCCGCCAAGCCGTCCAAGACAGTGGTCGCAGGTCCCAATACGCACTAGATGCTTGTGGCCGGCAGGAGAAGGAGCGCGTGGAATCTCTTCCATGTGTGTGCTCAATTGGTCGGGGGATTCGTTTTCATCGCTCCAACCGTCATCAACCTCAATTGGCGCTTCAGCAACCGCTTCATCGTCCCAAAGAGAGTAGTCAGTTTCTCCGAAACCAGCGTTTGCATACTTCATCCAGTCTTCATCAGAATCTTCGGTTTCCTCAGTTTTTTTTTCGGTCATAACATCACCACTTTCCCGGGGCCAACCCCAAAGACAGCGACACGTCCTAAAACCACTCATTCATGAACTCACCGCTGCAAGAATGAGTCGGAAAGGCGGTCTTCAAAAGTATGAATCCTGGGCGAATATGGACCAAAGGAAGACAAAGAACCCCGCTGCAATGAACAGCAAGATGCCGATGATGTACGAGAATGTCATTGAGATATTCTTTCCAATGTTCTTTTCCCATGCCCCGTACTGTAAGCAGTAAACGCCCATGAGTACGAATCCGACAGCGTTACCGTTGCATAGCAAGAAGCATATGACATCGTCATCGCCGATAAAGGAATCTATGGTGAGAAAAGGAAACACTGTTGAGAACATTATGAGCAGTATTGAGATGCCCAAAATCACAAGTGACGGTTTCTTTACCGCAGAGAGCGGGACTTGGTATCCATACTGGGGTGCTGCAATGTTTTGGAAATGAGATGTTTGTCCTGAGAGTGTGATAGCATTGAACGTTTGATTTTGAGCCTGAGCGGGTTCAGTATCTTGAATGACGACGCTCTGAGGAGGAACGCTTGGTTTTCCACTGAAATGGTCATCCATGATGCGTCTTTAGAGCGGCTGGTCTTAAACAATCCTGTGCAGTAGAAATTGATCATTCATTCGCAGGGTAGAGCATCATTGCTACCGACTTTTTCCCTTGTTGGAATACGCCAACTTGACTGAAGCCATGCCGCTCATGGAAGCGCATTGAACCTGGATTTGGCGGTGTTAAGTTGACTTCGGCGACAACCGGTGAATTACCTTGCAGTGCATGCTCAATGACGTATTCATACAACATTGAGCCAATCCCTTTATCGCGATGCTTTTCAGCCACCGCAATCCGGTCAACGTACAGGAAAGAAGAATATCGTTCATTGAACCAAGCGTAATTGAGGCTTGCATAACGGGTATTAGGTAACAGGCAGAGTACAAACCCGAGCATCTCTTCGTTATCGAATACGCCTACCGCTACTTCACAGAGACTGAGCAAGTCTGCGAACTCAAGTTCAGAGATTTGTCCCGTGCCAGGGAGTCCTTGTTCGTTAATCGACCAACCAAATGGTATGTCATCGTGCTCAAGCCGTCGTATGTTCATCGCCTTCCGCCCCCGCATTTGGACTGGGGGCAATCAAGCCTAAAGCCGCAGTGGTTAAGACGAGGCTGGCAATGAGCGAGAAAGCAATCATCGCTGCAGAGAAGATGCCGAAATTGCTGAACAATCCCATTGGAGAAAGAGCAATTACGCTGAAACCAGCGATGTCTGATGCGGCACTACCGACCAATGCTAGGCCACACGCACCGCCGATTCCGATGAGCGCTTCATCGTGCGTCTCGCCAGATTCCCGACCTTCGCGATACCTCTCAGTGACGTGAATACAGTAATCAATACCTACTCCCAATGATATTGTAGCAATGGTAACGGTAACGATGTTGAGTGAGGAGCCAGCCATGTACATCAAACCGTACAACCATACCACGACCAGGAGAATCGGGACCAATGTTACGCTGGCCTGTTTGACGGATTTGAAACCAATTGATAGCGTGATGAAAACAAATAAAGATCCAAGCAACAAGGAGGACTGCATTTCATCTTGCATCGTGGTTGAGGCAACGAAACGGGTCACTGGTCGCCCGGTTGTCATCACCCACGTCAGTGGTTTGTCATCGCTTTCTTCACCGGCCTCTAGCCGGTCTCCTGTTGAGAGGTTGGTGAATGAAGACAGGTCCCTCCATACTTCTTCCATGCCGCCCGCCATGCCGGGGAAATCTTCGGGAGCGGTCATGCCAAAGCGAATGAGCATCCTGTCGTAAGCAGCTGGTTCACCGTTGATGTCGAGCCAAGGCTGTGTCGGATCCAATTCGACAGCAGGTGCAATGTACAGTGCCACGATACTTGGCGGAATATCTGGGATTGGACCAACGCCTGGGACGCCATTGAGTGAGAGGAATCCATAGAAGAACGACAAGCAGTCGCGGTCTGTCAAGTCCATTAACGGTCCATTGCTGGCATCGGAACAGTTCATTCCGTGCCCCGTTTCGTTGACAATCCATCCAGCCGCTTCGAACGGAGTTGGATCAAGAACAAGCGAACCTTGCGCTGCAAGAACCATCTCATCAAGCGCTAAGATGTCAATTGTACCGTCGGGCTGGCGAGTAATTTTATCCGGGACCCCCTCGGGTAAATCATCCATATCTTGGCGGAATGTATCGATGGCTGCAAAGACTGCGGGGTCGAGAATGTCACCTTCAATCAGCAGGTTAGCAGGTTCTCCCTCATCAGCAAATCGTTGTGAGATTTCTTGAACACCGATCGCAAAGTCTGAACGCTCGTCGAGGAAATCTTCGACGGCAAAATCACCTTCCAATTGAGCCATACCCCACGCGGCAGGAACTGTCAGAAGGAATGCAACACCGGCGATGATTACAGAGTTCTTGAAGGTGCCAGAATTGAGCGAGATTTTCTTCAACCAACGCTCTGGGACGAGATGTGTCGTATCGCCCGACTCCTCGATGTTCATGTCCCGCTTTTGCATCCAATTATCGACCGAGAGGCGAATCAACGGAACCCAAAGTCCAGTGAGAATGAATGCAGAGAGTATACCAAGTGCGGCTTCGATTCCAAACGATCGTAGTACTGCAATGTCGCTAAACACGTTCGCCGCGAATGCAGCCATCGTGGTCACCGAGGTCAACATAATTGCTCGGCCAACTCTTTGGAGAGTTGTTTCGGCAGCTCCTTCAGGAGTCGCTGATTTGCTTCGTTCCTCTTTGTAGCGATGGAGTGCGTGCAATGAGTCATCTATGCCTAACGCCAGAATGAGAATAGGAAGTAGGTTTGAGAACTGCGATCGGGCAATGAGTGAGAGGCCTAACCAAGATGTAAGGCTCGAGAAATGACCGATCATTCCCTGCATCCAAAGCAATGCAGTTCCCAAGGCAAACATGACGATGATTACATCCGAAACTCTTCGCAAGCTAACATAGAGCAAACCCACAATGGCAAGCCCCATCAGGATTACGAGGCCCCCGCTAGCCTGCAATTCTCTGTTGACTTCGACGTTGACGCCTTGACCTAGAAGGAGCGTGATTGTAGTTCGGTCGTTTGAGCGTAAGTGTCCCTCCAAATCCATGTACGACCACTCAGTCGAGCAGCCTGCACCCTCTTTCTGCATCTCAAGACAGAATTCTTCAGTGTATTGCGGCGGGTGGAGAACAAGTGAACGGTCAGCAATTCTGTATCCACCGATTTTGATGCCATCCTCTGAGAAGTCAAGACTTTTTTCCTGAAGAGAATCTTTCCAAATGACTTCCCAGCCCATTTCTTCAAGCATTCCACGGTCGAATTGGACAAGCAGCCATGTCGATGACGCAGACCAACGACCGGTTGCATAGAAGGCATTCTCCCAAGTACCGTCGCTGTTCAAAGAGCCACCAACAGGGCCAGTTTGAAGCGCATTCATGTCCGCAACAAATCCTCTGTCAAGCGATAACCATCGCAGAAAGTTGTTGTCAGATGCTTCAGCCATTCTTGATGCTGCTAAGTCAATGTGTTGCTGTGTGACGTTTTCGTCATCGAATTCGAGGCATTCCAACACGCCGCAATCCGTCCAGTTCGTCGGTGGCTCTGTGACGACACCAAGCGTAGTAAGGCCTGGCTGAGTAAGAATGGAAGAACCGTTCATGAAACCTCTGAAGTGATCTGACAGCGAAATTGCTCCAGGGGCTTGATTGCCGGTAACATCGTTCACCAGTGGTTTCATTGCTTTGCTGAGCGGATGTTCTTGAACAAGGTCAACCTTTGAGTCGATTTCCTGCAGCAATGTGAGGTTCATGATGCCTGCTGTTGGAGCATTGATTCCGCCCCATGGTTCACCAGATTCAAGCATCTGATTGGCGCTTGGTAACGATGCATAATCGGGTGCACCGTCGCTCATTCGCGGCACGGGCGTCCATTCTTCCAA
>QQRW01000040.1:0-1205 GCA_003602605.1 Candidatus Poseidoniales archaeon | reverse complement strand
GATTGTGCTTCGAGTTCAGGAGAATCCATTTCATACGATTCCATATCGATGGGCTGAAGCGCAGTGAGTACACCTGGAATCATCAGCAAAGTGAGTAAGAATACGGTGATGTGAACCCGTTTTCGATGAGGAATGAGCCATTTCGCAAATGCTTCAAATGACACTTTCATGACTACGGCTTTGGCCTTCACCTTTTGAAGGCATGTTTTGTCAAGACGCTCACTATATCATCGTTGGTTTCAAACACCGAGTTGCTATCCGCTGCTTATGGCAATCCTGATCATACTCAACCACCAACCTTACGACGGCACCGATGTGACGTGGAATGCGTTGCGATTGGCTCGACAATTGAACAGCGATGGTGCAGAAGTTCGGCTTTTTTTGATGAACGACAGCGTCGATTTGGCGCGTGACGGTATAGAACCTCCAGAAGGGGTTGAGGACATGGTAGCGATGACCAAGGAACTGATTGCCAACGGAGTACCGGTCAAAGTTTGCGGTACTTGCCAGAGCAGATGTGGGGTGCTCAAGGGTCAGCCGTATTATGAAGGCGCACAATTCTCAACCATGGCTGAATGTTCGGCATGGGTTCAAGACAGTGAAAAAGTCCTCACATTCTAATCTAAGCCTAATTCTGATGCAAGCGCATCTGCGAGATAGTGGTATTCATCGATGTGATTGTAGAGTTGTGCAGAGATTCGTATATAGCGGCCCTTAGGAGATTCCCACGACCAGACAGGGACTTGAATACCGTACTTGTCTTGCAAAACTTTGTGCAACGGGTCGGGCTCGTGCAGTGGAATGCCTGCTTCACCGCCTCCAGGCAACTCAAGTGTTGCTATACACGCAATCATTTCTTCAGGGCACGGCGCATCAATTCCAAGTCGCTCACAAATAACACGCCGCCCTTTAATCGCCAAATCGTGATTGAGTTGCATGATGGCAGGCCATCCTCCATCAACCATGGTTTGCATGTAATCGATTGTAGCTGGAATTGAGCATGCTGCGGAAATGTCTCGTGTACCCGTCCAGTCAAACTCGTGACGGAAACGCGTTGTATCGCCCAAGGGGAATGTCATTCCGTGACTGATGGTGAGTGGATGAATGAGGGATTGTCGGTCTTTACGAACGTGCAAGAACGCTGAACCTTTGGGTGCACACAACCACTTGTGGCAGTTGCTTGTCGTGTATGATGCGCCTAAATC
>QQRW01000004.1 GCA_003602605.1 Candidatus Poseidoniales archaeon | reverse complement strand
CTCAAGCCTGAGCATCAAATCAAGGGCCTAGAGTCCGGTGAAGTGATTCAATCGATTCTACGTGAAGTTCCTGTACCAACTGTTTGATTACAGTTCTAACTGAATTTGAGGTGAATGTGATGTGGAGTCGTAAATCTGCTATGCTCGGTAGTTTGGCTATTGCCATGTATTTGCTTGGTTTAACCTTGCGAAACTCCCAGCTCGTTACGATTGCAGTTGTCATCTTTGTCTTCCTGACTTGGGCTGCTCTTTTCGGCGGTCACGCTGACGTTGCGGCAACCGGCCGACGCGCAGAAGAGTGGTCAGGTGAAGAGGGTGCAGCACTCAACAGCGTTACCGCAATGCGAAAAATGTCGAGTGCTCGTATCTTTGAAGACGGAGAATTAAACATCACGCTGAGGATGCAAAACCATTCATCGCTCGCTAAAATTTTGGAAGTTCGAGACCGCGTTCCTGAAGTAATGCGCATCAAAGATGGTGCAAATTACATTTTGATGGAACTCGGTCCACGCCGTGAAACGTTGATTGAATACACCGTTGAATGTCCTCTCAGAGGTTTCTACAGTGTTGGTCCTGTGGCTGTCAGGATCCAAGACCCATTCGGATTGTTCCACAAGGAGAAAGAATTGCATGTCTACAATGATTTCCTTGTGTTCCCGAAAATGGAAGACCTCAAAGAGACCTTTGTTAAATCCCGTGTTCCTAAGATTTTCACGGGTGCAGTAAACATTCGACAACCAGGCCCTGGTTCCGAGTTTTACTCATTGCGTGAATACTTCGAAGGAGACTCTTTCCGTGCCATCAACTGGTCTGCATACGCACGATCTGGAAAACTTATGGTGAATGAACGAGAGCGTGACGCTGTTTCTGATATCATCATTATCGTTGATTCTAGGTCTGTTGCTGAAACAGGACCTGTATCTCGTAATGCATTGGTTTACTCAACTCGGGCCGCTGCCTCACTTGCCAAATATTTCCTTGGCCGACGTGACTCCGTTGGTGTCATTGTTTACGGCGATGAAGTCGTCAGCGTAGACAGAGATACGGGTAAGAAACAATTGTATGTGATCCTAACAAAACTTGCGGGAGCAGTCGCACGTGGAAACATACCGTTGCAGGTTGTTGTGAACAGAATCCTGCCACATATCAACAAAGGTAGTCCAATCATCTTCTTGTCCAATCTTGAAGATGATCCAACCATCGTCAATGCGTTACGCGACTTCCGAGCTCGTGACTTCGATGTCACTGTACTGACTCCATCTTCTCTCGAGTTTGAATTCGATGCCCGACGCATCGACAGAACTGGGTATGAAGTTATGAAAACAGAACGCGACGTTCTCATCAGTGAACTTCGTGGACTCGGCGTCAATATTATGGATTGGGAGCCTGACATGCTCCTTTCAACCGCACTTGCAGGAGCAAGAGGATTCTGAGGTGAGAACATGACCGTATCACGACCATCCAGCGACACTTCCCACCTGTACGACGGTAAAACTGTCCGCTCATCCGCTCCGTCACGTAAGAAGGCAGCAGGACAAGTCGGCGTTGGGAGTGAAATTCCAAAAGACGCAATTCCTGACGTTGAGATTCCTTCGTTCATCGAAAGTCTACTCGGTGGCCCGCTCGTCCCTAAAACGAAGTTCTTGCCGCCCGACAAAATGGTTCAGAACCTTCAACTCGGAGTCTACGGTGTTCTTGTAGCGCTTTCCTTGATGACTTACATCATCTCTCCCCCCGATGGTACGATTTGGTACATGCTCACTGGAAGTCTTGGACTTGCGACAATTCTCCAATTGGTAATCATTGCAGGTGCTACTGGAACAGGATTCTGGGGGACTTTCCAACGAGATGGACGATTCACTCTTGCAAGTAACCTTCTGTTTATTCTTGCCATTCTGCGCTTCGCATCATCGAAAGTTACGCTCTCCAACGATATGTTTGGTTTGCAAGACAAGCCCTTCCTGCTTTCTGGTCTTGTTGTCGTTTATGCAGTTCTTCTCATCATGTACTTCGAGTTGTCCAACGGCGTATTGCGTTATTCAATGCTCGATACCAGTATTCGAACCAACGAAGTTTATGTTATGAATCCAAAGAAGATCGTCGGTAAATACCACCGCTCTCTTCTCATCAACCCAATCATTGCAACCGTTCTTGCTACCATCGTACTTTCAGCAAACTCAATTCTACCGTTCTTTGTCGGAATCTTTTCCAAAGATACGGCAACTCGAATGGAAGAGTCTGTTGAATTGATTTCAGTTTACGGTGTTGCCCTTGGAACTTTCTTTGTGTTCAGCGTCGTCGGTGGATTGTTCGCTCTCAATCTCCCAACTCATTTGCAAAGCTATCGAGAGAAGCGGGCTGACGACTGAACTTAGACCATTGCGGTCAAGCCCAGATGGTTGGCTAGAGTGTCAAGCATCGACGAAACATCGTGACGTGATGAGATAACACGTACTGCATGATCGGTTACAGAAACAATTTCCAGTTCAAGTAATGAAATCATTTCCGGGGACAATAGGGCGTTTTCTTCATTCGGTAATTTGTTGCCAACAAGCGAGAACATCACACCGTACTCAGCAACATCAGGTGTCGAGAAATGGTTCGTTATGATTTGGTTTGCCTTTTGCAGGTCGTGTTGCGATACAATCCATGAAATCTGGCCAGGTATGGAATCGAGATTCCAACAGGCAATATTTTCAGTTGCTAAGTCAATAAGTACGCGCCCTAAGTGTTCGCTTTGTACTTCGAGAGATGAGGAACTGACGGTTAACCGTGTCACGTTTGGTAAGCAACCAATTGCTTTGACTGTATGCGTTTGAATCAAATCTGGCCCGATAATGGAAGCCGCTTGTTCCTTCACTATGCTGCGCAGGTCTCGGATTTCCAACGGGATTCCAATTCCTCTCAGAGGTTCAACAGTGGCTGGGTGGAGGACAGGCGTATCGAGCCTTGCAAGTTCAACCGCTTCACTGTAACCGAGGTAAGGAATCGGCGAAGAATCTAATCCCCACCTTGGGTTAAGTGGAAGTACACCATCGACGTCTTTCCAAAGAATCACTTTGTCTGCATCAACCAACCTTGCTATTGAAGTGGCGGTATGGTCGCTACCGCCACGGCCGAGTAACGCGAGCTCACCGTCATCACCTTCGCCGAACCAACCCGTGATTACAGGAGTGCCGAAAAAGGCTGAACGGTCGAGTTCTACCATCGAAGTTTCAAGGTCGACCACCGGCGCACGATTGACACCTTTCAATTTGAGACCGATATCTTCAGCACCTACTGGATGTGCTTCAATCCCGTTTTCTTTGAGGTGCTGAGCAACAACCAGAGCAGAAAGCCGTTCACCAGCAGCCAGCAATCGATTAATTGCAATCCAATTGTTAGGAGACTGTGCCAACTCGTTCAAAGACAGTTCAATGCCGTTCAACACTGAACGGAATAAATGACCGTTTTCACCCTCAACGAGAGATGGAGCAAAGCGAAGATGTTGCCGTGAGAGATCGCTCACCAATCGACTTGCGTATCTCGGTTCTTGGCTCGCACGCATGAGGCGGTCTGTTGTCCCCCACAATGCGGAAACGACAATCAATGATTGGCCTGGCCAATGCTGAATCACTTCCGCAATACGGTCGAGGTCCGTTCTGTCTCGAAGGCATGAGCCACCAAACTTGTGGACTGTGATTGTCTTACGCATCGAGAAAACCTCCACGCAAAGCAAGGTCGGTCAGTACGATTTGGGCCATGGCTTCGACCACGGCAACTGCACGCGGACCAAGAACAGGGTCATGCCGACCACCGACGACGAGTGGCTCCACATTTCCTGACGCCAAGTTGAGAGTATGTTGTTCAGAGGCTATGGAGGATGGCGGTTTGAAGGCGATGGAGACGTGTATTGGTGAGCCGGTAGCAAGGCCTGCTAACACGCCGTCTGGCTTGACGCCGAGCAGTTTAGGATGCTCACTTGAACCACCCCACGCATCGTTATGCTCGAGGCCAGACATCTGGACCACATCGAAACCCCTGCCGAAAACCACGCCTCTAGCTGCAGGAATCGACATCATTGCTCGAGCGAGAGCGGGTTCAAGGCCGTCGAACCAAGGCTCGCCTAGCCCAAGGGGGACGCCGGTTATTTGTAAGTCAACGCGACTTCCTATTGAGTTACGATTCATACGATGCTGTTCAACGGTCTCTACCATTTTTGAAGCGGCTGCAGGGTCTCTGCATCGCATTTCTTGACAATCCTCGTTTTCCCAACGTGGTGGGCAATCATCCATCGAAAGCGCCTCAACTGTACCGATGGCGCCCACATGCGCCTCGCATTGAATGCCCAGAGGTTCCAACAGCGGTGAAAGCAGGGCTGCAGATGCTACCAGAGCAGCAGTAAGTCGAGCACTGGATGAACCTCCGCCACGTAAATCAGCCTCACCGTTTGTGCGTTTGTGCATGACCATGTCTTGGTGGCCTGGCCGAGGGTGGTCTGGGAGAAAACTGTAGTCTCTCGATTTTGCATCTTTGTTAGCGATCGAGATTTCAATCTCATCTCCAGTTGTTTTTCCATCTTCAATTCCGCTGCGGAATTCGACAATATCTGGCTCCTTTCGCTTGCTGGCATAACGTCCACCCGGACGCCGAGTGTCCATAGCTCGTTGAATCGCTTGTGTATCCAGTACAATGCCTTTGGGAACTCCGGTAAGCAAAGCACCAACGCGAGGGCCATGACTGGTGCCAAACAGGCTCAGCCGGATACGTTCTCCGAGGTGCATGTGCATTGGATTCAAGTGTTCGAGTGACCCTTCCTTCAAGAAGTTGCGTCTTCATCCGAAGATTTAGTATCAGCCGTCATGAACGATGTTTCGATTACTTTCACGATATCTTTGTTGTTTTCAAACAAGGCTCGTAGTCGGTCACAGCTTGGTTTACTGAACTTTGGTGCTAGTACAATGATTGCGTTGCCTGAGCCGGACATCCCAGCAGCACGTGCCCCATTGAGCATAGCGTCGTTGGTGATTTTTCGTCCTTGAACATCGTTCATGACAGCGACGATTGCCCGACCGTTCCAAGTCAAGGCAACCAATTCGTTTTGTTCTTGCAAAGCAGTAAGAGCTTTTTGGAATGCAGCACCATGTGGGGGAAAATCTTCCAACTGTGGACGGTGTGAACGTTCTCCTCTGCAGACAACCATCACCAGCCAATCGTCATTACTTGGTCCATTACCTTCGAACAGTACACCCTCTGCTATACTGTCGGCTTGTGGGTCAATGAGCTTCCATCCTGGTTTTAAGCAAGCCCATGCATCGTCGATTGAGCCAGTAAGGGAGATGCCAGAAGAGATTTGCGCTTGTGCAGCCATGGCCACAAACATCTCATCTGAAACTTCAGTATCGGTAGCATCAGCAAGTGCTTTTAACGCTGCAATGGATGTTGCTGCACTGGATTTAAGGCCCTGGCGAGCTGGAATCTTACTGATAACTGCCCAGTGCAAATCGCCTTTTTCGAGTTTATTAGGTAACTCGAAACCTGCTTCAATCCATGCATCAACGATTGCCGGAAGTAGTCCATCGGGATCTTTCGTCTCTCGCTTACTTGGTTTGTCGAGCAGCCGAACTGCAATCGGGATATCAAGTCCGATGCTAGCGCCGTAGCCAAGACCTGCTGCATGCAAAAGACTGCATCCACCGTTTGCCTTACCTGCGCCAAGTACTGCCATCGTATCACCTCTCGGACACTGTACTCGAGATTTCGGCACCGATGTGCCGCGCTCCCTTTTGGCACCATCCAAGAATTCTGTCGCCAATCTCGAGCGATGTAACTGATATTGGGTGACTGTCTTGGCTGATGACGCGTACTGTCTCCGCTTGTTGTAAGAACATACTTCCTTCTTTATTATTTTCATCTATCCACCGAATCAAAACCATCGGCCGGATTTCTATTTTTAATCTTCCAATCGTTGCACTGCGCTGCATTCCATTGGTGTTGGTAAGTAGGATTCTGTCGCCGGCGTTCAATTCTGATAGATACTTTGTAGTGCAGTCAGCCATACTCACATAGGCATGAGGCGGTCCAGCATTCACCCGGAATGGACGCGGTGGGACATATTCAGATTCAACAGTCTCTCCATGAACGAGTACGAGACTTGAGGCGTTGGAACCAAGCAAAAGCCCCTCGCCGAGATGCAACAAGCTTGTTGTGTCAATGCAATAACGTTCTGAGGTACCTCCATTCTCGATTGAAGTGATGGTAAGAACTCCGATACCTGTATGTCCCGAGTACGAATCTGCAATCATTGCAGTTTTCGATTTCTCCAAACGTTGAGATTTAACGATAAGTGAGGCTTCGAGAAGTCCCTTATCTGGCCGAATGACCAACGCATCTACTCCCTTTTCGAGAGCGAAACCAGCGCCATTTACTTGTTCCACTTCGGTGAGGACGGCTGCAATTTTGGTTGGAGTGCCTTCACACGCAGCGATGAGATTTTCCAGCGGAATCATTGACCAATTCTCAAATTCGAGCACGAGCCACTCGACACTTCCGACGAGTGAACGGGCCTTTTTTTGTGATGATTCATCGAGAACAGTGATACAACTTCCAATGAGTTTGCCATCCCGAAAAACCTGTTCTTTTTCGAGATATGCATCTGCTGCAAATGCAGTTGCCTTCGTGGCGAAGCGATGGTTTACGCCTTCGGGTAAACTCTCTACCGATTCTAGAGATTGCCGAATGTCGAACCAAATCTCCATTTTAATGCCTCACAGTTCGCAAGCATTCATTGCTTCTTCAACGGTAGAGTCTTGATGTACCAACATGACCAGAGCCCTTGCAATTCCTTCGACATTCGGATGAGCAAACACCTGACGGCCCATGCATATGCCTGATGCCCCGGCGTCTAAGGCGTCTCGTACCATGGTCAAGATTCCTCTGGAGTCGCCTGTGGCGGGTCCTCCGGCAACGAGGACTGGTATGGGCGCAGCAGCAGCAACCTTCTCGAAACTCGTTTTATCACCGGTCCAAGTGGTCTTAGCAGCGTCACACCCAAGTTCGAAAGCAAGGCGTACTGCGTGAGCATTCGCATTGGTGGTGTCTCCCTCCATGACGGACAGATTCTCTCCACGTGCATACACCATACCGAACATAGGCAGTTGATGATGAAGAGCAGAGCGGCTCATTTGACCCATGCGCTCGACCATTGATGCCTCATTTGGACTGCCCATGTTGACTTGGCAAGAGACGCCCATTCCACCTCTTGGAAGCACTTCGTCTGCGTTTCCAACCAATACCTTGTTCGAACTGTCTACGCCAGCATGACGCGTTGAAACAGAAAAATGGATGACCATGTTCGTCTCTGAATTCTCGCACAGGTGATTGTAATGACTGACGACTCCTTTTTGCGCAAGGATGACATCAACACCTGCTCGGACTAACGAACGGATGACATGGTCTGTGTCGGTTAGGCCATCTACAGGGAAATCTGATGCGCCATGGTCGATTGGAATCCAAACGCCTCTGCCATTCGGGAGAATTTTCTGCAAACGACTGGCTTTGTCCATGTCTTTCGCAAAACCCGCTTGTTCTCAAGGTTTTGCACTCTTACTGCGAATTGATTTGTTCGCTTGCCCATTTCATCATGGCCAACTCAGCACGATTCAAGTGTTCTTGAAGGGTTGAACGAGGAATGTCCATCAATTCAGATAGTTCCCGCAATTTAATTTGTTTTGGAAGATCATAATATCCAGAGGATGCAGCAACCTTGACGCATTCTATTTGGCGCGGCGTGAGTGTACCTTCGATAATGCTTTGATTGTCAGCCATTTCTACGACTTTTACTGTGTCCGGAGGAAGCCAAGCACGGCACGTTTTCAAGAATTGAGAAACCCCTGATGGAACGCCTCTAACGGTGATTTCAATTCCTTCACCACCGTATTTGTACGGTGGAAGAATATGTATGTTTGAGAAGCGAATTGCTGCGATTGACAGCGGATGTGAGTTCCACACAACAAGGTATCCACTCTGTCCTCCATCAAGTTCAGACTCAACATTAAGGAACGGTACTTCATTCAAGTCCTTTGGGCCTTTCCCTTCGCAGAAATGAGGAAAAATTAGTTGCCGAATGCCCTTTTCCCCAATGTCGAGGTGGCCGACGACATCAAGAGAATGTGCAATTTTAGCAATAGGAGCATATTCCGAGTTCGCAACTGTCTGTGCAGTCCATCGCAAGTGTATTTCTCGCACAAACCACCTAAGCGAGGGTAGATTATAAACTGGCAACCAATAATGTGCCAGGTGAAAGTTGTTTTATTGCTTTAGGGATAATTTTCTTCATTGCCAATCGACCGATGCTACCAAAGACTAGCACCGCCTAGGGCCACTCGATGGAGATAACATATCTGGTGGCATCCTTCGCTCTCGGTGGTGGATTTTGTTATGGTTTATGGTATATTTACACTCGAAAAGATATCACAGTTTCAGTCCGTCAAGGTATGAATCCGGAAGGTCTTCGATACGGAACCAAAGCTCCAGGTTTCGGAAATGCAAAGAAAGAGATTGACCGTAAACTCGCTATTGTCGAAAACCGCCGCCGACGCCAAGAAGCAATCTCAAGCCGTTTAGCGCTTGAAGAAGCGGAGCGATTGGCACGTGAGCAACTCTATCAAACACGGGCACAACAGGAAGCAGAGCGGAAGCAAATTGCTGAAGACGCTCGCAAGGCTGCCCTTGAGGAGTCTCGTCTAGCGAACGAAGCCGCCCAAAAAATTCGTGATGAAGAAGATGCGGCACGTCGTCGAGAACAAGAAGAGGCTCGCCTTGCTGCAGAACGCGAGTTGAAACGCCAAGAAGACCTTCTGGCTTCTGAAGAGGCTCGTCTTGCTGAGATTGCAAATGCTCAACAGGAGCAGGTTGCATCAAACAACGCCAATTCGAAGGCTATCAAGGAACTTCAGGCTCGTCTCGAGCGCGAAGGAGCAAAGTCATCCGATGTTCAGGTTTCATTGATGTGGAACAATTACAACGATCTCGATTTGCACATTGTGTGCCCTTCCGGTGAACGTATTCACGGTGGAAACAAGATTTCAGCTTGCGGTGGCGAACTGGATGTTGACGCAAACGTTCGAGCAGAAACCCGTAAGCCTGTTGAAAACGTATTCTGGCCCGAGGGAACAGCTCCAGGAGGCCAGTACCACGTTTATGTTCACTATTACAAGAAGCACAAGAAGCGCCGTTCGAAAGACCCAACGAAGTTCCAAATCATGGTAAACAACGGTGGTGAAACAACGGAGTTCTCCGCTGAATTAAGTGCTGGCGACCCAATCATGCAGGTTTGTTCGTTTGAGGTCTCCTCCCAAGCAGAAAGAGAACGAATTAAGCGCGAACTTGAGTCACAACTTGAATCACTCACAAATCGCTTTGCCTCTGCAAACATGGACGGTAGCGCTCTCCTGTCAGTTGAGGAACTTGCCTCTGCAACCGGAATGTCTGTTGAAGAAGCTGAAGTTCTACACAAGCAGGCTGACAAAGACGGTGATGGTGCAGTTTCTCTTGACGAATACCTAGCAGCTGTTAACAGCCTTCCAAACGCTCCGGATTTGGAATCGCTTTCGAACAGTGATTCCGACTGAACACTTCATCAAAGTGAAGTGATGGTTCAATACTTGGCCACAGAGGACACAAGGTTTCTCTCAGGAGAGAATGTCAATGAGACAATCGTTTTCGCTCGCTTTACGGATGGACCGAGCAATGCGTCTACCGGTAGACATTCTTTCTTCATTGATGTCTGAATAAGGAGAGCCTCCGACGAAGGGGTTTGAACCAGCTACGATTCGTGCGCTAATTTCGAACACTTTGAACTCAAGAGCATCGGTAACGATGGTCTCAAGGCAGAACGGCCCAATCATGCCACGGCTCCCTTCTTCAAGTTCGAACGACTCTGCGACGGTACCTTCTGCCATCTCGAATGCACGAGGCAGGAGTGATTCTCGAATGACTACAGGTTGGTTACCTGTAACCACAAACGATGGTTCAAGTTCCATTTCACGCAAATCACGCAGTGATCCGAGTTTGTAGAACTCATCGACATTTGACTCGTCTCTTCGGTCCATTGAAAGCAATTCAAGGCGACCTAGGTTCGTTCCCGCACGGCTACCTTTTCCTTGGACTTGGAATCCATCGGTTGCAGTAGGATCGAAAAAGAAGTGAAGATAGTATCTGCAACCAAGGACATACTCTTGAATCGTAAACTCTTCTTCAATGTCGACGTTTCTACGGAAATCTCGATAATTCCTAGCGATAAAGTATCCACGGCCACCTTTAGCGCCTGCATACTTCACGATGACTGGGCCATCGATATCGTGAGGGTCTTCGAGAACCTTTGGCATTGTACAGCCGCCGGCTTCTAGCCACTGTCGTTGGCGTTCCCTACTGCTTTCCCAGTGCAGGATTCCTCTGTTACCAAAAGTTGGAACTTGGAGTTCACGGAAATTCGAAGAGCCAAGGTACTCCACCAACGAGCCGTGTGGGATGATCACGACATTACGTTCTCGGAACCATTCGGCATGGTCGAGCATTTCTCTGTAGTTTTCTAGCATTAACCATTCGTCAGGTTCAGCGCCCGGGAATGCCTTGTAAAATCGCCTACGGTTTTCACCAACTGCGATTCCAAGTGTTCGGAAGCCTTCCTTACGTGCTCCATGTAATATCTGCAACGATGAGTGAGATGCAACTACACCAATGGTGATGTTGTTGCGGTCGTAGTCTGCGAGCCATCCAGCCAGTGTATCCGAATCTACGCCCATGTCGAGGGGTCAAGTATGTGTGATATGAGTGTTCTCATGGGTTTCGATTGTTGAGTAATCTTTTCGCTTTAACAAAACAGCTTCATCTTTCCAAGTCAGCCACACATTTCCCACTAAATACAAATCATCTCCACAGATAACCCGATCTGTTATGGAACCAATTTACAATACAAATTCCTCTTTGAGGATCGATGTGGTGCTAGAGGGCATCAAGAAATGAATTGTTTGGGGAACCAGTGTTTCCTTGCCGTCGCAGTTCATAGTGCGTTTTTTTTCTGGCGAAGAAGTCTCGTCAAGAGGAGGAGTTGATTCGACCGAATTTGAGTGAAGAGTTCAAGGGCTTGACCCCTATCCTGCACCATGGCCGAAGGCGCACCATCTCACCGCATGACTTACGGAGGCTATCTTCGATTGAATGAGTTGCTGTCTCTGCAAGATGGGCCAGAAGGATACAGCCCTGCACCTTCGAACGATGAGCAACATTTCATCGTGGTCCATCAAGCGTTTGAGTTGTGGTTTAAGTTAATCCTTCGGGAATTAAAAGAAACTCACCTCTTGCTTAACCAGGAGCACGTCCCGGAAGAAATCTTGCCACAAATGGTCCATCATCTCGATAGAGTCACTGAAATCTTCAGGTTACTTTCCAATCAATGGAAGGTGATGGAGACACTTACTCCTCAAGATTTCCTTGCATTCCGAGATAAACTTGGGACCTCATCTGGGTTTGAATCGTGGCAAATGCGAGAACTCGAAGTCTTGCTGGGCCTTGATAATACACAACGAATGGGCGGCATGGACCCTTTGCTGCACATGAAGAAGTTAGCTCAAGAAGGAAAAGTTACTGCTCAAGTTCTGTCCGACTTTGAAGCAACATCAAACCAACCGTCGTTACGTGAAGCACTCTCTGCATGGCTCGCTCGAACGCCAATAAACGGTTCTCTTCCAGGCTCAAAAGACGACGCCGATGTACTCACTGCGTTTGTGGACCGCCATTTGGATGCTATGAAGATACACGGCGAGGAAGTCATAGCACACATAGTGGCAATAGGCCACGGAGAAGAAGCTCCTGTCCGTGCCCGAATAGAGGCTTCAATAGAACAGGCCGAACACTTCTTGCGACCTGACGGCGTAGTTTCTCGATCAAGAGCAGGTCTTTTGTTCATTGAGTCTTACCGAGAATTGCCTTTGCTCTCGTGGCCTCGAAAACTCATTGATTCTTTTGTAGGACTTGAACAATCAATGATTTTGTTCCGTTCCGCCCATGCTAGAATGGTTGAGCGAATGATTGGACGGCGCATGGGCACTGGTGGTTCGAGCGGCGTTGACTACCTCGATGCTACGACGAAGTACAGAGTGTTCGTTGATTTGTGGGCTGTACGCACACTGCTCGTGAAGCGAGATGCGTTGCCAGATGTCAAACATGCCGCATTTTACGGCTTTGCTGCACGAAACGAAGATTAGTCTTCGTGAGGATCGATATCGATTGGTATGAGTTCGTGTTCGTACTCATACAACGCAATCTTGAGTGGGTCGAGAACGAAACGTACCGATGCTTCTTCAAGACCGTAGAGGGAAATAAGTTCTTCTCTAAATGCATCACGTAGGACTTCTTCGTTTGCATAAAGTGGAGCGCCCATTCCGATTTGGAGTGCGCGTGCACCGATAATTCGAGCTCTTTCAAATCGTGTGTGGAGTCGTGCTGGCTTAACCATGAGATTCACTTACGGGGAACACCCGCAGTTTGGCGACCTGCCTACTCTTCTTGAATCTACCCCAAGGTTCAATCAAAGAATTACTCCTCTTCATCGATGCTTGATGTTTGTTTTGAAATCGACCATCGCATGTACATTGCAGGTAGAAGCGATGCGATCAGAATCACGGTCCAGACCGCTGCCTGTGTAGCAGGTGAGACTCCGTCAGTTCTGGTTTCAAACCCGGCTGTGTTACCATCGTAAACATCCATTCCTCCAGTGGGATTTTGAGAATCCGCTACCAAACGATACACGCCGGTTCTTTCGAGAAGAACAACAATTTTCCCTCCTGTTTCACTTGCCATTGCTGAGATATTAGCGACTTCATCCGTGGAATTGAATTGCAACATTCCGGTTGCTAAAGTCGGGTGAGTTCTGTTCCTGGTAGGGTGTTGGGTCGCTTCAGTCATCCAAACACTGACCGAATCTCCTCGTGAGGCGGTCCATGAAAGGTTGCCACCACTAAGTGAAACATTGTTCAAGCCACTGAAGTTCGTTTCACGGAGGCTTAATGCGCTCGACAATTCTAAGCCTTGGCTGGAACCGGTAAGCAGGCCTTGCCCATCGATGACAATGCTTGGTATGAAGAGAAGTCGATGTTCATACTCAAACCGTAATTTTGACGCGCTAAGGAAGGATTCATCCACGACCGATGGGTGGTGTTGAATCACGAATGTGTCACTTCTGTTCAGCATATTAATTTCATTTTCAATTAACTCGCAAGGTTCGCACCAATCCGCTCCGTAGTATTCGACCAGATGAGAAATACGTTGAGCATCACACGCTTCCAAAGATTGAATGCATGAAGCATCAAAAATCACGACATCCAATAGCCCAGCAAATTCCTCATCAACGGTAGATGTAGAGGTTGTTAGTGGGATCTGAGTTGCCATAATCAATGCTACGAGGAGCATTGGGAAAAGGCGGGTGTGAGTTCTCGACACAGTTACGGGTGCATGAATGTGTTCAAAAGGGGTCTGCTCTCACCATTACACATGGGGCAGGCGTGGTGGCGACGACCGTCGACTCTTCCTTTGGTACTCCTTGGGATGGCGTTATGCATAATTATTGCAGGCGGCACCATTCGAATCCACGATGCGGGTGAGTCGTGTCCCGATTGGCCTCAGTGCTTTGGTACATGGGGATTCGACATCTCCCCCGACGAACAAGGCGCTTACTGGGATGAGAATCCTGACGAGATCGACTCTCGGGGGGCCGACCATCGTTACACAACATTTGAAATATTTTCCGAATGGTTTCATCGAATGCTCGTAGGTGTCATCGCAGTACCGGTATTGTTGAATGCCGTCCTTGCCTATCGTATGATTGAAACCTACGGGAAAACAGTGTTTAGAACAACCATTTTATCGGGCATACTCCTCATAGTCCAAGCCCTTGTTGGGGCTTTGACCGTCTCGCTTGACAACATTGATTGGTCCGTAGCATTGCATCTTTCTCTAGCCAGTATTTTCACCTCGACTTTCCTATTCCAACACTTTGCTATGCGCCGACAAGAGCAGTCTGGATGGGACATCTTTTCGATGAATCCAGAATTCGTGGCTGCTAACAAAACCCGAGTTGATTCGATGGTTGGCGCAGTCTTCACACTCCTCATCCTTGGTGCATGGGTTTCCTCAACAGCGGGTGGGCAATACAATCAGGGTTGTTCGGTTGGATTCCCCAATGGATGGCCGAAGTGTAATGGTTCACTCTTACCTTCGTTCGACGGGCCCGGTGTCATCATTCAGATGATTCACAGATTTGGTGCAGTTCTGGTTGGTCTGGTGTTGGTATCAGGCTCTGCCCGACTTCGCTCAGACTCACGAGAAAACGAGGTTACGCCTGCCATTGGTCGAATAACCGACTTCGCAGCCGGCCTATGGATTCTCAATGTACTTGTAGGTGGCTCTTACATCGTACTTGCGGACATGGAACAGTTTCCTGAGTGGGTCTCATTATTGCATCTCGTGTTCGGCGTTTGCTGTTTCTTGGTCGCCGTATCCGCCTCGTTCTTTATGCGACTATCGAGTGATCCCTCGTCACATGAGGAGGAATGAATTTGGACGAGCTACCTGTTGAGGAGTCTTTACCTCATCCGGGATGGCCTGCGGTTTTCATTCGACTGATGAAACTTCGAGTCATCGTTTTGCTCCAAGTGACAGCCGTTTGTGCAATATTCGTTCATGACTTGCTTGCGCGACATGGGCTCTTGGATGTCAAACGTTCTTGGGCGGATACCGTATACACAGTTGCTTTGACCGTCGTTGCTGGTACGTTGTCTGCTGGGGGTTCCAATTCGATCAATATGTGGTACGATGCGGATATTGACCCCCACATGCGTCGGACCAAGAACAGGCCTGTGCCCCAAGGACATATCTCTGCTCGTGGCGCACTCGTGTTTGGCCTGTTGATTGCTGTTCTTGGTTCATCTTTGTTTTTCCTCGTACATTGGAAGGCAGCGTTTTGGTCGTTTTTCTCGGTTGCTTTCTATGTCCTCGTTTATTCCATGTGGTTGAAACGCCGGACATCGCAGAATATTGTCATCGGCGGGATTGCTGGCGCCACGCCTCCTTTGATTGGGTGGGCTGCAGCGGCATCCTCGTCAATTGACTCTGTCAATCCGTTTGACCTCGGCTCACCTATCCCGTGGGTTTTTTTTATGCTCATTTTTCTTTGGACTCCACCACATTTCTGGGCACTTGCACTGTACCGTTCAGGCGAATATGGCAACGTGAACATTCCCATGCTGAACGAGGTGAAGGGTCCTGAAAGAACGGTTTTGGAATCGAAGGTTTACTGCGTTCTTCTTCTTCTCCTTGGTCTAGTGCCAATATTTTGGCCTGAAAGCGGCTTGCCACTGCTCTGGGCATTCTTAGCTGGCGGTCTCACAATTTGGTATGCTAAATCCGTATGGGACATTGACCCATTGGAAAAACTTGATGAAAATGGGAGAATGCCTAAGGCTGCCAAGTCCTTTTTCCGTTCGCTGTATTATCTTGGTTGGATGCATGTCGCTCTCGTGGCCGTATGCATCGTCCCACCTACATGGCTCGGATTCCTTGGTCCATTGGCTTGAGTGGTACGTTTCTGCAATGTTCTGGAGTGCGGAGTCCACCGTCATGTTCATGACTGCTTCGACGGTCGCCGAGTTACTGCGGCAGTCGCATAGCCTGGCCATTGCGCTGGATTGCTAATCCAGTGGTGTCTCACCTCGGGAGTTCGAATCTCCCCTGCCGCGCCACATTCGTCAGTCGAAGAAGTCTTCAAGATCCTGTGCAGTCAGACGTGAGTCTGCTCGGTTTCTACGGGCCTTCATCACTCTTGCCAATCTCTTTCTTTTCTTGATGATAAGAGGTAAGAAAATCATACTCGTAACAAGGGTAAGAAGCGCTGCAGCACCAGTCAATTGGAATTCTTGGACTCCCATGTAATCGGTTAGTGTTCCAAGCCATTCTACGCCCAACGGCGGCTCAGGTTCAGGCTCAGGTTCAGGAATGAGGTGTTGATTGTAGTCCCACCATTCATCTTCGATGGTCACACGGATTGAGTTCGTAGGATAGTTTGCTTCGTTCAGTTGGTTTCCAACCGAGTCGACTGGAGCCAATATGTAGTAGAAAGTTCGGTATGGTCGTATGTTATCATCAGAGATGCCGCTTTGATTGTAGTACCCCTTTTCTCCGGGAATACCCGTCAAACCTTCTTGAATTGGAGATAAGAAGGTGATGTCGATTTCATTTGGCCTTTGATCGGTACGGTAGAGGTTCCAAGTTACGTTACCATTTGCTTCATGCTCTGGCCATGTCCAAGACATGTTGACATCATAACACATTGACCAGTCGTTCATGATTTTGTAGCAGTCCGTGTCGTTTGTGAATGATGATGTGATTTTTAAGTTCGTGACGACTTTGTCTGGAGCAACAGCATCGCCACAGAATGCTACAGGTTGCCCAGAGTCGTCACGAGAAACTCCGATGTGAAGGAAATCTGGAGAACCTTCCCGGTCAGCAGGAATGATGGCATAAGACGCACAGACACCATCTTCGAGGGGGTTTGGGTCGACCCAGCTATCCATGCTAGTTGGGAGTGAGGCCACCATCGTTGTAGAAGTAAGTTGTTCCCAAACTATGGAATTGAAATCAGGGTACGGACTTGGGAAAATTGTGCCTGCACTGTTTGATACAGTAAGTTTGTAGATGTTCCAAGACCCAACATACGGGTTGTTTACATCGCCTTCAGGTGCCCAGTTCAGTTCAATACTTCCGGCTTGGAGTTGTTTGTAGTCCATTGGACCACTGGATATATTTGCTGGCGGTGAGACGCCAATGACCATCAATACACCGTTACCATACAGAGTTACGTCGAACGAGTTGTCGAGGTTCTTCGTGTATTCGTCAAGGTAGGTCCAGATATTGTCCTCAAGGGTCGGAAGGTATCTCAATTCAACAGTCTCCAGCGGGATGTTGCTTGGAAGGATGTTTGATGTGTTGAGGTGTATGTTCATTCTGTCGAGCCCGGTGTTGTCGGAATCGTCTGCGACTGACAATATATTGAACGAGAGCAAGAGCAGGGGTTCCCTACCTTCTCCAATGCCGTATTGTGTCCCCAGAACAGGTAAAATTGAATCATGTTCGAAGTATGAAAGTGTGCGTGTAACGGCTTCTCCCGTAAACAGGTCGCCGTTGTCGAGCGAGACATAGTTGAACAGAGTGACATCGACGTGAGCGGATTCAAGATTTCCAAAGGCGTCCGTGACGCGTAGGGTTACGGTATGGTCACCGAGTCCGAGAACTGAACCAGATACGTTCAAGACGTTACCGAATCCAATTTCGATAATACCTGCTTTAAACCAGGAGTAGTTGAGAGGTGCGGCAGCGGTATCGCTGGTTCGAGCAACCATGATAATCTGGTCGCCAGTTGTGTAAATGCCTTGGGAGTTACTTTGGCTGATGGTAGCGTCAATACTGCCGAGGATGAAATCCGTTGTTTCGGTCAAACTGTTGTCACCAGGCGTTGAATCTGAGCCTTCTGCAAATACAGAGGGTATGCTGATGGAGATTATTTTGTCCTCTCCTACCAAGGTAATGTCGAACATGCAAGTTTGCTCTTGCCCTGGGTGGAAATCGTTTATCGGACATTGGGATTCATCTTCAAGTTCACCGAGTTGATCGTAAACTTGGAACATGACGTTCGTAGATGAGATGCTGACATAGCCGTTGTTGGTGATTACCGTTTCCACCATCTCCTCTCCGTAGTAGTAATTCATTGAAGTTGAGTCGTGACCTGGAATCATTGAAGTTGCTTGAAGATCAATTGTGTTGTCAAAAACGACAACGAGTTCGGAGAGATCATTTGATGGCTCCAAATCCCCGTATGGGGTTCCAGAGCTACCAAGCAGCCCCCACTTCAAAAGGAAAGTACCTTCGTCATCGTGGTTGAGTGCCGGCATGGCCTGTGTGAAGGGGGACGCCCCTCCCCACGAAGGAAGATTCGTAACACTGTTTGAAGATTCGGAAATCAGAATAACGCCGTCACTGGACCAGAGTTGCCATCCAATGTCGGCAACGAAGTTGCATGTACCACACGCCGTGACGGTGCCTTTTGCGTTCATGGTGTAGTCCGTTCCAGTGTTTAGGATGGCCTGTGCTCCATCGAATCCAAGGTTAGGTAAGGTGGTAATGGGGTCATAGTTGGAATCAACGTTGAGGTCAACAAACGAACGAGTGAGGTTGATTCTAAACATTAAATCATCATCTGAGGGGTCTTGATCATTGAGTGAAAAAGCGTAGACGATTGTGAATATGCCTTCATCTCCTGACGGATTCCATGCGTTTGATGATTCATAATCTAAAGTGGTTCCAGAGTAAACGGTCGGGAGGGAAAAGCTACCACGTTCATCATAATTCGATTTACAACTTGTAACGTCAACTTCGCCTTCGCATGCATACCACCAAAGTTCTCTACTTGCGATTGCTTGCAATCCTTCGTTGGCTATGGTGACGTTGAAGTATAAGTTCTCCCAAGAAGAACTCCACGAGTCTTCGACGGGAGAATTCGTGGCGATGAGTGCGAGGTCACCACTTTCATTGGCTGAAGCACTAGGCAGTGAAATGAGGCCAGTGAGCGATGCCAAAAGGAGGAGAAGTACAAAGCAGACACTCCCGCTTTTACGGCCAGATTCACGTACTGCACGGCGCGACATTGACAGGTGCCTCACAGCGGGGCTTCAAAGACTCATCGCCCCCGAAGGGGGCATAGGCGCGAAAATTCGATGATTTGCATATACTCCATGCGGCAACCTCTTCAATCGCCGAACAGTAGCAACTTCATGCGCGGTGTGGAGGTTTGCTCTCTTGAAAGAGACAACAATGCTCTCACAGCAGTGATTGAATTTCTTTCAGCATTTGCGTTGTTTCTCATGATTCTTACCGCTTTCCTTTCACTGGCACAACTCCAAATGGGTTCGAATGACCCTGATGTAGACCGGATAGACCGCGCTGCTGTGCAAGGTATGGACCGTTTGACTTCAGACGGTGGATGGTTTGTCCCTATGGGCTTGGACAGTCTTGACTTCAACAATTCGACATCTGAATGGCATTTATTCGATGCCGTATCATTGGACAACGGGCGCGTGCAGACCGGTCTTGTTCGAGATGGCATATTAGATGAACAACGCATCGAAGCTTTACGCAATGTGTCCGAAGAAAACATGGCGTTGGGGCTTGGATTGGATGTTGGTTTTTCGCTTTATTTGTCTATTTCCGTGATTGATTCTGACAACGCTTCTCGTGTTGGCGTAGATTTGTTTTCCGGAGGTACAGAACGATCTACGGCTACCGCTTCTTCTTCTGCCAACCGTCAATTCTCACAAAACGGAGAAATCATTCGTGTCGTTCTTGAAGTTCATCGAGGAGGTCAAAAAGACAACGACCTCTATCTGAGTGAAGTTATGCTACGGCCAATATCCCTTGGACCTGAATGGATTGAAATCTATAATCCGAATGACTTCGCCCTTTCTTTGCGAGGGTGGTCCTTGAATCACACCTCCGCTGATGGTGGGTCGAATCTGTTGTTCCAAGAGGGCGTTATTTCTGGGCATTCGACCGTCCTCTTTACTGGAGATGAAACCTCACAATCCAGCGATGGTGCTTCGCAGATTATTGATTTATCACAGGAATCGTTCCTCGGAGTTGGGTCACTTAACCTGCTCAATGACGGAAAAGGCGTACTTTCCCTGCGTTACACCCAACTTGATCAAGCAAGACCGTATGATGTAATGACCGTTCAGTGGGGCGGTGAGGACGGCTTATTCACCTCTTTAGGCCAATCAATTGAGGCAACTTTCAACGGTACTCAAGCCTCTTGGGCAGTTCAGACTTCACCCACTCCAGGGATAATCTCAAGTTTGTGATATCCAGTGCTTATTTGAGCGCTAATCAGCGGATGCTTCATGAACCCAAAGCCACTGGTGTGTGTTGAATCCCATGCAGTCAACCTCTAATTACACCCGTGACCGCTGTATTACGGGTATTCACGGCTTGGACGAAATCCTTCGGGGTGGCATCCCTCACGGCTCAACCGTTCTCGCTGCTGGTACTTGTGGCTCGGGAAAGACCACACTTGCCATGGAGTTCCTCGTACGTGGTGCTCTTGCAAAGTTTCCTGAATCATGTGCACACTTTACTGCAACCGAACCTTCCATTAAACTCCTTGAGAATATCCGCCAATACGCTTTTTTCGACATGAAAATGGTCGATTCTGGCAAAATCAATGTATTCGACATGGATGTGTTGTATTCTTGGCTCGGTCTTGATAAAGCATCTTTCGACCTTGACGATGTTCACGCTCTGATTAAAGCGATCATCAACATTGTTCACGAAATCGGTGCTACACGGCTTGTGATTGATTCGGTGACCACACTTTGTTACAAGATTAAATCCGAGCAATTAATTCGTGACTTCCTCTTCACTCTTGGAAAAAAGCTTGCCTCACTTGGTTGCACAACTATTCTCATTTCAGAAATCACATCTGCCACCGAGAATGCTCACTGGTCTTCCTTCGGCGTGGAAGAGGCAATTGCTGACGGAATCATTGTCATGGGCGATGTCGAACGCATGGGTCACCTCCTACGTTTCCTCCAGGTAGTGAAGATGCGAGGTACCTCTCACAGCCGAGCGAAACACGCCATCGAACTTACTCCTCTCGGAGTTATGCTTACTCCAATGCTCAAGTGGGGCGCTCAACACGATAAAACCAACAAGGTAGGTGGATGATAATGTACTCGAATCTCGTACTCGATGACCGCATTGCAGAGCAACTGGCTCAGGATGTTAGCCTCAACAGTTCGATTCAGGTTCGCTGTGGTAATTCAAACGCTTTCAATGTCACAGCAAGCACTCTCATCCCCCTCATGCAAATGTTTGAAATGGGTGGCGTATACATTTGCGCCAGCGTTGGAGCAGCAGAACGTATTGAAGAATTCAAGGCAATTGGACTTACTGACGAAGATATTTCTCGAATCCAGTTTGTTGATTTGGTGTCCTCAGGCATCCTTGGAGGAACCGATGTTGCTTACACCAACATCCACTTTGTTGACAGCCCAATTATGCTTGAGTCTGTCCTCTTGAGAACATTGTACATTTTGCGAATGACAACTGCAGCTCGTAACTTTGTATTCTTGGACAGTGTCAATGCCCTCGCAATCTACAACGATGATCGAATGCTTGCCGAATACCTTCACACTTTCATTAACACTTTCCGGCAGAGAGAAGTTTTGTCTGTGATCCTAAATGTTCCAGACCAAACGCCCCCACTTGTTCTCGCTAACCTCGACTTATATTGCACAGATTTAATCGACAGAGGTCAAGTTCTCATCAACTGAGGTTATTGTTATGATAAGAAAAATTGAATTCGATCCTGAGGATGAAGAGTTCTTCGGTAAAGTAGGCTCTTTTGGAGTGCCAAAGTTCGATAATGAAATGCACGGTGGAGTTCCGCGCGGGTTCATGATGGTTGCTTTCACAGATACCGGGTCAGGTAGTGAATTGTTTGCAAAGCAATTCACTTCTCCTGCCGAAGAAGCGGAAAATACACTTTACATTTCGACCAATGAAGGTCAACAAGAAATCATTCGTATTTTCCAGAAGTACGATTGGCCGCTTGACATCAGTGTCCGTACGATTGGCGAAGAATACAACACAACCGTCCTTGAAAGAGAGTTGCTTGCAAGTCGATATCGGCTCGAAGGTTTCCGTCTTGACGATATCCGTCGTCTTGCTCAAACCCGTTTCGTTGACGATAACACACAGGATTACTTGACCGAAGTCACGAACGAAGTTATGGCCCTTGGTCCTTACTTTAGAGCAGTTATTGACAGTCTGGATTTCTTCTTACAACGTGAAGACCCTTCTCGAGTCGTTGCGATGGTACGTATGCTTCAAGCGCATGCTCAGTTGAATCGAGGACTCCTTCTAATCTCGGTCTCCACCAACGGTCTTGACCCCACGGTCAAACAGGAACTTGCTTCGATTGCAGACATGGTTCTCTCGTTCCAAGTTCGAACCATCGGTACTGACTTTGAAACCTCGATGATTGTCTCAAAATTCCGAAACGCTCCAGAGAATCTTAAGATTCTTGTTTTCCGTGTAACTCCAGAGGAAGGAATTACTCCGGAAACCGTCGAACGTATCGCTTGAGGGCTGTTTTCCGGCCACTTTGTGGCCACCATGGCGGTTTGTTTTGGGCGACATATCCAAAGAGGTCGGGCGTGAGCAATGCCCATGGGCGACCGTTCGGCTACAGGTGGTTACGATCCTTCCGGCATCGATATTGATGCATGGGAGAAACTTGAGTTACAACTTGAAGAAACTATTCCAAATTATGACCGAGTGAATCGGTTAATGACTTTCGGTCAAGACAAAAGATGGAGGCGTAATGTACGTAACCACGCTACTCCGGGTATGAAAGTTCTCGAAGTCGGATGCGGGCCAGGCTCCTTTGCGGAAGATCTTGTGGGGTTGGATGTGACGTGTCTTGATCCTTCTGCAGAGATGCTCAAAGTAGCTAAGAAGAGGGTTGACTCTGCACGACAGTCGAGAGGAGAGTCGCCGGCGGTTTACGTCGAAGCCATTGCGGAATCAATTCCGCTTGAAGATAACACGTTTGACATGGTTTTCTGTTTGTTCTCTTTCCGTGATTTTCAGGATAAAAAAAAGGGGCTGAGCGAGATTTACCGTGTTTTGAAACCCGGTGGTAGACTCGTAATTTGTGATGCTGGGAAAGCCAATTGGTTCCACGGTCTCGGCGGCCGAATATGGATGGCGACAGTCGTACAGTGGATTGCTCGATATGTAACCCGGAAAAAGAATCATCCATGGAAAGGTCTTGCCAACACATACACTCAATACGGAACCAATGGATATTACCGTGCCATGATGAAAGAAGTCGGTTTTGATGATGTGCAAGGTCGACTTTTGTTGCCATTCTTGATGTCCAGTCGATTTCGAGCGACCAAACCTAAGGCAGACTGACCCATTTCTGCGTCTTATTCTCCGTTCTCAACGCCCATTACCCTCATAAACCTCAGTACATTCGGCGGAACACTGGTGATTTACTTGGGTATGAAAGATGTTCTCCGAAAAATCAAAGAGGCAGAGCAGTCCGCTGAAAAGCGACTTTCCTCTGCTCAAACTGAGTCCAGCAAAATCACCGCCGATGCCCGTCGTGAGGCTGCTGCGATTGTTTCGAGTGCTACTGAAGACTCAGTGAGCGAAACTCAAGCCACGCTAGATGCTGCTCGCTCGAAAGCCGGAAAAGAAGCAGATGCTGTTCTCAAAGAAGGCGCGTCTGTTGTTGAAGGCATCGAATCGTCTGCATCCAGCCGAAAAGAAAAGGCGCTCAAGATTTTACTTGACTCCGTAACATCACAGTGAGGCGTTTCCAATGTTTGCTACTACCGACATGTCTCGTCTTACAGTAGCGGCTCCTGTAGAGAAAATAGAGGAAATCCTGCGTCTCTGCACCGATCTTTCATGCGTTCACATCGAAGAATACGGCCGTTTTGAAGACGGTATTGGCGTCGGTTCGTCAATGGACTCGGATGAAGCAAACGCAATAAGCAACCTCCTGGTCAAAGTTCAGGCCGTCTCTTCCGCAGTTCAAGCCGTCAACTCCGACGGTCCAATGTCTCGCAAAGACGCATCAAAGATGGTCGACGGGTTTGAAGAGAAGGTTACTGCTGCTCTTGGTTACATCGACATCATTCGTGATTCTGAAGCTAAGATTTCATCCTCGAAAGAGCAACAACAACTCTTGCACCGCCTTGCACCGCTGGATATTCCTCTCGAATTGATGGCTGGGTACGGTGATCTCGAAGTCTTCGTAGGTGAAGTTCGTCGCTCCTCAAAGGCGAATGAAGCGTTTGCAGACATTCGTGATGAGATTGAACTTCATGCTGCAGGTGGTTTGATCGCTGTTGCATGCCGCTCAAAACATTCTGCAGAAGTCCAAATCTGTCTTGCTGAACTCGGTTCTAAACCTGTTCAAATACCGGCAGGCGAGGGTTCACCCGCTGAAAAATCTAATAAACTGCTCGAAGAAATAAAGCAACTCGAATCAAAAATTACCGACGCTCAATCGGCTCTTGATGCATGGACGATTCGAAACGGTCGCAACCTCGTGGCCGCTAAAGAATACCTTGCACGTGAGGCTGCTGTGTTTACTGCGCCAACATTGGTCGCAGTCAGCAACCAAGCTTTCGCTCTCGATGGATGGGTCCCAACATCTCAAGCGTCCATGGTCGAAGCAGAATTGTCGAAGGTTGCATCTCACGTTACGGTCGAAGCATACGAGGGAGGGCATCACCACCATGACGATCACGAAGATCACGGTCCTTCAGTCCCAGAAGAACTTTTGATGCTCTCAAACTATCTTACCAAGTCCGATCAAACCGTATTCCAATTTTTCAACGCTATTGATTTGGATGATTCTGGCCTTATCGACTGCTACGAGTTTCAAACAGCATTGAAGAACGCTAACATAGCGAACCTTCCGCCTTGGGAGATGGGTAAACTCGTATCTGCGGTCGACCTCGATGGTGATGGCAAAATCAACCTCCCTGAACTTGACATTGCACTCACACGTATCCGTAACACGCCTTCCCATGACGATGGAAGCCACGATGTTGAACCACCTATCCAATTCTCGAATGGCTCAATCACTGAACCGTTCGAACTGATGGTTGACTTGGTTGGACGTCCAAAGTACGGCACATTCGACCCCTCCATGCTCATCATGATGACCTTCCCGCTTGTTTACGGTATGATTTTGGGCGACTGGGGATATGGACTCGTCCTGCTCGCACTCTCTTACTGGCTCGGTTCGAAGGCATTCGCTGCTGACCCGCTGGCTCAAAAAGGTCTGACCATTCTTCGTTGGATGGGCGTATCATGTGTCGTTTGGGGCATTATTTTTGCAGAAGGCTTCGGGTTTGTTTGGGATGAAACAGGCCAAATGGGTAAAGATTCACCTTTCTACGCCTTTTATGATTGGACGTACCACAACATCCACGTGCCAGGCGCAATCGCTGATGTGCTTAACCTGGGTGGTCTTCACATGCCTTTCCACCGTGCTTCAGCCGGTCACGGGTTGCAAGAATATGTGATACTCTCCATCTATCTTGGTGCAGCACACATCTTTGTTGGCTACACCCTTGGCCTCTTGAACGTCTTCAAGGCGCATGGCGCAGCAGCGGCATACTTCGAGAAAGGCTCTTGGCTTCTGATTCTTACTGGCGGCTTCATGCAAGGCCGAAACATGATATCGGGGTACAACGATTTGTTCGAGTTCCAAATTTGGACTGCTTTGCTCTTCATTGGTCTCATTAGCCTCATCATTGGATTGGCTATTTACGAGAAATTCGGTTGGGCAGGTGGTATCATCATGGGCCCAATCGAAACCTTCGGGCTGCTTGCGAACACCCTTTCCTACCTGCGAATAATGGGTGTCGGCGTGGCCGGTGTCAAGATAGCAGAAGTGTCCATTACTATGGGCTTTGAACCAATGGTTGACGCCTTCTCCAGTGGTGGACTTTCGGGCATCCTCGTAGGACTCTTCTGTCTCATTCTCTTCCTCTTCATTCAACTGTTCGCAATTGCATTGGGAATCCTTTCCCCAACAATTCACGCAGCCCGTCTCCACTT